>NC_008816.1:0-600000 GCF_000015645.1 Prochlorococcus marinus str. AS9601
AATAGTTAAACTGTTTAAATAAAGAATTCCACAGTTTCCACAAGAACTACTACTACTAAACTTTTATTTATTTTTTTATTTATATTTTAGAAAAAGAGCAAAAATAAATTTATTGAATTTAATTTACGATAAAAGTATATTGTATTTGTAAAAAGTTCCAAATTCTGATGGAAATTATTTGTAATCAAAATGAATTAAATAATGCTATACAACTAGTAAGCAAGGCAGTTGCTTCAAGGCCAACGCATCCAATTCTTGCAAACATACTTTTAACAGCTGACGAAGGAACTAATAAAATTAGTGTCACAGGATTTGACTTAAATTTAGGAATTCAAACTTCTTTTGATGGAACTGTCAAAAATAGTGGAGCTATCACTATACCCTCAAAACTTTTATCAGAAATAGTAAACAAACTACCTAATGAAACTCCTGTTTCTCTAGAAGTAGACGAAAATTCAGATAATATTCTAATAAAAAGTGATAGAGGTTCTTTTAATCTAAAAGGGATACCCTCTGATGAATATCCTAATTTGCCATTTGTTGAAAGCGGTACTTCTTTGAATATTGAGCCTAGTTCTTTTTTAAAGGCTTTAAAATCTACCATTTTTGCCAGTAGTAATGATGATTCAAAGCAACTACTCACAGGTGTCAATTTTACTTTCAAACCAAATTATTTAGAGTCTGCTTCTACAGATGGCCATAGATTGGCTGTTGCCTTAATTGGTAAGGAAGAACAAATTGAAAATAAAGAAAACTTATCTTCAAATGTTGATGATTTATCGGTAACTATCCCAACTAGATCATTAAGAGAAATTGAAAAACTAGTATCTTTGAGAAGCTCAGAAAATTCAATTAAGCTTTTCTATGACAAAGGTCAAGTAGTATTTATATCTTCTAATCAAATAATTACTACGAGAACTTTAGAAGGTACTTATCCTAATTATTCACAATTAATTCCTGATTCTTTTTCTAAAATTATAAATTTTAATACAAAAAAATTAATTGATTCATTAGAAAGAATTGCTGTTTTGGCAGATCAGCAAAGTAGTGTTGTAAAGATTAAATTAGATGATACAGATTTAGCTTCAATCAGCGCAGATGCTCAAGATATTGGAAATGCAAATGAATCAATACCTGTTTCTTATTCAGGAGAAAATTTTGATATTGCATTTAATGTAAGATATTTGTTAGAAGGTTTAAAAGTTATTGCCTCTGAAAATGTACTTTTAAAGTGTAATATTGCAACTACTCCAGCTGTTTTTGTACCAGAAGATAATCTCAATTCTTTTACGTATCTAGTTATGCCAGTGCAGGTTCGTTCTTAACTTGAAATTACCTAAAGAAATTTTATTAAGTGAATTATTAAATTATATTGTTAAGGGCAATATGGTCCTTAATTATGGAAATGGTGAAAATGTTTGGATGCATCCTCCAGTTCATCGAATTTTAGGATGGTACTCTCGTCCTTCAAATTTTGATTTAAAAAGAAATGTTTGGCGATTAAATCAAATTACTCAAATAATAGATAATGAAATTTATGTCAAAGGTGATCCAGCTATTTCGGATTTAGCAACTTTAAATAGGTTCCCAACTTTAATAGAAGCTAATCTTATAAATATAAATGGATCAAAAATAGGAGTCATTGCAGATTTTCTATTTGAAATGAAAACGGGAAACATTAAGTATTACTTAGTTTCTAGATCTAACCCTAAGATTCCAGGTTCTAGTAGATGGAAATTAACTATTGATAATATCAATGATCAACAACCGGGATTGGTATTTTGTAAAAGCAATTCGTTAGATGATTTATCTTTAATAAAATCAAGTATTAAAAATGAATTTATGCAAAAAGGGAAAAAAATTTTTGATAGATTTGATGATATGAAAAATATTGCTTCTAATAGATTAGAGGAATGGCTTGAAGAAGATGAAGATATAAGCGAAAATTTAGATTTTAAACAAAAAAGTTTTTATAATAACGACAGAACCTCTAGAGAGTTTAGTGAAAAAAAAGAAGATGACCCTTGGATATAAATAATGATAAATCATGAAAATAATGATCTATTTGATCTTAATGAAGCATTAAAAGTTGAAAATTTAACACTTAATGATTACGAAGAAATTTGCAAAAGATTAAAGAGAAAACCTAATAGAACGGAATTAGGCATGTTTGGCGTTATGTGGTCTGAACATTGTTGTTATAGAAATTCAAAACCTTTACTATCTAAGTTTCCTACTAAAGGTAAAAATGTTTTAGTTGGACCTGGAGAAAATGCTGGCGTTATTGATGTTGGAAATAATCAAAAACTTGTTTTTAAAATAGAAAGTCATAATCATCCATCTGCTATTGAACCTTTTCAAGGCGCAGCAACAGGTGTAGGAGGAATTTTAAGAGATATATTTACAATGGGTGCAAGGCCAATAGCAGTGTTGAATTCATTGAGATTTGGTAACCTTGATAAATCATCAAATGTTGATTTACTACGAGGAGTTGTATCGGGTATTGCACATTATGGAAATTGTGTAGGGGTGCCTACTGTTGGAGGTGAAATTGACTTCGATGATAGTTACTCTGGAAATCCTCTAGTGAATGTCATGGCTTTAGGACTTTTAGAGACCGAGGAAATCGTTTGTTCTGGAGCTAAAAATGTAGGATCACCAGTATTATATGTTGGTAATACAACTGGCAGAGACGGTGTTGGAGGTGCTAGTTTTGCTAGTTCAGAATTAACTACAACTTCATTGGATGATCGACCTGCAGTTCAGGTAGGTGATCCATTTATTGAGAAAAGTCTTATTGAAGCTTGTTTGGATGCTTTCAAGACAGGGGATGTAATTGCAGCTCAAGATATGGGTGCTGCAGGTTTAACATGCAGTAGCGCAGAAATGGCCGCAAATGGAAATTTAGGGATATCTATTGATTTAGATTTGGTCCCTTCTAGAGAAGATGATATGTCTTCATATCAATATTTATTATCTGAATCGCAAGAAAGAATGTTGTTTGTGGTTAAGGAAGAAAAAATTAGTGATCTTATTGAAAAATTTAATAAATGGGGATTATATGCCAGTGTTATTGGTGAAGTTATAGGAACTAATGAGGTAATTATTTCTCATAAAGGTAATATTGTGGCCCAAATACCTACTTCTGCCTTATCTGATGATACTCCTGTAAATTTTCACAATGTGATTAATAATCCACCCGACGATCTTTTAAATAAATGGGAATGGAAAGAAAATGATTTACCAGAAATTAACGAGCAAAAAATATTTTCATTGAAGGAAAATAAAAAATTTTCTTTTTCAGAAATCATTTTAAAGCTACTCTCTAATCCATCAATAGCTTCTAAAAGATGGATTTATAAACAATATGACTCTCAAGTACAAGCAAATACAGTATTTACACCTGGAAAATCAGATGCAGCTGTAGTAAGACTAAGGGAACAAAATAAAAAAAGTAAAAATAAAGTATTTTCTGGTGTTGCTGCTTCAGTTGATTGTAATAGTAGATGGGTTGCGCTTGATCCTTTTAGAGGATCTATCGCTGCTGTAGCAGAATCAGCTAGAAATGTTAGTTGTGTTGGTGCTGAACCAGTAGCAATTACAAATAATTTAAATTTTTCTTCTCCTGAGAATGAAATAGGATATTGGCAACTCTCATCTTCATGTAATGGAATTGCTGAAGCCTGTAAAGCTTTAGAAACTCCTGTTACAGGAGGTAATGTATCTTTATATAATGAATCAAAAAATAAAGATAATCTAATTACTCCTATTAATCCTACTCCTGTTATTGGAATGGTTGGAAAGATAGATAATGTCGAAAAAGCTATAAGTAGTGAATGGAAAAATATTGAAGATCAAATCTGGTTAATTGGTTCTTATAAATCAGATACGACAACTGCAGCTAGTTCTTATTTGGAATATTTTCATGGAGAAATTACAGGTCGGCCTCCAAAAATAGATTTGTCGGATGAAAAGTTTTGTCAGAGTTTTTTAAGAAATGCGATTTTAAACAGTCTTGTAGTTTCTTCTCACGATATAAGTGACGGAGGTTTAGCTATAGCTTTAGCAGAGTCTTGTATTTTGTCCGCAAGGGGTGCAACTATAGAATTAGAGAAAGATTTAAATAGAGTTGATAATTTATTATTTGCCGAAGGGGGGTCAAGAATTATTTTTTCAATTAGTAAAATGAAACAAAATGAATGGTTTAATTATTTAAAACAAAATCAAATAAATTTTCCATCAAGTGTTTATGTAAAAAAAATAGGATACGTATCTAGTGATACGCTGAAGATAAAAATCAACGAAAAAAATATTTGCAATATTAGGGTTGAGGAATTAACCGAAAAATTTAATAATAGTATTTCAGATTACTTTTAAATATGAAAAATATTTCTCAACTATTTATCATTTTAAAATATTAAGTTATGTGCGGAATAGTTGGAATCGTTTCTTCGAATGATGTAAATCAACAAATTTACGATAGTCTTTTGCTTCTGCAGCATAGAGGTCAAGACTCAACAGGGATAGCAACAATGGAAAATACTGTTTTCCATATACATAAGGTTAAAGGTCAGGTTAATACTGCTTATAGAACTAGAGATATGAGGAATTTAATTGGCAAAATTGGATTGGGTCATGTTAGGTATGCAACTAAGGGATCAGCAGAAAGTGTAGAAGAAGCACAGCCTTTTTATGTTAATGCTCCTTATGGAATTGTTTTGATACATAACGGAAATTTGACTAATACCAGAGATTTAGAAAAACAGTTATTTAATGTGGACAAGCGGCATACAAATTCTTCAAGTGATACTGAAATGTTGTTAAATGTATTTGCGACAGAATTACAAGAACAAATTCATAATCAAGAATTAGAACCTGATATTATTTTTAGTGCGGTCAAATCTTTACATAAAAGAATTCAGGGATCATATGCTTCAATTGCATTAATTTCAGGACATGGTTTATTGGCATTTAGAGATCCTTTTGGGATAAGGCCTTTAGTCATAGGGAAAAGACTTTCCTTAACCACAAAAAAAGAAGAATGGATGGTTGCAAGCGAATCTTTAGTACTTGAGAATAATGATTATCAAGTAGTGAGAGATGTAGATCCAGGAGAAGCTGTTTTTATAAATCTTGATGGGGAGTTTTTCTCTAAGCAATGTTCTGATAATCCCATGCTATTTCCCTGTGCTTTTGAATATGTTTACTTAGCAAGGCCAGATTCAATTATGAATGGAATTTCCGTTTATAAAGCTCGTTTAAAGATGGGAGATTATTTAGCAGAAACAATAAAAGAAACAATTAATTCTGGAGATATTGATGTAGTTATGCCTATTCCTGATTCTTCTCGACCTGCGGCAATGCAAGTTGCAAGACAGTTAGGGATAGAATATAGGGAAGGTTTTTTTAAAAATAGATATGTTGGCAGAACATTTATAATGCCTGGTCAGCAGAAACGTAAGAAATCTGTAAGGCAAAAATTAAATGCTATGAGTGCAGAGTTTAAAAATAAAAATGTATTAATTGTTGATGACTCGATAGTAAGAGGTACTACTTCAAAAGAAATTGTGCAGATGGCTAAAGATGCAGGAGCAAACAAAGTTTTTTTTACATCAGCAGCTCCTCCTGTTCGTTATCCTCACGTTTATGGAATTAATATGCCTAATAGAGATGAATTAATAGCACATAATAGGACAATAAGTGAAATCGCCGATAAACTTGAAATTGATAATCTTGTTTATCAAAGTGTTGAAAGTTTGCGTAAATCTATAATTAGTGATTCTCCTATTAAAGGTTTAGAGATGAGTTGTTTCACTGGTGATTATGTAACTGGAACAGTAAATCAAGAATACTTAAATTGGGTTGAAAATGAATATAAATCTTAGTTGAGAAAGTTTTCAAGTCGGAAACAATTTTCAAGGTATTCATCATTATCTATTTTTAAAAAATCAATTAAAAAGTTTGATTTATTGGATTTGAAATTTATTTTATTTAAGTCTAATCTTGCAGATTTATTTTTATTAGTTTCAATATCAAGGTAATGGTTGCTTGCCATTATTTTTAGGAAGTAATCGTTTTTAAGTTGGGTTTTTTCGTTCAAATATCCCAAACTGTATTCATTTGAGCAGTAAATTTCATTACTATTTATGCAGAAGATTTTTCCTTGTTTAGAAATTAAAAAAATATTTTCTCCATCATGAAATGTACAACAGGAAACGATTTTTTCAGTTGGTAAAAGCTTTGCAATTATTAATCCTTTGGATTGTTTAGAAGTTGCCGTTAGAAATTTATTTGATAAATTAAATTTAAAAATTCTTCCTATTGAGGTTAATATTATTAAATTTTTGCTTTCATTAGAAATAAAAGAATCAACTGTTTTTAAATTATTTTTTAATTTTGTAATAGTGAAAGATCTATTGCTTTTAATCATATCTTTATCAAATAAAACTTTTTTAAATCTTCCATCCGAATTTAATATGCATAAATAATTTCTAGTTTCTTTTTTAATTGAATGAAAATTTATTATTTCACTTGGATGAATATTTCCAAGAATTTTATTATCTAATTTATAGTCTTTATTAATACTTGATTCCCAATCAATGTTAAATACTCTTCCCGTATTTGTGATTCCTATTAATTTTGTATTTTTTTCAATATTACATATAAATTTTTGAATATTTTTATTATCTATAATTTTATTTACACCCTCAAATGATTTCTTGTAATTACTTAAAATCATCCTTTTTAAATAAAGTCTATTGTCTATGTATAATTTTGTTTTTTTATTTATAAAGTCTTCTAATATCTGATTATTAAGAGTTTCTAATTCTTCATTTTGATTTAAATTTTTAATTATTTTTGTTTTACGTATAACATTATATTTTTTCTTTAATATTAATAATTCTTCTATGAGTAATTTAAGTAATAATTCTCTTTCGTTCAATAATTTTTGAAAATAATTCTTTTTTTCTGCTAAATTTTTTATTTCATTATCAATTTGATTTTTTTCTAGATTTGTTAATTTTTTTAGTGGCATATCTAAAACTGAATTTGCCTGTTTTTCACTTAAAAAAAATTTTTCTACTAATTTTGATCTAGCCTGCACAGAATTTTCTGATTCTTCAATAATTGCGATAACTTTTTTTATGTCTTTTGTAGCTTTAGATAAACCTTCTGATATTTCTAGTTTATCAAGGGTGTTTTTTAGAAAATAAAAAGTTCTTTTTCTAATTGTTTCTTCTCTAAATTCAAGAAAATAGTTAAGATATTTTTTAAGATTTAGTTGTACAGGCTTCCCTTTAATTAAAGCTAAGAATATTGCGCCAAAGTTTGTTTGTAGAGTTGTTTTTTTATATAAATTAGAAATAACAAGTTCAGAATTAGAATCTTTTTTTAGTTCTATTACAATTCTCATTCCATCTCTGTCGCTTTCATCCCTAATATCAGAAATTCCAATAATTTTGCCTGCATTTACAAGTTCTGCGAGTTTTTCAATCCAACCTGCTTTATTAATTTGGTAAGGAAGTTCCTTAATGATTATTGCATTCTTTTTATGTTTCCCTTTGCCCAAATTTACCTCTTCCGTATTTATAACCCCTCTTATCGTTATGGATCCTTTTCCAGTTTGATAAAGTTCTTCTATTGCACGACTATAAATTAATTCTCCTCCTGTAGGAAAATCAGGTCCTTTGATAATGTTAAAAAGTTTTTTATCACTAATATCTTTATTTTTAACTAAGGTAACTAAGCCATCAACAATTTCACCTAGGTTGTGAGGCGGAATATTTGTTGCCATGCCAACAGCAATACCTGTTGAGCCGTTCAATAATAAAAATGGAAGTTGGGCTGGAAGAACATCTGGTTCTTTTTGAGAACCGTCAAAGTTATTTGAAAAGTTTACTGTTTCTGATCCAATTTCTTCAAGAAATCCTTTATGAGCTATTGGAGCTAATCTGGTCTCAGTATATCTCATTGCTGCCGGCGGATCATTATCGATAGATCCAAAATTTCCATGACCGTCAAGAGTAGGATACTTAGTTGAAAAATTTTGTACTAGTTTTACTAATGCATCATATACCGCTTGATCTCCGTGAGGATGGTACTTTCCAAGTACATCTCCAACAACTCTTGCACACTTCCTAAATGGTTTATCAGGAGTTAAACCTAATTCGTACATTGCAAATATGATTCTTCTTTGTACAGGTTTAAGACCGTCTCTTGCATCAGGCAAAGCACGTCCAACTATTACGCTCATTGCATACTCCAAATAAGAACGTTGCATTTCTTCTTGAAGTGATATGGAAGTGAAATTTTTCTTATCCATTAGAGCGCAAAATTTAAAATTATGAACTAACTAAATTAAGACTAATAGGTAAAACAATAATTACCAGTATTGAACATTAAGATGATTGATTTATTTTGGATTTTGCCAGTATTACATCTTTTTTTAATTGTTCATTTTGTAAAAGAATTTCTGTGCTGGCTTGTAATTTTTCTCCCCATAACTGTTCTTTTCTATAATCATAATTGACATATTTGGGATCTTTACTCAAAGCTTTTTTTGCTAGTTGAATTGCTAATTTATTATTGTGGATATTTATACATGATGCTAGGCCTAGTAATGGTTCAGCATTTTCCTCAATTGAGATTGCATTTTCAAAAAGTTTGATTGAGAGATTTATGTTGTTTCTCTCGAAATAAGCTAAACCTTGATTATTGATTGCTTGCCAGAAATCAGGTTTGATTTTTATAGATTTATCAAACAATTTGATAGCTTCCAAATAATTTTTTTCCATTAATAAAATATTTCCTAATTGAAAAATAGCTTTGTGATTATTAGGCTCAATCTTTATTCCTTTTTCTAAAGCACTCTTTGCTTTTGTTCGTTGTGAAATTTTTAGATAAACATTACTTTTAGCAAAATATATTTCGCTTATACTTGAATTGATCTGTTCAGCTTTATTTAGAGAATTTAACGCGTTTTTGTATTTTTTGTTAGCTATTTGTGCTTCAGCCAAAATCAACCATAGTTTTTCATCTTTTGAATTTATTTTTACTGCTAATTTGGCTAAGTTAAGGCTGTCTTCATATTGACCAAAATATAGTAGTTGATATGCATTTTTGCCAATATATAAACTTTGTTTTTGTAAATTTTTTATTGTTGGGAAATAATAATAGGGAATTATTGCTCGAACTATTTCTATTTGAAAAAAGTAAAAAGAGATCAAGAATATCCAGATTGTTTTTTTTAAAAACTTCTTCATTTTTTAATTTTCTTATTACTTATATTTGCTTGAATGTTTCTTCTCCACATCCATGGTTTAATTCTTTTTAAAGTAGTTCCTTTAAGATTTTCTTGCCACGTTTTATCCTCCCACTTGAGGGACTCACTAGTAAGATTTTTAATCCATTCTTTTGGCGTAGTTTCATGATTATTGTTGTGTGGCACTGATTTATTCCATGGACAAACATCTTGACAAATATCGCATCCTGCAACCCATCCACCTAAATTTTTTTCTATTTTCTTTGGAATAGTTTTATCTCTGCTTTCTATTGTGTGATACGCAATGCAAAGATCTGATTGTATTACAAATGGTTCTACGATTGCCTTTGTGGGACAATGTTCAATACAAATATCACATTTTCCACAAAGTGATTCATGAGGTTTATCTGGCATTAAATCTTTTGTTAGAATCATGAACCCCAAAGTAAACCAAGAACCATTTTTTTTGCTTATTAGATTACTATTTTTACCTATCCAACCAATCCCTGCTTCCTCTGCCCATGCTTTTTCAAGAAGCGGAGAGGTATCAACACATATTTTCCATTTGCAATTAGGAATTTCTAGGTCGATCCATTTACCAATATTCTTTAATTTTTTGTGAATTACTTTATGATAATCCTCACCTTGACTAAATTTAGCTACCTTAAGGAAATTATTGTTGCTGTTTTGTGAATTAATGTAAGTAAATCCAACGCTTAAAACACTTTTTGCATCTTTAAAAAGTGAGCCTATATTTTTTCTTTTTTCTGCTTCCATCCATTTCATTTCAGCATGATAGTTATTTGATAACCATCTTTCTAATGCATTGGTTCTTAATTTTACGCGTGAACTTCCTGGTAATGAAGCTATTCCGGCAACTGAAAAACCTTCAAAAATAGCTCTTTCTTTTAATTTTTTACTTATTTCTTTTTTTTCTTGAATCGTATCAATCATTTCTTTTAAAAGTTCTTTTTGCAGAATAAACTTATAAATAAAATAGATATATTTAAGAAAAATATATCCTAACTTAGTAAAAACAGTTAAATTATTAGTAAAGTTAATATAGTTAAAACGTTATTTTGGTTGAATCTAATCAAAATCAAGATTCTAATCTAGGATCTAGGCTTCAACAAGATCTCAAAAATGATCTTATTGCAGGGCTTTTAGTGGTAATACCCTTAGCAACAACAATCTGGCTTTCATCATTAGTTAGTAAATTTGTTTTAACCTTAGTTACTTCAGTCCCAAAGCAACTAAATCCATTTATTACGCTAAATCCCTTATTACAAGATTTAATTAATCTTACACTAGGGTTAACTGTTCCTCTATTAGCGATTTTGCTAATAGGTTTGATGGCGAGAAATTTTGTAGGGCGATGGCTATTAGAATTTGGAGAGGGCACTTTATCAAAAATTCCAGTAGCAGGAGCAGTTTATAAAACTCTTAAACAATTGCTGGAAACTTTCTTAAGTAATAAATCTAATAGATTTAGAAGAGTAGTTTTAGTTGAATATCCTCGTGAGGGACTTTATAGTGTAGGCTTTGTAACTGGAGATGTAGGACCTTCTCTACAGCCAGAATTGGAAGAAAAGTTACTTAGTGTTTTTATACCTACAGCACCAAACCCAACTACGGGATGGTATACACTCGTCCCTGAATCTTCTGTTAAGGATTTGGATATTTCTGTTGAAGATGCTTTTAGAACAATAATTTCTGCGGGGATAGTAAATCCAGATGAGAAAAATAATACTACAAATCCAACATTTTCAAAATTGTTTTCTCAATTACGAGCTTCCACTAATACTTCTTCTTAATTGATGCACAATAGATCCCTTTCTAGAGAATTGTCTTTAATTTCTCTTGGCCTGATAAAAGATAAAGGTGATTTTAAACTAAATAAATTTCAGATAGAAGAAATTATTGAATCCGCAATTGATTCACTGATAAACCATTGCAGAGAGGAGTTAGATAATTGCGAGTCAGAGTTGGAAAATGCCTCACAAAAAATATTAGATAGTGAATTGCAAGAAGGTGTTGATTCTTCTTATTCAAATGTTAGAGATGAGTTAAAAAAATCTCTGACAAAAATTGAAAATGTAATGAATACACTTTCAGTAACTTTAGATTTTCCCAAATTAATTATTTCTAGCGGTCAAATAGATATTAGAGAGGATGTGAATCAAAGGATTTGTAATATAATAAATAACCTTAAAAGTATTGATTCTGATATCGATCAAGTCATGGATGGTTGGAGATTAAAAAGATTACCACGAATTGATAGGGATATTTTGCGTTTAGCTTATGTTGACATCAATTTTTTGAATACTCCTGTCGCTGTTGCTTGTGATGAGGCTGTTAATTTAGCTAATAAATATAGTGATTTGAAAGGAAGAAAATTTATTAATGGCGTTTTAAGGAGATTACAAACAATTTCATTGTCATAATTATTTGATATAAATATATATATTGTTTAAAAATTTTAATTACGAATTATAGATAATAATGACAAATACTAATCCTGATAATTCTCGAGAGTGGGCTGCTCAAGCTTATGCTCTTTTAAAAAAGAAACAGGAAGAGCAAAAGCAAGAATTACAGAAACAGGAAGAGCAAAAACAAGAATTACAGAAACAGGAAGAGCAAAAACAAGAATTACAGAAACAGGAAGAGCAAAAACAAGAATTACAGAAACAAGAAGAGCAAAAACAAGAATTGGTTGAAATTGTTAATAAAGAAAATACTCTAGGACAGTCTAAAAATACTCCTGAAACTGAATTAGGAGAATTTGATGACAATTTTACTTGGTCTGCAATGGTATTAGCTGCTCAAGGAAAAAAAATAAATCAAATATCGATTGATGAAATTGATTGGTTAACTAAATTACGGAGAGGATTAGAAGAAACCCGAAAAGGATTTGTCACTGAATTATTGGACAAATTGGGAGACGATCCTCTTACTCCGGAATCTCTTGATGATTTAGAGACTTTATTAATAAGGGCTGATGTAGGGATTGATTCAACCGATAAAGTTATAAGTTCTCTCAGAACAAAATTAAACGAGGAAGTTGTGGGAGGAGAAGCAGGAATAAAATTCTTGAAGAAGGAATTAAAATTAATTATTGATAAACCAATAAAAAATTCCGGTACTGATCTTCTAGTTCCCCAAAAGGGTAAGTTAAATGTTTGGTTATTAGTAGGTGTTAATGGTGTTGGCAAAACTACTACATTAGGAAAATTAGCATATTTGTCATCCAAAAGTAATTATAAAACTTTGATAGCTGCTGCTGATACTTTTAGAGCGGCTGCAGTTGAACAACTTAAAGTATGGGGAGATAGAAGTAATGTTGACGTTATATCTAATCAATCAAAAAATGCTGATCCAGCCGCTGTAGTTTTTGACGCAATTAATTCTGCAAAAAAAAGAAATGTTGATTTATTACTTGTTGATACAGCGGGTAGATTGCAAACAAAAAATAATTTGATGGATGAATTAGCGAAAATAAAAAAAATTATTGATAAAAAGGTTCCAGATGCAATTGTTGAATCATTATTAGTATTAGATGCAAGTCAGGGTCAAAATGGCTTAAAGCAAGCAAAAAGTTTTGCTAAATCAGCAGATTTAAGTGGAGCAATTATTACTAAATTAGATGGGACTTCTAGAGGAGGAGTATCTTTAGCTGTATCGGAAGAAGTAAATTTGCCTATAAGGTTTATTGGAGCTGGTGAAGGTATAAAAGATTTGAGACCTTTTAATAGTTATGAATTTGTAGAGGCTATGCTCGCAGATAAATAAATATTTAATTAATTTTTTTAAAAAATTAAAATTTAATGTTAAAACATATTTATCTATTAGATTTGTTTTGACAAACTATCAAAAAGAAAAAATATTTTCGAACAAATTTATTAAAAATTTTTTAGAAAACGAATCTACAGAAATTTTAAAAAATAAATATAAATTTGCTGAAATTGCATCTTCACTAGCATATTATTTAAAATCGTTTTCCAACATAAATAAATTATTAGATTATATTTCTTTAATTTTTAAACATATTTTTTCTGAGAATATAATTTTAATTATTCCTTTAAATTATGAGGGTGATATATGGAATGAAAATATAAAAATTTCTGTTAATGATAAATATTTAACAATTCAAAAAGAAATCAATAAATTTTTGAATCAATTTCATTTTTCAAAAAATTTTAAAATAAAAGAAATTTTAACTTTTGAAAATGCTTTAAAAAATAATTTTAAAGAATATAAAATTGAAACAAAAAAAATAATATCTAGAGGTAAATGTAGAGGATTTATTTATATTTTTAGCAAAGATATTTATATACAGTCGATTACTGAAGATAGTAATTTTAATTTTATTGAAAATTGTCTAGCTGTTGGATTAGAAAATCACTATTTATTAAAAACAAAGAAAAAGCATGAAAACGTAGATAGAGAAATCTCCACTGGTGCTGAAATTCAATCTCAATTACTTCCGGATTATTGCCCAATTATCCATGGTATAGATTTAGCAGCTCATTGTAGACCAGCTCTTCAGCTCGGAGGGGATTACTATGATTTTATGTGCTTGAAGACGAATATCTCTGAAAAAAGAAAAGAAAAATCAAGATGGGCTTTTGTTATAGGTGATGTCATGGGTAAAGGGATTCCGGCTGGCCTTTTAATGACGATGTTGAGAGGAATGCTACGCGCTGAGGTTCTTACAGGTCTGCCTCCAGATAGAATTTTGCATGATTTGAATCAACTAGCAATAAATGATTTAGATCAATCACATAGATTTGTGACTTTATTTTACTCAGATTATGACCCTAGAACTAGAAAATTGAGATTCGCTAATGCAGCACATAATCCTCCTCTGCTTTGGAAAAGTTCAGATCAGAAAATTATTAAATTAGATGCAGAAGGATTTGTACTTGGACTACAAAAAGATGCAGAATACCAATGTGGTGAAATAAAGCTTAATCAAAATGATTTAGTTCTCTATTACACAGATGGAGTAATAGATACTTCTAATTCCTTAGGGCAAAGATTTGACGAGGAAAGGTTAATTAAAACGCTTACAAAATTTTGCAAGCAATCATATTCATCCCAAGAAATTTTAAATAAAATATTTAAAAAGTTAGATGATTTTACTGGACAAAATAGACACTTGGAAGATGACGCCTCGATGGTTATTTTTCAATTGAAATAGATATTTTTGTCACACACATAAAAAAATGCTTTATTAGAGATACTTAAAGTTAATTATTGATATGGCAAAAGTTTGGAGTAAAAGGTTTGATAATGCACTTGACACTTTTATTGAAAAGTTTAATGCTTCAATATTTTTTGATAGAAAGCTTATTTTAGAAGATTTAGATTGTTCGATTGCTCATGCGAAAATGCTTGGCAAAACAGAAGTATTATCCTCGACTGAAGCTTTACAAATTATAAATGGTTTAGAGTCAATAAAAGTTGACTATTTGGAAGGTAAATTTTCTCCTGGTCCACCTTCAGAAGATATTCACTATTGCATTGAAGAAAAGCTAATCAGTTTAATTGGTGAAACTGGAAAAAAATTACATACAGGTAGAAGTAGAAATGATCAAGTTGGCACAGATTTAAGATTGTGGCTAAGAAAAGAAATTGACAATAATGAAATTCTAATAACCGATTTGCAAAAATCCTTCTTAAATCTCGCGAAATCCAATATTTACACCTTAATTCCTGGATATACTCATATGCAAAGAGCTCAACCATTATCTTTGGCTCATCATTTATTGGCTTATATAGAAATGCTCCAAAGAGACCGCGAAAGGTTTAAAGAAGTACGCTTAAGAGTAAATACTTCGCCGTTAGGAGCTGCAGCATTAGCTGGAACAAAAATAAAAATAGATAGGCACTTTACAGCTGCAGAATTGGGTTTTGAAAAAATTTATAAAAATAGTATTGATGCAGTTAGTGACAGAGATTTTTGTATAGAGTTTGTTTCTGCATCTGCCTTGTTGATGTCGCATTTAAGTAAAATTTCAGAGGAAATAATTTTATGGGTAACTGATGAATTTTCTTTTGCGAAATTAACAGATAAATGTGCAACGGGAAGTAGCTTAATGCCGCAGAAAAAAAATCCTGACGTTCCAGAATTGATAAGAGGTAAGACAGGAAGAGTGTATGGACATCTCCAGGCATTGTTAACGATGGTCAAAGGAGTACCACTTTCATACAATAAGGATTTTCAGGAAGATAAAGAGCCAATATTTGATACTGCAGAAACAATATCGTCTTGTATTAAAGCAATGACTATTTTAATTAATCAGGGTATTGAATTTAATGTTAAAAATCTATCTGATTCTGTAGAAAACGACTTTTCTAATGCTACCGACTTGGCAGATTACTTAGTGGGTAAAGATGTCCCTTTTAGGACCGCCTATCAAGTTGTTGGTGAAATAGTCAAATATTGCCTAGAGAGAAAAATATTATTTAAAAATCTCAAAATTAATGAATTTAAAAAATTTCATCCCAAATTTGATGAGGATGTTTTTCTGGATCTTAAGCCTTTTAATGTCGTTAAATCAAGAAATAGCGAAGGAGGTACAGGTTTTGTTCAGGTAGAAAAAGAGGTTAATAATTGGCAAAAAAAATTGTTACTTTGAATCTAAATTATTTTTCTACAACAAGGGTATACTTTGAAGTAGAATAGTAAAGCAACGATCTGGGACTACTTATTGTAGTTTTTTTATAAGGTAATTTTTCTTTGTTGAGTTTAAAGTGAGTATTTTTGTTGGCAATTTGCCTTTCCGCGCAGAGCGCGAAGATGTTATACAATTATTTGCCCCTTTTGGTGAAGTTTTAAATTGTTCCCTTCCCTTAGAGAGAGATACTGGAAGGAAAAGAGGATTCGCATTTATTGAAATGGCAGATGAAGCGATTGAGTCAACAGCTATTGATGGTTTGCAAGGCAGGGAACTTATGGGCAGACCATTAAGAATTAATAAAGCTGAGCCAAGAAGTTCTGGTGGATCTCGTAGAGGAGGAAGAGGCGGTGGTTATGGTGGAGGTAATAACAGCGGTGGCTATGGCGGTGGCTACGGTGGAGGTAATAACAGCGGTGGCTATGGCGGTGGTTATGGTGGAGGTAATAACAGCGGTGGCTATGGCGGTGGCTACGGTGGTGGCAATAACAGCGGTGGCTATGGCGGTGGCTACGGTGGAGGTAATAACGGATCTAATAGCTCTTACGTTAATAAATCTTCTGGAGCAGAAGGCTGGGAAGACAGAAGTTATGGAAATTCTTCTGAAAACTCTGAATATGAAAATGGTAGGAGCAGGAGAAAGAGGGGAGTGTCCAACGAGAACAATGCTTCAAACGAGACAAATTAGTAACCCATTTCTTTAAGCGCTGTTGTTAATTTAAATAGATATTCAATATTTAATTCTTTTTTTATTGATTTATTTGAAATTTGGTTTCTCCAAATTTTAGCTTTTGGTATACCTTCAACTAAATTTATAAGATGTTTACAAATATCCCAAGATTTTCCTCCATTACTTAAATGTTTTTCTATGTATGGAATTAAGGAGAATATAATATTCGAAGCAGATTTGGGTTTTGTATTAATTCCATAAATCTTTTGATCAATTTCAGACCATCTTAAGGGATGTTTATATATTGACCGTCCTATCATAACTCCATCAAAATCATTTAAGGCTTTTAATGATTCATCTATATTTGTTAAACCCCCATTGATTTCTATTAATAAGCTTGGATTTAAATTTTTCAATTTTTTTACTACATCATAATTTAGTGGAGGTATGGTCCTGTTTTGTTTTGGATTTAGACCTGTTAATATGGCTTTTCTTGCATGAACGGTAAATCTGTCTGCACCAGCATTTGCAACAATTCTCACAAAATTATTCAATTTAACGAAACTATCATCATTGTCTACACCAATTCTGTGTTTGATCGTAACCGGTAAATCGCAATTAAGTTTTAAGGATTCTATACATTTTGCTACTTTTTCAGGGTCTTTCATAAGTGAAGCGCCAAAATTTCCAGAACAGACCCTTGGACTCGGACAACCAACATTAAAGTTTATTTCGTCATAACCCCAATCTTGCGCCATTCGAGCTGCCTCTTTAAGGATTTTAGGATCGTCCCCACCAAACTGAATCGATATCGGATGTTCTTCACCATTAAAATCTAGAAAATTTTCTTTTTTATTCGTATGAACTAAACTTTGGGCCACAATCATTTCTGTATACAACAGAGCTTCAGAACTTATTTTTCTCATTATCATTCTGAAATGTTTATCAGTACAGTCCATCATTGGAGCAATACTTAATTTATGAATATTTTTTATAGAATTATGTTGAATGTAACTCATTATTTTTTTTGATTTAGATATATGAATCAATTTCTATCAAGAAGAATTTTTATTTTAATTCCTACTATGTCAATCTTAAAGATATTCTTTAAACCTATGCAAGTGTTAGCATCTTCACTTGCTTCTAAAGAAGCGTGGAATTTCTCAAGAGATGAATGGAAATCTAGGCTTAGTCCAGAATCTTATTATATTTTAAGGGAAGAAGGGACTGAAAGAGCTTTCAGTAGCCAATTAAATAATGAGAAAAGAAAAGGCATTTTTCACTGTGCAGGTTGCGATTTGCCCCTTTTTTCTTCAGATAAAAAGTTCGATAGTGGTACAGGATGGCCAAGTTTTTGGGATTCAATTCAAGGATCAGTAGAAACTAAAGTTGATTTTAAGTTAATTGTTCCTAGAACCGAATATCATTGCGCTAGATGCGGAGGTCATCAAGGACATGTTTTCAATGACGGGCCACTTCCTACTGGCAAAAGATACTGTAATAATGGATTAGCATTAAGGTTTGTTCCTGACTAAATATTTGTGCGGCCTTCCGCAACTTGTTTTGTGCATCACTTTGTTGGAGAATAGTTTTATTAAATTTTAGAAAAATGATTGAAAATCAATCAGACAATATTGATAATAAAGAAAATGATCTTTCTGATCAGGATAATGCTCTTGAAAATGTATCATCTGCGCAAGAATTAACTACTGAAAATAATGAATTATCTTCTCAAAAAACAGAAGAAATAAATACCGAAGAATTAAAAAATTCTATTTCTAATAATGATGCAAGATTAGAGCAATTAGAAAAAGAGCATGAAACATTAAAAAATCAATATGTAAGGATTTCAGCAGATTTTGATAATTTTAGAAAAAGGCAGTCTAGAGATCAGGATGATTTAAAAATTCAACTTGTTTCAAAGACTTTAACTGCAATACTACCTATTGTTGATAACTTCGAGAGAGCAAGACAACAACTAAAACCTGAAAGTGAAGAAGCTCAATCTCTTCATAGAAGTTATCAAGGATTATATAAACAATTGGTAGAAGTTTTGAAACAACAGGGAGTTTCCCCCATGAGAGTTGTTGGTCAGCAATTTGACCCAAGCTTGCATGAAGCTGTATTAAGAGAGCCTAGTGAAAAGTTTGAAGAAGATTTTATAATTGAAGAATTGCAGCGAGGATATCATCTTGAAGGTAAGGTTTTGAGACATGCTTTGGTAAAAGTTTCTATGGGACCTGGAAAACAAAATTCACAAGAGGAAGTAGAAAAGGATAAAGTTGAAGGGGATATTGATTCAGAGGAAAATACTTCTGAAGATGTATAAATTCCAAATTTTTACTTAAGCATTATCTAATGGCTGATTTCTATCAAATACTTGGAGTTTCAAGAGATGCTGATGCAGATACCTTAAAAAAGGCTTATAGAAAATTAGCAAGACAATACCATCCTGATGTTAATAAAGAACCTGGTGCGGAAGATAAATTTAAAGAAATTGGTAAGGCTTACGAAGCATTAGCTGACCCTGAAACTAGAGCCAGGTATGACCAATTTGGAGAGGCTGGCCTTGGAGGCGCAGCTGGGATGCCTGATATGGGAGACATGGGTGGATTTGCTGATCTATTTGAAACTTTTTTTAATGGATTTGGGGGGCAAAATCCACAGGGTGGAAGAACACAAAGAAGAGGTCCTCAACAAGGAGATGATCTAAGGTATGACCTTAATGTTGAATTTAAAGATGCAATTTTTGGTCAACAAAGAGAAATTAAAATTCCTCATCTGGAAACATGTGAAGTCTGTAGGGGAACGGGTGCAAAACAAGGAACCGGACCCAAAACTTGCTCAACATGTGGTGGAAGTGGACAAGTTAGAAGAGCTACAAGAACACCTTTTGGTAATTTCACACAAGTAGCTGAATGTCCCTCATGTAATGGGGCTGGTCAGATAATTGCAGATCCATGTGTAAATTGCGGCGGTAATGGAGTGAAGCAAGTCAGAAAAAAATTAAGAATTAATATACCTGCAGGAGTTGATACCGGTACTAAATTAAGAGTTTCCGGTGAGGGAAATGTTGGTTTAAAAGGGGGCCCACCTGGAGATCTTTATGTCTTTATAAAGGTTAAGAATGATTCAAAACTTAAAAGAGATGGTGTAACTATTTACTCAGAAATAGCAGTGAGTTATTTACAGGCTATCTTAGGCGACACGGTTAAAATTACTACGGTTGATGGAGAAGTTAATTTAAAAATTCCAAGTGGTACGCAGCCAAATACAACTCTTTCACTTGAGAATAAAGGGGTACCTAGGCTTGGTAATCCAGTTGCGAGAGGAAACCATGAAGTCTTAGTAAAAGTAAAATTACCAACTCGTATAACAGATGGAGAACGAGAGCTTTTGGAGGGTTTAGCTTCTCAATATTCAGATAAAAATATTAATTCCACTAGTGGACTTTTTAGTAAATTATTTGGTAAAGATTCTTAATGACTTCCTTAAAGCATTTGGATCTTAAATCTGTCCCATGTCCTTTAAATGTTGTCAAAATCAAATTGGCTTTGGAGAAGTTATCCAAAAACGAACAACTTATTGTTGAACTAGATAAAGGTGAACCTGAAGAAATGGTATTAAACAACTTAAAAGAGATTGGATGTTTGTTTAAACAAATCAAAGAAAATGAAAAATTTATAAAAATAAAAATATTGAATGAAAACTAACAGTAAATATTTAGGTTTAGTTACAAAAAAATTTAACGATTATTTTTTAGTTGATTTAAAAAATCAAGAAAACTCTTTAAATAGCGAGAAATTTTTATGTAAGGTTAAGAAGTCCATAAATTTCAGGGATCAATTAATTTATGTTGGAGACGAAGTAGCGATTGAAAAAATTGATCTTAAAGGTAAACGCGCAGTAATAACAAGTCTAAAAAAAAGAAAAAATCTTTTAGTTAGACCCTCAGTTGCAAATATTTCTAACATATATGTTACTTTTTCTGTTGAAGAACCAGAGTTAAATTTATCTCAAGTCAATAGGTTTTTGATATCAGCAGAATCAATAGGAGTTGAAGTCTCATTAGTTTTGACAAAGTGTGATTTAATTTCTGATAAAAGAAGATCATATCTACTTGATAAATTTGAGAAATGGGGCTACCAAGTAATAACTTTAAATTTACAGAATTCTGATTGCTTTAAAAATTTATTAGCTGATTTAAAGCAAAAAGAATGTTCAATTTTTATGGGCCCATCAGGAGTTGGCAAAACTACTTTGCTTAATATGATTATTCCAGGTCTTGAAAATAGTACTGCACCAGTTTCCAATAAAATTAAAAGAGGAAAAAATACTACTCGCAATGTTGAGTTATTTTCTATATCGAATCAAAGTTATATTGTGGATACTCCTGGTTTTAATATGCAAACTCTAGAGATTGATATTAAGTTGTTACCAAATCTTTATTCAGAAATACATAAACAGATAGTTGAAGAAGGAATTAAGTGTAAATTTCGTAACTGCTTACATTTAAAAGATGAGGGATGTAATTTAAATAAATCCTTTGAAAGATATTCTTTTTATAAAGAAATGATTGAGTCTTCTAAGAATCACTATTATCAAAACCAGGAAGATTAAGATTTAATCCACCAGTCAAATCATTCATCCTTTCTTTCATAGTTGTAGTTGATAATTCATGAGCTTTTTTGATAGCTTGTAGAATATTTTTCTCTATTTGTTCTTTATTTGAATTAAAGATATTTTCTTGTACTTCTACCTTTAGAGGAAGTTGGTTCCCACTTATCCAAACTTTTATCATTTCATCATCACTTTTGCCTTCAATTTCCATATTTTCAAGTTCATCTTGTAATTTTTGAGCATCTTGCTGAATTTGTTTAGCTTTTTTAAAAGCTTCTGTAAGTTGTCCAAAGTTAGGAAGTCCAAAACCCGCCATTTTGTTAAAACGTTTCTTTAGTAAGGATAGTCAAAACCAATCATTCTTACTTCCGGTTGCAAATAAATCCCTTTGTTTTGTAGTACTTTTTGTTGAATTACTGTTATTAATTCATAAATATCTTTTGAACTTGCTGAAGAAGTGTTAATTATAAAATTTGAATGCATTGTAGAAATTTCAGCACCGCCAATTTTAAATCCCTTTAAACCCATATCATCAATTAATTTTGCTGCATAATTATTCTCAGGATTTTTAAAAACGCTACCAAAACTTGGTAGATGATATGGTTGTGTGTCTGTTTTTAATTTAAGATTATTTTTGGTTGTTTGAATTAATTGTTCTAGATTTCCATTAGGTTCAAAATGTAATCTTGCACTAATAATTGTTAAATCATTTCTTTGAAAAGAGCTAAATCTATATTCAAAATTGATATCTTTTTTTTCAATTTCAAGTATCTTATGAGTTTTATTATTTATAACTTTTACGGAAATAAGATTTTTTGCTAGCGATAAATTACCTGTGCCAGCATTCATATAAATTGCTCCTCCTAATGTTCCTGGAATTCCTACAGCCCATTCCCCTCCTTGTAATCCATTTTTAGCAAGAGAATTAGATAATGTTGGGAGCATTACACCTGCTTCCGCTTCAACAATTCCTGAATATGGCTCTATTTTTAGTGATTTCAATTTTTTTGTACAAACAATTAAGCCTTTTATGAAAATATTATTTATTAAAAGATTTGAACCTGCGCCAATTATTTGACATCTTTGTTTGTTTAAATTAGCCCATTTTATTAGATATGAGAATTCTTCAATGCTTCTTGGCTCAGCAAAATATTCAGCTATTCCACCCACTTTTATAGTTGTATAACTACTTAAATTACAGTTTTCAAAAAAATTTTTTTTATTCATAAATTAGTTATCTAATTTAATTGTTTTTTTCATTTAAAATTGACCAGAGAATATGACAATCACCGGCTCCCATATTCAAAATTAAATCCCCTTTTTGAGTTAATTCGTAAAAATTCTTTGTAACTTCATAATAATTATTTATGTAACTAACATTTTCGTTTTTTTTATAAATCAAATCAGTGATCATTTTCGAAGTAATTTTTTCTTCGTTTCCTTCCCCTGCTCCATAAATACTGGTTACATAAATAACATCTGCCTTTGATAATTCTTCAGCGAATTCTTTAGTAAATTGCTTTACTCGAGAGTATCTATGAGGTTGAAATATAGCTATTAATCTTCTTTGTTGACATTCATTATTATGTTTTTGCTGAATCAATAATCTTCCTAATTTAATCGTCTCTTTTATTTCATTTGGGTGATGTGCATAATCATCATATAAACTTCTTTCATCTATTTGACCTCTGAATTCAAATCTTTTTTTTGGGAGTTTCAGATATTTTATATTTTTCTTAATTTCTATAAAATCTACTCCTATCATTCTTGAAGCTGCTATTGCTGCGGTGATATTAGATAGATTGTGTAACCCTGGAATTGGAATTTTTAAACTACCAATAAGATTTCCATTTTCATAATATTTTCCAATTGTATATCTCGCATTAATTTCAGTCGGAATTATTGCATAAGTTACGTTTTTAGCTGTAGTGTTTGACCACTTAAAATTAGAATAAAAATTATTGCTTGAGGTTTCACAATCAAAATTAAGCAGTAATTTTTTCGAGTTTTTAGCGAAACTATTAAATGAACATATGACTTCACTTAAATTAGAAAAGTGATCGCAATGATCAAAATCAATGTTATTGATTATTCCGATATCAGACTTATATTTGTTAATTGTTCCATCCGATTCATCAACTTCAGCTACTAAGTATTTTGTATTTTCTAAATGACAATTAGAGTTGTAAATAGGAATTATTCCTCCAGTTATTGAAGAAGAATTACGTGTACATAATTCAAGTATTGTAGATAGAAATGTACTGGTTGATGTTTTCCCGTGGCTGCCGGCTACCGCGAATGAAGTATAAGTACGCATTAGCATTGCAAGTATCTCTGAACGATGTTTTATTGATAAATTTTTTTCTCTGCAGTACGAAAATTCTTCATTTTCTGGTTTGATCGCAGAGCTTACAACAAAATTAATCAATTTGTTGGTAAATTTCGAAATCACAAATTCAATATTTTGGCGAACTTGAGAAGAAAAAATTTCTACACCTAATTTTTCCAATTTTTTAGTTTCATCATTTTTAACTAAATCAGATCCTGAAACTGAACAACCTTTTTTAAGTAAACCTATTGCTAATGCTGACATCCCAATACCTCCAATCCCAATAAAATGAAAATGACTTTTCAACAGTAATTTTTTATCCAATGTTTATCTTTTACTTAAATCAAAATAACTTCTAGGTAAAATTTTGCTAATTTTTCTTAAAAAAAAATGTTTTTTTTTCTTGAATTAATACAAAACTAGACTGATTTGCTTAATAAATTAAAAAAACCTTACGTTATTGCACAAAATTCAGTATGATCAGCAACTTAGGTTAATCATTTAGAAATTATTAGTTATGACTTTGCGTGTTGCAATTAACGGCTTTGGCAGAATTGGTCGAAACTTTATGCGTTGTTGGCTTAGTAGAGGGGCTTACACCAATATTGAGGTAGTTGGGATTAATGTTACCTCTGATCCTAAGACTAATGCTCATTTATTGAAATATGACTCAGTCCTTGGTCAACTGGATGGTGTTGATATTCAATACACTGACGATACTTTTGTAATTAATAACAAGACAATTAAATGTTTCTCTGATAGAAACCCTATGAACCTCCCTTGGAAAGAATGGGGTGTAGATTTGGTTATTGAATCTACTGGAGTATTTAATACAGACGTAGGTGCAAGTAAGCACTTAGAGGTAGGAGCAAAAAAAGTAATCTTAACTGCTCCCGGTAAAGGCGATGGTGTTGGTACTTATGTAGTTGGAGTTAATGCTGATACATATAAACATAAAGATTATGATATTTTGAGTAATGCTAGTTGTACAACGAACTGTTTAGCTCCAGTAGTTAAAGTTTTAGACCAAACTTTTGGGATTAATAAAGGTTTGATGACTACAATTCATAGTTATACAGGGGATCAAAGAATTTTAGATAATAGTCATAGAGATCTAAGAAGGGCTAGAGCCGCAGCTACAAACATTGTTCCTACTTCTACAGGAGCTGCAAAAGCAGTAGCTCTGGTATACCCAGAAATGAAAGGCAAATTAACAGGAATTGCAATGAGAGTTCCAACTCCTAATGTTTCAGCAGTAGATTTTGTTTTTGAATCTTCTAAATCTGTCACAGCTGAAGAAGTCAACACTGCTCTCAAGGAAGCATCTTTAGGCTCAATGAAAGGAATTATTAAGTATGGAGATGAACCATTAGTTTCAAGCGATTATGCAGGTACCAATGAATCATCAATTGTAGATAGCGACCTCACTATGTGTATCGGCGACAATCTTGTTAAGGTCCTTGCTTGGTATGACAACGAGTGGGGCTATAGTCAAAGGGTTGTTGATTTAGCAGAGATTGTTGCTAAAAATTGGGAATAATTAAAAGTGCTTGAAAGGTATATTTTTCAATAAATGATTTTTATTTTTATCTTTAAATTCTATTGATGGTTTACCATTAACGAAATAACCAATCTCGTAAATATTTTTATCGAGTTTGCATAAATTATTGGCCCATTTTTTGGGTAAAGAGAATACTAATTCGTAATCTTCACCTCCAAAAAAATAATATTCATCCCATTTATCTCCTTTTGGCCAATTCTTATCTTTGGGCATTTTTTCATAATTCATGATCGCTTTACAGTTGCTAGCTATTGCTAAATCTTGTATAGATTGAAAAAGACCGTCGCTACTATCAGTACACCCTATTCTTCTTATTTTTTTATTGGATCGAGTTTTAATGAGATTTGTGAGAAAAATTGGGTAAACTTTCGGGCGACAAAAATGTTTAATTGACTTACTGATTAATCTTTCATTTAGAGAAAAATTATTATCGAAATTTATTTTATTTTGTATCATAAAGCCTAGCTTGCTAAGGCCATGCATTCCTGTCGTTAAGATAATATCTCCTGCTTTACATGCGTTTCTTCGTAATTCAAGTTCACCTTGAATCCCAAAGGCTGTAATTGAAATGATTTTTTCATTCCCTTTTGAACAATCTCCCCCTAGAATAAGCCCGCCATATTTTTTTAATGCTTTATTTATCCCTTTGTATAATTCTTCAATCCAAATCCACTCAGTTTTAGCAGGTAAAATTAGGCTTATTGTAATACCTATAGTTTTTTTGCTTCCACTTGATAATAAGTCAGAGATGTTGCTAACAACAGCTTTCCAACCAAGGTCTTGAGGACAAATAGAAATTGTATTAAAATGAACATTTTCTACCAAAGAATCAGTATTAACAAGTAAATTTTCATTTTTAGTTTTAATCAAAGCGCAATCATCTGAAACTTGATTTTTAGGCATAAATTTTCCTAGCCTATTAATTAATTCTTTTTCCCCAATATCTTCTAGTATTTCTTTATGCATTTAATTTGAGGTTTTGAATCCCTTCTAAAACATCAATTGAAATTATTGTGTCATCTTTAGTCAGTTCTTCTAATACATCAAATCCATCTACAACGTAACCAAAAGCAGCATTCCTTCCGTCGATTAAATTGCGACCTGCTGGATTTAATTCTGCTTCATATAAGAAAAAGAAAAATTGCGATGAGCCATCATCGACTGCGGTATTCGAATGAGACCATCCTAGAGTTCCAAGTGTTGCAAAAGGTAATGTTGGCGTCTCTGTGTAAAGACCTAGATCTTCAAATGTTTGATTATAAAAAGTATTTTTTTCATTAGGAATTCTAATTTCGAGAGGAACGTGACGTTCCTCGTTTGTCTCAGGATCTACATATCCAATATCTTTACCAGTTGGATCACCTGTTTGCAGTACAAAAAATTCTTCTGCTCTGTTAATAGGTAAATTTTTGTAGAAGTTTTTTGAAGATAAATCTACAAACGCGCCTGCTGTAAGAGGAGCGTTAAATCCATCCACAATAGCCTGCATATCTCCTTTAGAAGTTTTTATATTTACTTTTGCTCTGCCAAGTAATCTTGGTAGGTTATCAAACTCTTCTGGAATTTCGTAAGGAAATTCATTTGGTAGAAAATATTCTTCTAATCCGCCTATTTTATCTAAAGCCTCTCTTCTGGTGGTTACAAATGAGTATTTGTCCTTTGATTTAGACTGATCTAGAAGGTTATCAAAATTTTCTTTGAGCTCTAAAAATGTTTTTTCAGCAATTTTCTTTTTATCGGTTGGTAATTCTTGGATAATTCGATTTTGGTATTTTTTTAGTAAAGATTGACATTTTGTAACAGTTTTCGTAAGAGCTGGCCATCTTCCTCCTCTTACAAGATCACTAGTTTCTTCCAATTTGTGTTGAATTTCTTGTAACTCAACTTGCTTGATAGGGAGTGCATTTCTGAGGATTGCATTAGGGTCTTTCACTGCATTTCCAGTAGGTAAATCAGCTAGTACTTGAATCGGCTTAAAGAGAAAAATCTGAAAAATTGCGATTGATAGAATTAATAAAAGTTTGTTCTGATTTGATAAGAATTTTTGCATAGCACTCTTGCAGGTTTATGATCCATGAGGATTTAATACAGGAATGATTTCCAGTAACGATTTTCGCACAGGTACAACCATCGAATTGGATGGACAAGTTTGGCGTGTTGTAGAATTTCTACATGTCAAGCCTGGTAAGGGTTCTGCTTTCGTGCGAACAAAATTAAAATCAGTTCAAAGCGGCAACGTGGTTGAAAAAACTTTTCGAGCCGGAGAACAAGTACAGCAGGCTATCCTTGAGAAGTCTAACCTGCAACATACTTATGTGGAGTCTGGTGATTATGTTTTTATGGATATGACGAGTTTTGAAGAGACAAGTCTGACCTCTGAACAAATCGGTAAAGGTGCAAAGTATTTGAAAGAGGGAATGGAGGTTAATGTAATTTTTCATAATGGTAAAGTTTTAGAAGTAGAACTTCCAATATCTATTACTTTGAAAGTTACAGAGACTGATCCTGGAGTTAAAGGCGATACTGCTAGTGGGGGCACAAAACCAGCTATTCTAGAGACAGGTGCTCAAGTTATGGTTCCTTTATTTATTTCTGTGGGAGAAATGATTAGAGTTGATACTCGTAATGACAGTTACCTAGGACGTGAAAATTAATGGCTATGAAATTAGATCATGAAGACTTAAATCGCTTAATAGAGAAAATCTCTGCAAGTGATATACAAGAGTTCTCGCTAGAGGGAGAAGATTTTAAACTCGAAATAAAAAGGAATCTATATGATCAGAACCAAGTTTTAAATAATTTAGTTTCTAATACTTCATTTGATAAGCAAACAAATGCTAATCAAAAAACTATTAACGATAATATTCCAGCTGTTAATGAGCCTGAAGTACCTCTGGTAGCGCCCCCAGGAAGCTCTGACCTAACTGAAATCACATCTCCTATGGTTGGTACATTTTATAGGGCTGCAGCGCCTGGTGAGGAGCCATTCGTCGAAGTAGGAAATAATGTTAAGGTTGGCCAAACTATTTGTATTTTGGAAGCAATGAAGTTAATGAATGAAATTGAATCTGAATTTAATGCTGAAATTGTAGAGATTCTCGTTGAAAATGGGACGCCAGTTGAATTTGGTCAAGTTCTAATGCGTGTTAAGCAATCTTGAATTTTTAGTCATTTCTATTGCAGTCTTTATAGCCTCAATCATGCTTTGAGATTGAGCAATTCCTTTGCCAGCAATATCAAATCCCGTTCCATGATCTGGAGATGTTCTTATAAAGGGTAAACCGATTGTGGTATTGACTGAGTAATTAAAAGCTATGACTTTCATTGGTATTAAACCTTGATCATGATACATAGCAAGAATGCCATCATGCTTTTCAGCATTTTTGTCACTCCAGGCTTTTACGGAAGAATTCCAGCAACTATCTGGTGATAAAGGTCCTAATAATTTTATATCTCTATTCTTGTTACTCCAAGTAATTAATGCGTCATTAAGCCAATCTTTTTCTTCATGACCTAAAATGCCCTCTTCGCCGGCATGGGGGTTCAGCCCTGCTACTTTTAAAGTAGGTTTATCAATAAAGGTATTACAAAAATCTTTGAAAAGGTCTAATTTAGAGTGTATTAATTCTGTAGTTAATATCTTTGGAACCTCACAAAGTGCTATGTGGGTTGTAGCTAGTAAAGTATTAAATCTCCAACCTGTAATTGGTGATTTTGCTGTGAATAACATTCCAACGTTTTTTACTCCACATGATTTTGCTAGTACTTCGGTTTGACCAGAGAAGTAATGCCCTGCTAGAGACCATGATTTCTTGCAAATTGGCCCAGTTACTAGCGCTGAGTTGGGATATTGTTTTACAATTTCAATTGCTTTTTTTAAATATTGGAAACTTGAATCACCATAATTTGATTTAGGGTTATTATTTGATGGAGAAATCTCGAGATCTATTACCTTTAAATTTTTAGGATTTGCAAGGTTTTCTAATCCTAAGGATCTAAGATGTTCATATGTATTTTGTAAATTTTTTTTTGATCCAACTAACTTAAATTCAATATTTTCTGATATCTCATTAGAACAAAGTGCTTTTAAGATTATTTCGGGTCCAATACCTGACTCATCTCCTACGCTTATTACTACCTTTAATGGTTTATTTGTATTTTGAAAATTCATAAAAAGTTTTAAATATATTTTTATCTATTTAGGTAACAGTTTTTTAAGCCTATTTTATAGTTTTTATAAATTAGCTTATATCCAAGTGTTTCGCATAAAAGTTTATTTGAAACTCTTCTATTTTCCATCCAAAAAGATTGAGCTATAGGTGATAATTCCTCTCTCGCATCCTCAAATAATATTGGCTTTGGCATTGTTAAACCAAGTAAATCGTAGCAATATTGAATAACCTCTAACTGAGAACAGGGTTCATCATCTGCAATATTAATAATTTGGTAAAACTTTAGGGAATTTTTGTTTTGTAATAGATAGATAATTGCATTTACAATATCTGCAACATGAATTCTCGAAAATACCTGATTTTTTTTTGATATAACACGAATTTTTTTATTTTTTATTGCTTCAAAAGTGGATCTTCCAGGCCCATAAATACCAGGTAACCTAAAAATTTGTATAGGTAAACCAGATTCAATCCATTCTTTTTCACAATTTAACCTCTTATAACTTCTTTTTTGAAAGGGGTTTGGTTTATGAATTTCAGAAACCCAATCACCGTTGGTGTTCCCGTAAACTCCTGTTGTAGATAAATAGCCAACCCATTCTAGCGACAAACTTTTTAGTTTATTTTTAAGAATTCTTAATACTGGATCCTTTCCATTTTTGTCGGGAGGAATGCAACTAAGAATATGGGTTACGCCATCAAAAATTTTTGCATCAGGAACCACACCGTTTTCACTGTTGAAAACAAAATTATTTGGATCCATGCCTCTAGATCTTGAGCTTGTTAAAACTGTGCAACCAAATTTTTTAATAGTTTTTGCAAAATAACTACCGCTGAAACCACATCCAAAGACTAAAAATTTATTTTTATTTCCGATTAAACTTGCAGGTTTTTTCATGCTTCGTTAAAGTAGTACATATGTATTAATTAATGATGAAGACAGCTCTTAAGCCCGATTTAAAATCAAAAACTTTCTTTGTTAGCAAAAGTTATCCCCGTCTTGTAGAGAAAGAAGTTAGTTTAGTTAATCTTAAATTCTATCAAAAATTATTTGTCTTTCTTCTTGCATTTTCGACAATTTTAATATTTCCAGAATCTCCAAAAGAATTGGAAAACATATGTGAGAGTTATAACTCTAGAAAAATATGTAATGTTTGGTAGTCAAGCTGCTTTATATTCTGATTTATTTTTTTCGTAATTTTTATTTTTTACTTTAAAATTAGGATTAGCCCATTGCAGTAATCTAATAGCTAATCTTAAATCTCCCTCTAACCAAGCTCTTATAGCCATTGCTCTTCGAGGATCATAAAATTTTTGTCTTCTATACCAATACAAAGCATTTTCATCTGATTTATCCCCATTACAGGAAAGACATGCAGGGACACAGTTTTCAGTTGTACTTAAGCCTCCTTGGCATCGCGGTATTACATGGTCAATAGATTCAGATGGTTTTCCGCAATATATACAACTTTTTCCTGTAAACCTATGGATAGATTTTCGCCATTGTCTAAATCTGAACTTAGGACATAAATCCTCTAAAAACACCGCATCGTTGATATGCATTCAGAATATTTAGTTAAGTAAATAATGGCTTGAATATATTAAAAGTCAATAATTACTCACCTTTTTTAGTCTAAATTTGCAAGTAAAAATATGTTTTAGTGTGTTTAGATACAAAATAGTATTTATTAAATAAAAAAATTATTATTTTTCTAAAAACTTGATTAATAACTATATCTATCAAGTGTTTCATCAGTAAATTCATCAGAAATTGCTTTATTAGTTTCTTCTAATTCTTTTTCTAATTTTATTCTTTTGTTTTCTATATCTCGTGCTTCTTTTTCTTTTCTTTTTTCTTCTTTTTCTAAATCTCGTATTAGTTTTCTATTTGGATGAAGATTATCTAAATATTCAACACAATAACTAAATTTTTCTCTTTCTCTTATAACTGTTTCAGTAATTTGTGCTGCTGCATTTTTAGGTGAAACTTTGAATAATCCTCCCTTTTGTTTTTTTATATATGTATAAGCTGCGTCCCAACTACTTTCATGGTCATTTCCGCCATCTCGCATAGTACAAAAAATTTCTGCCCCAAATGAACTTGCATTTACTTTTGCATTAATAATGATTAGAGGAGTGAAAACTCCGAACGATATTAATATTAATTTTTTATTCTTTAAGCTTTGCATTAGCCATTTATCTTCTATTTAAAAATATCTTTTATTATGAATATGTCTATAGAAATTTAAGATTTAATTACTCCAAATATATTCAAGCATTTCACAACTAAAGGAAGAATTAGAAGCACAGTAATTAATCTAACTGCATGTAGTGTAGCTACTGCAGCTCCTACCCCATACTCTGACCCTACAAGGCTCATACCGCTAATACCCCCTGGCGCCGCACCAAGAATTGTTGTTATCACATCGATATTAAGTAATCTGCTTGTCCATAATCCAATTGCTAATCCTGTAATAACTAAAGTAAAAGTTATTAATATAGCAGGCCTCCATAAGGTTTGAAGATCCATTAATGAGTCTTTGGTTAATGATGTACCAATAACTGTTCCAATGCCGATTTCTAAAATTGTTCTTGTGCCTATTGGCCACTCTGCAATATCGACTTTGCCACTAATGCTAAGTATGCTTGCGCCTATTAAGGCACCTGCAAGAGGAGCTGCAGGGATGCCTGTTTTTAGAGCTAAAGCCCCAAAAATTCCGCCAGCAAGAAGGTAATATATGAGATTTACGTTTGACATAAGTTTTAGTGATGTTTGGACATAATATTAGAAAAAAATTTATTTGCTTAAGTTTATAGTCAAATAATATTTTTGATTTCCTCTCGTAATGTCCCCTTTTGTTGTCATAATGATATTTAAAGCATGAATTTTTATGTCTTCACAAATTTCATATAAAGATAATAAAAACCGCATAAAGAAAAAATTATCTTTTATTGAGGGTGGCCACCAACTCGAAAAATTAGAGTTTGCTCTTGCAATCGCACAAACCAACGGTGATGAAAAAAAATCAATTGTTCTTAGAAAAAAGATTGTTGAATTAGGCGGAAATATTGAAGAGCCAGGAACTTAACTTAATTCTCTGCTAGATATCTTGAAGCAACTTTTAATGCTTCACCAGCTTGTTTGGCTGTAATTTTACCGAGGTTGAGAAGTGTATTACTTATAGCAGAAACCACCGTAATAATATCTCTATCATTAACATAACCTAAGTGCCCGACTCTAAATATTTTTCCTTTCATATGATCTTGACCACCAGCAAGTAAAATATCAAAATTATTTTTTATAGTTTTCCTAAATTCTTCAGCATCTATTCCTTCAGTTTTTACCGCAGTAATTGATGGGCTCAAGTATTTTTCATCAGCAAATAATTTAAGATCTAAAGCCTTTACAGCATTGCTCATTGCTAATTTATGTTTATTGTGTCTGAAGAAAATGTTATCTAAGCCTTCTTCTTTCATCATTTTTAAAGATTCATCTAAAGCAAAAACCAAATTAACTGCTGGAGTATATGGGTTACTGTTACTTAAAAGACTTTTTTTGTATGATTTTAAATTTAAATAAAATTTTGGTAGATTAGATTTTTCTGCAGCTTCCCATGCTTTTTGGCTCATTGCTATAAAACTAAGCCCTGGAGGTATCATATAACCTTTTTGTGATCCTGAAGCAACGATATCTAATTCCCATTCATCTACTGGAACATTGCAAGCTCCAAGACTTGTAACGCAATCAACAATTGATAAAGCTGTATTGTGTTTGCGAATATATGAACTTATGGTTTTTAAGTCATTAATTACACCTGTTGAGGTTTCAGAATGAGTCAAAATAACAGCTTTAATTTCTTTTTGTGTATCTTCTTCTAATACCTTTTTGAATTTTTCTGGATCAAGTGGAGTACCCCATTCTGAATCAATTTTTATTACTTCTAGACCAAATTCTTTAGCAACTTTTACCCATCTTTCTCCAAATTTTCCATTGTCTCCACAAATTACTTTATCTCCTCTACTTAAGGTATTTATTATTCCGGCCTCCATTGCGGCAGTCCCACTTCCAGTAATTGTTAGAACATCATTTTGAGTTTGATGAAGCCATTGTAAATTTTTAGTAGTACTCTCTACGAGATCTTGGAATTCTTTGCTGCGATGGCCTATTGGATGTTTACTTAATGCTTGTAATACTTTTTCTGGAACTGGTGTGGGTCCAGGAATCATCAATGATAATTTTTGTTGTATGGCCACTTTTTGATAAATAGGTCATTCTTAGATTAGTTCTCATTATATATTTTTCAATTACTTGATTTGAAAAAAGGATTTTCTTTACCTTTGTGGGTTGCTGGAGCTGCTAGGTCAGCATTAAAAAAACTAGTAGGGTTACCATTTGAGAATTATGAACTAATAAAAATTCCAAATGAAAATAAAGAAATAAAAATCGAAATTCATTCTGTTGGTTTACTTAAAGATGATTCACAAGTATTAGGAATTACCTTTGCAAAGTCAGGCTTAGATCTTGACATTACGCAAAACTTAGAAATATGGACAATAGTCTCTTTAGAAAAAATTTCTTTCGATAATCCTGTTCAAACAATTCCAATAAATATTATTGCAGGATCTGGTGTAGGTATAAAAGAAGATACATCAGAGATATGTATTTCTAATTTTGCCAAAGAAGTTTTATATGTAAATTTATTAGATATCCTTCCTGAAGGCTTTAATTTGAAATTAGAAATTATTTTCCCAAAGGGTGCATTTTTAGCTGAAAGAACGAGTAATAAGTCATTTGGTATTGTTGATGGATTATCTATTATTGGTACTTCTGCTGAGACTTATTCGAGTGCTTCACCTGATCAATTAGAAGAGGCTAAAACTAATCTAGTAAAGTTAATACAAAATGATTTTAGAGGAGAAGTTGTTTTTGTTATTGGTGAAAATGGGTTAAATTTAGCTAAAACTTATAATATTAATTTGCCAATTATCAAAATTGGAAATTGGATAGGACCATTATTAGTTTATGCTGCAATAAAAAAAGTTAAAACTGTAATTCTTTTTGGTTATCACGGAAAATTAATTAAGTTAGCAGGTGGTATTTTTCATACACATAATCATTTAGCTGATGCAAGAATTGAGATTCTTGTTTATTTAGCTGTTCAAGAGAAAGTACCACCTGGAATAATAGTTGAATTATCTCAATTAAATAATCTTGAGGATGCATTACTACTTCTTGAGAGATTTAATCAATCTTTAACTGATAAATTATTCAAGAGTTTATCAAATACTATTGAAAAGCGTTCTTTTACTTATGTAAATAGGTATGTAAAAACTGAAATGGAAATTGCCTCAATCATTTTTGATAGAAAAAGGAAAATAAGGTGGGCTGGAATTAACGGTAATAAGTATATTTCTTATTTTCAATGAGATTAACTTTGATTCATTATGCTTTTGTAAATAAATTGAGCTAACTTTTATACATGAGTCAAACATCTTTAAAAAAAGAACGAGATCCTTCAATATTAATTTTAGATTTTGGATCTCAATATTCTGAATTGATTGCAAGAAGAATTAGAGAAACTAATGTTTTCTCTCTTGTAGTGAGTAATTTTATTTCAATTGAGGATATTAATAGAATTAATCCTAAAGGGATCATATTGAGTGGAGGCCCAAATTCTGTATATGAACAAAATGCTCCCAGATGTGATGAAAAAATTTTTAATTTAGGAATTCCTATTCTTGGCATATGCTATGGAATGCAATTAATGGTCAAGGAACTTGGAGGAACTGTTATTTCAGCAACCAAAAAAGCTGAATATGGTAGAGCACCACTAAATATAGATCAAGAATCTGACCTTCTTTTTGATGTAGAAGATAAATCTATAATGTGGATGAGTCATGGCGATTCAATTAATTGTTTGCCTGATGGATTTAATAAGATTGCTCATACCGAGAACACACTCCATGCAGCAATTTCAAATGATGTAAAGAAATTATTTGGCGTACAATTTCATCCTGAAGTTGTTCATTCAGAATTTGGAATGAGGGTAATTAAAAATTTTGTTTATAAAATTTCTTGTTGTACGGCTGATTGGACAACCGAAACATATATAGAAGAAACTATTCCAAGAATAAGAGAGCAAGTTGGCAACAAAAAAGTATTGCTTGCTTTATCAGGGGGAGTTGATTCCTCAACTCTTGCCTTTCTTCTTAATAAAGCAATTGGAAATCAGCTTACTTGCATGTTTATAGATCAAGGTTTCATGAGAAAAGGTGAACCAGAATTTTTAATGAATTTTTTTGATAAGAAATTTCACATTAAAGTTGAATACATTAATGCAAGAGAAAGGTTTATTGCCAAATTAAAAGGAATTACTGATCCAGAACAAAAAAGAAAAATTATTGGTGAAGAATTTATTAGAGTATTTGAAGAGGAAAGTAATAGATTGGGACCTTTTCAGTATTTAGCTCAAGGTACTCTATATCCTGATGTTATTGAAAGTGCTGGTACTAATATTGATCCTAAGACAGGTGAGAGGATAGCTGTAAAAATAAAGAGTCATCATAATGTAGGTGGATTGCCAAAAGATTTACAATTTAAATTAGTTGAGCCATTAAGAAAACTTTTTAAGGATGAAGTTCGAAAAGTCGGCGCTGCTTTAGGTTTGCCAGATGAAATTATAAAAAGGCATCCATTCCCAGGACCTGGATTAGCTATAAGAATTTTGGGAGAGGTGAATAATGAAAAACTTGATTGTTTAAGAGATGCAGACTGGATAGTAAGAGACGAAATTAAAAAAGCAGGTCTTTACAACGATATTTGGCAAGCTTTTGCAGTATTGTTACCTGTAAAAACTGTAGGAGTTATGGGTGATAAAAGGACTTATTCATGGCCAATAGTTTTACGTTGTGTATCAAGTGAAGATGGCATGACAGCTGATTGGTCAAAAATTCCTTTTCAGATTTTGGAGAGGATTGCTAATAGAATAGTAAATGAAGTAATTTCAGTTAATAGAGTTGTTTATGATATTACAAGCAAACCTCCTGGAACTATTGAGTGGGAATAAGTTATAGGGTCAGATTGTAGTGATATCCCTATTTTTGCGGTTTGTCACGTATGATATGGTAACGGAATTACTGAGATTCCAGCCCTTCGTTGTCGTGGATTTGTCACTAACCTAATTGACCGTCTCTTAAGATAAATAGTATAAAGTCTGTTTTCTCTACAGTTGTTATATTAATTAAAAGTTAATTGTGAAAAAAACTAACTTATTTTTGTGGAGGATTTATAAAACCAAATTTCGATATCTTTCAGTTTGACTAAGTATTTCTATAGATGGTTGCAGCATATCTTTGTAATTCTTCCATCCACCAATTGATTTAACATTAATTGGGGAACGAACTTCAACACTACTTGCTGTCAAGACTGAGCGTCTATTTAAATGAGGCGATAGATATGAATCTTCCCATTGCCAATCTAACCATGAGATTAAAGATTTAATTTCCTTATTAGGATTCGAAACTAATGAATCATAATTTAAGTCATATATTTTTGATCGAAATCTATTCTTATAATTACTCATTATTTGTTCCTGATCTAAATAAATTTTTGTGCAATCTCTTAAGGAAGAACAAAATTCATAATGTTTGGTAAAATTTGCCCGATAAATTGAAAGAATATTATCTAATGGATTTCTAAAGCAGTGAATGATTTTCGCATTCTTTATTTCTCTTGATATGATTCCTGCATATTGATAGTTGTATAACCATTTGTTAGTGGTGATATAAAAATTTTCAGTATATTTGCTAATTTTGTCCCAATAAATATCAGTAAGATTAAATTTTTGATCGATGTTTTTTTGTTGAAGGAATGATTCTTCTAGTATATTAATTTCGCCTAAATCAAAAACTTCGCTATTCATACTAAGGATTGATTCAACTAATGTAGAACCACTTCTTGGCATTCCTACAATAAAAATACTTTGCGGATATTGTTTGATTTTTTTCTGATTAATGCTTTTTTTATCTGTTTCAATAAGTAATGATTTAGATTTATTGATTATGTAATCAGAGTGAGACTTTTTTATATCAAGTTTAAATTCATTTGCCAATTTAAGGTATCTAGAACTTTCTTGGTATTTTTTTTCATTATGAAGAATATTTGCTCTCGCAAAGTAAATGTTAACTTGATCTTTTTTGCTTTTGTTATCTAAAAATTTTTCCGAAAAAAGTGTTTCTTGCCATTTTTTATTTTTATTGGAGTATTTAAGAGTTGATATATTAAAATACGCAAACGCTAAATTAGGATTAAGTTCTATTGCTTTGAGAATCGATAATTCTGCTTCCTTTAATTTTCCTAGATCTCTTAATATGAGACCCAGATTCGCGTAAGCATCTGCTAATTTAGGGTCTAGTTCTATTGCTTTACGAGTAAATAATTCTGCTTCCTTTAATTTTCCAGATTCTATTAATATCCCTCCCAGATTCATATTTGCGTTAACGATATTAGGATTCAGTTCTAGTGCTTTGCGAGTAGACAATTCTGCTTCCTTTAATTTTCCTAACTCTTTTAATATCCCTCCCAGATTAGAGTGAGCGATAGCGTAGTTAGGATTAAGTTCTATTGCTTTACGAGTAAATAATTCTGCTTCCTTTAATTTTCCTAGTCCTATTAAAAGCAAACCAAAATTAGAAAATACCCTTTTGTCTTCGAATCCTTTATTTATAAAAGATTTATAATATTTTGTTGCTTCTGAAATATTTCCTTCCATATGACACTTAAAAGCATTTTGAATTATTTGCTCTTTAAAGTAATTGTTTTTTAGATTTTTTTTTATTTTCTTTTGAGATTTTTTGTCATCTCCAAAACCTGCCATAAGAGTTTAAAAATTATAAATGTTTTTGTTAGTTTAAAATATATTCATTAAGTATATTGCTTGTTATTACTTGGTAAGTCTTTACAATTAATTCATATAAATACAACGCAAAGTATAAAGAATGGAACTAATTGGTTTATCGCGGGTTTGTTTCGTGAATTTTAATTTAAAAGAAGTCAATGATAACAATGACTTTGAAACATCAAAATTGGGTAGAACCTTTGAGTAGGAGTAAGTGAATAATTTTTCTAAAAAATTTAAGACCTTTATTTTATTGAAGAGATATTTTCAATTGGGATATTAATCGTAATGAGCGAGATGATTAAATTAAGTCGATCTACTGTTGAGAAATATCTTAGTTGTCCAAGATGTTGTGTGCTTGACAAAAAATATCAAATAAAGCCACCATCATTACCATTTACTTTAAATATAGCTGTTGATAGTTTATGCAAAAATGAATTTGATTACTACAGAAAAATTCAGGAGCCGCATCCTTTATTGATTGAACATGGTATTGATGCTGTTCCTTTTAATCACAAAGACTTAGAACGTTGGAGAAGTAATTTTAAAGGGATAAGATATAAGTCAATTGAACATAATTATGATTTTGGTGGAGCTGTGGATGATATTTGGCAGAAAAAAAATGGTGATCTTATTATCGTTGATGTAAAAGCAACATCTAGAAATAATTTTGATTGGACTGAGACTTTTCATAAATACGAATATGCAAAAGCTTATAAGAGACAATTAGAGATGTATCAGTGGTTATTTAAAAAAAATGGTTTTCAAGTGGCTAAAGAAGCCTATCTTTTATATTTCAATGGAAAGAAAAATGAAAATTTATTTAATAACCAATTAAATTTTGAAGTACATCTAATTAAATTAGATTGTTCTACTTCATGGGTAGAAAATAAAATAATTGATACGGTCAATTTATTACGTTCGGATAATTTCCCGAAACCTTCTTTAACTTGCGAATACTGTAATTATTTAAAGAAGCGTTGGCAGTTATCCGTAACTTAATATTCATAGGATAATTTTTCATATTTCTGGAAAAATAGCGAATAAAAGATAATCTTTAATTAGATTATTAATTTATACTTTTGAAAAATTCTGAAAGAAAAATAACTAATCATCTTCAACAAGATATAGTCAAAGTATCTGGTAAAACAATTTTTATTAATCCTTTTTTATATTGGCGCAGATTTGACGAAAACACTAATAGATGGCTAAGAGAACCTGGTCAAATGTCAGAGGATCAAATTTCACCAAATAGAAACCGTTTTTATCCAGAAATAGAGTGGGCTGATTTAAGTCATGAGCAAAAGCTAATAAAAGATGCAACTGTTGAGATGTTTTTAAAAACTCTTGAATTGATAAGTACATTTCATCCTTATCTTAGTTCTGGACAATTATTAGAAGTGGAAAGAAAAATGGCGATTATAAAAAAGATTCCTTTCGAAAAGTGGGTAACAAAATCTTTCGCCAAAAAAGCGAGATTGTTAGAAAAAGAAAAAAGACAATTTAAAAGAGAGAGATTTTTTAGTAGCTGGAGGGAATGGTTTAGTCTTGACAATACTCAACAAGCGATTTTTCCGTTAATCGTCACGATATTTATTTCTTCATTTATTGGATGGTCTTTAGGGATATCAAAAAGTAGTTGTAATCCTTATTTTGAACAAAATATAGATCAATTAAATTAATTTGTTTTCGATATTTTTTTAGTTTCTAAGTTAATAATATTTTGAAAAAATAAATTTCTTATTTAAAATTATATTAACTTACATAACTGTTTAAAAAAAATATAAGTTTTATGAGTAACAATTCGACTTCAAATAATATTGAAAATGATGACTTTCATCTGAACAAAGAAGAAGGTGATTATAAAGATTTAATCAATAGACTTAAAGAGATAAAATTAACCATTTCTTTAATAGAAAAAACAATATTTAAATAAATTTTATATTTTTGATAAAAACAAGTTCAAATAAAAAACTTATTTCTTTAAAAAGACAACCTTTAGTCTTACTTATTTTTTCTTCTATTTCGTTTTTATTGATTCTATTTAGATTAATTTTTTTACAACTTTTAAATTATGAATCTTTTAAGAAGATGTCAGATGATAATAGGATCAGACTTATTGCTTCACAGCCAATACGTGGAAGAATACTAGATAAGAATGGTTATGTTTTAGCAGATAGTAGAGTTAAATATTCTTTAATAATAAAGCCTCAATCTGTTAATAAAAGCAATTGGGAAAACCATAAATTAAGTATTTCTAACTTGTTAGATATTGACAGTAATGTAATTCAAGAAAAATATTCTGATGGTCTAAAAAATCAAAAACTCTCAGTAACTATTCTTGATGATTTAAATGTAAAACAATTAATAAAATTCAAGGAAAATGAAGGTAATTTAAATAGTTTTGAAATAGCAACCAAATTAATTAGAAATTACCCTTATAAGTCCCTTGCTGCCCATGTAATTGGATATACTCAGCCAATTACTGAATCAGAATATAAATTATTATCTAAAAAGGGTTATAAATTAAACGACTTAATAGGAAGAACAGGAATTGAATATGTTTACGAAGACTTTATAAGAGGTGAATGGGGTGGCGAAATGGTTGAAGTAAATTCATTAGGAAAATTTAAAAGATCGTTGGGTATAAAATCTTCAATAAAAGGTAATGATGTTGAATTGACAATCGATATAAATTTGCAATTAGTTGCTGAGGAAGTTCTTAAAGATAAAAAAGCAGGAGCGATAATAGTAATGGATCCCAGAGATGGTTCAATAAGGGCGATGGCAAGTAAGCCTACCTTTGATTTGAATTTTTTTTCAAAGGACTTTAAGCCTGAAAAAGAATACAATAAGATATTTAATTCTCCAGAAAAACCTCTTTTTAATAGAGCATTAAATGCTTATGATCCAGGAAGTGTATGGAAAATTGTAACTGCTTTAGCGGGCTTAGAAAGTGGTAAATTTCCTAGAAATACCATGTTAGATACGAAACCATGTATAACTTATGGAAGCCAATGTTTTAGAGAGCACAATGATTTAGGTTTTGGCGTGATAGGTTATGAAGATGCTTTAAGAGTTTCGAGTAATACATTTTTTTATCAAGTCGGATATGGAGTAGGAGTTGATGAAATTCATAAGGTCTCCCGAAAACTTGGCTTTAATTCTTTATCCGGAATTGAAATTTCTGAACAAGAAAATATAGGATTAGTAGCTAGTAGTGAATGGGCAAAAAAAGGTAGAGGATGGAGCGAACCTGGAAGAACTCCATGGATTCCAGAAGATATTGCGAGTATGTCTATTGGACAATTTGTCGTTCAAGTAACTCCGATGCAAATAGCTAGAGCATATGCTGCAATCGCAAATGGAGGTTATCTAGTTACTCCACATTTGACTAAAAAAGATGTAGAAAGTCGTTTTGATAAAAAACGTATTCTAATTGACGTTGATCCACAAAATATTCAATTGATAAAAAGTGGTCTCAGGAAAGTAGTAGAGTCTGGTACAGGGGTATCAATTAATTATGGAGTTTCAAATTTACCTCCGGTGTCAGGTAAAACAGGAACTGCTGAAGATGGTGAAGGTGGCTTAGATCATGCTTGGTTCGTTTGCTTTGCTCCTTCAGAAAAGAGTGAGTTGCTTGTAGTTGCCTTTGCACAAAATACTCCTGGTGGAGGCTCGGTGCATGCGCTTCCAATGGCTAAACAAATATTAAAAGTTTGGAATGAAAAAAAATGATAAGAATTTTTTGTTTAAAAGTTTATGTTTTTAATTTTTTCATTTGTAAAAGTCTTTGAATAATATCTTCAATAGTTTTTGTATCTATAGGTTTACTATATGAGGACAAAAGCTGCCTCCCTAATACTTGACTCCCTAAATGCACTAATTGAATGCGTAATGAGGTCAGCAGTTCTAACCCTATGCCACCAGAAAATGTGGCAATTGCAATCGGTTGACCATTAAATAAATTCCTAAAGTCATCTCCTGAAATAGAAAGCCATGCTATAAAGTTGGAGAGAATAGGAGGTATAGATCCATTATATTCAGGCGCACAAATCACCCATCTTTCAATCTTGAAAAGCCTTTTTTTTAAATCTTTTATTTCATGCGGAATATTTTCTTTGCTGTGAATTCTTGGATTAAATAATGGAATATCAAGAGTGGTAAGATCTAAAATTTCAGAACTTATTTTAAGTTCATTACTTTTTTCAAGAAATTTTTCAGAAAGTTCTAGATTTTTACCACAACTAGCTGTAATGATTATTAGATCTTTTGTTTCAGTCATAAATTAGATAAATAAATTTAATAGTTAGCGCCGGTTTTGCGATGATGAACTGCCGCTAAACTATCGGATTTTAGTATATTACCGTGTAGTACTTCGGCGTAAATTACCCAATGATCTCCACATTCCATTCTTTCTTTTACAGAAGCATCTAACCATGCGAGCGATTCAGGAATGATTATCTGTTCGTTAGGAGTTAATTCAATTTTTATTCCTTCAAATCTATCTTCTCCAGGTGCAAAGGGCTTTGTGAATCTTTTTAAAGGTTCTTTATAATCTTTTTCACTAAGAATATTTAATGCGAATGAATCTCCTATTTGCAAAAGAGACTCAACCGATCTATCTTTTGCTACTGCAATACTTAACCCGGGCGGTGAAAAACTTGCTTGACTAACCCAAGATGCAAGCATAGCCCCTTTAATATTATTCTCATCTTTGCCTTTAGAGGCTGTCAAGACACAGAGTGACCCAATTACTCTTCCAAGAGCTTGTAGCTTTGGATCTGTTTTGCTTGTAATCATTCCAGTATCTGATTTTCTAGGTTTTATCTTTGCTTTTTTTATGATTTTTCTTCCAAAGTGAGTTCCTATTTCTTCTAACTCTTTAATCTTTGGTTTATTTGGACTGAACTTAATCCTTACAGGGTCAAAACCAAACTTAAAACCTCCGTCTTTTAATTTTGTTTCAAGTAAATCTATAGCTTCGCCGCTCCAGCCAAAACTGCCAAAAATTCCCACTGGCTTATCTCTATTCCCCTCTGCTAATAATGTTCCTAGTGCACTAACTATTGGAGTTGGGGCGTGACCACCCAATGTGGGTGATCCTATTAAATATCCATCAGCATTTTGGATAGATTTTACGAGTACATCATTAGGTGTGAATTCACAATTAATACTTTCAACTTCTACAGAGGTTCGATTTATCCCTTTAGCTAATGCATCACCTATTGAGGCTGTATTTCCATATGCACTTGCATATATCAGAGCGATCTTAGGATTATTTGTTAAGAGATTCTCTCCCCATCTAATGTAGTCATTTAAAAAGCTTTTTAAGCTATATTCGATTGCTGGACCATGTAATGGTGCAATAGTTTTAATCTCATATTCTGAAATTTTTTCAGTTATTGATACTACTTGATTAGACATTGGTGCCATTAAGCAATCATAAAAATGTTTCCTATCAATTTCTGTACTAATTCGATTTGTTTCAGACCAATATTTAGATGCAATGTGTGCAGAGAAAATTTTTTCACTAAGAAGTATCTCTTGGTTACGTTCATAAATTATCAAGCCACCAGGCCAGCGAGCTGTTGGAATAGGAATTAACTCTAGTGAAACTTTATCTAATTCTAAATTAAGTTCTTTTTTGATTATGTTTATTTCAGGTAATTGAATTTCAATAAAGTTCTCTAAGTTAGGATTTCTTTGATTCCAAAGTTCGCTTATAAGTTTATAACCTGGATTAGAGCAAGTAATAGTTGTGTTTTGAAATTGGGTACTTATATTTTTTATAGTTTCAATAATTTGGGGATTAATATGACCAGAAATGAAGTTGATATTGTCTAATTTAAATTGATCACAAAACCTAGAAATTACTTTATTAAATAAATTTAAATATTGTTTTTCAGGTGGATGAATAATAAAAAGTTCCGCATTACTTCTAATGAAAAAAGTATTAAAAGAGGTTCCTTTTTCAAGATTAAATTCAAGTTCAAATCTTTCTTTTTTTTTGTCTAAGAATCTTACACAAGAGAAATTGTCAGTAATTTCAAATTCTGATAAGTTTTGATTTTCTGCAAGTAAGCCTATACTAATATCTGACATTTAAAAGACTTATTTTCTAATAGTGATTAGCAACTTTTCTGTGATGAACTGCTGTCTTGCATGATAAGTCAGAAACATTACCATTTTCAACAATTCCGTAAATTATCCAATGGTCTGGAGTCTCTAGCCTGGAACTAACTTTACAATCTAAAAAGGCGAGTGAATCTGAAAGAACTGGTCCTCCTTCAGCGATGTTGCTAATTACATCTACATCTGCGAATCTATCAGCTCCAGGGGCAAATCTTTTTAAAAAATGTCTGAACATTTTTTGATAGTTATCTTCCCTTAAAATATTCACAACAAAACCTTTCCCAACCTGCATATATGATTCAATAGCTCTATCTTTTGCTACTGCAACTGTAATACCTGGTGGAGAAAAGCTTGCTTGACTAACCCAACTTGCGACCATTGCACTTTGTCTGAATGTAGAACCTTCGCCTTGGCTCGCTGTAACTACATATAATCCTCCACTTAATCTCCCTAATGCTTTATCTAAATTTGAATCAAGGCTCTTCATAGAGGCAATATTCTTCTTTTTATTGATCAATTGACCCAAGTCAGTTCCAGCTTCTTCGAATTGTTGATAAACAATGGGATCTGGGATATTTTTAACTCTTAATGGAGAGAAAGCTTCTTTTTGACCAAGTTCTCTTAATTTATTTGCTAAGGAATCTATTGGTTCATCATTTCCACCAAATGCATCATAAACTGCAGTAAATTGTTTTGGTTTTAGTGCTGCAAATAAAGTACCGAGAGATTCTTTTAATTCATTATCTGAGTCTACTGGCCATGTGGGAATGACTACTGCTTTTGATTCGGAAATTAAACTTGTTAATTCTTGCGGGTCAGAAGATCTTAAATCAATTAATTGAACCTGTGCATCTGCTTTGCTTATTCCATGAGATATTGCTTGACTGAGTCGATCACAATAACCATAGTCGCTTATGTAGCAGACTGACACAAAATCATTACCTTTGCTTTTATTACTACTCCATTCTAGATATTTTCCTTTCCAAAAATTGACCTGATTATGGAGCAAAGGCCCATGACCAACGGCTATTGTTTTTACTTTAGGTAGCTTATCTATTCTTTTAATTGCCTGCATAACGCTTCTAGCGTTTGGACCCATAAGGCAATCGTAATAAAAACGGAAATCATCGTATATTTCTTTTTGATCAGTGTCAAAAAATTCGTCAGAACAATAATGGAGACCAAATGCATCGCATGTATAGAGAACATTTGTGCTGTGATCATATGAAAATATGGTATCTGGCCAATGTAAATTTGGTGCACTTATAAATTCAATATTATGTTGTAAACCACTATTAGGATTAGTTCCGAGATTTAAAAACTCTCCACTCTTGACCTCTAGACGTTTAAAGGGAATATGTATTTGGTCTTCAATAAATTTAAGTGCTAATTTTGATCCAACTACTGTGATATTTTGATTTAATTCTAAAAGATTACCTATTAAACCAGAATGATCAGGTTCTGTATGGCTAGTAATTAAATAATCAACTTCTTGCGGATTTACCTTTTTCAGTAATTCTTCAAACCATAATTCTTCGAACTTTGCGTGACTAGTATCAATAATTGCTAATTTCTCGCCTTTAATAATAAAACTATTGTAAGTAGTTCCATTTCTTAAACCAAATTCAATATCAAATCTACTACGATCCCAATCCAAAGATCTTATGGCACAAGAATCATCAGCAAAATTTTGAGATTGAACCGTCAACTTGCTATTATTTGGTGCCAATTTAGAATTACTTGTCTGGGCAGAGGCTATCATAGGATAATTAGCTTTATAAATTAACTTTAGTTATATAGAATATAAATTCGCGTGATTATTTTTGCGAAATAACCGAAATTACGCTTTTCTTTAATTTTTAATCTTCTTATTCTGGATAAATGACATCTCAACTAATTAAAAAAATAGTTACTGGAGATGAGATAAGAAATGCTTTTTTAAAATTTTACAGTGAAAAATTACATAAAATCATTCCAAGTGCATCATTGATTCCAGATGACCCTACGGTCATGCTAACAATTGCTGGAATGCTACCTTTTAAACCAGTGTTTTTAGGTTTAAAAGAAAGACCATCAAAAAGGGCTACATCTAGCCAAAAGTGCATCAGAACAAACGATATAGAAAACGTTGGAGTTACCGCTAGACACCATACTTTTTTTGAAATGCTTGGTAATTTTTCCTTTGGAGATTATTTTAAACGAGAGGCTATTCAATGGGCTTGGGAATTAGTTACTAATATTTATCAACTTTCTGTTGAAAATATAATCGTGAGTGTTTTTCACGAAGACGAAGAGTCTGCAAAAATTTGGAGTGATGAAATTGGTATTCATCCAGATAGGATAGTGAAACTAGGTGAGGAAGATAATTTTTGGTCATCTGGCAAAACAGGTCCATGTGGACCTTGTTCAGAACTTTATTATGATTTTCATCCTGAAAAGGGTCTGCAGAATATTGATTTAGAAGATGGAGATCGTTTTATTGAATTTTATAATCTTGTTTTTATGCAATATAATCGTGATCCTAATGGAAAATTGACAGATTTAAAATTTAAAAATATTGATACAGGAATGGGTCTTGAAAGGATGGCTCAAATACTACAAAAAAAGCAAAATAATTATGAGACAGATTTGATTTTTCCTATTATTCAAAAAATTTGTGAGATTGCAAATATTGATTATTTTTCTTCAGATGATAAAAATAAAATTTCTTTAAAAATCATTGGTGATCATACAAGAGCTGTTATTCATTTAATTTCTGATGGAGTATCAGCAAGCAATCTCGGTAGGGGATATATATTAAGAAGGCTTATTAGAAGAATGGTCAGACATGGCAGATTATTAGGTATAACAAATGAATTTTTACCTCATATTGCTAGTGTCGGAATTAACTTAATGCAAAATAATTATCCTGATTTAAAAAATAATAATGATTTAATTTTGAATGAGATAAAAATTGAAGAAATAAGATTTAGGGAAACTCTTGAAAGAGGAGAGAAATTGCTAGATGAGTTAATTTCTTCAGGGCAGAAATTAATTTCTGGTTTTAAAGCTTTTGAACTTTATGATACTTATGGATTTCCTCTTGAACTTACTGTAGAAATTGCTGAAGAACATAGTATCAGTGTAGATGTAAAGGGTTTTGAAGAAGAAATGAATGTACAAAAAGAGAGAGCTAAAGCTGCTTCAAGTAATATTGATTTGACATTAGAGGGATCATTAGAGCGAGAAATAGATGTTTTTAACAAAACTGTTTTTAATGGTTATAAGTCACTCCTTTCGGAAGCTGAAATAAAGGGTATATTCTTGGATTCAACATTAGTTAAGGAAGCAAGTGAAGGTCAGAAAGTTTTAATTGTTCTTGATCAGACAACTTTTTATGGAGAATCTGGCGGGCAAGTTGGTGATATTGGAACGATATTTTCAAACGATGTTGAGGTCTTAGTTGATAATGTCATGCGAAAGAAAAATGTTTTTTTACATTATGGAACGATCAAAAAAGGAAAATTAACTATTGGACAAAAAGTTAAGACTAATGTTAGCTCCTCTAATAGAGCTAAGGCTGCTGCAAATCATACAGCTACTCATTTATTACAATCTGCACTTAAATCAGTTATTAATGAAAGTGTTGGACAAAAAGGTTCATTAGTAGCCTTTAATAAATTACGATTTGATTTTAATTCTTCTAATCCTATTTCTAAAGATCAAATTTCTAAGATTGAGACTTTAGTTAACTCTTGGATTATGGAAAATCATTCTCTAGAAATAAAAAATATGTCTAAGAGTGAGGCTCTTGAAAAGGGTGCAGTCGCCATGTTTGGAGAAAAATATGATGATGAAGTTCGCGTTGTTAATGTACCAGGAGTTTCAATGGAACTTTGTGGTGGCACACATGTTAAAACTACATCCGAATTAGGTTCTTTCAAAATAATTAGTGAGGAAGGCATCTCAGCTGGAGTCAGAAGAATCGAAGCATTATCAGGCCAATCAGCATTAGACTATTTCAGCGATAGAAATGCATTAGTAAACCAACTAAGTGATTTGTTAAAAGCAAATCCTAATCAACTTTTTGAAAGGGTTAATAATTTGCAAGCAGAGCTTATTAATAAGAATAAAGAGATACAAAAAATGAAAGATGAAATTGCATATTTTAAATACTCTTCTATAAAATCATCCGCAGAAATAGTAAATTCTTTTTCAATTTTAGTAAATCAGATTGATGGCTTAGATGGGAATTCTTTGCAATCTGCAGCACTTAATTTAACTTCTCATTTGGGAAATAAAGCAATAGTGATTCTTGGGGGAATACCAAATCCAGAAAATAGAAAGTTGTTATTTGTAGTTTCTTTAGGTGATGATGCAGTAAAAATAGGATTGCATGCAGGTAAATTAATTAATGAGATTGCAAGAATTTGTTCGGGAGGTGGAGGAGGAAAGCCTAACTTTGCTCAAGCAGGTGCTAAAGATATTGATAAGTTAAGTGATGCTTTAGATTATGCTAAAAATTATTTGCAAAAAACATTAGCTAGTCATTCTGATAAATAACTACTTTTTCTGAGACTAATTTCGATTTGATCCATTAATTTCCTTGCTTCTTCAATAGTTAATTTTTTTTGATCAATTGCTGATTCAGTATTAATTCTTATAGATTCAACCAAAGAAGCTGAACTGTAATCTAATAATTGTAAAATTTCAGATTTACTGTCCTCTTTAATAATATTTCTGACCTTATATGAATTATCTTGATTTATGTCTATATGAACAACGTTGGTACTGCCAAATAAATTGTGCAAGTTTCCTAATGCTTCTTGATAGGCTCCAGTCATAAAAATTCCAATTAGGTAATCTTTATCTTCTTCTGGCTTATGCAAATTTAGTAGTGATTTAATTTTTCCATTATCAATAAAATTATTTAGTTTCCCATCTGAATCACAAGTTAAATCTGCAAAGTTGCCTTTGCAGAACGGCTCCTCTAAGTGCCTATGTATTGGTACTATTGGAAAAATCTGATTTATTGCCCAGCTATCAGGAATAGATTTAAATATAGATAAATTTGCATAATAAGTTGATGCAAGAGTTTCTGTAATTTCAGATAAATCAGGGTGATTGATTTCATCATTATTCAGGTTATTAGAAATTTCTTTTGCGCAAGCCCAAGTAAGTTCTTCGGCATAAGCTCTTTCTGCCAAACTTAAAAATCCTAATCTAAAAGCGACTAAGCAATCTTCTTTAAACTTTTTTGCATCATTCCATAGTTCAATTATTTGAGATAAATTTATTTTTTTATTTTTAAGTTTTTTTAATTCATAGAAAGTATCAAGTAAATTTGAAATTATTAATTGTTGATTTTTTTTATCAAAAATTTGTAGTTTGGAACTGACATGACTTGTTCCTAAGACATTAAAAATTAAAACTGAACAATGACTAATTATTGCTCTTCCACTTTCTGAGATTATGGTTGGATGCTTGATATTATTTAATTCACATGAATCCTTAATAGTTGCAATTACATCGTTAGCATAATTTTGGAGAGAATAATTAGTAGAAGTGTTGGAGGAGGTTTTAGTTCCATCAAAATCTATTCCTAATCCACCCCCAACGTCGATATATTGCATTGGAGCGCCTAGTTTGCATAGTTCAACATATATTTGACTCGCTTCTTGTAATGCGTCTTTGATCACAGCAATATCACTTATTTGACTGCCTATATGAAAATGGAGCAATTTCATTTCGTTGATAAGATTTGCTTCTTTTAGTTCTTTTATTGTCAACATAATTTCTGGGATTGATAATCCAAATTTGGAATTATCTCCAATAGATTTACCCCACCTACCACTACTTTTACTTGATAACTTTGCTCTAATTCCTATCAATGGAGTCGCTTTAAGTTCTTGAACTGCTTGAATAATTCTTTTTACCTCATCTCGTTGTTCAATAACTATTATTGGATTTTTGCCGAGTTTTCTGGCCAAAGTAGCAATTTCAATATATTTTTTATCTTTATATCCGTTGCATATTAGTAATGAATTTTGGTTTTCAAGAAGTGCAAGGCCAATTAATAGTTCTGATTTACTTCCTACTTCTAAACCAAAATTCCATTGGCTACCAAACTCTATTATCTTTTCTAGGACATTTTTCTGTTGATTACATTTGACAGGAAAAACGCCTTGATAAATGTTCTTATATTTATAGGTTTTTATTGCTTTTAAAAAAGAGTCATGTAATGCATTTATTCGATCTTTCAAGATATCATTAAATCTTATGATTAATGGAGGATTTATTTCTCTACTCTTAAGTTCTTTGACAAGCTTAAAAAGATCAATCTTATTTTCAGATTTTATATCTTTAGTTACTGATATATTTCCTTTGGAATTTATAGAAAAATATTTATCTCCCCATTTGTCTATATTATAAGACGAAATACTATCTTCAATAGTCCAAATATTCTTGAATTTTTTCGGCTCAAAATTGGTCAATTTATGTCTTAGTGATTAATAAATGTTTTTGAAAATAACTTAAAACAATATCTTTTATTTTAATGATTACTTGCCAAGTTACCACCCAAAAGTTGAATATACATAGAGTGATTATTAACTAAATGACCAAAGAGAGAACCTTTATTGCAATTAAACCAGATGGAGTTCAAAGAGGATATGTTTCTGAGATTCTTGGCAGATTTGAAAAAAAAGGATTTAAATTGGTTGGATTAAAGCAATTAATTCCTTCAAAAGAACTTGCTCAAAATCATTATGGAGTACATAGAGAAAGACCCTTTTTTGGTGATTTAGTAGACTTTATTTCAAGTGGTCCTGTTGTAGCAATGGTGTGGGAAGGCGAAGGAGTTATTTTGAGTGCTAGAAAACTAATAGGTGCAACAAAACCTCTGGAAGCAGAGCCTGGAACAATTAGAGGTGATTTAGCTATTGATATTGGGAGGAATATTATTCATGGTTCTGATGGAGAAGATACAGCAAAATTTGAAATTAATCTATGGTTTAACGAAGAGGAATTATGTGAGTGGGAAACTTCTGATTCGAAATGGCGATCTGAAAATTAAAATTTAAATCGCAAATCTATCTAAACTAAATTTTTCTAAAAAGCTTTTCTCTATTTCTTTGAGATTTTTATTTTGAACTATTTTCAAAAGAAGATCACTTGTTATTGCAGAAAATAAAACTCCATTTCTGTAATGTCCTGTAGCTATATAAAGATTTTCAATTTTTGATTTTCCAATTATTGGTTTTAGATCTGGTGTGCAAGGTCTAAAGCCCCACCAATGTTCCATTTGTGGCCAATTAATAGCTTCTGGCAATAAAGAGCGAATGCCTTCTTGCAGTTGTTTTATTCCATTAGGAGTATTACCTTGATTAAATTTTGAATCTTTTTCAACTGTCGCTCCAACTATAATAAGTCCATCATCACGGGGTACTAGATAAGTTTTTGGACCAAAAATAACCCTTTTTAAAAAATTTGTTGGACCTTGTATTGATAGCATTTGTCCCTTTACAGGAAAGACTGGAATTTTTTTAAAAATTTTTTTACTCCACGCACCGCTGCATATAATTGCTTTTTCGCAGTTAATTTTTTTTATTTCCCCAGTGGCACATAAAACTGTTGCACCTGTAATTTTGTTTTTTTCGAATGTTAAATCCTCTACTTCTGATCCTTCTTGAAATTCGACTCCATTCAAGGAGCATGCTCTCTCAAGAGCACGCATCAGTTTTCTTCGGTTATCTATTTGACCATCTTGTTCAAAAAGTAAACCATGTTTCCAAATAGAATTCATTCCATTGATTTCTGTTTGAAGATCTTTGTGATTTAAATATTTTCCATATTCATAAGTGGGAAACGCTTCAAGATCTTCTTTGTTTTTAAAAGGAACTACAATGCCACATTTTTTTAAACCGCATTTAATATTACTATCTTGTTCAATACTTTGTATCCACTTTGGAATTAGATTTTGACTTTCTTGGCCAAATTTTAGTAATTCATCTTCGAGCCCTTCAGCATGAGTAGCTAACATTCCTGCAGCAACAAATCCAGCTGATTCATTTCTGTTTTTGCTTAAAACTAAAACTTTGAAGCTATTTCTTGAAAATTCATAAGCAATAGATAAACCTAAAAGTCCACCTCCAATGATTAATATTGAATTTTTGGTTTCTTGTGCCATTTAAAAATTAATATTTTTATTTGTGTTTTGGTCCTCTTTTCCTTTATATCCAATAATATTAATAAAGAGACTTTTAATAATGAACAATTTGGAATCTTGGGAAGCTGTGATTGGTTTGGAAACTCATGTACAGCTTAATACGAAAAGTAAAATATTCACATCTGCGTCAACAGCTTTTGGTGATGCACCTAATACCCATATAGATCCTGTAGTTTGTGGTTTACCAGGAACTCTTCCAGTTCTGAATGAGACTGTTCTTGAGTATGCTGTAAAAACTTCGTTAGCATTAAATTTAAACGTTGCAGAACATTGTAAATTTGATAGAAAACAATATTTTTATCCTGATCTTCCTAAAAATTATCAAATTTCACAATTTGATGAGCCACTAGCTGAAAATGGTTGGTTAGAGGTTGAAATAATTGAAAAGGACAAAGAACCTTATATAAAAAAAATTGGTATAGAAAGGCTACATATGGAAGAAGACGCCGGAAAACTAGTCCATTCAGGAAGTGATAGATTAGCTGGCTCTAAGTATTCTTTAGTTGATTACAATCGTGCCGGAATAGCATTGTGTGAGATTGTAAGTAAACCAGATATTAGATCAGGTAAAGAGGCATCTGAATACGCTTCAGAGATTAGAAGAACAGTTAGATATCTAGGGGTATCAGACGGAAATATGCAAGAGGGTTCATTACGCTGCGATGTCAATATTTCAGTAAGAAAAGGACCTAATGCTCCTTTTGGTACCAAAGTGGAAATAAAAAATATGAATTCATTTTCTGCAATTCAAAAGGCTTGTGATTATGAAATAGCAAGACAAATAGAAGTTTATGAAAATGGAGGAAAAATTTTCCAAGAAACAAGGTTATGGGATGAAGCTAAGCAATTAACGAAAAGTATGAGATTAAAAGAAGGTAGTAGTGACTATAGATATTTTCCTGATCCTGACTTAGGTCCAATTGAAATAACAAAAGCCCAACAAGAAATATGGTTTAAAGAACTACCAGAATTACCTTCAAAGAAAAGATATAAATACGTAAGTCAATTTGGGTTGTCTGCATATGATGCAAGGGTAATTTCTGATGAAATAAGCATGGCAAACTTTTTTGAAGAAACAGTAGCAAATGGTGCTGAGGCTAAACTAGCTTCAAATTGGGTAACAAGTGACATTGTGGGCTATTTAAAATCAAACAAACTAAGTTTTAGTGAATTAAAGCTTAGTCCTGAAAATCTTGCTGAAATGATTAACATGATTTCAAAAAATATAATTAGTGGAAAAATTGCAAAAGAAATTTTACCTGAACTTATTCAAAAAAATATTTCCCCGAAAAAATTAGTTGAAGAAAAAGGGTTGGCAATGATATCTGATTCTTCAAGTATTTCACCAATAATTGATGAACTTATAAATGAACATCCAAATGAAGTCCAAGCATTTAAAAATGGCAAAACTAAGTTACTTGGTTTTTTTGTTGGTCAACTTATGAAAAGAACAAAAGGTAAAGCTGACCCTAAACTTGCAAATAAACTTCTTATGGAAAAATTAAATAGCTAAAGCTTAAAGAAGCTCATTTATCGTATTGATCCATTTATTTTGATCATCCGAATTCTCTAAAATAATATCTGAGAATTTTCTTTTTTCTTCAAAACTTAATTGAAAATTTATCAATTCATATGCTTCTTTTTCGCTAATTTTATCTCTTGTGATAAGTCTGTTTTTTTGTATTTCTTTAGGACATTTAACTAACCATATTTCAGTGCAAATATCTTCAAATTTTGCTTCAAACAATAATGGAATAACCAATACTATAGTTTGATTATTTCTGTATTGACTGCATTCTTCTATCATTCTTTCTTTAATTAAAGGGTGAAGTAGTTTTTCAATCCATTCCTTGCTTTCTGAATGTTTAAAAATAATGTTCCTTAAAAGTTTTCTGTTTATTTCCCTTTCTGAATTGCTTTTATTATCAATAATTTTATTTCCAAAATAATCTAAAATTTTTTTATATCCATATGTGTTTGGTTTGATTAATTCTCTTGAAAAATGATCTGCATCTAATATTGGTATGTTTTTATGTTTTCTTATGTAATTAGTTATGGTTGTTTTCCCACTTGCAATACCTCCTGTTAAACCAATCCTTCTTTGGTTGTTTTTTAATTTTTGAAGAATATCCATATAATTAATAATAATCTAATTACTTAGTTTCTTTAGTTTTAAAGAGTAGTTATTATGAATTAAAATACCAAAAAGTTTGAGCCAGTTAGATTCCAATTGGTCGTTTGTTGATGACAGAAAGGTAACACCTAAGGGGTTTCTTTTTGCTGGGGTATCTGCTGGTTTAAAAGCTTCTAATAAAAAAGATTTAGCACTAATAGTCGCTCCAGAAGGAAGTATTTTTAGTGGGATGTTTACCCAATCAATTGTTCGAGCTTCTTGTGTGGATATTTGTGAGGAAAGGATTAAAACAACTTCAGGTTTTGTAAGAGCAATATTAATTAATTCTGGTCAAGCAAATGCATGTACAGGAAATCTTGGCATTCAACATTTTCAAATTGCAACAGGAAAGGTTGCGGAACTTTTAGGAATAAAAGAAGAAGAAGTTTTAATGTGCTCAACTGGTGTAATTGGTGTTCCAATAAAAATAAATGATTTAGTAAAAAATTTACCGAATTTAGTTAGTGAATTAAAGGGTAATAATTTTGCAAATGCAGCAGAAGCAATTTTAACTACGGATTTGACTTTAAAAAAAGTGTCAATAGAGACGATTATTCAAGGTAGAAAAATAAAAATAGCAGGATTTGCAAAAGGTTCAGGAATGATTTACCCCAACATGGCTACAATGCTTGCTTTTCTAACCTGTGATGCGGGTATTCAAAAAGAAGAATGGGACAAAATGATTGCTATTGCGGTTCAAAAATCTTTTAATGCAATATCAGTTGATGGAGAGACAAGCACAAATGATTCTTTTGTTGGAATAAATGCAGGAGAGAAAATTGAAAAAAGGTTTTTTCCAATTATCCAACAAGGGATTGATATTGTATGTCAGAACTTGGCAAAAAATATTGCAAGGGATGGAGAGGGAGCAAATTGTTTATTAGAAGTTTTGGTTCAAGGAGCAAAAAATACAGATGATGCAATTATGCTCGCGAAATCTATTTGTAATTCTGCCTTGGTAAAAACTGCGATACATGGTTGTGATCCAAATTGGGGACGAATTATTTCTGCTGCAGGTAATTCTGGAGTTAAATTTAATTTTAATGACGTTGACTTGTATATAGGAAACGCCCACATTTTGGAAAAAGGCAAGTTAAATAAATATGATCCACAAAAAGTTACAGACTATATTAAGTCCAGAATGAAAGGTAGATATTTGGTAGATGATATTGTAAAAATTATGATTAATATAAATTCTGGCGAATCGAAAGGCACAGCTTGGGGGTGCGATCTTTCTAAAAAATATGTTGAAATAAATAGCGAATACACTACCTAACCCCAAACTACTGTTATAGCAATAGATTACAAGGAACGCAAAACTCATATAACACCAATATAACACTACATTTAAACATGAAAATCGAAATCTCTATCAAAGATTTTTTTTATTGCTAGTAACCCAAATAAACCCGATATCATTTAACTCCTGTATCCTTTCTGAAGGAAGATCATTTTTCCTTTGCCTTATTTTTGACACCCACTGTCCAAGAATAGGTTCTTTTCGTGGCACTTTTGTATGACCATGTTTTTCTTTAAATTTTTTAAGAAGAGTTATTTTTTCGTTCCATTCATAAGACAAGATATCCCAAATAAATCCGATATCATCTAACTCCTGTATCTTTTCTAAAGGAAGACTATTTCTCTTTTGCCTTATATTTGACACCCACGGTCCAAGAATAGATTCTTTTGATGGTACTTTCGTATGCCCATGCTTTTCTTTGAATTCCTTTAGAAGAATAATATTTTTTTTCCATGAATCGGCATGATGATTATCCCAACTAAACCCGATATCATTTAACTCCTGTATCTTTTCTTGTGATAACTTATGTTTTCTTGTTCTCATTCTATTTGCCCAAGTCCCAAGAATTGGTTCTTTTTGTGGAACTTTTGTATGCCCATGCTTTTCTTTGAATTCCTTTAGAAGAATAATATTTTTTTTCCATGAATCGGCATGATGATTATCCCAACTAAACCCGATATCATTTAATTCCTGTATCTTTTCATGCGATAGTTTATGTTTTCTTGTTCTTATACTATTTGTCCAAGTCCCAAGAATTGGTTCTTTTTGTGGAACTTTTGTATGACCATGTTTTTCTTTAAATTTTTTAAGAAGAGTTATTTTTTCGTTCCATTCATAAGACAAGATATCCCAAATAAACCCGATATCATTTAATTCCTGTATCATTTCTGGAGAAAGATCAATTTTTTTTGATCTCAAACGTGCAACCCATTCTCCAATAACAGGTTCTTTATGTCGCACTTTTGTATGTCCATGCTTTTCTTTGAACTCCTTTAGAAGAATAATATTTTTTTTCCATGAATCGGCATGATGATTATCCCAACTAAAACCGATATCATCTAACTCCTGTATCTTTTCTGAAGGAAGACTATTTCTCTTTTGCCTTATATTTTGCACCCACTGTCCAAGAATAGGTTCTTTTCGTGGCACTTTTGTATGTCCATGCTTTTCTTTGAACTCCTTATGAAGAATGATATTTTGGTTCCATTCATAAGATGGGACATCCCAAATAAACCCAAAATTATCTAACTCCTGTATCTTTTCTAAAGGAAGACTATTTTTCTTTTGCCTTATATTTGACACCCACTGTCCAAGAATAGGTTCTTTTTGCGGAACTTTTGTATGCCCGTGTCTTTCTTTGAATTGCTTTAAAAGACTAATTCTTTCTTTCCATTCATGAGATGCAATATCCCAAATAAACCCAATATCATTTAACTCCTGTATCTTTTCTGAAGAAAAATTATTTTTATTGCTTCTAAGATTCGTTACCCACAGTCCAAGAATAGGTTCTTTTTGTGGAACTTTTGTATGACCATGTTTTTCTTTAAATTTTTTAAGAAGAGTTATTTTTTCGTTCCATTCATAAGACAAGATATCCCAAATAAACCCGATATCATCTAACTCCTGTATCCTTTCTGAAGGAAGATCATTTTTCCTTTGCCGCATATCAATAATCCACCTACCTATTATTGGGGTTTGAACGGGAACTTTTGTATGACCATGTTTTTCTTTAAATTTTTTAAGAAGAGTTATTTTTTCGTTCCATTCATAAGACAAGATATCCCAAATAAATCCGATATCATCTAACTCCTGTATCCTTTCTGAAGGAAGATCATTTTTCCTTCTTCTGAGAGTAGATACCCACAGTCCAAAAATGGGTTCTTTTTGAGGAACTTTTGTATGACCATGTTTTTCTTTAAATTTTTTAAGAAGAGTTATTTTTTCGTTCCATTCATAAGACAAGATATCCCAAATAAACCCCATATCATTTAGTTTTTTTATCTTTTCTTGTGATAACTTATGTTTTCTTGTTCTCATTCTATTTACCCAAGTCCCAAGAATTGGTTCTTTTGATGGTACTTTCGTATGCCCATGCTTTTCTTTGAAATCTAATAATTTTCCATAATTTTCCATCCAATCTTCAGAAGTATTTCTGACTAATAAGGTTTGGATCGAATTTACGAATTCAGGTTTAATTCTTGCTGGAAAATCTAATTTAATTTTTCCTAATCCTTCTCTTTCTTCTGCTTTGAATTTTCTTTTACCTAAATTGACTCTTAATTGATCGATGTATTCCATTAATGTGTCATCTTGTGATTTAAGTGCAAGGATTACTTGCCAAACGCTTTTAAATCTACTTTTTAGAATTTCATCCTCTGTATTAAAACTATTTCCTATAAAGACAGGAATGAGAATTGTCCCGCTTGATTTATCATCACTTTTTCGTATTGCTCTTCCAACTGCTTGGATAATATCAATTTGACTATATCTAGGATCAATAAATCCAACTCCATCTAAAGTGGGAACATCAACTCCTTCTGATAGACATTTTGCATTTGTGAGTATTCTTATTTCTCCTTTATCAAGATTTTTTAGTTTCTCAATTTTGTCATTACGTTCTTTTGTTTTCATAGCACCAGAAACATAATCTGATTGGATTACCCCTGCTGGAAGATCTTTTTTCGGTATAAGTTGAATAATTTTTTCAAGATCTTGAGCAAATCTTTCTGATGACTCAACTCTGCTATGAAAAGTGATAACTCGTTTTAATCCGAAATCTTTAATTGCTTTTGTTAAAGCAATTTTTGAAGCCAATGTTTCCGCATCCAATAAATCTTCTCCATCAGTTGAAACAAAATCTCTGTTAATAATTTTTTCTTTAATCATCTCGTTATCAACTCCAATAACTACAACTTGATAGTCAGATAAAATCTCTTTTTTTATTGCTTCTGAGAATTTAAGTTGATAGAGAATTTCCCCAAAGATATTAGTATCGTCCATAGATGCAATTTCAATATCATTTATATTTGCTTTTGATTTGATTTGATTTGATAGGACTCTTGGAGTTGCCGTTAAGAATAATCTTTTGTCACCTCTAATTCTTACTTCATCAAGAACACATCCATAGGCATCAGATACTATTCCTGTGCAACGGTGTGCTTCATCCGCAAAAATTAGATCAAATTTATGTGCTTTTTCGTCTAAATGGACCTTTTCAATCAAGTGAGATGACTGGTATGTCGAAAAAATAACTTTAGATCCTCTTTCTTTTAGAAAATTATTTATTTCCTTAATTTCACTAGTAACTGGAACTCCTATTTCGGATGTATTTGTTATCCATTCATCATTTGTTTTATTCTTTTTTGCTACAGATTTATCGGAACATACACAGATCCATTTGAATGGTTCCGATGCATTAGCATTCCATTCTTTTAGTGTCTGTGATAAGAGACTTAATGATGGTAGTAAAACAAGAACGTTTTTCGCTTTTAATGCTTCTTTAATCCATAAACTAGTAAGCGTTTTACCTGTCCCACATGCCATTAAAACTTGCCCACGATTTGCAGTCTTGAGTCCTTGAATGACTGCATTTATTGCTTTTTTTTGATGTTTTCTAGGGTCTTTTATTTTTTTTCTCTTTCCGTTTGATAAGTCTTTTATATGATTAGGAAAGATGATTTGTGAATTGCGAAAATCATTAAGCAAATATCTTATGACTTTATGTCTGTGAAGTAACCGATCAGCATTATTTCCAATGCGATCAGTGCTTGCTACTAATAAGCGACCTTGAAATCTGGAATCAGAAGACTCTGAGATAAAACTATCCATATCTTCTTTCTTGATACTTGATTCAGGTGCAAAGCATTTTGCCTGAACTGCCCAAGTTTTATTTTGGAAGTCTTCAAAAACTAAATCTATTCCACAATCTGGACCCCATTCACTCCTTTTAGGATGCTCATCCCATAACCAAATATTTTTTACCTGTGATTCCCAAACTGGATCATTTTTAAGGAACCACTTTATAAATTTTTCAAACTGCTTACCTCTGATTCTTGGATCAGAATCTAATGATGAATAAAACTCATCAAAGGTTGCCATTTAAAGGGTTCTAAGGAAACAGTATGGGTCTGTAATGACCTTATAGAAGAGTTTATATTTTTTTGGTGCTACATATCCATTACTTTTTGCTAATTGATAATCTTCACAAGCGCCTCGCCTATCGCCTGCAAGATTTCTTTCTCTTGCTCTTTTCATAATTAGATTATTTTTAGTCTTTAGTTCAAATCTTGCAAAATTGCTTGGTAAACAATTCTCTGCAAAAACATTTTTTGCTCTTTTATTTCTATTTCCCTTCTCAATTCCTTTTCCCCAGTCATCACATGCGCCTTTAGCATCCCCAATAAGTTCTTTAAGTATTCCTCTATTGAAGTATGAATGTTGAAGTTCTATTTCTTTGGAAATTGCTTTTGAATAATCTTTAATAGCACTTATATTTCTTTTTAAATTTGCATTCGCTCTTGCGCGATTATATAAAGCAGGTCCATTAGTAGGATCTATTGCTAGTAGTTGATTTAGATCTTCTACAGCACCTTGATAATCCTTTAATTCACTCTTTGAATATGCTCTACTAAATAATGCATAAGTATTCTTTGAATTGAATTTTAATGACTCTGTATAATCTTCTATCGCACTTTTATGATCATCATAGAAGTATCGTTTCTTGTCGCCTTCTGCGCTAAGTTCTATTGATTTATTAGTATCAGGAATAATACTTTTTGCTTTCGATTTATCGCTAAATATCGTTGGTGTTGTTGCAAAGAAAATAGAAACTATTAAAGGGTAAATTTTCATACTTCAAATAATATAAAGATCTTGTTTATTTAATTTAGAGCAGATGCAGAATAATGCTATGTGGCTTATCTCTTATTAATTAAAACTAAAAATGTTGGTTATCAATTCAAATAGACAAGAATTCGAGAATTGGATGAATAATGCAGCAATAAAAGAACCCGAAAAAACAAATTTCCATAACTGGATATACAATAGTCCACTTGATATTTACATTCCAAAAATACCTCCAGTAGGATGCACTATATCAGCAGGTTGGTGCCAGGGTGATTACAACGGATATGTATTTGATATAACGGTATCTATCGATCATTTTGATTGGATGAGTTATATCAACAAAGAGTACAAATATATTTCTATCGATTCAGAGGTAATCAAATACTTAAATTGGATTGGAGATATTCCAACTATTCGTTTTTATATAGATCAGCGAACTGGATATTTTGATAAAAAAGCACATAAAAAAATAAGTGTTTATTTAATCAAAGAGGATGAAAAATTTTATGAGATTGAGGCAGAAAAGAAATTTAATTTGAAAGTAAGTTAAATATTTTTTTACAGTCTTATTGGTTCAAACAGATTTGCAATGATTTTCAAAAGCGGAAGATGCTTTTTCATTGCCCAATGCGCCACTTTTTTGCCAGTCTGAGCATGCTCCTTCTTTATCTTGCATAATCTCTTTTAGAAATCCCCTATTTCCATATGAATCTTTAAGCATAAGATCATATGCTATTAATTTTGAATAATCATCCATCGCCTCTGGATAATTTTCTAATTTAATATTGACCCATGCTCGAAGTGCTACTGCAGCATTATATTCTGAATCGATTTTCAATATAGTATTTAAATCTTTTAGTGCACTTTTATAGTCTTTTAATTCTTTTTTTGAATACGCTCTTAAAAGTAATGCAAATTTGTTTTTTGGATTAGTTTTTAATGCTTCTGAGAATTTTTTACTTGCATGAATATAATTTTTTTCCTTCAAGATCTCATAACCATTATTTGTTATTTTTTCAGATGAAGTTATATTTTTGACCTTATTAAAGTGTTTATGCGCTTCTGCATTTGGAGTGAACATTAAAGATGGTATTGCTAATAAACTTGCAATTATGAAATGGTAAATTTTCATACTTCAAAAAATATAAAGATCTTGTTTATTTAATTTAGAGCAGATGCAGAATAATGCTATGTGGCTTATTTCTTATTAATTAAAATTAAAAATGCTGGTTATAAATGAGCAGAGACAAGCATTCGAGAATTGGATGAATAATGCTGCAATAAAAGAACCTGAAAAAACAAATTTCCAAAAATGGATATACGATAGTCCACTTGATATTTACATTCCAAAAATCCCTCCAGTTGAATGTTCGATAGGATCACATAAACGCGGATTTGTATTTGATATCTTGGTCTACATAAATGGGATTGATTGGTTGAATTACATTAATGTAAGTTATATTTCTGTTGATTCTGAGGTAAATTACTTTCTCAATTGGATTGAAAAAGTTCCTTCTAGTCGTTTTTCAATAGATGAGAGAGAAGAATATTTTTGGGACTGTTCTCCTAAAGATGATTATCAACGATACGTAAATACTTTTAGAGCACTTAAAAAAGTAAGTGTTGTTGTAGTTGAAGAATATTGGAAAACTAAAGAATTAATTGAAGAATATTGGAAATCAAAAGTATTAGAAAAAAAACTTACTAACAATCTTCATCAATAATGCTATATAAACATCATTTAAAAGAATTTGATTCTTGGTTGGAAAATAGTTTGATGAATGATTCAGATAAAATTGCTTTTGACCAATGGATAAAAAACAGTCCAAATCCTATCTATTTGCCAGAGATACCACCTGTAAATGGTTCTTTCCGCGATCCAAATGGATATTTATGGTGTGCTTATTTAATTAAAATTAGAGTTCAAATAGATAATGATGCATGGGAAAAAAATTTAAATAAAAAATTTTCAAGTATTCAAAATAAAGAAATTATTGACTTCCATAATTGGTTTTTAAATTGTCCATTAAGGTCTTGTGGTATTGACGAGAGAAAAACTGGATATTCTTATCCTCGTTATGATTTTAAAAAGCGCCGTTGGGTTGGGAGAAGACAGTCTTTGCTTTACTTAACGGTAAGTACAATAAAAACTAATTCTATTTACTTCGAGAACCTTAGAGATCAATCAGTTGATCAAAGATACAAGGAGTATTCATATTAAAAATGAAAAAATATTTGATATCAGGTTTAGTCGATTCATACAGGATAAAAATAAATTTATTTGCTATTTCGCCAAATAGTGCGATCAGCGTCTTTAAGCAAAAATATCCAAACGCAGAGGATATTTATGTCATTCAAGATTTATTTAAGAAATGAAAGTACCTGATAAAGAATTTTTTGAAAAAAATAAAGTCCACCTTGAAATGTTGACTATTAAGGGTGAATGGAAAAGATTAGATACTTTTTATGATTATTCGACAGCAATCAGTCATGGAGTAAATAAATATTTTGCAACACATACTGCCCACAGATTAGTTAACAAAGAAGGAAAGATTCTTGAATTATTTGATTCAACATTATTAGAAGATGTTGATAACAAAGAATAATTAATTAAATAAAGATAACTGACCCTAAGTAATATTTAATTTCATGTTGTTGTAGCACCTTTATAACACTAGTTCAGTGATACCAATTGGTTTGACCCTGTGAAAAAAGGTTTGTAACACCTATATAACACTAATTTTGGAAGTAAGAACCCAGTGATACCAATGGATTTGGGGTTATATATGTATCAATAGCGAGTATACTACTTAGTTGAGATCCATTGCAGGGCAAGCGATCTCAGCGTTTCTAAAAATTCATAAACCGGTAATAAACCAGTAAATTAATTATTTGAGTTTATAAACTGCTAAATCTTTTGATTTAAGATCTCCAAGTGCGACTTTTTCTAATCTTTCTAGCCTTGCTAAGAGTTGTTTATTTTTTTCTTCTAGAGTTTTGATTTTTGTTTCGAAATTCTCTTTTTCATTCATACTAATTTGAATAGGTTTTGTGGCCTTACCTAATTTCCAAACAAATCCTGCTCTAGCGGAAAAAGTATCTTCAAAATCACCGGCATAATCTTGACCTGGCATTGTCATTGACGCCGCATAGTTAATTGATAATTTGTCATTAACTTTAGAAGCACAGCCACCAGAAAAAGCAAAATCACCTCCATGAGTTCCAGTTCCTAATCCGCAAGCAAGGGTTGTATCTGTAGGAACTGTGGGCAATCCTGTTAGGGCGGCACTTAAAGCACCAACATTATTGATTGACTGTTCTACATCTCTTCCATTAATAAGTAACTTGGTCCCATTTGTGTAATCGATAGGAATTGGATTTCCATTGGCATCTTTCGCATAAACTTTTTGTCTTCCATTTTCTTCTTTTGTTATCCATGAGTTCTTACCAATATGTAATTCTCCATTTGCTTTCTTGGTAATTAATGGTTCTCCATCAATTGCAAGTCCCTCTGAAGTTATATCAATATCGTTTTCATCTGTTCCGATTTGGATTGTGCCATCAGCATTTTTTGTAATAACAGCAGTTCCATCAATGTTCAAACCATCTGCTACGACATCTATATCATTACCATCTGCTCCAAGTTGAATTGATCCGTCAGTATTTTTAGTAATAACAGCAGCACCATCAATATTCAAACCATCTTCAACAACATCTATATCATTACCATCTGCTCCAAGTTGAATTGATCCGTCAGTATTTTTAGTAATAACAGCAGCACCATCAATATTCAAACCATCTTCAACAACATCAATATCATTAGCATCTGCTCCAATTTGTATTGAACTATCGGCAGTTGTTCCAACTGACATCGGTTTTACAAAATACTTTTGAAAATTACCATTATCTGAGATATCTCGCCAAGTATCTGTTTTCCAATTGTAAGCATGAAATTTAGTCCCTGCTCCTCTAACCATTATCTCGCCAGTTTTTGCGTTTATATATGATTCTGCTGGTGTCCAACCATTATTATCAAACACTTTTGTACTAAGTAGTGTTTTTTGACCATCCAAAACACCCCATACTCTATTTCCAATAGATGCATCTCCTGAATAATCTATTCCGAAGGCCTCATATTCTTCTGCATTTAGTGTATTGATTCCTAGAAATATCGAGGAACTAATTAATGAAAATGCCAATAATTTTTTCATGAGATTTTGACTAGTTTTTATACTTTTAGTTTATTTTGCATTTTTGGTTGTGCTATATATATCCTTCTTTTCATCAGTAAATGCACCATTTTTATTTGGAATAAACCACTAATAAACCACTGTCCTAGTTATATCAATCGTTTTCAGATATTAAAATTCAAATAAACCACCAATAAACCACTAACTTAATCCGTGAGATCTATTGCTATAACTGACTTTTATGCTATATGTCTTTATCAATAGCGAATATACTACTTAAGTTTTAGTAAATCTAATGGTAGATATTCATTAATATAGAGAAATAGTATTGTTAAAGTTCCAATTACAGAGCCTATAAAACCTCCAAAAAAATTAACTAATAATCCAGATTGTCTAATTATTGCTTCTTCTTTTTTTTCTTCTTCTTCTAAATTAGGAGAATCAACTACTTTTAAGCGCTTATTGGTTGTTGGTTGTTTAAGTTGTTGGTGTCGGATGAGGGCTTCGAAATCAGGCATGGAATTTGTGAGGCAATTGAACAATAAGCAGACCAGCCCGTCATTCGACGAGGATCTGATCTGCCTAAATCGTCTACAGCTTCAAATACAGCATTGCCAGCGGCTTCTGCTTTATCAAATGCTGAGAGTAAGGGTATAAATGTATCAAAAACATATAAACCATAATTTTCTAGAGCTGCTTTGGCTTGTTGCGCTGCTTTTTGCTGTCTAAAATCAACTTTTACTATTACTACAGCATGGTTAACTTTTAAGTTGCTTAATAAATTAGCTAGTTCAACAGTTAATTCTACTGATCTTGCTTTTGCAGTTGTAGGCAAGATAACTAAATCTGAACCATACGCTAAGTGTTTAAGTTCTTCTTGATCACTGCTAGCCTGGCCATCAGTTATTACAATTTCTGATGATCTTGATGCTTTAGCAGCTGAACTGACGGGGAAAACTGGAAATGGAAGATTGCCTCTTGATGCGTATGCTAAAGCAGATCTATTCTTGTCTGCATCCACTATGCAAACTTTTTTACCTTCAGAGTGCCAAACACTTGCAAGGTGAATACTTGTACAGGTCTTGGCAACCCCCCCTTTTTGTCCGCAAACGGTAATGAACAATTTTTTATTTTTATTTCTCTTACTTTGGAGAATAATTTCTTAATGTCAAGAGAAACTGATTTTTAATGCTTTAAAACTTATTTTTTGAAATATTTTAAAGAAGTTAATATTTTTAGATAACCTTATAAAGTTCCTTATTTAAATTGGCTAGTGAAGAAAAGAATTGGATTAGGTACGTGGTCTTGGGGGAATAAGCTTTTCTGGAATTATCAATCTACAAATGACGATGATTTACGTGAGACATATGATGAAGCGTTACGAAGAGGTTTCGATCTAATTGATACTGCAGATTCTTACGGTACTGGGAATCTTAAGGGCAGAAGTGAATTGTTGATAGGAAAATTTTTACTAAATACTCCTTCAGCAAAGAAAAAAAGAATACAAGTAGCAACCAAACTTGCACCTTATCCCTGGAGAATAGGTAACAGAGGCTTTAATAAACCTTTTTTGAAAAGTTTAGAGAGACTTAATAACAAATTAGATATAGTTCAATTACATTGGTCAACTGCGAAATACAATCCTTGGCAGGAATTAGGGCTGTTGAATAATCTTTGCGATTTAAAAGATGAAGGCTTTGATTTTCAAATAGGCTTATCAAATATAGGCCCTAAAAGATTGATGAAATTAATTAATTTTTTAGCAAAAAGAAATCAGAACCTAAAGAGTGTTCAAATACAGTTTTCTTTGCTTGCTCCCGATTTAGGAAAACAATATCAGGTAAAAAAAATTTGCGACGAAAATAATATTGATTTCTTTGCTTATAGTCCTTTGTCCTTTGGAATACTTTGTATTGATCCAGATAAAGAAGAAAATAAAGAAAAAAGTTTTATTCGTAATTCCTTATTTGAAAACTATAAAAAACCAACATATGAATTGCGGAGGTGTCTAAAAAGAATTGCGCATCAAAGATCAGTTTCCCAAGCGCAAGTAGCAATTAATTGGTGTTGTTATCAAGGAACTATTCCACTTGTTGGAATGCGAAAAAAATCACAAGTTATAGATGTATCTAATGTATTTAATTGGAATTTAAAAAAAAATGAATTTAAAGTACTTCAGGAAGTTTCAAAAAAATGTTTAAAAAAAATGCCGAAAAATCCTTTTTCGAGTAATTAATTAAATTTTTAGCTAGATATTTTCTTATTTTTTTTGATTTGACAACTACTATTCCATAGTTCATTGGGAAATTTTTCACCAGTGAATCTAATAACTTTTGGTTTGAGATTTATTATCAAGTCATTTAGTTTTTTATTAGATTCCATTTTGCAAGATTGGATTTCTTAATAAGATAAATTAATTTAAAACTTATCTTCTCAGTATTTATACTTATAAAATTAAAAAAATTCTTTTTAATACACGTAATTGCAGCAATATTTACACACTCATAAATTATCTACTACAACTTCTTAGTTATTGAAAAAAGTGGAGTCCTTCCAGACTCCTCGTATCATTTGGTTGATAAGGCTGATATAACCCCATCTCCTTTTGGATCAAGCAGCAACTGGTGCTGTTTGACGGGAGAAACTAACGATTTTGTTAGCATTTGTGTTTTTGCTCTAACCGAGCCGGCTTCAGTCACCTTCCTTATGCCCCGTCGAAACCATTACAACCCCAAATAGTGGAGTTGAGCGGAATCGAACCGCTGTCCGAAACATCGGTTGAGATCACCTAGTCCAATTGGACATTTATATTCTGACAGGCAAAATGGTTATTGAATAGTTTTTTTACTAAGTTTTATCGTATATGAATGTAGTGGCATCATCTCCGGAGGGACTAGAGAAATCTTTAGCAGATGAAATTTCAAATTTAGGCGGCTTTAATATTAATACTTATAAAAGATTTGTTAATTTTGAATGTGATTTTGAAACTTTTTATAGAGTTCATTTCTATTCCAGATTAGCGTTTCGTTTTTATAGAGAAATTGCAAGTTTTAATTGCTATGACAAGCAATCTTTATATGCGGGGGTTAGAGATTCATTTGATTGGTTAAATTGGTTGCACTTTGATAAAACCTTTAATGTTCAAGTGACTGGGCGAACATCTTCTTTAAGTCATACTCATTTCACTGCTCTTGAAGTAAAAAATTCTATAACTGATTTACAACAGGCAGTTTGGAATAAAAGATCAAATATTTCTCTAGTTAATCCTGATTTTATAATTCATCTGCACTTAAATAATAATAAAGCAATTCTCAGTCTTCAAAGCAGCGTTGAAAGCTTACACAAAAGAGGCTATAGACCTGCAATAGGAAATGCTCCATTAAAAGAAAATTTAGCTTCTGGATTGATAAATATGACTCAATGGAATGGCAAAGTTCCATTAATAGATTTTATGTGCGGCTCGGGAACTTTTTTAATTGAGGCAGTCAACCAATACCTTGGAGTTCCTATAAATATTGATCAAGTATATCTTTTTGAGAATTGGTTGGACTTTAGGAAAGATATTTATCTTAATGAAAAAAATAAGGCAAAAAATAAAATTATAAATTATGAAAAATTGCCAACAATAATAGGATGTGAAATTAATAAAAAGGTTTTTGAGCAGGCGAATGTAAACATATCATTAGCTGGACTAGAAAATTATATTGAGCTTATAAATAATGATTTTTTAGCACTCCAATTAAGTTGCACACCTGGGATAATCATATGTAATCCTCCATACGGCAAAAAATTAGGCGATGAAAATGAATTAATTTATTTATATGAACAAATGGGAATCTTCCTAAAGAATAATTTTTCAGGTTGGGAATTTTGGCTGCTAAGTGGAAATCCAAAACTAACAAAATATTTGAAAATGAAATCTTCATTGAAAATTCCTGTTAGTAATGGGGGAATAGATTGTAGATGGATAAAGTATTTAATAAGGTAATTTATTTTTTGCCTAAAACTGCTTTTGTTGTCTTGCCTAAACCCTCTAATGTTTGAGGAAGATATGGTCCTTTGGCTAATTTTCCTCCAAGTTTTAAACTTAAGCCTGCAAGAACTAAATCGATAAATATTATGAGTAATAAATTATATTCAATATTCCAATTATTATATTTTTTTAGAAAAAGGTAGAAAATAATATGGATGCAAATTAGTACTAATAATAATAATGTGCTGCCAATTGCCAAAAATATTCCACCACTAATTAATCTTCTTTTTTCTCTATCTACTTCTTGAAGAGCTATTCTTACATGCAAATCCATAACTGAACTGGCAATCGCTGAAATTCTGGAGGCGGTATTTGCAAAGTTTTTATTTTTTGGTTTTTCCATATTATTTTCTACCACTGTTTAGGAGCGTTCCTATTAGTAAACCAATACCAGCAGCAATAGCAATAGATAATAATGGTTTTTTTCTTATAGGACTTTCTATTTTTGGTCTAAGTGTATTGTTAAGTTCTTCTAATAATTCTTCTAATTGACTTTCTATAGGCTCAATTTTTTCTGATATTTCCCAATTGTTTTCTCTTATTGAATCAATTATTTCAAATAGTTGGCTTTTTATTCTAATTGCTGAGGTTCCACTATGGCTTGCTATTACTTCAACTAAATCGTCAATACTCCCTTTTGTGGCTTCAAGGGTTTGTTGTGCAATGTTAGGCCATTTTTCTTTTATTAAAGGTATTAAACTGTCAATCTTTTCGAGTAACCATTTTTCCGAGAGAACCTCTCTTTCAGGAAGATTAGAGTTATCTTCTTTATCTTCTACTTCTTTGGGAGGATGGTAAGTCTCCATTATTAAACTTAATTTATTTTAAGATTAGACCCTATTTTCTTAATTTGGAACCCTTATCTAAATAATTGTGGGATTTATATAGAATAAAAACATATAAAAGTTTATTTACATTTTATTTATCTACTCTGTTCTGCAAGAAGCTTTTGTTAAGCTATTACTGGAATTATTAAATGAGTTTAAATTTCATCATGGATATTACATTTGCATCATTAATTTTTGCATCTCGCACAATCCCTACAGATTTTGGATTAGTAGCTGCAGCTATCGCTGGAGCTGGAAGTTTGCTATTCATCGCTTTAAGATTTGTTCCTGATGCAGGTAATTAAATAAAAGGGATCATCTTTAAGAAAAAATATCTTTATCTAAACTTTGTTTTGCAAAAAGATTTAATTTATTTATCAACTACATAATGGATAAATGGGTTTTGCTCGAACATGAAGTTTATAATGCTAAGTCTAAAGATATTCATTATGATTTTCTTGTTGAAAATGGAATAGATTGTTTAACTTGGAAATTTTTAAAACTACCTTTATTAAATCAAGCTTCTATAGAAATTTCTAAGCAGCCAAATCATAGACTTATATGGCTTTCCAGGATAGAACATGAACTTTCTGATAATAGAGGTTTTGTAAAAAGAATTGATCATGGAATATTTAAAAACGTTTCTACAGACTTGGACTGTGAAAATTATCGATTCATTTTGGATGGTGAACTTCTTTATGGCTTGTTTGAAATTTCGGCTAATTCTTGTAGATTGAGCAAAAGTTATTAATATTTATTTATAAATAAACGTAATATTCCTATTGAGAATTTTTGCAAATTAGTTATTCTTATTTAGCTATTGAGACTTGAGATTGGTACATATCAATCAGGTCGAGTTTGAAAATTTTAAATCTTTTGGGGGAAATGTAAAAATACCTCTTGAAGAAGGTTTTACGGTGGTTACGGGTCCTAACGGTTCTGGGAAAAGTAATATTTTAGATGGAATTTTATTTTGTTTAGGTCTAGCTAATAGTAGAGGTATGAGGGCTGAAAGATTACCTGATCTAATAAATAACTCCAAAGTTAAAGAGGGTAAGTCATCAGAAACATCTGTATCGGTAAAATTTAATATTCAAGATTGGTCTCCCAGAGAGGACCTTCCGCCTTTGGAACTAGAAGAAGAAGAAATCGCCCTTAATAAAGGTCAAAAAGAATGGTTAGTTTCTAGAAAATTAAGGCTTATGCCAGGTGGTTCTTATGCTTCTACTTATACTTCTGATGGAAAACAATGTACCTTGCAACAAATACAGAGAATATTAAGAGATATCAGTGTTGATCCTGAGGGCAGCAATGTTGTTATGCAGGGTGATGTAACAAGAATAGTATCAATGAATAATAAGGAGAGGAGAAATCTTATTGATGAATTAGCAGGAGTAGCACTTTTTGATACAAGAATAGAACAAACTAATGCAAAATTAAATGACGTTTTCGAAAGACAAGAAAGATGTGAAATTTTAGAAAATGAATTGCAATCTAGTAAAAATAAGCTTGAAAAAGAATGTGAAAAAGCAAAGCGATATAAAGAGTTAAAGGCAAAACTATTACAAATAATGGAATTAGAGAAAGTTCTTATTTATGAAAAACAAGTTAAGCATGTTGAATCTATAGAAAAAAAAGAAAGTGAAATTGAAAAAAATAAAATCTTATTTAATAAAGAAAAAGAATCTATTAGTAAAGAAATATCAGTTTTAGAAGATGCTTTGAAAATACTTGTTGATGAGCTTAAGGAGAAAGGAGAGGATAAATTGATAAAAGTGAATTCTGATATTGGAAGTATTAATTCTAGCTTGAGAGAACTTGATAGGATATCAAGTCTGAATAAAGAAGAAGGTATTAAATTACAAAAACAGAGAGATGAAATTGCAATTTCTAAGAGGAATATTGAGTCAGAAAAGATGAGACAAGAAAATTTCGATGATAATTTTTTAAATCAATTGAACTTTCAAATTGATGATCTCACTTTAAAACACAAACTATCTAGAAAAAAACTTTCTGATGCGGCTGGAGAATCTGGAGAATTCTCAAAACAAAGTATCAAATTAAACGCTGAGCTTGAAAGTATAAAAAATCAAATTAATCCTTTAGAAATAAAAAAAAGGAAACTTGAAGAAGAAACGATTCAAAATAATATTCAAAAAGATGAGATATTGTCACAGATCGAATCCTTAGACTTAGAAAAGCAGAAACTTTTTCAGGGAAATCAAAGAAAAAAAGAGACATCCGATACAAAGAATAAAAACTTGGCAAGTAATAGCGCAGAAATTCATTCTTTAAAAAATGAAATCGATTTATTAATTAAAACTAAATCAAGGCTAAATAACGAGCAATTAAGGCTTGAAAAGGATTTATCTAGATTCGAAAGCAGGAAGGAAGCTTTAAACGAATCTAGAGGTTCATATGCTCTCAGAATTCTCTTAGAGGCAGGCTTAGAGGGTATACATGGTTATGTAGCTCAACTTGGAGAGGTTAGTGAGAAAAATAGATATGCATTAGAAATTGCTGCTGGAAATAGGTTAGGACAAATTGTTGTTGATAATGATCATATTGCTGCAAAAGCAATTGAAATTCTTAAAAAGAAGAAAGCGGGAAGATTAACTTTTTTACCTTTAAATAGAATTAAAAGTCAAAAAAAGAATTATGCAATTTCAAGATTTGAAAATAACAGGGAGAATGGATTTATTGATAAAGCTATTAATCTAATTACTTTTGATGAAGTTTATTCAGATGTTTTTCGATATGTTTTTGGAGATACTTTGGTTTTTTCAGACTTATCCTCAGCTAGGTTATCTATACAAAAAAATAGGTTGGTTACCTTAAGTGGTGAATTATTAGAAGCAAGTGGTGCTATTACAGGAGGCAGTAAGTTAAATAAAGATTTGGCTTATAGGTTTGGAATTAATAATGATAATGATGATTCCAGTCCTATAAAAGAAAGATTATTAGTTATCGAAGAAGCTTTAAAAGAGTCAAATAATGATTTGATACTAAAAAATAATAGACTTAGTATTTTGAATTCTAACCGCAGTCAAATAATTGAGGATTGGGCCTCATTTAATAAAGAAATTGAAGTAAATCAAGATTCTCTTAAAGCTGTCTTGCAAAGAATTGAGGATTGTAAATCGAGATTAAATAAACTTGATACTGCTAATAATTTATTAGTTAAAGAGTTAGGTCATTTAAAAAATCAATTGAAGCCTTATCACGATAAGTTTGATCAACTACAAACCATTCAAAAGGCAAATTATGAAAAAAATCAAAAATCATCATTAATAGCTTTTAATGACGATTTTAATAATCTTGATAAAAAACTTGAATTACTTATTAAAGAGAGAAATACATTATTAGATAAAAAGAATCAATTCGCTTTAAATAAAGAGCGTATCAATAATTCATTAAAAATTACTTTACTACAAGAAAAAAACTTGCAGGAATCTATTAAACAACTCGCAATTGCTCATAGTGAATGGATAGAAAAAAGGGATCAATTTAAAAAAGAGCTTTCAGATCTCGATAATCAAAAAAATTCTCTAGAGAAGAATTTAGGTTTATTGAGAAGGAAAAGAGATGAATTAAACTCTTCAATTTCAAATAAAAGGCAAGAATATAATAACTATCTGTTAAAGCTTGAATATCTTGAAAGGGATATGCATTCCCTCAAAGAAGAGATGAGGAGCGAGAAAATAAAATTAGAAAATTATAAAAAAGATCTACCTAATCCTTCCCCGGAGTTTGGAGAATATGAAGGGAAGGGTCTTGAATCTTTGCAATCAGAAATTTCGATTATAAATGCAAAACTAGAAAGCTTAGAACCTGTCAATATGTTAGCTCTTGATGAACTAGAAGAATTAATTGAGAGATTAAATGGTTTGCGAGAAAAATTAGAAATTCTATCTAATGAAAGATCTGAATTATTGCTGAGAATAGAAACTGTATCTACGATGCGTCAAGAAGCTTTTATGCAAGCATTTACAGAAGTTGATAGACATTTTAGAGAAATTTTTGCAAATTTATCTGATGGAGATGGATTTCTTCAACTTGAAAATCCTAATTCTCCTTTAGAAGGAGGATTAACTTTAGTGGCTCATCCCAAGGGAAAAAATGTCAGAAGATTAGCTTCTATGTCAGGTGGTGAAAAATCGTTAACCGCTTTAAGTTTTTTATTTGCTTTGCAAAAGTATAAGCCTTCACCTTTTTATGCATTAGACGAGGTTGATAGTTTTTTAGATGGCATTAATGTTGAAAGGTTGTCAAAACTAATATCAAATCAGTCATCAAATGCTCAATTTATAGTCGTAAGTCATAGAAGGCCTATGATTAGTGCATCTGAACGAACAATTGGGGTTGCGCAAGCAAGAGGTGCTAATACTCAAGTTCTTGGGTTACCAAATGCTGCATAAACACACTTTTTTAAATTTATACGTCAGAATGATAAAAAGAAATTTATGAGCTTGTCTAACACATCTGCTAATAAGAATCTCCCTAACTCGGTTCCTAGTGAACGTTTATGGTTAAGGTCAGAATTAATGGGAACACAAGTGATAACTACTGATACTGGAAGACGGCTAGGCGTAGTTGGCGAAGTTGTTGTTGATATTGATAGAAGAGAGGTGGTCGCTTTGGGACTAAGAGATAATCCACTTACAAGATTTTTACCAGGTTTGCCAAAATGGATGCCTTTAGAAAGTATTAAGCAAGTTGGAGATGTCATATTAGTTGACTCCCTAGATTCTTTAAGTGAAAGTTTTTCTCCAGAAAGGTATGGGAAGGTAATTAATTGTCAAGTGATTACAGAATCTGGACAACTTCTGGGAAGAGTTCTTGGCTTTTCTTTTGATATTGAGACTGGGGATTTGATATCTCTTGTTATGGGTGCTGTTGGTGTTCCGCTTTTAGGCGAGGGAGTTTTAAGTACTTGGGAAATACCTGTTGAGGAAATTGTAAGTAGTGGTACTGATAGGATTATTGTTTATGAGGGTGCGGAAGAAAAACTGAAGCAACTAAGTAGTGGACTACTTGAGAAACTAGGAGTCGGGGGTTCTTCATGGGATGAAAGGGAAGTCAATGGATACTCAGCAAATCTTGTACCTGTTGAGAATCAGTTACTTTCAGGTTCTGAATCAGAACAGCAAAACAATTTGGTCGAGGAATATGAAGAAGTTGTTGAACAAGATGATTATGAAGATGATTATGAAGATGATTATGAAGATGAACTTGAATATATTGAAATAAAGGGTTCTGAAGCAGAACTAAATAATAGAAAAAAGCTATACATGGATAATGATGATTCTGATCAGATCCAGAATCAAAATATTGTTAATCAAATAAATGAAAAAAATAATATTGATTTAAAGCAAAAAAAACAATCAACTACTAATTTAGCTTCGAAAAGACCAATTCAAAATGCAACTGAAACTTTAGATATTGAACCACTAAACGAACAAAATTTAGTTCAAGATAATAAAAAATCAGAAAAGTTTGAAATTGATGACCCCTGGTAATTGTTAAAGTTTTTTTATTGAATTAAGAATTATAGAAGCAAGTTTTTTTGCAGCACCTTTATCGCCTCTTTCTTTGTGTAGATTATCCCTAATACTTTTTAATTGATCTCTATTTTTAATAAGAAATAATACTTCTCTTGCAATTTTTATTGGTGAAATATTCCCTATCCTTTCAGGGACAATCATTCTTTTAGCTTTAATATTTGGCCAAGCAAAAAATTTCTTTTTTTTAAAATAAAAATTTTTGATTATAAAAGTTAGTAATCTATTTATTAATGAAATTTTTCCTATTACTCCAAAAATACCATCCCAGGCATTCATCATATTTAAATGTTGAGTTGGCAGAATTACTAACATTGGAAGACTAATTGCTGCTAATTCTGCAGTATTTGCTCCAACAGTTGTAATTGCAAGATCACATTCTTTTAATATTTCATAGCAAGGATGTTTCTTGATTAGATAAATCTTTGTATTTTTTGATGTTTCAATTACATAATCAAAAAGAGAGTCTTTAAAGTTTTTAATTGTTTTGATTTTTGATGAGTAATATTTAGCAATTGGATTTTTATTGCTTTGAAAAAATAAATATTCACTTTTATCAGTAGTTGGGGCAATGGGAATTATAAAATTTATATTTTGATTTTCTTCAGCGATATGATCTGCAAGTTCTAAGAAGAAAGGAATTCCAACAGAAAGCTTTGCTTTCTTAGAACCAGGCAATAATGCAATATGATGTTTTTCTTTATTTCTTAATGATATTTTGCTATTAAGTTTGATATCTGCCATCAAATCGCCAATTATCTTACATTTATATTTATATCTTTTAGGTATTGACTCTTTTACTTTTACATTCATAGCAGCGATTGCGTTGGTCCATTTAGGCCATCGTGAAACCCATTCAGCATATGTAATATTTAAATAACCTAATCTTTTAGCTAATAAAATGCTCCAAAATTGATCCCCACCAAGGAAAATAACCACCCCTTTTTTGGGCCAATATGCAAAAGAATGTGGATTTATTAATAATTTCCAAAAACTTTTGGATTTTGTAATTAATTCGAATTTATTCCATGAATTTGCAACTAAAAATTCTTTACCGGTGGCATTTGGGCAAGGAACAAGGACTAATCTAAGAGTGATATCTTGTTTATCGTAATCACGTAATGATCTATTTACTTTTTTAAGCTCATCTATTACAGGATTTACCCATGTGGTTAATTCACCAGGACCATTGGAAATTATAACTACTGCAACTGATTTTTTTTTCATTGCAGTCAAGCCAGAATACATTAAATGCGGACGGCGAGACTTGAACTCGCAAGGCCGAAGCCACACGCTCCTTAGACGTGCGCGTCTACCAATTCCGCCACGTCCGCAAAGGGTTTTAAGCAACCGGGGGATACCTAAACCTTAAAAATATCATACATTATTGGCTGAAATAAGGATCTAGTTCGAAAAGAGAATTTTTGAAGATCATGATTATTTTTCTATTGCATAAAACAAATATTTATACATATATAACGTTTTAGGTTGTATTGTAAAAAATGTCCTCTGATTACTAAAAAAATTTGTTGAATACTTTGGCAAATAATTTTTTATTTTAAGTCATTTCATTTCTTCAATTTTATTTTCATAATGGTTGAAAAAGTTTTAATTGCTAATCGTGGAGAAATAGCTTTACGAATTGTCAGAAGTTGTAGAGAACTAGGGATTGCAACAGTTGCAGTTTTTAGCACTGTTGATAAAAAAGCATTGCATGTTCAGCTTGCTGATGAGGCGGTTTGCGTCGGAGATTCATTAAGTAATAAGAGTTATTTAAATATTCCAAATATACTTGCTGCTGCTACATCAAGAGGAGTTGATGCTATTCATCCTGGTTATGGATTTCTTGCGGAAAATGATAAATTTGCTGAGATGTGTAACGATCATGGCATAGTTTTTATTGGCCCATCTCCTAAAGCTATTAGATCTATGGGAGATAAATCTACAGCTAAAGAAACTATGGAAGCAGTTGGAGTTCCAACAGTACCTGGCAGTAAAGGCTTGTTATCAAATGTTGATGAGGCTTATAAATTGGCAGATGATATTGGCTATCCGGTAATTATTAAAGCGACTGCTGGAGGAGGCGGAAGAGGTATGAGGTTGGTTGAAAACTCCAATAATCTAGAAAAAATGTTTAAAGCAGCTCAAGGCGAAGCAGAAGCAGCTTTTGGTAATGATGGTTTATATATGGAGAAATTTATAAAGAAGCCAAGACATGTAGAAATTCAAATTTTGGCTGACAGGTCGGGTAATGTTGTTCACTTAGGAGAGCGAGATTGTTCAGTTCAAAGAAGACATCAGAAGTTACTAGAAGAGTCTCCCAGTCCTGCAATTAACCCTGCGCTAAGAAAAAAAATGGGGAACGCAGCTATTGCTGCTGCAAAAAGTATCGGCTACGAAGGAGCGGGGACAGTTGAATTTTTAGTTGATGATGATGATAATTTTTATTTTATGGAAATGAATACTAGGATTCAAGTTGAACATCCTGTTACTGAAATGGTTACAGGAGTAGATTTAATAGCTGAGCAAATTAAAATCGCAAGCGGAGCAAACTTGGAATTTAGTCAGGATGATATCCATTTAAACGGTCATGCCATTGAATGTAGAATCAATGCTGAAGATCCTTCTCACAATTTCCGACCATCACCTGGAAAAATAACTGGGTGGCTTCCTCCTGGTGGCCCTGGTGTAAGGGTGGATAGTCATGTTTATACAGGCTATGAAATACCTCCTTTCTATGACTCATTAATTGGTAAATTAATAGTCTGGGGAAAAGATCGTAATACTGCAATTAAACGTATGAATAGGGCTTTAAATGAATGTGCGGTCACTGGTATTCCTACAACAATTAACTTTCATCTAACTTTACTAAATAAATCTAAATTTAAGCAGGGTAAGATACATACTAAATATGTAGAAGAAGAATTATTGCCAAATTACTGAGAAATAATTAATTATTTCTATGAAATATGTGTATGTAATGCAAGTTTTACAAGCCCTTGCTGACCGACTAAAATTTCTCTTAAAAAGCTTATAACTCCGATCCAAATTACGGGTCCAACATCAACACCTCCAATAGGAGGAATTAGTTTTCTTGTTAAATTAAGAATAGAGCTTGATGGTATTGAAATTAATAACCATAAACCTTTATTTAAATCAATTTTTGGATACCAAGTAAGTATTAATCTTATTAGAAAAACTATAGTTAGATATGAAAGAGAAATTCCTAAACTAATATCTAAGATTTTAAGAGAGTTTACAAGCAAGAAATCACAATTATTTAACTCATCTTAATAAATAACCCATTGAAACGTATTTAATTCGTATTATAAATTGAGAATTTAATATTTAAAAAGTGTTTCAAATCTCAAATTTATTAATAGCCGCAGATTTTTCTGCTGAAGTTGCTAATAATTCAGCAGTTGGTATGATAGGTAGTTTTATTGCGGCTGCCTTACTTATCGTTGTTCCAGCTACTGCATTTTTGATTTTTGTTAGCCAGAAAGATTCCCTCGATCGTACTTCTACTGGAAGACGCTAGTTTTTGTAGAAGTTTTAAGTACACTATATATATGGGATACAAGTAATCCTTTAAAAAATAAATTTTTGGAGAAAGAATGTGGTCAATGCTAGTCTCAATTGGGCCAGTATTGTTGGTATAGTTCTCGCTGTATGTGGGGGAGGCCTTTATTTCTTGAGGTCCTTTAAGCCTGCCTTGGCAAGGGATTATGATGTTTTTTTCGCAGCAATTGGACTTTTGTGTGGAGGAATATTATTTTTTCAAGGCTGGAGGTTAGATCCTATCCTTCAGTTTGGTCAGTTTTTACTTGCAGGAACTACAGTTTTTTTCGCATATGAAAGTGTGCGATTGAGGGGAGTTGCTACTGATCAAGCTAGAAGATCATCTTATTTTGATGATGATCCTATTTCTGATGGTCCCAGAAATTCTAGAGGCCGATTTAATGACGATTATGATAGGTTTGAAGAATCTGAAAGACCATCCAGAAGATTTAAACCTCAAGAAGATGAATTTGAAGAAGACTATATTCAGGGGAGATCTCCTAGGAGGAACGTTTCAAGAGCGATACCATCTGCCGCAGCAAGTAGAAGCAGGCCATCTACAAGGGGAATAAGTCAGTTTGAAAATGACGAACCTATAAGAAGGAGAAGACAGACTTCTGAAGATAGAAATAGTAAACAACCAGAAACAAATAACTTTGGTGAAAGAAGAAATTTATCTCGCGATGAAGTTAAAACAGGGTCTAGACCAAGAATGAATCGTACAGTATCTAGACAAGATAATATCTCTGCTCCTAGTGATTCTTCTCCATTAAGAAAGAAACCTACTAGATCCTCTATAAGGCAGCAAACTTCAACAACTAAAGTAGAAGATGCTTCATTTAAAGATGCTAATCAAGCCAAAAAAACACGTGATACTCGGAGAGTGAGCTCTTCATCTAGATCAAGTTCAAAAAATCAAAATAGTAGGTATAACGTTGGAACAAATAAGAAGAAACCAAGGGATAACAGTTCTAGATTTGATGATTAATTATAAGATTCCTGCCCATTTTAAAAACGATTGTTTACTAAATAATTCAATCAATACTATTGCAAAGAAGCCAATCATTGCAAATCTTCCATTAGTTATTTCAGAATACCAACTCCATCCAAATTTATATTCATCTTTAATTTCTATAGATTTTTCATCTAATTTATTATCTTCAATTTGTTCATTGATCTGATTAGGATCTTTTTGCTCTTCTATAAAACTCTCATTCTCTAAATTAGTGACTTCTGAGTTAGTTTGTTCTTCTTTGGAATTCATTTTTTTTGTTAATCCTTAAAATTATACTTATCAGAAGTCAATAATTTCCAGTCTCCTTGTCCATTTAATTCTAAAATATTTTCGTGAAAATCTATTAAGCTAGGTCTATGTCCAACACTTATTAGAGAAAGTTCTCGTTCCTTTAGTAAACTATATAGTTTTTTTTCAGTATTAATATCTAAAGCACTTGTTGCTTCATCTAGTACTGCAAATCTTGGAGAATTTAGTAAGAGTCTTGCAAAAGCCAATCTTTGTTGCTCACCTAAGGAAAGAATTCGTGGCCAATCTTGTTTGATATCAAGATTAGGATACCGATCCACTAAGGTTTTTAAATTTACTTCATGAAGTACAGAAGTAAGATGTTCATCACTAAATTTATTAACTTCTGTGGGATAACATAATTGTTCCCTTAAAGAACCAAGTAACATGTATGGTTTTTGAGGTATGAATAATAATTCCCCAATTTTTGGTTTTTTAATTACTCCCTGATCGGGTTCCCATAAACCACTAATCATTCTTAGTAAAGATGTTTTACCGCACCCAGATGGTCCTACTACCAAAAGTGATTGATTATTGTCGATGCTCAAATTTAAATTTTTAATTATTGTTTTATTTGATCCTGGTGGGCAAAGGTCAGCATTATTAATAAGAATTGAGGGGTAATCTGAAATAACGTTTTGATTAAGTGTTGGGTTGGTTTTGCTAATGGATTCAACTTTTGATTGGAATCCTTCTAATCTGCCAATACCAGCAGTAAATTTTGCAAGTTCTTCGATTTGATTAACAATGAAAAATAACGAACCTTCAACCATTCCAAATGCAAAGCTTGCTTGAATAAAGCGTCCATAATCAATATCACCTTTAAAGTAAGGGATTGCCATTATTAAATATGGAAAGAAATTTCCTGCATAATTAATGGATCTTCTCATGACGTCTATTATTACTCTCCATATAATCAGTAAATTAAAGTTTCTCACCACTTCTCCTAAGCGTCTTTCAGTTTCACTTCGCTCAGGATTCTCCCCAGAATAAAAGGCTATTGATTCAGCATTATCTCGAATATGTACTAAGCCATATCGAAAATCTGCTTCATATCTGAGTTGATCAAAGTCAATCTTTACAAGATTTTTTCCAGCAATTAAGAGGATAGAAGTTGCAAATGCGGCGTAACCAAATAAAGAAAAAGTAAGTGTTGTACTAATACTCCATAAAATAAGAATATTAAGTGAAAATGTTAGTAGGGCATCAAAAATACCTAATGTGAAAGAGAGACTTTGCCCGGTAAAAGCTCGGGTATCATCTGTGATTCTTTGATCGGGATTATCTACATCGGTTTGTTCTTCATCATTGGGATTTAACTGGTAATAAGCTTTATTAGTCATATAATCTTTGACTAGACTTTTTGAAAGCCATTCTCTCCAAATTATTCCTAACTTATATGTAAAAAATATTTGGGAAACCCGTATTGGTAAGGCCACAGCGAAACAACAAGCGTAAATTCCCAATATCCGATAAAATCCATCTTCTTGTTTTTCTACCAAAGCATTTGTTAAATCTCTTGCAATGAATCCAATACCTGCGTTTATTCCGTTTACAGCTAAAAGCATTAATACAATTATCGCAAGGAATAACCAATGTAACCATCTACGGTTTTTTAATTGACGTCTTAAGCTAAAAAAGCTTCCTGATCCAATTAGAAATAATGCAGAGAAAAGCAATCCCCAACTCCCAGCCCAAATTGAATTGACAGTACTTACTACACCTCCGAAATACTTTTCAAGAAAAATTGGTTGAAAGCTTTCAAAAAAACTTATTATTCCTGTAAGACCCACAAGTACTACTCCACCCACACAAAATAAAAGAGAAATCAAAAGCCATATGAACTGGAATCCATTACATTGATCTATGGGAAGAAAAAATGGCTGAGATAGCTTCCTTAATTTTTGTAATTGCAAGATAAATTTGGATTTATTATTAACTACTGTTTTCATTACTCAAAAGTTTTATAGGATAAATTATAACTTTTAGAAGTCTATTGACCAAAGCCAATAAAGGAAAGTGCCCAGTCAGGTAAATTCAAGTAATTCAAGATTGTTGCATCAAATTCATGAATTTTTGGAAAAGATTTATCTAATGCCCACCATAGTAAAAAAGGTAAATTAAATAAAATTTGTAATTGCCATTTATAAGTTAAAACTCTCCAAATTTTAATTAACTTAGTTTTGAGTGAATTGTCTAGCTCTTCCCAATTTTTTGAGATTAAATTGAATAAATTTTTGGATTCTGTATTTAGGGAATCTGGGGTATTCATTTTGTTTTTACTTATTTATAACCCATTAACATTTCTTTCGAGAGTTTTAACCTGGAGGCCAATTCATTTTTCTTCCAGATAAAAAATGAATATGTAAATGAAAAACTGTTTGTCCTGATTCTGCTCCAGTATTAATTACTGTTCTCCAATTAGTTAAATTTTTTGATTTAGCTATTTTGCTACCCACATAAAGTAAATGCCCTAATAAATTTACATCCTCTTCAATACAATCTAATAAACTTATAATTGGCTTTTTTGGAATCACTAAAAAATGAACTGGTGCTTGTGCCTGGATATCATTAAAAGCAATACAAAACTTATCTTCATAAAGCTTATCGCAGGGTATTTCTTCATTAATGATTTTTTGAAATATTGTTGTTTCAGTCATTAAATTAATTAATTGAGATAACGTCTTTTTCGTTAAACCCTTCTTTTAAAAGTTCTTTGTTCAAATCATCTTTTGATGTAACTCTATCTACAAATAATATTCCATTTAAGTGATCCATTTCGTGTTGAATACACCTCGCCAGAAGTCCATCTGCTTTCATTTTACGTGGTCGTCCCATTTCATCTCTAAATTTTAATTTTATAGTTGATGGTCTCACTACATTTAAATAGACACCAGGTATACTCAAGCAGCCTTCTTCGTATGAATTAAGGGTTGTTCCAAAGTCTGTAATTTCTGGATTGATTAATATTAAAGGTTCTGCTGCTGAATCTTCAAAATTTACGTCTATGACAAGAAGCTCTTTGTTGATTCCAATTTGAGGTGCAGCAAGTCCAATTCCTTTAGCTGCATACATGCTTTGAAGCATTTCTCTTGCAAGTTTTCTAATCGATTCATCAACCTTAGTTATTCTTTTGGAATTTTGTCTCAATACATCATCACCAAGTTTATAAATGTCTAGAAATGGCTTACCTGATTGTTCTTTTGCAATTTTTTCTGCGTTTCCATTTGTTCTTGACTTTTTTGCAAGTTGTGAAAAATGGTTTGCCACGTTAAAAAAAAAGGTTTTTACTTAAGAGTTTAGCTATAAAAATACTAGCACTTTAATTTGCATTCTTTATAGTTTTTTTAAATGAGTAATGATGATCAGTTAAAAGTTAGGCAAACTGTATCTAAAAAGAAATCTTTTAAAGAATTAACTATTATTAGGGATATCATTTTTTGGATTGATCTTGTTGGTGAAGGTCAAAATGAAAATGCCATTTTTGCAAGACCATTTAATAAAAAAGAGGCGTTTCCTCAGAAATTAACAAGTAAAAAATATAATATTAAAAATAACTTTCATGGATATGGTGGTAAATCTTATAAATGTATATATTTAAAAAATAATTTTTATTTGATATGGATTGATCAGATTACCAACGCAGTTTGGTTTCAAATTTTTAAAGAGGTTGCATCAAATTATAGAAGTCAAAAAAGATATCTCGATTCAGTTCAAGAACCAAGACAACTATCTAAATCAATTGATGGAAATTTTGATTCTTCGTTTGTTATTTCTCAAAAAAATTTTTTATATGGTATTTGTGAAATAAATAATAGAGATTACTTATTTTCTTTAAACCTAAAAAAAACTAAACAAGATATTTACCGAATAAAAAAATTTAAAAATTTCGCTGGAGAATTATCTTGTAATTCTTCTGTTAGCTTACTTTCTTGGGTCGAGTGGGGTTCTCCATATATGCCTTGGGAGAAAAATGATCTTTTTTTTGCTCAAATTGACTTAGATGGAGAGATAACAAAAATAAAAAAATTCTCAGATAAGCTGATTAATGCCAAAAAAAACGTTTCTTTTTTTCATCCTTATTGGATAAGTGAAACTCTTTTAGTATGTTCTGAAGATAGTTCTGGATGGTGGAACTTATTGTTTTTAGATGCTAGTAAAATTGAGAATATTTTTATTAAAAAAAGAGTAGAGAGAAATTTTGTTGAATATGGAGTACCTCAGTGGGTCTCAGGAATAACATTTTTTTCAGGGGATATAAAAGATTTATTTTGTTTAGCAAAAAAAGAAAATAATTTAGTAGTTGAACAATATAAAGATCTTCAATGCGTTAAAGAATTTTCTACTCCTTTTACCTCAATAAGTGATTTCAGTGTTTTTGAGAAGAAAGTAGTTTTGAAAGGTCATGGATCTGATTTTCTTGGAAATTTACTTGAAATTGATTTTAAAAAGGAAGTTTTATCAAATGTTTTTGAGGAAATAAATGCTGAATATATAAAAGTTTGTTCAAAACCTGAAACATTTTGGTTTAAAGGTTTTGAAGCTCAATCTACTCATTCTTTTCTTTATAGGCCGCTCGTAGAAAATTTTAGAAAGCCACCGCTCCTTGTTAGAGCACATAGCGGACCAACTTCATGTTTTGATGGATCATATAATTCTGAGGTTCAATATTGGACTTCGAAGGGATTTTTTGTTGCTGAAGTTAATTATGGAGGATCATCAGGATTTGGCAAAGCATATATAGAGAGGTTGAATTGTAAATGGGGTATTGTTGATTCTTATGATTGCAAAGCACTAGCTCTTGAATTGATTAAATCAAATCAAGTTGATAGTGAAAAAGTAGTAATTTTTGGGAATAGTGCTGGTGGGTTAACTGCCCTGAATTGTTTATTATATGGGTCTATTTTTACAGCAGCAATTTGTAAATATCCTGTTATTGATTTGAAGGATATGCATTACAACACTCATAGGTTTGAAAAAGATTATTTAAATTCTTTGGTAGGAATTTATGCACAAAATCATGATGATTATATAAATAGATCACCGATAAATCATATTAACAAAATAAAAAAACCTATCTTATTGTTTCATGGAAAAAAAGATAAAGTAATTTCTTATAAACAAACTTTTAAAATCCAGGAAATTTTGATTCAGAATAATAAATATTCAGAAGTTATTTTTTTTGATAATGAGGGGCACGGTTTTAGAAATATTGAAAATAAAGAAATAGTAATGCAAAAATCTATGGAATTTTTAAAAAATGCTTTGAATATTTAAGAATTGATTTTTAGAAAATCAATAGTATCTTTTAATTTTTCAAGAAATATATCAATTTCCTCCTTATTGGTTGTGAAATTCATACTGATTCTAGCTGTTGATTTAATTCCGATGTATCTGTGAAGAGGTTGACAGCAATGGTGACCACTTCTGATGCAAATTCCTTTTGAATCAAGAATTTCAGCAATATCATTTGAATGTATATTTTTTATATAAAAGGTGGCAAGTGAGGCTCTGTCTGGATCTATCTCCGGCGGTGGACCTATAATTTCAATATTTTCTATTTGATTTAATTTTTCAAATAAATATTTAGTAATAGTCTTTTCATATTCATTAATTTCATTTAATCCTATAGTGTTTATATAATTAATTGCTTCCGCAAGGCCTATTGCTTCTGCAATGGCTGGAGTTCCAGCTTCGAATTTATGTGGGAGATCAGCCCAGGTACTTGTCTCTTCAAAGACATCTTGAATCATTTCGCCACCTCCAAAGAAAGGAGGAATTTTTTCAAGAATTTCTTGTCTTGACCAGAGGAAACCAATTCCTGTAGGACCGCAAAGTTTATGTCCTGATCCCGCTAAAAAATCAATATCAAGATCTATTACATCTAGTTTTTGATGCGCCAAACTTTGACATGCATCTATTAATACTAGAGAACCTTTTTGTTTAGCTAATTTAGTTATCTCTTTGATTGGATTACAGCAACCTAGAGTATTACTTACATGTACTAGGCTAACAAGCTTTGTTCTAGAGGTTAGTTTTGACTTAAAATCGTCTAAATCTAATTGCCCATTTTTATCGATGCCTATAAATTTTAATTTACACTTATTTTTCGCTGCAACCATTTGCCATGGAACAATATTGCTATGATGCTCCATTATTGATAGAAGAATTTCATCGTTTTCTCCTAATGAATATTCGCCCCATGATCTAGCTGCTAGATTTATTGCTTCAGTAGCATTTCTTGTGAAAATAATTTCTTTTGGCGAATTTGCTTTGATGTATTTACTAATTGAAAATCTTGCATTTTCAAATTCTTCTGTCGCTTTAGCACTTAATTGATGAGCTCCTCTATGTACATTGGCATTAAAATTTCTATAATATTCATCAATTTTTTTCAAGACTTGAATTGGTTTTTGCGTGGTTGCAGCATGGTCTAAATAAATGATTTGCTCATTATTTTTTATGTTGTTATTTAAAAGAGGAAAGTCTTTCTTAGTTATTTCAGGAAAATTTTGAATCGTTTCCATTATTTTTCATTTAAAAGTTTATCAAGCAAATCCCATCTATCTTTTGAAACGGGAATAAATGAAATTATTTCTTGAAAGTATGAACTTAATTGTAGTTTACTTGCTTCTGGTAATGTGATCCCTCTTGATCTCATATAAAAAAGTTCATCTTCATTTAATTGCGATATTGTAGCTCCATGTTTGCATTTGACGTCATCAGCAATTATTTCTAATTGAGGTTTGGTATCTATTTGTGCGAGATTTGATAAAAGTAAATTCCTACTTAATTGAGAAGCATCAGTTTTCTGGGCAATTTTAGGAACTATTATTGAACCTTCAAATATTGCATGAGATTCATCGTCAGCAAGTGATTTGTTGATTTGATCTAGAAATCCATTTGGGCCATTAAAGTCTATTTTTGTATAAGTAGAAATTTGTTCGTCTTTTTTTGTTATTTGCATACCTTTAATATTGGTTTTAGCGTTTCCTTCAGATTGTGTAATACGAATTTCAAATCTTGCATAATTAAATTTGAAATGTAAAGATCCTAAATTGTATTCGCTATTTTTTCGTTGAATTACATTGAGAGAATTTAATAGATTTGATTTGTTTTCACCGTAAGAAACAACACCATGATTTACGGAACTATTTTCTTCTAAACAAAAGAACGTTGATTGAGATAATGAAGAGTTGTCTTTACCAAGATTTACTTGTAATAAATCAATATCACAATCCTTTTCTATAAATATTACCAGGGTTTTTGCGTTTAAAGAGTTACTTGATGAGTGACTAAAAATTTCAATAGGAGGAATTTCTGATCCACTTATTTTTAATCCCAAGGTATTTTTTGTACAGTTTAAAGACAGGTTTAGTAAGTCACTCCAATTTTCGTTGTGATCAAAACAAGATATCTGTTCCTTGATATATTTAACTAATTTATCCTCACTTAGTTGCTTTATTGAATAATTTTCCTCTATTAAATCAATTTGGAAATTATTCCCAATTACTAACCTAATATTACTTTGAGAAATGTTCGGAAAAGGTGTATCAAATTTTGGATCTGTTTCATTGACCGAGTAGTCTAAAAACTCTGAAAATTTTGATTTATTTGAAAGTCTCCATTGTTCACTTTTAGGATTAGGGAGGGGACTTGATTGTAATTTATTTAGACAGATTTTTTGTATTTCTGTTTGATTATCAATCGATTTATTAGTTTTTATTTTTTCAATAATTTCCATTTACTTAGGTCTCTTTTATAAAGTTATCAGTCCATTCATACCCTTTTTTCTCAAGCTCTAAAGCAAGATCACTCTCACCTGTTTTTATGATTTGTCCGTCTGACATTACATGGACATAATTTGGTTCAATTTCATCTAATAATCTTTGATAGTGGGTAATAAGTATAATCCCAGTTTGTGCATTAGATATTTTTTTAATTCCTGAAGCCACTATCCTTAGAGCATCAATATCTAGACCAGAATCGGTCTCATCTAATATTGCTATCTTGGGCTCAAGTAAAGCCATTTGCAGAATTTCATTTCTTTTTTTTTCACCTCCAGAAAATCCTTGATTTACACTCCTTGATAGGAATGCATGATCCATTTTCACAATTTCTAACTTTTCTTTAACTAATTCTTCAAAATCAAAAGTATCTAATTCTTCTTTGTTGAGGAATTTCCTTCTAGCATTAGTTGAAACTCTAAGAAACTCAAGATTACTTACACCTGGAATCTCAATTGGATATTGAAAACCAAGAAAAATTCCTGATTGAGATCTCTCTTCAGGTTCTAGAGAGTTGATGTTTTCACCTAAAAATTTTATGTCGCCATTTGTAATATTATACGAGGGATGTCCTGCAATGATTTTCGAAAGAGTACTTTTGCCACATCCATTTCTTCCCATAATGGCATGGATTTCTCCAGGATAGACAGTAAGTGAAACCCCTTTTAAAATTGGAAGATTATCAGTAGATGCAGAGAGATTTTCAACTTCTAAAATTGGATCTGATTCTTTCATTTTACTTTGCATTTCACTTTAGAAATTGTTTAATTAACCTACTGATCCCTCTAGTTTAAGTGCCAGTAACTTATCTGCTTCAGCAGCAAATTCCATAGGTAATTGATTAAATACATCTCTGCAAAAACCGCTGACCATCATAGATACTGCCTCCTCAAATTCTATACCTCTGCTTTGGAGATAAAAAAGTTGGTCTTCTGAGATTCTACATGTGCTTGCTTCATGCTCAATTTCAGAATTGGGTTGTTGAGATTTGATGTAAGGGAATGTATTTGCAGAAGCTTGATCCCCTATTAACATTGAATCACATTGACTGTAATTTCTTGATCCTGTAGCTTTTGTTCCCATTTTGACAAGACCCCTGTAGCTATTTTTTGAGTTACCTGCACTAATACCTTTGCTAACAATAGTTGATTTGGTCTTAGGACCAATATGTATCATTTTTGTGCCGGTATCTGCTTGCTGAAGATTATTGGTGAGAGCCACTGAATAAAATTCTCCTACAGATTCTTCCCCTAAAAGAAGACAGCTAGGATATTTCCATGTAATTGCAGACCCTGTTTCAACTTGAGACCAGCTAATTTTACTTCTCTTACCTAGACATTTTCCTCTCTTGGTGACAAAATTAAAAATTCCACCAATACCTTCTTCATCACCAGCATACCAATTTTGCACTGTTGAATATTTTATTGAGGCGTCGTCTAATGCTATAAGCTCCACAACTGCTGCATGTAGGGTATTTGTATCAAACATTGGAGCTGTACAACCTTCTAGATAACTTACAGAACTTGATTCTTCAGCAATGATTAATGTTCTTTCGAATTGTCCTGAATCTCCACTATTAATTCTGAAGTAGGAAGATAGATCCATAGGGCAGGTAACACCTTTTGGGATATAAACAAAAGAACCATCACTAAAAACTGCAGAATTTAGTGCTGCAAAATAATTATCACTAGCTGGAACTACTGTACCTAAATATTTTTCAATCAAATCCGCGTGATTTTTTACTGCTTCACTAATTGAGCAAAATATAACTCCATGTTCAGCAAGTTCTTCTCTAAAAGTTGTGGCTATAGAAACACTATCAAAGACGGCATCTACTGCTACATTTGTGAGTTTTTTTTGCTCCGTGAGGGGGATTCCTAATTTGTCAAAAGTCTCAAGAAGTTTGGGATCAACTTCATCTAAGCTAGAAATTTTCTCTTTTTGCTTTGGAGCAGAGTAATAAATAATATCTTGATAATCAATTTTTTTATATCCTAATGCTGCCCAATCAGGCTCTTTCATTTTTTGCCATCTTTTAAAGGCTTTTAATCTGAAATCAAGAAGAAATTTAGGCTCTTCTTTTTTCTGTGAAATTAATTTTATGATATCTTCATTTAATCCCTTTTCTATTTTTTCAGTTTCAATATCAGTAACGAAACCATATTTGTAAGGCTCTTTTACTACATCTTTAACTAAATTTTCGTTGACCATGTTATCAAAAATAACTTATTACAATTAGCTTTATATACTCTAACGAAAGATACCCCCAATATTGAGTTTTTTTCCTTTATTAAAACTAAAAATTAATGTCTAATCATCTTGATCCCTTGTCTAACCTATTAAATATAGAAACTATTCAAGAAATTGATAATCTTGATCTACCTATAATGCAGAAACATCATTTAAGAATTCTCGCTCATTGTCTTCAAATTTTAAAAATTATTAATTTAGATAATAGTTTGGAATATCAAAATAAAAATCCCCTGAGAGAATGGTGTGATGACCAATCCAAAAAATTTGATGATAAAAAATTTAGTGATCTTTTTTATAAGCAGTTAGAATCCACTTCTAAAAAATTAAGTGCTTTTTCAAAAAAAATAGGTAAAAGTATTCAGGATTTAGAGATAGATGATTTAGTACTTCTAGTTGAACAACGCTGAATTCTTTTTTATTTAACTGATCCCGAAGAAAAAATATATTTTTGTTGAGTCGTTAACAAATTCAGGTAATAAAATTTAAAAAAAAAGAAAATTAATTTACATTTCAAAAAGATCTGAAAATTAATTAACTGCATTGATACCAACTGTTTTGAAGAGAAATATTAATTTTGAGAATTCTTTAGTAGTCAGAGGATCCTGACGACAGGCCAAAAAGACACACAATTCCTAAAAAAAAAGAACATACTGATCCCAAACAAAAACGGAGAATTTAAAGTGGCTGATGGGATCATGAATAAAGATCAATTACTCTCACTAACCCTCAGACAATTACGTCAAGAAGCAAGTAAATTATCGGTTCCGCTGTATAGTCGCAAAACAAAAGCTGTTTTAGTCGATTTAATACTTAAATATCAAGAAAAATCTACAAAAAAAACCTACATTGTAGCTTCTCAGTCAAAACCTGAAGAAACTGCTGAGTCCAATTCTTTCAACAGTAGTGAAGAAGTTAAAACAAATGTAGTTTTCCTACCGCGAGATCCAGATTGGGCTTATGTTTTCTGGCAAATTTCTGATGCAGATAGAGAAAAAGCACAATCTTTAGGAGCCAATAAATTATGTTTACGATTATTTGATGCATCTGGTTCTGAAGGAAGCAACTTGAATCAAGGAACACTTAGGGAGATAGCAGTTGATAGTTACAGTACTGAGTGGTACTTGCCGATCCCACTTGCAGATAGAGATTATAAAGTTGAATTAGGTTACAAATATGGTTTTAACTGGATGTCATTGGCATTTTCTTCAATAAGCCATGTTCCTGGGTCTCATCCCTCTGAGCAAATTCTTGATAAATTTGTGCCTTTTAATTTAGATTCTACTTCTGAGTCAATACCAGATATTTCTAATTCTGTTGTTTCAGAACAAAATGGTATGCATGAAAGGTTATACCAAGCAGCAACTAATATTCCTCTCAGAAGAAAAGTTGGTTCTGAAGAATTTATGGAAAACTTAAATTCAACAAACCTTAACGATAATCTTACAGACTCAGGTGCTGGTAAATGGTCATCAGGTTTAAATGATTCTGGAAGCGGAATTGTTAAAAATAGATCTTTTTGGCTCGTTGCTGATGCTGAATTAATTGTTTATGGAGCTACAGAGCCTTCTGCAAAACTAACAATAGGTGGAGAAGATGTACCTCTTGCTGCAGATGGTACTTTTAGAATTCAAGTTCCATTTAGAGACGGGACTCAAAAATATGATATTAAAGCTGTTGATGTGTCTGGTGAGCAAGAAAAAAGTATATCAATGAAATTTGATAGATCTACTCCACTTGACGATACTAATGAAAAAGATAATGCTGAGACTGAATGGTTTTGATAAATTAAATTAATGCTGAAAAAAATTGTAGCTTTTACCCCATTGTTTGGAGCATTAACTTTTCCATTAATAGTTCCAATTACAATTTCTAAATTTGGTGTTAACTACGGAATTCTTAGTGCATTATTAATTTCTTCATTATGGTTTATCGCTATGTTAAGAACTTCCGAAATGCCTCATTAATTTAGTTAGATTTTTGAAAGTTTTCTTAAAAATATGAATCAAGTTAGTGTAATTAATATTAATTCTCCTTTTTTAGATCAAAAACCAGGTACTTCTGGATTAAGAAAAAGTACTTTAAAGTTTCAGGAAGAACATTATCTAGAAGTTTTTATTGAAGCAATTTTACAATCATTAGGAGATTTAAAAGGTTCAACATTAGTAGTTGGTGGTGATGGCAGATATGGCAATATTGAAGCAATAGAAAAAATTGTCCAAATATGCATTGCTCATAAAGTTCAAAAGGTTATTGTTCCAAGATACGGATTATTATCTACTCCTGCGACCTCACATTTAATTAGAAAAGAAAACGCTATAGGTGGAATTATTCTTTCTGCAAGCCATAATCCTGGTGGGATTGATGGCGACTTTGGAGTGAAATTGAATATCTCGAATGGTGGTCCAGCTCCTGAGATAATTACTAATAAGATTTTTAAGTCTTCACAATTACTAACAAGTTATAAAATTTGTAAAATTCAATTACCTGATTTTAGTAAATATGGTACTTATCATTACGACGAAACTACCTTAGAAATTATTGATGGATTAACAGATTATTCTAATTTGATGGAGAAAATTTTTGACTTTGACCAAATTAGTGATTTTTTAAAAAAAGACTTCTCGTTAATCTTTGATGCAATGAATGCGGTTACAGGTCCATATGCAAAAAATATTTTTGTTGAAAAAATGGGTCTTGCACCAGATTGTGTCATGAATGGTAACCCGTTAAAAGATTTTGGAGGTTTACATCCTGATCCTAATCTTACTTACGCATCCCACTTGGCTGATTTGTTACTAAATAAAAAATCTTATAGTTTTGGTGCTGCATGCGATGGAGATGGAGATAGGAATATGATTTTAGGAAGTGGATGTTTTGTAAATCCTAGTGATAGCCTTGCAGTTATCACTGCTAACACAAAATGTGTACCTGGTTATAAAGATGGTATTACAGGTGTGGCACGATCCATGCCAACCAGCTCAGCGGTTGATAATGTCGCGCGAGCATTAAATATACCTTGTTTCGAGACACCTACTGGCTGGAAGTTTTTTGGTAATCTTTTAGATTCTAATTTAATTACTTTATGTGGAGAAGAAAGTTTCGGAACAGGTAGTAATCATGTGAGAGAAAAAGATGGACTATGGGCAGTGTTGTATTGGTTACAAGTTTTAGCTGAGAAAAAATGTTCGGTAAGTGATTTGATGCAGAATCATTGGAAACAATTTGGTAGGAATTATTATTCAAGACATGATTATGAGGCAATTTCCTCAAATATTGCTAATCAAATCTTTGGTAATCTAACTTCTTTACTCGAAAATTTAAAAGGAAATAGTTTTGCTGGCCATTTAGTTAAAGTTGCAGATAACTTTTCATATTTAGATCCCGTTGATAATTCCATAAGTGAAAATCAAGGTTTAAGATTGGTCCTTGATGATAATTCTCGAGTAATTGTGCGCCTTTCTGGAACTGGAACTAAGGGTGCAACATTAAGACTTTACTTTGAGAAGTTTTTCGATCCTCAACAGAATCTTTCGTTAAATCCTCAGATCGCTTTGAAACCTCTAATAGATGATTTAGACGCTTTATTGAACATTTCAAAACTTACTCAAATGGAAAATCCTACAGTAATTACATAGAATTGAAAGTAATAATTTTTTGATTTTATTTATATGCATTCAGAAAATTTATTTACTAATTATTCTCAAATAGAAAACAATGCACCTTTGGCAGATAAATTAAGACCAAAGAATTTGGAAGATTTTTTTGGTCAACAACCAATCCTGAATGAGAATTCGCTTTTAAGAAGTGCAATATTAAATGATAAGGTTAGTAATTTTATTTTTTCTGGCCCTCCGGGTGTTGGAAAAACTACTCTAATTGAAATTATTTCTTTTAATACGCGGTCAAAATTAATTAGGTTAAATGCAGTATTATCAAGTGTTAAAGAATTAAGAAATGAAATCGCTAATGCAAAAGATAGATTAATAAATTCAAAAAGAAAAACAATTTTATTTATCGATGAGGTTCATAGATTTACATCACTTCAGCAAGATGCTTTATTACCTTCAATAGAAAATGGAACTATAACTTTTATTGGTGCTACAACTGAAAACCCTTTCTTTGCTGTTAATAAAGCGCTTGTTAGCAGGTCTCGTATTTTCACATTACTTCCTTTGGCAGAAAATGATTTACAGAAAATAATACAAAAAGTCATTAATCACTATTCAAAACAAAAAGATTCAAAAAAGGTTTATTTAACTCAAGATGCTATAAGTCATTTAATTAAATTTTCTGGCGGAGATGCAAGGACATTAATCAATGCGCTAGAGATGGCCATAGAAACAACTTCTGAAAATGATGCTAAAGAAATCAATATTAATCTCTCAATAGCAGAGGATGCACTACAAAAGAAAAATATTGTTTACGATAAAAATGGTCAAAATCACTACGATGTAATAAGTGCCTTTATCAAGTCCATTAGAGGCTCTGATCCAGATGCAACTTTATTCTGGCTTGCCAATATGCTGGAGGCTGGTGAAGATCCTAATTTTATTTTTAGACGACTTCTTATATCTGCCAGTGAAGATATTGGAATAGCTGATCCTAATGCCATAGTAGTTGTACAATCCTGTTGTGATGCTTTCGATAGAGTTGGTTTTCCAGAAGGATTATATTTTTTAACGCAGGCTTCTTTATACTTAGCTATTTCTCTAAAAAGTAATAGTACGAAAAGTATTTTTAAAGCAATTGAAACAATCAAATCTACTAATGCTTTTGATGTTCCACTTCATTTAAAAAATAATTCTAATAGTTATGTAAATCCTCATAATTATCCAGGTAATTGGGTCGTACAAGAATATCTTCCTAAATCTTTAAGAGGTTTCAAAATATGGGAACCAAATAATAATGGATGGGAAAAAACTCAATATGATGAACTGCTTAGAAGAAAAGAAAATTAAAAATTTTTCGAACAACAAATAATCTCAGGATATAAAGAAGTTCTTTCTTCGTAGGCTAAAGCGATAGTCCAATTATGGAAGTTAATCTGTGAATAATTTAAATGTATATTTTTCTTCTTATGAATTAATTCTTTAGGCTTTTCAAAAAATTGCCAATATTTAATGTCTTTAGCGATTTTTCCGTGATCCCATTTTATAGCCGCTTCAACAGCACACCATTGATTTAATATCATATTTTTTGTTAAATAATTATTATGGTTTGATTTATTGGTATGAAAAAAATATTTTTTTGCAAATTTTATATGGTTAAAATCTCTATCTGCTCTCTCAATATCAATACCTATTTTGCCTTTATGCCAGACTATAATAATGGCATCTTTACAATGACTTAAACTGATATTTCCCATGCCAGAGGGTAAACTTGGAGGTTCTCCAGGTTGAGCATTAATTGGAATTTCTAGGGGGTCTAAATCAAAAAGTGTTGAAAGTGATTGGCGCAAATAAGCTCTTGTTTCTAAGAAAATCTTTGATCTTGAATTTGTTAGTTTTTTTGCAGTTTTAATTTCTTCTATAGTTGCGACATCTTGCACACCTTTAATCTCATAAAACCAAATTTTTGGTATTTTATATTCATACTCATTTAATAATTTCAATGGCTCTTAAGGTTGGCGACAAAGCACCAGAATTTAAATTAAAAGATTCTTTTGAGAAAGAAGTTTCTCTTAGTGACTTTAAAGGTAAAAGAATAATACTATATTTTTATCCAAAAGATAATACTCCTGGATGTACTAAAGAAGCATGTAACTTTAAAGAGAATTGGGATTTACTCCAAAAAAATAATATTGTTGTGCTTGGTATTAGTAAGGATAATGCATCCTCTCATCAGAGGTTTATAGAAAAATTTAATTTACCTTTTATTCTTTTAACTGATCCTGAACCTTTCAAAGTTTCTTCTGATTACGATAGCTACGGTCTGAAAAAATTCATGGGAAAAGAATATATGGGAATGATGAGAAATACTTTTTTAATTGATACTGAAGGTAACATAGAAAAAATTTACTTAAAGGTAAAAGCAGCAATAATGGCTGATCATATAATTGCAGACCTTGGGTTAAGCTAATTTTTTTATAGATAGGTGGTGAATAATCATCCCCTCCATAACTAAATTAGGAGCATTGATAATATTTTCTTTTTTAGTTTTTAGAGATTTTGTGATTAATTGAGAGTCTCCCCCACAAATTATTAAAATATCCTTTTCGGGATTAAATAAACTATTAATCACGCCATTAAGAGAGTTGATTACTCCTTTTAAGATTGCTTGTTCTGTATTAATTAAAAAATCTTTGATAGGAATATCATATTTTTTGGGAACTTTAAGATTTTTTGTATTTTGTTCCATTGATTTTAATTGTGTTAGAAAACCTGGAAGAAGTTGACCTCCAATAATAGATCCATTTGAATTCAATTTTGTTATTGATAATATTGTTCCAAAATCTGCAATTAGCAAATCTTTTTTGAAAGGGTTTTCAATAATTTTAAAAGCGGCAATACAGGCAAGAGCTCTATCAACTCCAAAATAATCAGGAAGATTTGATAATTGGATGTCTTTAGTTTTTATTTCATTTTCTTTTCTCAGCAAAAAATTTGGAAGATTTCCTACAGAAGCCCAAATTAATTGATCAAGATCTATATTTTCGGGAACTTTTTGCTCTTTTTTGGTATGGAAGAATTTAGATTGATTTTTAGAATATTGAGCCCAATGAAGCCTACTATTGCCTACTAATAAAAAATTTATTTCTGAGACCATTTTTCTATGATCAATTTAATTATTAGTGTGAATCCCACATTCTTGTTTAATTCCTCCAAATCTTGTATCTCTGCCCTTTGTTTCAAGACCATCGGGACTGCTTGAATGCCAATCTCCTACAGAAGAATAACCTTTGATAAAAAGTGGATGGGCAGGCAAATTATTCTCTTCCATATAATAAAAAATATCTTTATTTGTCCAATTTAATAAAGGTCTTAAAGAGAGCCTTTGACGAATTACGTCTATGAATTTCATTTTGTTTCTATTTTCTGTTTGACTTGATCTAACGCCGTTTGCCCAGCAGGAAATATCATATTTTTCTAGACCATTTTCTAAAGGTTTTATCTTTCTCAATTCATGATACTTATCTAAATCACTCTCTTTTTTTGTTTCCCAAAGTTTTCCATATTTGGCTTCCATTCTTGCTGGAGATAATTCACTTTGCAGAACTTCAACTTCTAAGGATAAATTATCAATAAGCTTTTCAGCGTAATGGTATGTTTCTGGAGGAAGGTAACCTGTATCTATCCAAAATATTTTGATTTTTTTTTGTAGGGATAATTTGCTGACCATATCTAAAAGGACTGATGACTGTATACCAAAACTTGTTGTAATAGCAAATTGTTTATCAAATTTTTTATAACCCCATGTAAGCATTGCTTGAGGCTTCATATCTACAAGATCTTGATTATATTTCCTCAAGTTAGTTTGAATATCTTTGTGAATTTTTTCAATCATTCTTCAGTTTGATTATGAGTTTAATTTTATTTCGCTCAATTTATAAATTATTCGTATAGTTTAATAATACATTTACGCATATCAATATTTCTCTAATGAAATCAATACAAAAACCAATAGTAATAGTTGGAGCAGGTTTTGCAGGTATGACATTTGCTTTGAATTTAAAGAAACTTAATCCTTCTTTACCTATTCTTGTAGTTGATTCTGAAACTAACTTTATATTTAAACCTTTAATGTACGAAGTTTTAAGTAAAGAGATAAGCAGTTGGGAAGCCAACCCAAAATTTGCAAATATTTTTTCTGATGCGGGTATAACTTTTTTAAGAAATTGTTTAACCAAAATTGACTTCAAAGAAAATATTCTTGAATTTAGTGATGAATTAAAATTAAGTTATCAATATCTCGTTATCTGTACAGGATCTATTCCAAATAGTTTTTTTATAAAAGGTGTAGATGAAAATTGTTATTTTTTTAATGATGTTAACGATTTAAATAAATTAAATTATTTTTTAAAAAAATCACAAAATACTGCCTTGCATAAAAAGTTATTTATAGTTGGAGGTGGTCCCTCTGGTATCGAGTTGGCATGCAAAATTAAAGATATATTTACAGACCAATTTGAAATTAATGTAATAGAAAAATCAAACGAAATCCTCAATAAAAACAAAATTTTTAATAGAGAACAAGCAGAGAAGGCATTAGAAAAAAGAAAAATCAATGTTCTTTTGAATTCCACAGTTAAAGAGGTCTCAGAAACTAAAATTACTATTTCTAGTGAGGTTGGAATAACTTCCTTGGATAAAGATATTGTTATTTGGACAGCAGGTGTTAAACCTAATTTGTCTTACTTAGAAACTGATCAAATAACAAAAAAATTTGGACGAATTTTAGTTAATAATAACTTGCAAATAGAAAACCATAAAAACTGTTTTGCTATTGGTGATATTTCAGTTATTGAAGGAATGGAGGATTTACCCATAACTGCTCAGGTCGCTATGCAGGAAGGAAATCATCTTGCTAATAATTTAGAACTTTTAGTTCAAGGAAAAGATCCTTTACCCTTTGAATTTCAAGACAACGGTGAAATGATTAGTTTAGGAATAGGCGAAGCTTCAATTTCTGGGCTTGGGGTTACTTTATCTGGGAAATTGGCTTTTGAGGCAAGAAGACTTATATATGCTTCCAGGTTGCCTGATATTACAGAAAGCTTAAAATCTGCATCTTCATGGATATTCCAAAAAAAATCTATTTTTAAAAAGTTTCTTAAAAAAGATTATTCGAATTAAACTTTTTTGAAATATTGTTTTTGGGTATATTGAGTTAAATAAGTTTTGTATGAATTTAATTGCAGTAGTTAGTAATAATTTTGATGCGTTTATAACGGTAGTTGTTTTAATAATGTCAATAATTTTATTTATTAGAAATACTATTGCACCAGAATTGACTGGTTTGTTATGTGTCGGAATATTTATATCTACTGGGGTTCTCTCTCCTGAAAAAGCTTTAGCTGGATTTGGTAGCCCTTCTTTAATTACCCTTATGGGTTTATTTGCAGTTTCCTCAGCATTATTTAAAAGTGGTGCCTTAGACAGAGTAAGAGAATTGATTTCTTCTGAAAGTATTCGAACTCCAAGGAAATTAATTTCTTTAATAGCTTTTTTGATTGCTCCAATATCTGGAATTGTACCTAATACTCCAGTAGTAGCATCTTTGTTACCTTTAATTGAAAGTTGGTGCGAGCGAAGAAATATATCACCATCAAAAGTTTTATTACCTCTTTCTTTTGCTACTTTGCTTGGAGGAACTCTGACATTATTAGGTAGCTCAGTAAATCTTCTTGTAAGTGATATTAGTCAACAATTAGGTTACGGAGGTTTGGAATTATTTAGTTTGACTTCAATAGGAATTCCTGTATGGCTGATAGGTACAACCTATATGATTCTAGTTTCTGACATGCTTTTACCAGATAGAGGGAGAGATAAGGAGTTTATTAAAAATGGTGATATGAATATATATTTTACCGAAGTTACCATTCCTTCTACTTCAGAATTAGTTGGACAATCTGTCAGAAATAGTAGATTGCAAAGACGATTTGACGTTGATGTTCTGGAATTGCAACGAAATGGAAAAGTTATTCTTCCTCCTTTGGCTGATAGAAAGATCGAACCGAATGATAGATTAATAATCCGCGTTACAAGGGCAGACTTATTTAGGCTGCAACAGGAACATACTATTCTGTTAGGAGAAAACAAAACATCGTTCGATGGGGCTAATGTTTTCTCAGATGATGAAGGTACTAAGACCTTTGAAGCCTTGTTACCAGCTGGTTCAACTTTAGCCGGTGCAAGTTTGAGAGAATTAAGATTTAGGCAGCGTCATAATGCAACAGTTTTAGCATTAAGAAGAGGTCAGCAAACTGTTCAGGAGAGATTAGGCCAAGCTGTTTTAAGGGCTGGAGATGTTTTATTATTGCAAGCACCTCTAGATTCAATAAGAGGTTTGCAAGCTAGTAATGATTTGCTTATTTTAGATCAATTCGAAGATGACTTACCTTTTTTGATAAAAAAACCTATATCGATTGCAATTGCAATAGGAATGGTCATTTTACCTTCGGTTTCTAATATTCCATTAGTAGGTTCAGTTCTTTTGGCAGTGATTGCAATGGTGGCTTGTGGATGTTTAAGACCTGCAGAGATACAAAAATCAATTAGGTTAGACGTTATTTTATTGCTGGGATCTTTATCGTGTTTTAGTGTAGCTATGCAGATAACTGGATTAGCAGATGTAATTGCAGTTAATCTAAATTTTGCCCTTAACGGAATGCCTCTTTATTTTGCATTAGTCGTAATTTTTGTTTCTACAGTTATTCTTACGCAATTTATAAGTAATGCTGCTTCGGTTGCTTTGATTTTGCCTGTTGCTATTGAATTCTCAAATGTTTTAGAAATTTCACCAAGCGCTTTAATAATGCTTGTTTTGTTTGGTGCAAGTCAATCTTTCTTGACTCCAATGGGTTATCAAACAAATTTAATGGTTTATGGTCCTGGAAGATATAGATTTTTTGATATCGCAAAATACGGCGCAGGATTAACACTTATAATGTCTTTTACTGTGCCAGCATTGATAATTTTAAATTACGGATAATATCGTGAAATTCACAAGCAAGGTTTATAAGTTAAAAGATGCTTACAAAAAGCTATCTGTACCTCAATTTACTATTGTTACAGGCTTGTTTATTATTTGCCTTGGAACTTTAATTTTGAGCTCTCCATTATGTTCATCTTCAAAGGTTGGTTTGTGGGAAGCATTTTTTACATCTACTTCTGCAATAACCGTTACTGGCTTAACCATAATAGATATTGGTAATGATTTAAATTTCTTTGGCCAAGTTTTCTTAGCTTTTATGCTTTTATCAGGAGGTCTAGGATTAATGGCTATTACAACATTTTTACAAGGGTTTGTTGTAAAGGGGACAAAGTTAAGAACTAGATTAGATAAAGGAAAGACTTTAGATGAATTTGGAGTTGGAGGAATTGGTCGAACTTTTCAAAGCATTGCTATTACTGCGATTATTATTATATCTTTGGGCGCAATTGTCTTATATTCTTTTGGATTTGTAGACATTCAAAACAATTGGGAAAGACTATGGTCCTCGATTTTTCACAGCATTTCTGCCTATAACAATGCAGGATTTTCGTTAATGTCAAATAGTCTTCAAGACTATAGGACAAATTATTTGGTGAATAGTGTTTTTGTTTTTCTCATTGTTATGGGTGGATTGGGTTGGCGGGTTATTGATGATATTTGGAGTCATAAAAAAAGTCTTTCTTATAAGAAATTAAGCCTTCATTCCAGACTAGTTATTAGGACAAGTTTGTCTCTAATATTGTTCGGATCATTTGGATTCTTTATCACTGAATCACTACTAAATAGTCAATTTTTTAATGATTTAAATTTGTTTGAACGGTTAATGTCATCTATCTTCGAAACAGTTAGTGCAAGAACTGCAGGCTTTACAAATTTTCCGATTTCTTTGAACTCTATCTCAGATACGGGCCTCTTATTATTAATGACGCTTATGTTTATTGGAGCAAGTACAGGAGGTACTGGTGGAGGCATAAAAACAACTACATTTATTGCTTTAATGGCTGCAACCAGATCAACTTTAAGAGGTCAGAAAGATGTAATTATTAGCAATAGATTAATTTCAGATAAAGTTATTCTTAAGGCAGTTGGAATCACAGTTGGATCTTTGCTTTTTGTTCTTTTAATGGCAATGTTGCTTAGTACAACTAATACTTTTGTTAAAAAAGAATCATTCACATTTCTAGAAATTCTGTTCACTTGCATATCAGCATTTGCAACAGTTGGTTTTGATATTGGTTTAACCTCAAAATTAAATCATTTTGGTCAATTTATTCTTATTGTGGGTATGTTTGTGGGCAGACTCGGGATCCTTTTGCTTTTAAGTGCACTTTGGCAGGCTCTTTATAAGAGTAGAATAGATAGGCAAAAGAGAATTGGCTATCCTAGGGCTGATCTATACGTTTAGAATTGACTGAGTTTTATTATGGCTGATTGGTGGAAGTGGACTCAAAAGAAAGAAAATGAAGAACTCACTTTTGCAGTTGTCGGCGTTGGAAGATTTGGAACTGCAGTTTGCAGAGAACTTATTAGTAATGGTGCTGATGTTTTGGCTGCAGATTATTCGGAAAAAGCTATTGATGATTTAAGGCAATTAGAACCTTCGATAGAAGCGAGAGTTGTAGATTGTACTGATGAAGAGTCTATGAAGGAATCGGGAATTCTTGAAATGAATACTGTTGTAGTGGGTATTAGTGAACCTATTGAAGCAAGTATAACTACAACTCTTATTGCTAAGGATAGTGAAGGTAGCAAAGTGAAAAGAGTAATAGCGAGAGCTACCAGTGACTTGCACGAAAAAATGTTAAAAAGAGTTGGTGCAGACAAAGTTGTTTTCCCATCTAGGATGCAAGGAGAAAGATTAGGTTTAGAATTAGTAAGACCAAACCTAATCGAGAGATTAGAACTAGATAATCAAACTGGTATAGATGAAATAACTGTTCCAGAAGAATTTATTGGAAGATCTTTAAGAGATTTAAATTTGAGAAAAAATTATTTAGTCAATGTTCTTGCTGCAGGACCTGCTGAAGAGTTAACAGTTAATCCTCCAGCAAAATATATTTTGGAAAGAGGAAACATTTTGGTAGTTATGGGTAAAACTGCAGATTTACAGAAATTGCCTCAAAATTAATTATTTTTAATCAGATTTTTTATAGTATCTAATCCTTTGAGGAGCTCTTTTTAATCTTCTGACACTTTGTTTTTCAAGTTCATCTCTAAATTTATCAGTATTTAAATTATTTTCTGAAACAGGTGATTTACTTTCTTTTTCGAAATATTTTTTTATACCCTCTTGTATTAACACTTTTGCCATATTACTTACTGTCCTAGATTCATTATTGGCTAAAATAGTTAACTGCTCACATATTAATTCTGGGAGAACTACTTGAATTCTGGGGGATTTAGGCTTCCCATTAGTTGAGTTTTGGCGGGTAGCCATGAGTCAAAGTTGATAACTGTTACTTATTAGTATACACAGTTAGTCAAGGATACTATCTTTGTGTATATTATTAGTAAGGAAATTTATGTCCGTATCAATTAATTAATTTTTATGCTCCATGAAAAATTCAAGAAAACTTGATTCTCCTAAAAGGTCTATTATTGATAAAAAGAAAAAAAAATTAGTTAATTCTAATTATCACGACAATGAAAATAGTGATGTTTTGGTATCAGCTGTAATTAGTCCATATTTGTTAACTCATCTTCATCATATTCTTCAGCAGTCTGAGTACTGTGCTCAAAAAGATGGCAGAAAATCTCACGCAGCTAACTTTGCGAAATTAAGAAAAGTTTTATGTTTAGACGCAAGAAGTATGGCAGATGCCTCTGCAAAAGAGATAAAAGATGTGGATAATGATTTATCTAATAATAAATATAATGAACAAAATGTAGCTTGAAGTAATAATCTATTAATAAATAGATTTTAAAAACATGTCCAGTAATGCTGAAAAGCTCTATAAGTTAATAGCAAACGATTCCAAAAAGAAACAAAGTCTTTTTATGACAGCCCTAACTAATCCCAAAAAAGCCTTAGATAAAATATGCGACATTGGCAACGAGTTAAATATTTCTGTGACTAAAGAAGAGGTTATTGAATATTTGAGTACTATCGATGATGAGGCAACTAAAATGTGGTTAATTAAGGCTCGAGGAGGTCTTTAGGAACAGGTTTCGAATAATTATTATTATTAGGATTTGGAATAGGTTTTATTCTTTTGTTGTAACCACCACCACCAGCTAAAGTCCAAAAAAACCAATAACTTGGAATTGCAAGAGCTGCAGCTATGAAAATCACTACAATTTGTTCTATTCTTTTCATGATTTAATTTTATTCCACAAAATATTTTTTAGTAAATAAGCCACAGATTTTGTAAATTCTATTTTTAAAACAGTGATTAGATTTGAAGGTGTAAGCAAAATTTATTCTACAGATGTTGTTTTAAAAAATATTAGTTGGGAGATTAAGAAAGGAGAAAAAGTTGGCTTAGTTGGTTCTAATGGTGCAGGTAAATCAACCCAATTTAAGATTTTAATTGGAGAGGAAGAGCAAACAAGTGGAACGATCATCAAAGAGGGAAATCCTAAAATTGCCCATTTAAAGCAAGAGTTTGATTGTAATTTGAATTTTTCAGTGAGACAGGAATTAGAAAGTTCTTTTATAGATATACAAATTGTTGCCATTAAACTTTTAGAAATTGAGAATAAAATGAAATCGTTGGATATAAAAAAAAATTCCGATGAACTTGAAATACTTGTTAATCAACTCGCAAAATATCAAGCAAAATTTGAAGCGTTAGGAGGTTATAAAATGCAATCTGATGTAGAAAAAATATTACCAAAATTAGGCTTTTCTTTAGCAGATGCTGATAAATTAGTTGGCAACTTCTCAGGTGGTTGGCAGATGAAAGTTGCTCTTGGAAAAATAATCTTACAAAAACCAGATTTACTTTTATTGGATGAACCAACCAATCATTTAGATTTAGAAACTATTTTTTGGTTGGAAGAATATCTATCATCGCTTAAAATTGCAGTGATTATAATTAGCCATGATAGATATTTCTTAGATAAATTATGTAAAAAAATAATTTTTGTAGATAGAGGAATATCTGAAACATATAATGGGAACTATTCTTTTTTTGTCGAACAGAAATCTTTGAATGAAGAATCACAAAATAAAGCATATCAATTACAACAAAAAGAAATTGAGTTACAAAAGAGGTATATAGATAGATTTAGAGCTAGTGCAACAAGAAGTTCTCAAGCAAAGAGTAGAGAAAAACAATTAAAAAAGATTACTAAAATTGAGGCTCCCATAGCAAAATCAAAAAGTCCTGTTTTTAATTTTCCAGAGTGCCCTCGCTCTGGAAAATTAGTTCTAAATATTAAAAATTTGTCCCATAGTTTCGAGGATAAAATTCTTTTTCTAGATATTAATTTAAAGATTTCTTCTGGGGAGAAAATAGCAATATTGGGCCCTAATGGATGCGGCAAATCTACATTGCTTAAAATTATTATGAAAAAAATATCTCCTGAAATTGGAGAAATTAATCTTGGTAAACATAATATAATTACTAACTATTATGAACAGAATCAGGCTGAAGCGCTTTCACTTGATGAAACGGTTATTGATTTAATATGTAATAAGTCTCCAGAATGGTCCCAAAAAAAAGTTAGAACATTTTTAGGGGGTTTTGGCTTTCAAAATGAAACTGTTTTTAAATATATTAAACAACTCAGTGGGGGAGAAAAGGCAAGATTAGCATTGGCGCTCATGATTATTAATCCTAGTAATTTCCTTCTTTTGGACGAACCAACTAATCATTTGGATCTGCAATCTAAGGAAAACTTAGAATTAGCAATTAAAAATTATAAAGGTTCATTATTAATCATTTCTCATGATCGGTATTTTATTTCAAAGGTTGCAAATAGAATTATTGAAATTAAAGATTCAAAGTTATATTCATATGACGGTAATTATGAATATTTTTTAGAAAAAACTCAAAGCCAAAAAATTTGATTACTTTTAATAAAATTTACACTTGGCTAAGTAAGATCACTCATTTATCTTTACATAGTTTATCGTCCTTGATTAATCTTAAAAATACAGAATAGGTTTTAATAACTTAAATGAAAAATTACGATTTCCAAGAAAAAAAGATTCAAATTTCTGATCCTATTGAAAGTTATTTTGAATGCATTACTTCCTGTGATGTAAGCGATGGTAGATGTATTTCTAGATGTGTGGAAATACTTAAACGGAATAACAATTAAATTTTTTATTTATTTTGTAGATTAGTAATATCAGTTGGTATTACTTTTAATTTAATAAATTTATTTTTACGCTTTAATAATATATTTACTTGTTTTTTGATACCATTTTTACTAATTTGTTCTATTACGTCTGATGCGGTTTCAATATCTTTATTGTCTATTTTAATTAAAATATCATCTATCTTGATTCCACTTTTTTCAGCTGGACTGTTCGGTACTACATATCCAACTTTTACGACATTATTTTTTCTCTCAGAAACACTTTCTTCTATTAGGCTAATTCCAATCATAGGATGTATTACTTTCCCATTGTTTAAAAGTTGATAGGCAATTTCTTTAGCTTTATTAATTGGGATTGCGAAACTCAAACCGGCTCCTGGACCTGATCTTATCAAGGTATTAATACCAATTACTTCTCCATCGCTATTCAACAGTGGACCTCCAGAATTGCCAGGATTAATAGCAGCGTCAGTTTGTATCAGTTCAAGTTTTTTATCATATATTCCTAATTGATTTACGTTTCTATTTAGATTACTAATAATACCAAGCGTAACTGTGTTTTCCAATCCAAATGGATTTCCAACTGCTATAGCCCAATCACCAACTTTAATCTTTGCAGAATCGCCCAATTTTGCTTTTGGCCAAGGCCCTTTCCCTTCAATCTTTAGCACAGCTAAATCAGTAAAAGAGTCTTGACCTATCAGTTTAGCGTTTAATTTTTTGCCATTGGTTAAACCAACAATTACCTTATCTGATCCATTCACTACATGAGCATTGGTCATTACAAGTCCATCTGCAAATATAAATCCACTGCCTTGGTTTTGCTCTATCCTTGGTCGATTTTCGTTATTTAAATCTAATCCAAAAAATCTTTCAAAATATGGGTCTAAAAATAGTTGAGAATTTCTTGGAAAATTTCTTTTTTTAACATATCTTTGAGTATCAATTGTCACCACAGCTGCACCGGTTCTTTCTACAGCTTTAGTTATAAAAGATTTGTTCGAATATAAATTAACTTCATTAATTTTTGGCTTGCTTAATGTTTGGGATATTACTTTTGCAGGATGTCTAATGCCCATTGTAATTAATGAGACGATTATTAATAGCTTTTGGATGTCTCTTTTCAATTTTGATTTTTTATGTACTTCGAGAGATTTAATACACCATATCAGTGTAATTTAAATATAACTACAAATTTAATTTATTTAATCTAGAGAATAATTAAATAACTTAAAGTAGCTAAATTTCTTTTTTTCGAGCTATTATGTTTATCATATAACTAACTAAATTTATAAGACTGATGACTATTCTATTTCCAATAATATATTCTGCAGCCTTAACTTATTTAGTGTGGAAAGCTTTTAAAGTTATGTCTAATGGCTGGGGTATATCCGATAATAAAAATCAACGATTGAGTACTTCCAGTTTTAAACAAAACAAGTACACAATACATCCAGAACTTTTAGATAAATCGGGAAAAATAACAGAAGAGGAACTACTAACAGTTAGATTTTCAAATGACAATGACACTACATTAGAAGAAAAAGGTTCAACATCTGATTAATCAAATTACATTAAAGGAAAAAAATTGGAATTAAGAACAAAAATTGTCTCAGCGGTAATAAGATCACTCAAGTTGCCACCAAGGTTCCGTTTAAAGATGGTTAAAGAAGATCCAGTGAGGCTTGAACTAAGTCTTACTCCTTCTTACGGTAAAAATCCAGTAATTGTTGGTATAGTTGAATCTTTAGACTTAGTTGCTCGAAGAGATAGAGAAGGTAGATTACCCAGAGATCTTCAAGGGACTTGGGACTGGACTGTACGACATGGAAAAGTTAGTACTGGAGGTTGGAATCCTATGTTAAAAGAAGCATTGCAAACAATGTTTGATACAGGATTGCCAGCCATTGTATTTGAGGAGTTAACTGGAGATGAGTATCGACCTGTTGATGGTGTAAGACATGTTAAATAAATAATTAATTTATTTATCATAAATTTCCCCTTAAAACGTTAAAATAATTTGATAGATAATTTAGTTAATTATGAATGATGAAAATCAACCAAGATTTGGATTCGTAAATTTCGCAGAAACTTGGAATGGCCGTATGGCAATGATGGGAATTTTGATCGGACTTGGTACTGAATTAATTACTGGACAAAGTATTCTTCGACAAATTGGAATAGGATAGTATTTTACTTAATTTCCTCTGCTTCCACTTCAATGGTACTTTCACTGGGCTTTTTATCTAATTGATTTTTCTTAGTTATATTCTCTAAATCTGCACCGCAATTCATGCATGTTTCACTTAAGCCTAATGATATTGCCCCGCAATTACTGCATGTATTAATTTTAGATTTGTAAGAGTTAAAACCCATGAACACTAAAACTAATAATAGAAGGGGAATTAAAAATAAAAGAAGTAGGATATTTCCAACAATGCTTATGAAAAAGTTAATTCCAAAAATGGGAATAACTATAAGTATGATTAATGAGTAGGTAAGAAGATTTTTATTAGCTTTTAAAAAATAATTCACTTTAGTTATCCTTATCTATAATTTCTTTTTTTATTTACTAGAGTCATACTAGCAATTACTACGCTCCAACACTGTCCAAAATATAAAATCACTCCTAATAGCCATACCCATAAAGTAAGTACAAGAAAACCTCCAATAAAACCGTATGCTTGAAATCTTACTCCTAGTGAGAGAATACTTTTACTCACTGCTAGGTTCAAAGTGGTTAGGCCAATTCCAATAAGAAAAGCTCCAGGTAAAAGTGGTTTCAATGGAACTTTTCTACTGGGTAAAAGTGCTTGTAATAAAAGAGCCATTAAAGAAAAGCCAATAAGTGGTATTGCAAATTGACCAACTTGTAATAGCGGCAACTTTAATAATAAATCAGAAATAAGATTATTAGATTTTGAAAGATTTTCTAAAACGTTACTTGGGATCATCCTAAGATTTGCACTAATTTGATCTAGTACCATTAAAAAACCAATAAAGAATACTATTAAAAAGGCTTCAACTCTATTTCGGAGAAACTTCGAAGCTTGCACTCTCCAAGCAGCATTAACTTTTTTAGAAGGAATTTCGTCCTCCCAAAGCCTATCCGAACCTCTTTGAAGAGATAGATATGCATTTCCCGCGGTGAAAAGCAAAAACATAGCCCCAAGGATACCTGCTCCAAAACCTTGATCTATCAAATTAAATAATGTTGTTTCTACTAACTCAACTACTGAAGGAGGTAAAATTTGAGCAGCAATGGCAATTATTTGTTGATCTAATCCTTCTTGTTTTCCTAGGAACCATGAAGCTATTGAAAGAGAAATTAGAAGGATGGGAAAAAATGATTGAAGTGTGTAGTATGCAAATGCAGCGCTTAAATCAACACAATCAGATTTGCTCCATCTCTCACAAGCTCCCCATAAACTTTTCAGTATCCATGTTGAACTTCTCTGCATATTAATTTTCTTCAAATATTTTATTTATTTACTTAGTTTTTATTGTATCGGATTAAGAAATTTTTCAAGCAATTATTGATTTATCATGCAACTATTTTTCTAATAATAAGTTGCCCCATGGCTTTAAAATTTCAAATTTTTCTTTAGATCTACAAGCAATTAATGGAAAATTAACATCGCTCAAGTCTTCTCCTGAAACTAAATTTAAAGGATCTTTTTCTAACCACTCTATAGAACAATTGAGTTCTTCTAGTAGCAGCCAGGCTGCTGCAATATCCCATATCTTAGGGGTTGATTCTATTGCTCCAAAAGTTTGTCCCATCGCTACACTCGTAAGATTTAAACTCGATACACCTAAGAGTCTGATTTTGCCAGGAAATACTGAATTTGGTTTTTTTTGCAAAATTTTTATTGATCTACTACATAAAGAAATGCATTCACTTTGAAGATTATTTTGGCTAGGGTCAATTTTTTTGTTATTTAACCAAACCCCTTTACCTTTAATGGATACAAACTTTTTTTTCAATGTAGGAATTATTAAAAAAGAAGATTGTGGTTTACCATCAACGAACCTTGCTACAGATATAGACCAGTAAGGAATACCAGCAGCAAAATTTGTTGTCCCATCGAGTGGATCGACCACCCAGTAAGCTTTTGAATTTGGAATTAACTTTTGCCCTTCTTCACTAAGGACGCCTTCACCTGGAGATATTGAAGCTAAGCCATCTACGATTGTTTTGTCACTCCATAAATCACAACTTGTTAATAATGATCCATCGGCTTTATTGCTGGCGCTAATATTTCCAAAATCTTTTGTTTGACGTTGACTAACCAATTCAAATAAAGAATCTAATTCATGTAGTTGCTTATTAGTTAAATTTGGTGGATTCATCTTTATATATTGCAAATAGAATCTGTATTATTAATTTTAGTATTTTTACTACTCAAACAATTTTTACTTTTATCAAGGAAAGTTAATCTCTCTAATTCATCTATATTCAGATTGTAATTATATATTGCATTAATATTTTTTGATTTCGCATTACTTAATTCACTTTGCCTAACAAGAACATCTTTTAGAGTTGATATCCCGACATCATATCTAAGTCTGGAAAGTCTTACAGACTCTTTGCTAGATTCAATTTCTTTAAGAGAGGAGATTATTTTTTCTTCATTTAATTTAAGATTTAAATAGGCTTTACTAATACTTGTGGTTAAAACATTTTTTAGATTTTCATAAGCATATTTTTCGGATTCTGCATCTGCTATTTTTGATTTGAAAGAGTTCTTATTTTGTCCACCATCAAAAATACTCCATGCAAAATTTAGACTTATGGTATTTGTATAATTAGATCCAGATTCTTCAGAGTCGATATTAGTTGCTAGAGAGTCACCTTTTGAAAATGTACTAGATAGTGAATTACTGATATAGATATTTGGCTTATTTTGAGCTAAAAAGCTCTCTGCTTGGTTCTTTTTGATTGATTTTTGAAGGATAAGGTTTTTTAAGGAAAGATTTTTATCCAAACCCTCATTAATATTCTTATTCAATTTATGATTCCAAAACCCTATGAGATTTTGCTCTTTATTAGTTTCGAAATCTCCCTTAACATTAATAATCTCTTTAAGAGAAATTTTATTAATTTCATTTTCTATTTTCTTTTCATTAAGAGATTGTTGATCTCGAGATAATTGAGCTTCTGCTTCAAGAACTTCAAATTTTGTACCTATTCCAGCATCTAGCTTCGCTTTAGCATTTTCTAAACTTGTAATTGATAAATCAAGTGTGAATTTTTTATTTTGAATATCTTGATATGACTTTTTGTATTTGTGATATCTGATTCTTGCTTCCTGAATTAAATCTTTTTTCTTAATCTCATAATTATTTTCTGCAATTTTGTAATTTGTTTTGGCAATTTTAATTTCAGATCCTCTTAGCGGGGCAATTAAATCCCATTTAATATTAAGGGAGGGATTAGCCGTAAATTGTGATGTTTTATAAGTAGGTGAATTGCTATTATATTTTTTACCTGCGACATATTTTGGTAACCCATTGGCTTGAAAATCTAAGGATGGGTATCTTTTGGCAATTTGACTGGAAAGATTAAAGCTTGCAGAGGCTACTTGGTTTTGTAATGATTTTAATTCTTGATTATTTAGTACAAGTTTTTCTATTTCTTGATAGTCAACAAAAGTAATATTTGATTTTTCTTCTAAAACATTATCAATGTAATTTTTTGTTTCGCTCGATAGAATACTAAAGGTATTCATACTTAGAGTAAGCGGAAATAATAAGAAAGGATTTATTACTCTTCTAAGCATGTTTTATAGTTTCGAAAATATTCGATTAACCAATTAAAGTATTAATAATATCATTTGAATCATCAAGAACGTGAATTTTAGTATTTATTTGATTCTCAACTTCTTGAATATTTTTATCATCTAAAAATAAATCAGTATTCATTTTTAACATAATAGAGGGGATGTAAACAGCTTCTCCTAAATCCTTATTTTTCAGCCCGTAAATTAGATCTTCTCCAGTAAGAAGACCTGTAACAACTTGATCTTGACCCCAATAAATACTTGGCAAACCATATAACTTAATTGTTAATCCATTAATTAAGTTTAATTTCTTAACTGTAGGAATTAGGGCTTCATAAACTAATTTACCAACAATCCAACTAACTTTTTTTGGCCTTTTTACTTTTTGGGGTAGGTTTTGAGTCTTCTCTCGTAATGCTTCTAGAAAGTTTCTAATAGTCCCAACTCCATTAGATTCTTGTGGCATATTTTCGTAGGTTTTGTAACTAGGTAAATTTGTACCGGCAATTAAATACCATTCGTCTGCTAGCCAACAAAAACGAGTTCCAAGAGTATTTTGTAGAGAGGCTTGAATTCTCTCTACTTTTTTAATAGTTTTTTTGGCGTATTCTGGGCTTATTGATTTTAAGCCATCATTTTCAGGTCTAAATTTTGTAAGTCCTACAGGAACTATTGCTACTGAAAGTACTGTTTGAGAGGTTTTTTTGTAGAATTCAGCAAGTTCCAAAATTGATTTCTCAAGAATATCCCCATCATTTATATCTGGACAAACAACAATTTGAGCATGTATTTGAATAGAGTTTTTTTCAAACCACGAAATTTGATCAAGTATCACTCCTGCTTTTTTATTTTTTAATAATTTTTCTCTTGTGGCCGGATCAGTAGCATGAACTGAAATAAAAAGTGGGGATAGTTTTTGCATAGCAATTCTTTCCCAGTCTTCTTTTTTCAAATTCGTGAGAGTTAAATAAGAGCCATATAGGAAACTTAATCTATAATCATCATCTTTTATATAAAGGCTTTTTCTTTTACCACTTGGCTGTTGATCAATAAAACAAAATGGACATCTATTATTGCATTGCTTGATTGAATCAAATAATGCATCTTTAAAATTTAAACCTAAATTAACGTCTTGATCTTTTTCAATATTTATATTGTGAATCCCATGATTTTTATCTAAAACTGATATGTCTAAAATTTCTTCACTAATCAGAATCTGATAATCAATTAAATCTCTTGGCTTTTTCCCGTTAATACTAATAATTGAATCACCTGATTCAAAACCTATTTCTTCAGCAATAGAATTAGCTTCAATACTTTCAATTTCTGCAGGGTTTATTTTATAAGTAATATCAGGAACCAAAAGGTCAGCGGGATCTTCTTTGTAATTAATTTCTTGCCACACAATTAAAGGCCCAATACTCTTATTTATATTTATTCTAGACTTATATATGACTCAAAGTGTATTAAATACTTTTAAAAAACTAAATATAGGTGTGAAATTATGGGCCTTTTATTTATTAAAATATGGCATTCGCAGTTTTCTAAAACACGATTTAGATTAATTAAAATAACGTTTTTCATTGAAAGAATTAATTACAAAAAATTTAGAAGTAAAAGATAAATTCAACTATGAATCCCATAATACAGTTGATTCATACGAAAATAGTTTTTTATCAAACCCTTTATCTTTAAGATTGTGGTCTTCTTTTTTTGTAATTTTACCTATTTTTGTTCAAGCCCCCTGGGTTAGATTAGAACCAATAAGTGCCCTTTGTTTTACTTTTGTTATTGTCTTAGTGGCAGTTGTTTTGAATCAAAAAGGATCAAATAAGTGGTTTATTGTCAGTTCATTATTACTTGGTATATCAGGTAGTTGGCTTGGTGGATGTTTGTTCTGGGGATGGTTGAGCCCATTTCCTATCCTACACATACCTGTTGAAGCTGTAGTTCTCCCATTAGCTTTAATTGGATTTGGTACTAATTGGAAAATAGGTTCAAGTTTTTATATCTCTTCTTTATTTGGAACCGCAGTTACCGACATTACAATATTTTTAATTGGAATCATGGATCAATGGAGGCAGGTAATTACAGCAGATTCTGAAAATGCACCCATGATTCTTCAACAAACTTCAGAGAGTCTTATTCAAATAAAATCATTATCTATTATCGTTTTTGTTGCTCTTATACTTTGGTTTATTTCAAAAGAAATTTTAGATTCTGGTACAATTAATACCACTAGTGGTAAAGCACTCTTAGTTTCTGGTTACGTAATTCAAACGACATTAATTGTTGATGGTATTTTTATTGTTTTAGCAATTCTGCAACCAACTTTTAGTGGATTGGTTTAATGTTAAGGCCTCCATTTTCGCAAGAACCGATACCAATCAACAATTGGGATGTAATCGTTATAGGCGCTGGAGCAGCTGGCCTTATGACTTGTCTTGAATTACCCTCAAATTTAAAAGTGCTTCTTTTAAATAGAAATACTAGTAAGATATCTTCCAGTAGATGGGCTCAAGGCGGAATTGCATCTGTTGTTAGACAAGATGATTCATTTGATCTTCATGCTGAGGATACTTTAAAAGCAGGTGATGGATTATGTGATTTTCAAGCTGTAGAAATGTTAGTTAAAGAAGCTCCAGGATGTGTAGAAAGGTTGCAGAATTTAGGGATGATTTTTGATCAAAGCTCTGATCAACTAGCTACTACCTTGGAAGCAGCCCATTCACGAAGAAGAGTCTTACATGTTAAAGATCGTACTGGAAGAGCATTAGTTGAAGTTCTAGAAGATCATATTGAAAATGAAAAAAATATTCTTCATTGCAGGGGTGTAAGAGTAACTGAACTTCTCATTGAGAATAAAGAATGTAGAGGAGTTCAGGTTCTTGATGGAGCAAATTTATATTGGATTAAATCTAGAGCTGTTGTTTTGGCTACAGGTGGGGGTGGGCACTTATTTACAAATACAACGAATCCTGCTCAATCCTCTGGTGAAGGGATTGCTCTTGCATGGAAAGCAGGAGCTGCTATCGAAGATTTAGAGTTCGTGCAATTTCATCCAACAGCTTTAAAATTTTATGGTGCACCTTGCTTCTTAATATCTGAGGCGCTTAGAGGGGAAGGAGCGATATTAGTTGATAAAAATGGTGAAAGTCCAGTTAAAAATCTTGAAAATCGTGATCTAGCAACTAGAGATCAGGTAAGTAGAGCAATTATGAAAAATATGCATGATAATAATGTAGACCATGTTGGCTTAGATCTTCGTTATATTGACCCAGAAAAAATTGTAGAGCGCTTCCCTACGATCTTAAGTCGATGTCAGGATTATGGCGTTAACCCTTTAAATGAGGTTATTCCAGTAGCTCCTGCAGCTCATTATTGGATGGGAGGTGTTAAAACTGATCTAAATGCATCTTCAACAAGAAAAGGATTATATGCCGTTGGAGAAGTTGCTTCTACAGGTGTGCATGGTGCTAATAGACTGGCAAGTAATTCATTGATGGAGTGTCTTGTTTTCGCAAGAAAAATGTCTTCAATTGTTTTGAATGACTTTTCTAAATTTGAAAAATTTGATAGATCATTTCAAGAGTTTAATATTGAAGATCCTAAAGAACATCAAATTTCTATAATTGCTGAAAAAATTGATGAACTAAGAAAACTTTGTTGGTTAAATTTAGGTGTATCGCGAAATAAGGTAAATATGAGTAAATTTTTAAATTATATTCAAAATGATATAGATAAATTAAATAAAAATGATTTACTAAATAGTCTTGAAAAAATAAAATTTGATCAAAAAATAAAACTTAGTGAACGTAATAGAAGAGCATTAAATCTTTTACTTGATTTAAAGAATAGACAAATAACAACAATAACTTTATTAAAAGCTTGTCTCTTTAGAGAAGAAAGTAGAGGAGGGCATTATAGAGATGATTTCCCTGATAAAGATAAAAATTGGGAATGCCATACTAGACAACAGTTAGATCAAAAAATTCAAAAAAGATTTATTAAAAATTAAGATCTCCATGATAGTCGGTTTTTGTCGCTAATTCATTTAAGTCACGCGTACCACTAATAATTTCTCCATTGATTTCCCAAGAAGGAAATCCACTTATTCCTTTTGTTTGGCATAGCTCATACTCATTATCTTTACCATCTTTAGCACACTCAACTACTTTTAATTCTTTAACTGCTTCCTTACCAAATAATTGTTTCTGATCGTGGCAATGCGGGCACCAGTATGCACTATACATAACAATATTGTTTTCACTTAAAAATTTTGCAAACTTTACCTTCTGGGGGGAGCTTGAGGTGGAAATTATTGGGGATACATTTTCAGTGGGGTTTGCAATATCAATAGCATTAGAGGGGTCAACGTTTGTTGACCAAATTAGTCCCCCCAGCAGGACACTAATGGCTACAATGAAACCTCTAAAAATCATAGGTTCTCTACTCTCGAACTTTGCTCCAATAATAGAAATTATAAAGATAGAAAACGATAAAATTGCTGAAAGTATACAAAAAAAGCAATATGCTTGAATTTTAAAAAACATTATATTTATCAATAAAAAGCTAAATGTTGATGAAGCACAAGAAATTAGAAATACTAACCACCATAAAAACTTATTTAGTTTTTCTTTTGGGGAAATTAAATTAAGCGAGAGTATTATTGTGATAATTAATATTGATAAATATGTTATAAATCCAGCTAATGAGAGAGGTATATTAACTTTATTATTTTCAAATAAAGTACCCCAAGGACTATTTAAAACTGTTTCACAACCATTTTGTATCCCTGGGCATGAAAGCGAAGTAAATATTCCCCAGTTTTTTAAAGTAATTGAACCTGTATCAACTATGCCTATAGTGCTAAGAATTGCAATTATGATTTTCGGCCATTTCAAATCTTTTTTATTTCTTCTGTTTAAAGTCTTAAGGGCCATAAAAAAGAAGGTTTGTTATTTACATTATCTATCCTAATATTATCTTGGCATGAGAGTTATATACGAAATGCTGTTTAAATCTTTTAATTCTTATTTTTTAAGTTGTGAAACAAAATAGTCTCAATGTAAAAGAAAAAAAACTATCTAAGGTTGCATTCAGTCATGTTGGCTGTGAGAAAAATCTTGTTGATACTGAACATATGCAAGGCTTATTAGATAAAGAGGGTTATGAAGTTGACAGCAATATAAATGATGCAAATGTTGTTGTTGTAAATACTTGCAGTTTTATTGAAACAGCTAGAGAAGAATCTATAAGAAAAATTCTAGAATATACAAATCAAGGAAAGGAAGTAATAGTTGCAGGCTGTATGGCTCAGCATTTTAAAGATGAGCTTATAAGAGAAATCCCTGAAATAAAAGGTTTGGTTGGAACAGGAGATTATCAAAAGATAGCCAAGGTTTTAGACAGAGTAGAACAAGGGGAAATCGTTAATGAAGTTTCAAAAATACCCGAATTTATCGCAGATGAGGAAATGCCTCGTTTTGTAGATAAAAATAAATTTGTTGCTTATCTTCGCATCGCTGAAGGCTGCAACTACAATTGCGCTTTTTGTATTATTCCTAAGTTGAGAGGTCCTCAAAGAAGTAGAACAATAGAATCTATAGTATCAGAAGCCAAAAGTCTTGCAAAAAAGGGTATTCAAGAAATCATATTAATTAGTCAAATAACAACTAATTATGGTCAAGATATTTATGGAAAACCATCATTAGCCAAACTTTTGAATGAGCTTTCTAAAGTTTCAATTCCTTGGATAAGGATACATTATGCTTATCCAACAGGTTTAACTGATGAAGTTATTAGAGCTTTCAAAGATTCAAAGAATATAGTACCTTACTTTGATTTGCCACTTCAGCATAGTCATCCCGATGTGTTGAAGAGTATGAATAGACCTTGGCAAGCTTCTTTGAATGAATCAATTTTGGAGAAAATTAGAGAAGAAATTCCATCTGCTGTGTTAAGAACTAGTCTCATTGTTGGTTTCCCAGGAGAAAAAAAAGAACATTTTGAACATCTTCTCCAATTTTTGGATAGGCACAAATTTGATCATGTTGGAGTGTTTATTTTTTCTCCTGAGGAAGGAACTACAGCTTTTCATTTACCAAATAAAGTATCTCTAGAGGTTGCAGAGGCAAGAAAAGATAACGTTATTTCAGTTCAACAAAATATCTCTAAAGATAAAAATCAGACATATGTTGGTTCAAAAATGAAGATTTTGGTAGAAAAAATATCAGACAATAACGAATTAATAGGTCGGTCCTATAATTTCGCTCCTGAAATTGATGGAACTGTAATTTTATCTGTTAAAGATAAAATTGATTTGAAAAATTATATTGGTAAATTTGTTGAAGCAAATATTACTTTTGCAGATGAATATGATTTGTATGGTGAGATTATTAAAATTTTGTAGTTTTTTAAATTAATTTAACTGCTCTTAAGAGCTTATCTAATGCGAAAGCAGCTCCAAAACCAAAACCAATAAATGCAAAATAGAAAATGATGTTCATTAATTTTTTTATTTTCATTTAATTTAACATCAGATGAAAAGATTAGATTTTTTCGTTTAATTTCTTAATCTTGGCTATATGGTAATTTTTTGTATAAACATTCCTCTGCTTTTTGTAGTTCCCGGCCTAAATATAGAGCATGGTCGAATCTGGTTATTAAGTCATTTCTTTCTTCAGTGATCAATATTCCAAGTTGTTTCGCACTAATACCTTTAAAAACTTCATTACTAACTCTTTTATTTTGAGAGTTGCATTTGATTGGTTCATTTGTTTCGGGGTCAACCGCATAGCCTTCCTCATCGATGTTATTTAAAAAGTGCTCTAAAATTATTTTATTTTCTTCTAAATCTACTTTTATAATAAAATAACCATTTGGATCTAAGTCTATGTATCGGTTGGAAAGATTATTATCAATCTTGATTTTTTCATCTAAACTTTTACTAGAATCCATCCTTAGAAGTTAATAAAAACTATATTACTAATATAATCTTCCATAAAGCCAAATAATTTTTTATTTAAAGGGTATAGAATCATTCTCAAATTCAATTTCGGTCTCGGTTTGTTTATTAACTTCATTTAGCCAAGGATAAATTATATTTTCCATATTTTTGTCAAACCACTTATGCAAGCTAATGGTGCTTTTTGCAAAAAACCCCCTCCGCCTTTTATGTTTACCACCTGCCCCAGGATCAAAAAAATAGATACTATTTTTTATTGCCCATTCAATTGGCTGGTAGTAACATAATTCAAAATGTAAATTAGATATGTCTTCTTCACTACCCCAATATCTACCCCATAAGTTGTTTTTATTTTTAACGCACATCGACATAGCAAAAATATCATTTGAATTATTTTTTGATGCGCTAAAAAGTAAAAGATTTTTTTTATTATCAACAATTTTTTCGAAAAATGTAGATGTTAGATATTTACTTCCCCAAACTCCCCACCTCGAGCAATGCTGTTCATAAAAATTATGCATTTTTTTGAGGATTTCTTGGTTGATATCATCTTTATTAAAAATTTTTATTTTAATATCTTGTTTAGTAATTGATTTCCTCTCTTTTTTGATATTTTTTCTCTGATTAGAATTAAATCTAGAAAGAAAATCATCAAACGTTTTTTCTCCATTACTTCTCCATTCACTGCTGGAATTTATCCATTCATAGTATCCCAAAGATTTAAGATGGTTGCCCCAGCTTTCATCAATATATAAAAAATTACAACTTAAAATTTTGTTTGTAATCGCAAAGCTTTCTATATTTTTTATAAGTAAATTTGTAATTTCTTTCTTATCTTTATTTTTTTTATAAAGAAATTGATATCCATTTACAGGACTATAAGGGCTCATTCCAATTAATTTAGGGTAATAATTTAAATTAAGCTCTTGAGCCAATCGTGCAAATGATTGATCAAAAATGAATTCTCCATAGCTATGACTTTTTAAGAAAAGTGGAGCGATACCTAATATTTCTTCATTCTTATAAGCAACAAAATATAGAGGCTGCCAACCAGTTTCTCTTGAAACACTTTTTGATATTTCAAGGTTTTTAAGCCAAGTCCATTCATAAAATGGATTATTGATTTCATTTGCTAATTCATTCCATATCTCCTTGGAGATTTCTTTAATTGATAATTTGACTTCAACTTTATGTATTTTTTGGTTCATTTATTATTGAATCTATTTCAAATTTTTTTGTAATGAACATGGATTTCATTATTCATTAAATTTTTAATTGATTTTATTTCCCATAGTCTTTTGAGATTAAAAATCTCATTTGTTTGTTCTGGAGGGATCCATGTATATCTTCCTCCAATAATTCGTGGAATTATTGTAATTTTTATATCCGTTATTAGATCCTCTTTTATAAATGAATTTATAAGTTTTGCACCTCCTAGAAGAGCTAGATTATTTATCCCTAGTTTTTTTAGTGAAATTAAAGTTTTCCCCCATGAATCTTTGAAAAAGAGTTGTTTTTCGAAGTCATTATTAGAAGAATTATCAACTTTACTTGAGCTTATTAGCCATCTTCTAATTGGTTGACGAAAGTATATCCAATTACTGTTAAAGTTTTTGCTATTTGAAGCAACTATAGAAATTGGTTGTCTTTTTGATATATGGACTTCGTCATTATCATTGAGATTTTTAATTAAATAAGTTGATTGATGAGCTATTAAAGTACCTAAACCAAAAATCGTAGCATCAACCTTTGATAAGTGTTGATTTAACATTTTTTTATCTTCTTCACTTCCAAGATGCGATTCTCCTCCTCTAGGAAATGCAATTCTCCCATCAAGACTTGATGCTATAACAATTATTACTCTTGGGATACTCAAGTTTGTGTGACTAAATTATTTGCAAATTTCAAATTTAATGAATTGGTTAACTTTTGATCAACATGAATTTCTGCAGCGTTATTCGGACTCTCTTGGAGTCTTATTTTGTGTAATGTTGCACCAAGGTTATATATTGGCTTTTTAAGGATATCAGAAATATATAAAGCTATATTTTCAGCGGTTGGAACACAATTATGAAAAAATTCGATGTCTTTATTTAGAAAAGTATGATCTAGTTGTTCAACAACCAAATCATTAATTATCTCTTGGAGGGCAGATAAGTCGCAAACCATTCCTGTTCTTTTATCAATGTCTCCTTTTACAGTTATTTCGACAAGATAGTTATGACCATGTCCATTAACTCTGGCACACTTCCCATAGATTTTTTTGTTTTCATCAAAGGATACCTCTTCTTTTGCAAGTCTATGAGCGGCTGCAAAATGAGTTTGTACTGTTAAAAATGCTTCCATGTTTTTTCCAAAATAATCTGCCCATAAATTTGGGTTTTCATAAAGTCTTAGACTTGTAAGAGGTAAATCATCCTTTAGCCGACTCCAAATGACCTTTACTAATGCTTCAGTTGTAGGAAGTATACCCTCTTGATTATTAACATTAAATTCAGGCCAGACATCATTTAAAAAATGAAAATCTAATTGTCCAGTCACCTTATCTTTAATAGAGTGTTTTACATCAGAGAGATTAAGTACCATTCCATTAGAGTCTAGTTCTCCACCCATTGAAACAATTAGTTCATAATTATGACCATGACCTGGTGCAATACTGCACTTCCCAAAAAGAGATAAATTTTCTTCTGGGCTTTTTTCAGGGAGCCAATAACGGTGACTAGAACTAAAGCAGGCACGTCGAGTTATGACGCATTCACGTCCTTTTCCATGTAATGGTTTGGATTGTGTAGAAGTCATACCTTTCTGCGATAATACTATCTTAAGGTTTTAAATACGCTTTTGTCTTTATGGAACAAACCATTATCAAAAAAACAGTTCTTACTTTAAAGGGCAGAAGCATATTTTTAATAGGAATGATGGGTTCAGGCAAGTCAAAAACTGGTTTGAAGTTGGCTGAATTATTGAAGTATAAATACATTGATTTAGATTCATTAATAGAGAAGTTGGCAAAAAAATCTATTAATCAAATTTTTAATGATGAAGGAGAAGAGAAATTCCGTGAATTAGAAGCAAACTGCCTTAAAGAAACTATCAAAATTCCTTCATTAGTAATCTCAACTGGGGGAGGAATAGTTACCAAATCGGAAAACTGGGGAATCTTAAGACAGGGAATAATTGCTTGGATAGATCTAGACAAAGATATAGCAATTGAAAGATTGAAAAATGAAATTGAAAATAGACCACTTCTTCAGGGAAAGAATCTAAATGATTTATATATGAGCATTTTTCAATCTAGAGAAAATTTGTATTCTCAAGCAGATTTAAGAATTCAAGTAAAAAGGGAAAATATTGAAGAAGTAGCTATGAAAATAATTAATGCAATTCATAAAGAAATAATTAGTTAATCTGGTTCAATTCTTACTGCAAACCATTTGATAACGTATCCTAATTTTATTTCTAATTCATAAGTGCTTTCTAATAATTCTTCAAAAAATTCCTGATCAGGATCTTCTATATTTTGATATATTGTTTGTGTTTCTGTCTTACTGAACCAATTCTTTAACCATAAAATTGCTTCTTGCTTTGGTACAATTTTTTCTTTTGAATCTGGCTCTAATAATACATAATGATCTGATGCTCTTATTAGTGGATTTGACATAATGAAGATTCTTCTTGGATTAGTTCTTTGCTTGATTTTTCAAGTAATTTTTTTAGAAAGTTCTTTTGCTTTTGTCGATTCTAATGTACGAGAGTTTTTGGAAAATCGTGTAAATCAATGGCCAGAACTATATTTACCAAATTTTAAATTGTCGGATACTTCTGAGGACTTAATATATCCTAAATGGTTCGAAGGGAATTGGCTTGTCACTTCTCAAGATATAATTAATAATTCAGAAGAGCCAGTTATTTATAAAGTAAATTTCTTTAAGAATGATTCAGATTTAGTTGTTGGTAATCGTGCAAAAAATTCTGAATCTATTGGAAAAGCAATATTTGGTGATACCTTAATCAAGGTTGTAAATGATCCTCAATCTATTAATAATCAAATTACCTATTTAAAAGATGATTTTTATATCGATTCAAGAATTACAGGGAGAAATCAGATCCAAGACGATGATATTTTTTTCGCAGATGAGCTTGTTATACAAACTGCACATAAGCCAGGTGCTTCAAGGATTAATCAGGTAGAGACCATTAGTAAATTTCAAAAATGTTCCGAAGAAATATTGGATGTTGATAATTCAATGAAACCATCAATATGTGGAGTGCAATATGTTGCTTCTTATGGTTCAAAAGTTGGTGATCCTTCTATTCATGCTATAAAAACAAATAAATATAAATTGACATTTGAATTTATTGAGAGTTAGCACTAAATAGATATTCCTCTAAGTTGTTCCTCCAAATGAAAAGATTTTCTAAATAAGGGTTGTTTATATATTCTTGGCTCCCCTCTCCTGAAAGAATTGGTCCTGCAGACTTTGGAAATTTAAGAAGGGATAATTGAGCAGCAATTGAAATATCTGCAATTGATAAACGATCTCCAACTAAATATTTCTTGTTGATCAAGGATTTTGATAAAGCTTCCAGTAATTTTTGGAGTTCTAAATTATCTTTAGAAGACAAAACTACATTAGAAATTTTACTAAGATTTTCAAGAGGTAATTTATCAACAATACTTTTAACTGTAGAAGGTAGTTCATCTGGAAGTAATGCTGTTCTTAGCTGTGGATTTTCTATTGCAGATTTTATTAATGCTTTTCTACAAGTTGTAGCCATTGTAGTATCTGCCCAGTCTTCAATTAGTTTGCATTGTGCAAATAATATTGGGTCCTCTGGAAATAGTGGATTGTTATCATTTTTTTTATCTATATATTCGCAAATAGTTGAAGAGTCATTAATAACTTGATCATTACTATCAACTATTACAGGTACTTGTTTTTGACCTGATAATTTAAAGATTTCAAATTGGCCTATTCCAGGTGTTACTTCTTCAACTCGATATTGTATTTTTTTTGCATGAAGAGCCATTCTTGTTTTTAAACAAAAAGCACTATGCCTAAATTGATATAATGTAATCATGCTGTTTAATGTTTGTTAAAACCTAGCTAAAAAAGTAATCTATTTGTGGAGCTGATGGGCGAATTTTTCTCTAATGTTGCAAGATATCCAAAGTATTTGATATCCATCATTGTAGGGGGACTTGTTGCTTTGCTTGAACCTTTATTCAAGAATAGATCAAATCCACTCACAATAGTAGGTTTGATATCTTCTGTCTTAAGTGCTTTCATAACTGTTTATTTTGTCTTGCAAGCGATGACAAACCCAATAAATTTACAACCATAATGCCGAATAACTACCGTCTTGAAAAAGTTTCTTCTCTTTTGAAGAAAGAAATAACCCTTATTTTGCAGAATGATTTAGAAAATGATCTTATTAGAGATCATTTCGTCAATATTTCTAAGATTGATTTATCAGGTGATTTGCAACACTGTAAAATTTATATAACTTCAACTGCTCAAGAGAAAGTGAGGACAGAGATTGTTGAAAACTTGAATACTGCTAAAAGTTCTATAAGGCATAGTTTAGGAAAAAGAATTGAGATGAGAAGAGTTCCAGAGATAATTTTTAAAGACGATGTTGTTCTTGATAAAGGATTATCAGTCTTGAAACTTCTCGATGAATTAAAAAATAAAAATCAAAATCATAATGTTGAGGACAAGGATGCCAAAAGTTGATCTACCCCTTGATCAAAGAAATATAATTATTACTCGATCAAAAGAAGGGATATTGGATATAAAAAAGATATTCATAAGCAAGGGCGCTAATGTATTTGATTTACCTGCAATAAGTATTGGTGATCCAGATGATTTGAATCCTCTTGACGAAGCATTAAATCAAATAAATGATTTTCATTGGATTATTTTTTCCAGTAGTAATGGGATCAAATTTGTGGATAAAAGACTTAGATACTTTAATAGTTCATTAAAAGAATGTTCTAAAAAAACAAAAATCGCCGTAGTCGGAGAAAAAACCTCAAAAACTCTTGATGATTTTGGGATTAAGGCTGATTTCATACCTCCAGAATTTGTTGCTGAAAGTTTAATTGATAATTTCCCAGTATCTGGTTATGGACTTCGAGTTTTTGTACCAAGAGTTCAAACAGGTGGTAGGGATTTCATTGCAGATCAATTTAGAAAGGCTGGTTCTCGTGTATTTGAGGTTGCTGCATATGAGACTAGATGTCCTGAATCAATTCCGGAAGAAACAATTGATATTATTTCTAATCGAAAAGTTGATGCAATTATTTTCTCAAGTGGTAAAACCGTAGTAAATGCTGCTTTTTTACTAGAAAAAAATCTTGGTAAAAAATGGTTAGAATATTTTGATCAAATTAAGTTATTAACTATTGGACCTCAGACAACAAAAATATGTAACAAGATTTTTGGAAGATTTGATAGTCAGGCACAAAAATATACTTTTGAAGGACTACTAGATGTAGCAATTAATATTTTTAGTTAGAAAAATTTTTTGTATAGTTCTTTTCAACTAAATCTTTGAACCTATCAATATTGGCCTGTAATTCGTTTGTAACCATTTTGCCTAAAATATTTTCTTCCATAAACCGAGCAATCATTTTTGGTAGTTCATAAGTTATGGCTAAATTGACCGTAGTGATTTGATCAGTTTTACTTTCGAAAACTACTGATCCCTCAGTTGGTAAACCTCCTATTGATTTCCATTTGAGTTTGCTTTTTTCAACCCTTTCTGTAATTTGAGCTTTCCATTTAAACCTAAAGCCATTTGCAGCTAAAGTCCATTCTGTTAAATCTGGTAACGTATTAGTTTCTTCGTCAACTGTTTTTACAGATTCAATCCAGCTCATCCAAAGTGACATTGAGTCTAAATCGCTCCATGTATCCCATACATTTTCAAGAGGCGCATTAACAATTGTTATAACGTCATGTTTTAGCCAAGTACCCATGAATTAACTTACTGCAAGATTTTTTGCTAATTCGGCTTTCTTCTCTAAAATTGCGGCGGCAGCTAAATGACCACTCATTGTAGCTCCCTCCATAGAGTCTATATAATCTTGTTTTGTATAACTACCAGCCATGAAGAAATTAGATATAGATGTTTTTTGATCGGGTCTGAAAGGTTCCATACCGGGAGCTTCTCTATAGAGTGATTGTGGAATTTGTACCACGTTACTCCAAAGCAATTTAAGGTTTTTTGAGGATGGGAATAGACGGCGAACCTCTTTATCTATTGCTTTTGTAATTCTTTCTGTGGATCTTCCCATCCATCTATCGCCAGGAGTTAAAACACATTGGAGAAGCGATCCCATATCTTTTTTTCTATAGTCTGCTGGACTTGCTAGTGCTAAATCAGCAAAACAACTGAAAGAGGCATCAGCAGAATAAAGAAGGTTATCTAGTCCAATTGGTTCGTTTCCAGTATTATCTTTTTCTAATTCAGTAACCCAACCGTCGTATCTTAATTGGATTGTGGCTACAGCTACAGCTCTAAGTTTTTTTAAACCTTCAAATTCTTTAAATTGATACCATTCTTTTGGAATTATTTTTTTTATTCCAGGAACATCACAGGCAGCTAGAAATTTATCTGCAAACACTGCCTTAATTCCTTCAGGAGAAGATATTTTTAATTGATTTACTGAATAAGAGGAAGATTCCTTTTCATAAATGATTTCTTCTACCTTATGGTTAAGATGTATTTTTGCGCCTTTGTTTGTGATGTAGTCGACAATAGGTTGAGTTAACCACTTATGCGGAGAACCTTTTAAAAGATTAAGTTTTGAGGCTTCTGTTTTTGAAGCAAACATCATAAATATAGTTAGCATGCATCTTGCTGAAATATCTTTGCAATTAATAAAACCTAAAGCGTATGCGATAGGATCCCACATTCTTTCTAAGCTTTTTTCACTTCCACCATGGTTTAAAAACCATTCTTTAAAACTAATTTTATCTAGATCTCTAATTATTTTCATTGCGCCTTCATAATCTATCAATCCTCTAACTATTGGGCTTGTCCCTAAAGCTAAGGCATTCCTGAACTTATCTACCCAAGTTAGTTGTTCGGTGGTAAAAAAAGCTTTAAGTCCATTAAATGGAGCACCTAAAGGGAATCTGAAGTCTAAAGATTTTAAATTACCACCATTATTAATAAATAGATGAGTATGGTCTTTCGGGAGTAAATTGTCTAGAGCTCCCACTTTGTTCATTAATTTAAAAAGATTTGCATAATTATAAAAAAATACATGTAAGCCCATTTCTATGTGGTTACCATCCTTATCTTCCCAACTTCCTACTTTACCTCCCCAAAATGACCTGCTCTCGAAAATTTCTACTTCGTGACCTTCATCAACTAAATTGACTGCTGCTGTAAGACCAGCTAATCCAGAACCAACTATTGCAATTTTCACTTTTTTCTAATAATTATAACAAATCAAGTTTGGATAACGTTTGTTCTATGCATCCTCTCGATTAAGTTTTTATATTATAAATAGTAGAAATCCTATGTTTATGGAAAATGTAGAAGTTAAACAGGAAATTAAAAATTCTGATGATGGCAAAGGTATCTTAATTACGAATGATGCTATAGAACAAATTTCAAATTTATTGAAGGGCCAAAGTGATAAAAAAGCACTAAGGGTGGGAGTAAGATCAGGCGGTTGTAGTGGAATGAGTTATACGATGGATTTTATAGGAACCGATGAAATAAGTCCTGATGATAAAGTTTATGATTATTCATTAAAAGCTGATCAAAGCTTTCAAGTGGTTTGTGATCCTAAAAGTCTTTTATATATTTATGGAATGCAGTTAGATTTTAGTAAGGAATTAATTGGAGGTGGCTTTAATTTTGTAAATCCCAATGCCTCTCAAACTTGTGGTTGTGGAAGCTCCTTTGCAGTTTAATAAATAATGAATAACGAAATTAATCCGATCGAAGAGGATTTTAATGCAGCTTTATCAAGATATAAAGCAGGGCAAGATTTAATTCCAATCGTTCAGGATTTTCAAAAAATTATACACCAAATTCCAAATCATTTTGCTGCTTGGACTTGTTTATCATGGCTTCAATTACTTTTGAAAAATAATGAAGAAGCTTTGTCAGCTGCCAGACAAGCGGTTCGATTAAATCAGCAAGATCCACAAGCAAGAATGAATTTGTCTTTAGCTCTTTTGGCTACCAATAATAAAGGTGTTAGGGATCATATTGAGTTAATAAAGAAAATGTCTATGATGATGCCAGATGTGAAAAGTGAGTTGAAAGAATCAGTTGAAGACGGATTAAGTAGATATCCAGATTGGCCTGAGTTAACCAAAGTAAAAAAATGGTTGGAATTTTAAATTGTTTAAGATTTTAATATTAAGTAATGGGCATGGAGAAGATCTATCTGGCAGTCTAATAGCTAAACAATTCGTAAAAAGTGGTTATTCTGTTCATGCTTTGCCAATTGTTGGTAAGGGAAACCATTACGAAAAAGAACAAATTAAGATTATCGGTAAAACTAAAGAATTTAGAACTGGAGGAATTGGCTATAATTCTCTTAAGGGAAGACTTACTGAGTTATTAGGAGGAGAAATATTTTATGTCTTAAAAAGATTATATTTAACTTTTACAATTAAAAAAAAATATGATTATTTTTTTGTAATTGGAGATATTGTGCCAGTTTTTTTTGCCTGGTTTTGTAAGAAAGATTTTTTTACATATCTAGTTGCTTATTCCAGCCATTATGAAGGGAAGTTGAAATTACCATGGCCTTCTAAATTTTTCTTGCTCTCACAAAAAGCAAAAAAAATATATACGAGAGATTCCCTTACAGCTAATGATTTAACATTGCAATTAAAAAAGAAAGTGTCTTTCTTAGGCAACCCATTTATGGATAAGTTTTTTCCTAGAAAAAAAGAATTAAATAAAGCTGAATTTAGTATTGGATTATTTCCAGGAAGTAGATTCCCTGAGATTTTAGATAATTTTGTTTCTATTTTAGAGGTATTAGAGGCATTGTCAGATTTAAGATATTTTCAAAAAATTCAGTTTAATTTTGCAATAGTTAATGCTCTATCTTCATTCAAAATAAAGGAGATATTTCAAAAAAGAGGATGGTTAAAAATAGAAAATATTAAAGAAAATAATCTCTTGAAATTTCAATATAAATTTTTAGAAGTGAATATATATTGGAATAATTTTGACAAAATATTATACAAAAGTAGATGCTGTATCAGCATGGCAGGAACAGCAGCAGAGCAAGCGATTGGATTAGGAAAACCAGTTATTCAGATTGAAGGTAAAGGTCCACAATTTACAAAAACTTTTGCAGAAGCGCAAAGACGTTTGCTAGGAAAATATGTTTTTTGTGCCACTAATTATAAAGATAAGAATGATCAAATCAATCAGACAATAAAATTGATTATAAAAATAATTTACCTTATACAGCTTAATAAGAAGTTTATGATCTCATGTAATGAAAATGCTAAAAAAAGACTGGGTGAAAACAAAGCTTGTCTTAAAATGGTTGATGATATGAATATTGTTATAAAAAATGACTAAGGAGAATAATCAAAATAAGTTAAAACAAATTATCGATAATTTGTTATTAATAAATTTATTTACAGTTATTTTTTTTGCAATATTTTTTATTTTTGCAATCATCATGCAATTTAATGGCATATTTATTTTTATTAATTTTATTCAGATAGTTTGGAATCCTCTTGTAGTTCCATTGATAACAATTCTTATTATTGGTGCTTTAGTAAACGGTATTAATTCTTGGTGGAGGCGTAAATTGCTTTCTCAAGAAGAGGATACTTAAAAGTATAGTTTTTAAGTTTACTGCTTATTACTTTTTGTCCTTCCAATACAACTTTTGCTCCATCTCCTAACAATATTTTTAAAACCGCTCCAGGCACTGGAAGTAAATTAGGTCTATTCAGACATTTGCCTAAAGTCTGAGAAAATTCTCTCATTAATACTGGATTTGGTGCAACAGCATTAAATACTCCCGAAAACTTTTTATCAACTAATGCTTGAGTAATTAATGCACATAAATCAGTTCTATGAATCCAACTCATCCATTGCTTACCATCTCCAATTGGTCCACCTAATCCAACTTTAAATATAGGGAGCATTTTTCCTAATGCTCCTCCATCTGCCTCTAGAACTATTCCAATTCTAAAAATAACTAACCTTGAGAAAAATGGTTTTTCAGCAGCGACCGCTTCCCATTTTTTGCAAAGATTAGCTAAAAAGTCTTTTCCTCCAATACTATTTTCAGAGAATTCACCAGACAAACTTGTACCGTAATAACCTATTGCTGATCCATTTATAATGACTTTTGGATTTATTTTTAAATTTTTAAGGGTCTTCATCATAAATTTAGTAGTATTAATACGACTAATTTCAATCTCCTGTTTTTGTTCAGAAGTCCATTTTTTTTCTGCTATGGGTTCTCCCATCAGGTTAATAATTCCATCGGTCTCTCTTAGGATATTTAGAAGATTTTCGTTATTCCAGTTTTTTTCTTTTGATAAATCTATTTGAAAAAACTTAAACTTATTAAAATCTAAATCAACCTTTAATTTACTAATGGGTTTTCTACTTACAATGTATATTTCGTGATTTTCATTGAGTAGTGTTGGAACTAATTCTTTCCCAACAAATCCAGTGCAGCCAAGTAGTAAAAGACGCATATCATATTGATGTTTATCATTTAAGGCTATTAAATTTTTTAGAAGTTTGTAATTATTATTCCGGTATAAATTTTTTTCAATATTTTTCAAACAAGTTTTTGTATAATAAATTTCAAATAACTTTCTTGAATTTATTATGACAGATTCTATTCCAAAGAAACCTCTCAAGAAAGGAAGCTTAGTTTTTGTCGATAAAGAAAATTATATAAAAAGTATCGAAGCGTTAGCTAGTGATAATGATCTACCTAATTATGTCTTTGAAGGTCCCGGAGAGATTCTTTCACTTAAAGACGAATATGCTCAGGTTCGATGGCGGAGACCTGTTCCAGATGTTTGGTTGAAATTAGATCAACTTAAAGAATATACTCATTAAAATTTTTATATCTAAAAGTTTTTATTTTTTTTCTCTGTAGACATCTTTGATTGGATTCTTTTTGCTTCTTTGATCATTTCTTTGCCATCAAATAAGTAATTATCTACGTATCCTTGTGTATATCTATCAAATTCTGATAGCGCATCTTTAACTTGTGAAAAACAATGATAAAGATTAAGGCCTAAAGCTGTAATAGACTTTGGAACTATTTTTTTGTTATAAATTTTTTCAACTTTTTCTATTTTATTTTTTGAAAGAATTATGTACCTGCAAAAATTTTCCATAAGTTGGTCATCATATGGATCCGCAGATAGTTCTTTTATTTCGTTATTCAAAGGTTTAATTATTTGACTAATTAATCTATTTATCGGACTATAAATCTCTTTAATCCATGTTTCAACTTCTTTGTCCTTAATTGAAGAATTATATTTTTTTGAATTAAATTTCTCTTCCCAATTTTCATTAAATGAATCAAATGATGAACTGGAAGAGAAAAAACTGCTATCGTATTGTTGCTTTTTGATAGGGTCATTTAGAGTTTCCCAGGCATTTTGTATTGCAAGAAATCGTTCTTTCTTTCCGCCTGCATCAGGATGATGTTGCTTAACTAAAGAGCGATATGAAGATTTAATTTCACTTCTGGTTGCATTGTTTTTGAGACCTAATTCTTCATATAAATTTTTTTCCATTTTTATAAATTTTGCATTAAAGATAACCATCTTTTCTGGCTTGAATTGAGGTATTAGATTCAAACATTGCTGTTGATAAATATCTTTCTCCAAAACTTGGAAGAATAACTATCAATCTTTTTTTCATTAGTTCTTTTCTTTTGCCGATTTTTATAGTTGCTGCTAAAGCTGCTCCACTGCTGATACCAGATAAAAGACCTTCCAATCGAGCTAATAAACGCCCAAAATAAAATGCTTCATCGTCATCTATTTTTATAATTTCATCAATTAATTTCGTATTAAGTACTTTTGGTACGAAACCCGCTCCAATTCCTTGAATCGAATGTGAGCCTGCTTTTTCTCCAGAAATCACAGCACTTTTTTTTGGCTCTACGGCATAAATTTTGCAATTTGGATTAACTTTTTTCAAAAAACGTGCACAACCAGTAATTGTTCCTCCTGTGCCGACCCCTGTAACTAGTCCATCTAAATTGTTATTGGATTGAGACCATATTTCTTGGGCTGTTGTTCTTTCATGAATATCTGGATTAGCAAAGTTTTCAAACTGATTAAATTGATAGCTATTTGCAATAGTTGAAGACAACTCATTAGCTAAATCTAAAGCTCCTTTCATTCCGTCTTTTCCTGGAGTTAGCTGTAATTCAGCTCCATATGCTCTCAACATTGCCCTTCTCTCAATACTCATAGTATCAGGCATAGTTAATATCAATTTATAGCCTTTTGCTGCAGCAACCATTGCTAATGCGATGCCAGTATTCCCACTAGTTGCTTCAATTAACGTTGTTTTATCTGGTGTTATCAATCCTTCTTCTTCAGCTTTACACAACATTGAATAAGCGATCCTATCCTTGACGGAAGCTGATGGATTGAAACTTTCTAGTTTGGCTATTATTTCTGGATAACAATCAAAATACTTTCTGATTCGATTTAATTTTACTAATGGAGTATTTCCCACTAGAGAAGTTATATCATTTGCTATTTCCATGAAAATTATTTTTTAAAATGCAAAATAAAATCTCCTATCATAATAATAATTGTATTTAATGTTCTTTTATATAATTTTCTCAAAATAATTTAATTTTAATAACTTCCTGCGGAAAAAATATTTAGTAATATAAGAGGTAGCTTTAATTATGTTTATGTATTCGTTGGAACTAAGTCTGAGATATTCACCTTTTCCACTTTCAATTCAGAAGAAAGAAATTGATGATGTTAAAAGAATTTATGAAGAAATAAAAAGTTCTATGAATGAAACTTTAGAATCCTCAAACTTGATCGAATTAAGGTGTGACAAAGTGCAAGATAAAGTAATTGCTGTAAGAGCTAAAGAAATTATTTCTGTTCAGATATATGAAAAATCGTCAGTAGCAGGAGGAGCTAAAAGACCAGGATTTTCTCTCAATATAGATTGATTGAATTAATGCGAGAATCCTTTGAAAATGAAATACCTCATATAAAATTCAAAGATGTTTCTTTTTCATATCCTGGAGAAAAAGAAAATTTAATTTTTAAATGTAACTTTTCAATAAAAAAACCTGGTTTTTGGATGGTGGTAGGTAAAAACGGGAGCGGAAAGAGTACTCTCTTAAAATTAATTAATGGAATAGTCAACCCCAAAAATGGTGACATTGTTTCTAATGCAAATATTGGCATGGTGTTTCAAAACCCTGATCATCAAATATTGATGCCAAATTGTAGGAGTGAACTTTTGATTAATATTAATCAGAATATAAATCAAAATGAAATTAATAAAAAAATTGAATATGTGCTTGATCAGGTAGGAATGACTGGTTTTGAAAAAAGGCCAGTTCATACTTTAAGCGGTGGACAAAAACAACGCTTAAGTATTGCATGTGCTCTGATTAGTAATAGAAATTTTATTCTTTTAGATGAGCCTACAGCTTTACTTGATCAAACCAGCCAATTAAAAGTTTTACGAACTATTAAAAATCTTACAAGTGACCATAGAAAACCTTTATCTGCTTTGTGGATTACACATCGTTATGAAGAATTAACTTATGCTGATGCAGTAGCAGAGTTAAAAAATGGTTTTTTATCTAGTTGGCAAGAACCATCAAAATTTCAATATAATTGATCCTTGTACTTGTCATAAGGCACTTTAAAGAGCTAGATTCATCCTATATTCCTCGGTAGCTCAGCGGTAGAGCGATCGACTGTTAATCGATTGGTCGCAGGTTCGAATCCCGCCCGGGGAGTTTATAAATTTAAAAAGTTATCTAAAGTCACCCTTAAAAGGTGACTTTTTTATTTCTTTGACCTCATATTTTTCAAATAGTGGTTTGCTGAAGATAAAATCAGTATATTTGATATAATATTAAGAACAGTATATAGAACATTAAACAAAATTCAATTTACCCCTTTTTTAAACTTTAGTTATTAATTAAGAAAATATTTTTTAGAACAGTAATTAGAACATTTACTAAATTCTCCATAAAAAAAATAAGCTCTTTGAATGATTTTCATTTTTTAAAATTAAGACATATTTTGTTTATATCATTTGAATTACTACACCATTTGGGAAATTCTAATCATCCCACATATCCTTTTTTTCTTGATCCAAATTATTTCTTTCAAGTAATTCTATTCTTTGCTTCTGAGAATCTATTTCTGTTTCAATTACGTTTATATTGTCATTGTATTTTGTTTGTATTTCTAAGATATTTATTTCAAATTGTTCTCCAAAAAAAGCTGACATTTCTCTCCATGCCTCCATTTCCTCTTCTTTGCCAATAGTGTCGTTTATCTGATGAGAAATAATTTCTAATACATATTGTTTAAGTTCTTGGTGACTCATTGATTCAACTTTTTTTTGAATGTATAGTTCTTTAAGAGTTTCTAGTTGTTTTTTTGATAAATCAGAATAGATAATAGACTTGTTTTTCATAGATATTTAAATTTTTTTTTAATATATACAAAATTATGAGTTTAATCATTCTGGAGAAATCAAAAATATTAACTTTGTTAACTATTATTTGAAAACTGAAAATATCCAATTAATTAAATTTTTCTAAACTTAACATTGCAAATCTTAGTCGGATAATCTTTCAATTTAAACCATGGTTTGTTTCTAATAATTCCTTGATTATGAAGAAAAAGTAAATAGAATCGGAAGAAATTCTAAAATTTAAACTTTTTAAAAATTTGTAATTTCTCCCTAATCGACTGTTATTACTTAGTTATTTGATAAATTGAATTGATAAAATTGTTAACACTAATTCAGCAATCTTTATAAATTCTTGAGAGAATCATATTACCAAAACTTAATTTTAATTTAATAGTTTATTAATATGAAAATTTCAATCCTTTTAATTGAAGACGATCGTGACATGCGTGATTTAGTTGCTAGGCATTTAGAACATTCTGGTTTCGATGTCCAAAAAGCTGAAGATGGAATTAAAGGACAAGCATTAGCTCTTCAATACTCACCAGATTTAATACTCTTAGATTTAATGCTACCAAGTGTTGATGGATTAACTTTATGCCAGCGACTAAGAAGAGATGAAAGAACATCGAATATACCAATTTTGATGATAACTGCTTTGGGCGGCCTTAAAGATAAAGTTACTGGGTTTAATTCTGGAGCAGATGATTACATTACTAAACCATTCGATCTAGAAGAGTTACACGTGCGCATAAAAGCTTTATTAAGAAGAACCAACAGAGCACAATTAAATTCTAGTAACCAGCAAGAAATATTAAATTATGGCCCATTAACTCTTGTTCCGGAAAGATTTGAAGCTATATGGTTTGAATCTCCTGTTAGGTTAACGCATCTTGAATTTGAACTACTCCATTGTCTTTTGCAGAGGCATGGTCAAACTGTATCGCCAGCATTAATTCTTAAAGAAGTATGGGGATATGAACCTGATGATGATATTGAGACAATAAGAGTTCATATTAGACACTTGCGCACTAAACTTGAACCCGATCCCCGTAAACCTATTTATATAAAAACTGTATACGGTGCTGGATATTGTCTTGAGTTACCTATTGGTTCTCAAGTTGAAACTGCAAGGCAGGAGTTTATTAAAACCAGAAATCCTGATTTGATTAATTCTGCAGTAGATTAAAATCATATATCTTCCATCGAAATTTTTAAAAAAGTAATTTCCCATGCCAACCTTGGTTGGATGCTTTTTCTTAAGAGGTATTTTAATTTTTCAAGTTTTTTAACTAAACCTATATTTTTTGTCTTTCTCCACCAAACAGTTTGAATTAAATTTACTAAACTGATCTGTTGAAAAATTTCTAATTTTTCAGATATTAATTTAGATATTTCTAATATTTCGAGACTATTTTTTACTGGAGAATTCAATTTAATTATAATTTCATCTGAAAAATCATTCCAAATTTCAATATTTTTCAATAATTGATTTGGAGATCCATTTGCAGAGTTTATTAAATCTTCAAATTCTAATTTTGCATTAATATTTGATTTAGAAGTATCTAAATATTCTTTTAAAATAGACTTTATTTGTTGACTAGAAAAAGATCGAAATCTTACGATTTGACATCTTGAGATGATCGTATCTAAGAGAAGGTTTAATTTAGATGTTAGTAAAATAAAAATGCCGTTACTAGGTTCTTCTAGAGTTTTTAAAAGGCAATTTGAGGCTGCTTCGTTTAAGAGGTGTGCATCAATAATTAAAACAATTTTTTTTTCTGAGTTTATTGATTTTTGACTAAGAAAAGTTTTGATATTACGTATTTGAGCAATTTTAATAATCTCAGATCCACTTTTTGTTTTTTTTTCAAGATCGGAACCACCTGAACTTTTTGTTTCTAAAAGAGAATCAGGTTCAATAATTAAAAAATCAGGATGGTTATTGTTTTTAATTTTCTCTTCAAGATTTTTGCTTGGTGAAGACTTTTTGAAAATCTCTTGTATAAATTGAAGAGCAGTTTGCTTTTTACCTAGTCCTTCAGCACCATAAAATATATAACCATTAGCAAATGATTTATTTTTAATTATGTTGTTAAGACAGGTATTGACTTCTTCATTCAAGAAAAAATTATCTTTTTTAACCTTAATCATTTGTTATTAGAAAAATTGTTTAGCAAAGTCTCTTTAATTTGATTAGAAATAGTTTGAATATTTTGTGAAGCTGATATTACTTTCCAGTTTTTTTGTTTGGCAATTAGTTTGAATCCTTCATTTACTTTTTCTAAAAATCTAATACCTTCTGATTCTATTCTGTCTGGAATTTCATTTTTTCTTCGGAATATGCTCTCTTCTGGAGAAATTTCTAAGAAGAAAGTGAGATCAGGGGATGCTCCTTGACACACAATAGATTCAATATTTTTAATTATTTCTAAATTTATATTTCTTCCATAACCTTGATAAGCCAGTGTGGAATCAGAAAATCTATCACTTATTACCCAATCATTATTATTTAAAGCAGGTGAAATAATTTTGGAAACGTGTTCAGCTCTATCCGCTGAATAAAGTAATAATTCCGCAAGAGATGAAGGCTTGTTATTTTTATTATTATCAAGAATCAGTCCTCTAAGTTTTTTTCCTAAAAGACTGCCTCCTGGCTCTCTAGTTGTGATTAATTTAGACCCTTTCTTTATTAAACCACTGTTGGGTAGCCACTTAGATAGTTCATCTATTTGGGTGGTTTTACCACATCCATCAATACCCTCAATAACGATAAATTTTCCTTTCATTCAATCCAAAGATAAAGCATTGATTACAACTGTAATAGAACTAATAGCCATCAATAATGCTGCTATTGAGGGAGTAAGAAGAATACCGTATTTAGGGAATAAAATGCCCGCTGCTAAAGGGATAGCTAGTAAGTTGTAACCAAAAGCCCATGTTAGATTTTGCTTTATTTTTCTTATAGTATTTTTTGCAAGATTAAAGGCGTAGGGTAATCTATTAAGTTGATCTCCCATCAATACTACATCTGCATTTGCCTTGGCTATTTGAGTACCTGATCCCACCGCAATTCCTAGGTCTGAAGATGCTAAGGCTGGAACATCATTAATTCCATCACCAATCATTGCTACTTTATTATTAATTTTTAAATTTTCTATAGTCTTTAGCTTCATTTCAGGAAGAAGATCCCATTTTACTTCTGTTTCTTTACAACCAATTTTTTTTGCTAAAGCTAAAACTGTTTGTTTCCTATCACCACTTAAAATATTAATTTTAAATTTGTTTTCTCTTAAATTTTGAACTGTTTTAATTGAATCATCTCTGAGTAAGTCTCCTAAGAAGACAAAGCCTAATAACTTATCTTTGATACTGACTCCAATGATGGTGTTCGTTTTTGTCTCTTCATTTTCAATGACTTTTTTTGCATCACTATCAATAATTATTCCTTTACTTACTAGCCATTCAATATTTCCAATATTTATAAGTCCATCAATTGACTCTAGTTCTCCAGAAATACCTCTACCTGTATGATTGAAAATTTTTTTTATTGGAAATAAACTTAAATTTTGTTTTTTTGCTTCTTGAATTAAGGCATCTGCGATTGGATGCCTGCTTTCCTTTTCTAAACTGGCAGCTATTCTTAATAAAAATGAATGATCATCATTATTTTTATAATCAACAATGAAAGGCTTACCTTTTGTTAAAGTACCTGTCTTGTCAAAAATAATATGATTAATTTTTGAAGCCATTTCTATTTTGTCACCTCCTTTAAATAAAACTCCTTTTTTTGCTGCTTTACCTGATGCAACAGTTATTACTGTTGGGGTTGCTAAACCTAAGGCACAAGGACAAGCTATTACTAAAACAGCAATTGACAATTGAATTGCTAAACTAAGGAAATTCTCAGCATTACTACCAAGCGAACTATGAAGTGTGTGGCTTGAATGTGTGATTAATTGATTATTATGACTTAATAAATCTGGCCATATGTTTCTTGCCCCCTTCCACCAAAAGAAGAAGGTTAAAGTAGCAAAAATAAGTACAAAGTAAGTAAATTTGCCTGCAATTTCATCAGCAACTCTTTGAATACGAGGTTTTCTTGCGTTTACAGACTCAATAAGATTTACTAGTTTTGCAAGAGAAGAATCCCCTCCGACCTTTTGTACTTTAAGTCTGAGAGTTGAATTAAGGTTTAAAGACCCACTAGATAGAATTTCGCCTTCTTTTACCTCGATAGGTTTGGATTCTCCAGTAATATGTGAAACATCAACATATGAATTACCTTGTGTAACGATACAGTCAGCAGGTACTCTGTCTCCTGCTAAAACTTGAATCTCTTGATCAGGTCTTAAAGTATTTACTCTTATCGACTTTATGTGATTGTCTTCTGTGTAGATATTTGCCATTTCTGGTTGAAGATCTAATAATTCTCCAATGGATGAACCAGTTTGATATCTTGCTCTTTCTTCTAAGAAACGCCCAATTAGTATGAAGCCTAACAGCATAACTGGTTCATTAAAAAAACAAGGAAAACCAGTGGCAGGAAATATTAGTGATAGAAGACTTGTTGTATATGCGCTAATTACTCCAAGGGCTACTAAAGAATCCATATCTGGATGGTTCTTAATAAATGATTTAAATCCATTAATAATTATTCCTCTGCCAGGAAATAATAGAGCTAACGTTGCTAATGAAGCGTGAAATAATATATTACCTAATATTGGAAAATTTATATATCTTCCTTCTGCTAGATGACCTAAACCTGAAAAGAATAAAAGTAATAGGGCAAAAGTTAGTTTTTTCCATTGATTATTCCATTTCTTTTTTTTTTCTAGTTCTGATTTATTTATTTTTTTTGAAAAATCATTGATGTAAATCTTTGATGGGAAACCATTCTCTTTTAGATTTTCGAGAACTGATTCTATCTCTATATGATTCTGGGTAATTTCAAAATATGCACTTTCAGTAAGCAAGTTAACAGAAACATTTTCAATACCGTCAGAATTATTCAATATTTTTTCAACAGTACTAACACAACCTCCGCACTTCATTCCTGTAATGTTTAATTGAATGCTCTCCATATTTTTCACTTTAAAAGCAAGTTAATGCTTGACCTTATTTTTAACTATAATAATAAATGTAATAGATTTTTTAAATAGTTATTTTTTAAATTACTATATTAATTTTATTTAGATTTAGAACAGTGCCTAGTAATCAAAACAGAGACAACTTTATTGATAAAGCTTTTACTGTAATTGCTGAATCTATTGTAAAAATAATGCCTATCGCTGAGAAAGAAAAAAAGGCCTATATATATTATAGAGATGGCTTAGCTGCACAAAATAATGGGGATTATTCGGAGGCGTTAGAGTATTATAAAGAGAGTTTACTGCTTGAAGAAAATAAAATTGATAGGGGCGAGACTTTAAAAAATATGGCAATAATATATATGAGTAATGGTGAAGAGGATTTGTCTATTGAAACTTATGAAAAAGCATTAGAAGAAAATCCCAAACAGCCATCATGCTTGAAAAATATAGGTTTAATTTATGAGAAAAGGGGAAGATATGCAGAGCAAAATGGTGATTTAGATCAGAGAGATATTTGGTTTGATAAAGCTGCTGAAGTCTGGTCTAAAGCAGTGAGACTTTATCCAGGTGGGTATCTAGATATTGAAAATTGGTTGAAAAACTCAGGAAGAAGTTCAATAGATATATACCTGTAATTTTTTTACTCTGATAAAGAATAGTCAACTGCTTCTTTAATATTGGAAATTTCTTTGATATTTATTAGATTTTGAAAATTATTATTTATTTCCTCCTCTAATTTTGGTACTACGATATTTTTGATACCTAGTCTTATAGCTTCTTCTATCTTTGTTCGAAGGTTATTAGATTTTCTAACCTGACCGCTCAATCCCAATTCCCCAATAAATGAGCTATTTACTAAAGGAGGAATATTTTTCAAACTTGATAAAATTGATATTGCTACACCTAAGTCAGATGAAGGATCATTAATCTCAAAACCCCCGCCAGTAGCTATATAACAATCAAATTCAGATAATTTTATGCCTACGTGTTTTTCAATAACAGCTAGAATTTGATGTAATCTATTTATGCTAATTCCAGTTGTAGTTCGTCTTGGGTTACTGTAGAAAGTTTTATTTACAAGTGCTTGTATATCAACTGCTAATGGTCTAGTACCTTCATTTGTAATAGTAGTTGTTACACCTGAAATATTTTCTTTATTTGTAAAAATTGAACTTGGATTTTTTATCTCTCGTAAGCCCTGTTCAAGCATTTCAAAAATTCCAATTTCAAAGGTTGATCCAAATCGATTTTTTATACTTCTTAATAATCTATGTGAGGAAATATTATCTCCTTCAAAGTTTATTACTGTATCAACTAAGTGCTCCAGAGTTTTAGGGCCAGCTAAAGCACCATCTTTGGTGACATGACCAATGATTAAAAGGGCAATGTTATTGTCTTTGGCGAGATTTTGCAATTCAGATGAACATGCTCTTACTTGAGAGACCGATCCTGGCGAACTTTCCATTTCATGATTATGGATGGCTTGAATACTATCAATAATTGCGAAACTTGGATTTAACCGTTTGATTTCTTCAATAATTAGGGATAAGTTGGTTTCTGCAAAAATTTTTAAATCAATACTACTTTGATTTAATCTTTCCCACCTAATTTTTACTTGTTCTAAAGATTCTTCTGCAGTTACATATAAAACTTTCTCATTGAGAGATATTTTTCCTGCTGATTGAAGAACTATTGTGCTTTTACCTATGCCTGGTTCTCCTCCAAGTAAAACAACAGATCCAGGTACGATTCCACCTCCAAGCACTCGATCAAATTCCCTAAAACCACTTGTAAATCTTGATATTTTTTTTGATGAAATCTCGTTAAATGGTATAGATTGTTTACTATTTTTTATTTCTTGATATTTAGACCTCTTACTTTTTATTTCTTCAACAATGGAATTCCATGAGTTGCAATTTAAGCATCTACCAAAATATTGTGAAGTTTCAGATCCGCAATTCTGACAAATAAAAGTAGATAATTTGCTAGACATTTAGTTTTTTAATCAAGTATTAGAACTAGAATGTTTGGGATATTGCCCCTCTACAAGTTAGATTAGGATAATAATTAATTCTCTTACTGATTAGCTAATAGAAACAAATGGCTCTATCTAGTCAAACTAAAGAAACAATTCTTGTCGCAGATGACGAGGCAAGTATTAGAAGAATTTTGGAGACGCGCCTCTCCATGATTGGTTACAAAGTAGTAACTGCAAGTGATGGTAAAGAAGCATTAAAGTTATTTAAAGATTATGAGCCTGATTTAGTAGTACTTGACGTTATGATGCCAAAATTAGATGGCTATGGAGTTTGTCAAGAATTAAGGAAAGATTCTGATGTTCCCATTGTTATGTTAACTGCGTTAGGAGATGTTGCAGACAGGATAACAGGTTTAGAATTAGGTGCTGATGATTATGTTGTTAAACCATTTAGTCCTAAGGAATTAGAAGCTAGAATTAGATGTGTTTTAAGAAGAATTGACAAAGAACAAATTCCTGGAATGCCTAATTCAGGATTAATTTTAGTTACTGATATAAAAATTGATACAAATCGAAGACAAGTTTTTAAAAGCGATGAGAGAATTAGATTAACCGGTATGGAATTTAGTCTTTTAGAGCTTTTGGTAAGTAGGTCAGGTGAGCCTTTTAGTAGAGGAGAAATTTTGAAGGAAGTTTGGGGATATACACCTGAGAGACATGTAGATACGAGAGTAGTCGATGTCCATATATCAAGATTAAGATCAAAACTTGAGGCTGATCCAGCAAATCCTGAATTGATATTAACAGCGAGGGGCACAGGATATCTTTTTCAAAGAATTGTAGATATTACTCCTTTTGATGGTAAATAAATGGGGAAAGAAAGTGCACAAAAAATTAACAAGCCCAGAGCTATCAGAAGATTAGTTATCTGGTACAAAAGAAACACGGCTGTAACTTCATTAGTAGATACTGCTGCTAGTTCTGCGGTAACTGCTAGTAATGTTGCGGGTAATGTAGTTTCTAGTGCTGGCTCTGTCGTGAGCACAGCTAGTAATGTCGCGAGTAATGTTGCAGGTAATGTTGCAGGTAATGTGGTTTCAAGCGCTGAATCTGTTGTGAATACCGCCAGCAGTGTTGTTTCAAATGCTAGCTCAATAGCTAAAAATACATTACAGCCATTAGTTTTTGACCCATTAAAAAGATTACAAAATAACGATAATATTTTAGATAGGGTGGAAGAATCTCAATCTAAAAGAATTTGGATTGCTGTTGATGGTATGGGTGGAGATTATGCTCCTGGTCCAATTCTTGAGGGTTGCCTTGAAGCAATAAGTAGATTTCCAATAAATATAAAATTCGTAGGCAAAATTGAAACAGTTAAAGTTGCAGCAGAAAAAACAGGTTTAGCAGAATTGTTAGAAAATGCAGTTGATAATAATCGTCTTGAATTAATTGATAGTGGAGATCCTATTGGGATGAATGAAGAAGCTACTGCAGTTAGAAAAAGGAAAAATGCAAGTATAAATGTTGCAATGGATTTAGTAAAAAATAATAAAGCTGAAGCTGTTTATTCAGCGGGTAATTCAGGCGCCATGATGGCTTCTGCCATATTTAGAATTGGGCGATTGAAAGGGATTGATAGACCAGCCATAGGAGCATTATTTCCAACAAGGGATCAAACTCGCCCGGTATTAGTTTTAGATGTCGGTGCTAATACTGATTGTAAGCCATCTTATCTGCATCAATTTGCACTTCTAGGTAATATTTATGCAAAGGATGTCTTACAAGTAAAAAAACCAAGAATTGGTCTTTTAAATATTGGAGAAGAAGAATGTAAAGGTAATGATTTATCCCTAAAAACATATGAATTACTTTCCTCTGAAAAAAGTTTTGATTTTGGAGGTAACTGTGAAGGGAGAGATGTATTATCAGGTAGTTTCGACGTAGTAGTCTGTGATGGATTTACTGGAAATATATTATTGAAATTTCTTGAATCTGTGGGAGGAGTTTTATTAGATATTTTGAGATCTGAGCTACCTCGTGGAAGAAGGGGGAAAGTTGGTTCAGCTTTTTTAAGAAGTAATCTACTAAGAATTAAGAAAAGGTTAGATCATGCCGAACATGGAGGAGCTTTATTACTTGGGGTGAATGGTATTTGCGTTATTGGTCATGGAAGTAGCAAATCTTTATCAGTAGTTAGTGCTCTTCGCTTGGCCCACTCTGCAGTAAATCATGGTGTTATGGACAATTTAAATCAACTGCAAAAGCTTCAAGTTTTAAATTCATAAAACATATTGAGTCAAATTTATGTTTGACTAATATAAGTAACTAAAAAATTCTTTTGGAAGGAATAAATTTTAATCAGATTGGAGTGTCATTCAAGGGAAGTGGAAGTTATGTACCTGATCAAATCCTAACCAATCAAAAAATTAGTCAAAAGGTTGATACAAGCAATGAATGGATACAATCTAGAACTGGTATTTCTGAGAGAAGAATCTCGAGCGTAGAAGATAATGTTACTGAGATGGGCTATAAGGCTGCTCTAACTGCTATAGAAATGGCTAATTGGGATATTAAAACGATTGATTTGATTGTTTTAGCTACTTCTACTCCTCATGATTTATTTGGATCAGCTCCATCCATTCAAGCTAAATTAGGGGCAGCTAATGCTGTAGCTTTCGATTTAACTGCAGCTTGTAGTGGCTTTTTATTTGCCTTAATAACAGCCTCACAATTTTTAAAAGGGGGTAGTTTTAAAAGGGCTATTGTTATTGGAGCAGATCAATTATCAAGTTTTGTTGATTGGAATGATAGAAGAAGTTGTATTCTCTTTGGAGATGGTGCCGGTGCATTAGCAATTGAAGCCACAAATGAATTTGATAATTTTATAGGTTTTGATATGAGAACTGATGGGGGGAGGGGTTCTTTTCTTAATCTTCCATCAATAAATAATAAGGATTCAATAGTTGATGAAATTGACTTTTTAAGTGGAGGTTTTTCTCCAATTCAGATGAATGGTCAGGAAGTTTATAAATTCGCAGTTAAAGAAGTTCCCCTAATTCTTCAAAAGTTGTTGAAAAAAATGAAATATAATTCTGATCAAGTTGATTGGCTCTTGTTGCATCAAGCTAATCAAAGAATATTGGATTCTGTAGGAGAAAGGTTAAAAATTCCCAGAGAAAAGATTCTTAGCAATTTAGAAAAATATGGCAATACGTCAGCAGCAACAATTCCACTAATGATGGATGAGGCTGTAAGAGATTATAGAATTAAACAAAATGATATTATTGCTACAAGTGGTTTCGGTGCTGGGCTAAGTTGGGGTGCAGCCCTAATTAAATGGGGTTAAAAAAAGGAGCATTATGAAAGTTGCATGGGTATTCCCTGGACAGGGTTCGCAAAAAATTGGAATGGCAAAACAAATTGAAAATCTGCCGATCACAAAAGAGAGGTTTAGCTATGCTTCTGAGATATTTGAGAGAAATTTATTTGAAATTTGTGAATTAAATACTGAACCAACAAATCCTCTTCTTGATTTGAATTACACAAAAAATACACAAATTTGTCTTTTTTTAGTTGAATCAATTTTATTAGATGCATTAAAGGAAAATGGATTTAAACCAACTTATGTTGCGGGACACAGTCTTGGAGAAATCACTGCACTATATTGTTCGGATGTTTTTTCATTCGAAGATTGTGTTTCTCTTATAAAAGAAAGGTCTCAATTAATGGTCAATGCTGGTAAAGGATCTATGGCAGCAGTAATTGGTTTTGATAGAAATCAACTTGATTTATTAGTGCAAAAAATTGATGATATTGTAATTGCTAATGATAATAGCTCTTCCCAAGTTGTCTTATCAGGATCTACTGAAGCCTTAGATAATTTATCGAAAGAAATTGCTTGTAAAAGATTCTTGAAATTAAATGTTTCAGGAGCATTTCATTCACCATTTATGAATGAACCTTCATCAAAATTTTGTGAGTATTTAAAAAAGATTAAATTTAACAATCCTTCTTTCCCTGTGATAAGTAATTATGAACCTTCACTGTGTAGCGATCCAAACGAGCTTAAAATTAGATTAGAAAAGCAAATGTGTAATGGAGTGAGGTGGCGAGAAACTATGGATTTAATGGCAAAAGATAGTGATCTTCATATTGTCGAAATTGGCCCTTCTAATGTACTAAGTGGTTTAGCAAAAAGACATCTTAAAGATGTAAAAATTTCTCAAGTATCATCTTCTGATCAAATATCTTATTAATTTGTATGAAAAATCATACTATTCAAAAATTAATCTATGAATTAGTTAGCAAGCTTTTTGTATTTCCTATTTATAAATTTGTTTTTAAAGGTCATTTAATAGGTAGAGACAATATTCCGCAAAAAGATTCCTTTATCATGGTTTCTAATCATGGTTCTTTACTTGATCCTCCTTTATTAGGGCATGCCCTTGGACGTAATATATCTTTTATGGCCAAGGCAGAGCTTTTTAGAATCCCTTTCCTCGGCTTTATTATCAAGGCTTGTGGAGCGTATCCTGTAAGAAGAGGAATTGCTGATAAAAACACAATTAAAACAGCATGTAAGAAATTATCAGATGATAATTGTATTGGAATTTTTATTGATGGCACTCGTCAAAAAAATGGTCGAGTAAATAAGCCCAAACAAGGTGCAGCATTATTAGCCTTTAAAAATCAAAAATTATTATTGCCTGTTGCAATAGTTAATTCACATAGACTAATAAGATTTAGATATTTTATTCCTTTATTTTCAAAAATAGTTATTAAAGTGGGAAAACCTGTTCAACCTCCACAAAGTTCATCAAGAGATGATCTGAATTATGTAACAATGCATCTTCAAGATCAAATTAATTCTTTAATTGGATGAATATTTAGTTAATTGGAGAAAGAGGGTAAAGAGGCAAAACTTTTTTCCAGGAATCTATATTTGAATTTAATAAATTTTTATTAGATAAATCTAATAGTTCTCTTAAATCTTCTTTATCATCGTAAATAGCTTCAAAAAAAGGTTCTCTACTATCAAGATCTTTGACTACTTTTGGTAAAACTGTTTCTCGAATGACTAGATCCGAGGGATTGTTTTCGTTATGACAAATTTCATATTTACCAGCAATAACACCCTTTCGTTTTAATTTTTTGTAGATCCAGAATGATTTTTTGTTTATCAAGATATTATTTTTTGATGCAATTCTTTTTGCCATTATTTCAAATGAACTAAAACTGTCTAGAGGACAATTGATTTGTTGTGAGATAGTTCTTGCTAAAACTACAATAAGTCGAGAAGCATTAAAATTTGCAGGACCTACACTGACAGATAACCTATTTATTTCTTGTAAATTTTCTTTGGAAATGAAGTTGTTAAGATCATTTATTAAGATGTTGCAAAGGTCATTATCAAATTTTTTGATGAATAATTCATCAGATTCAGAATTACTGTTTTTTCTATACCCAAAGCCAAAAGAATTATCTGTGCTATGAATCACTAATGTAGAGAAATTTTCTCTTTGTTGAAGTTTATTTGTCATCTATTACCTTTAAACAGGTAATTCCATACCAGGGTTGCATTTAGACCATTTACCAAATTCATTTTCAAAACTTTCACAAGATTGAACATCCCAATCAGTTTTATAATCACCATTATTATCTTTAACTATATTGACATGAATGAATGGTTTTTTTGCTTTAAAATCAGGTAGATCACAAATATGATCAACACCATGATTATTTTCAACATCATGATATGTGATACATCTATCAACCCATTTACAGTTGATGCAAATGCACATAATTAATAAATAAAATGAAAAAGAGCTTTCACACAGATCATACACTAATAATTGATGAATTAGAAACAAGTATAAAAGTTCATAATTTGGATTTAATCTTAGGTTTTTTACCTACAGGATCATATTTGGTTGGTGGTTATATAAGAGATATTATTTTGGGAAGAAAAACTGAAAAGTTGGATGTTGATATTGTGGTACCTTTAAATGCAATTGAAATTGGTAAAAAGATTGCAGATAATATTAGATCAAAATTAATAATTTTAGATAAAAAAAGAGAAGTAGTAAGAATTATTCTTAACAATATTTATATTGATATTGCTAATCAAGTTTCATCTTCCATAGAAGGAGATTTATGTTCTAGAGATTTGTCGATTAATTCAATTGCTTTTTTATTTGATAAGAAGAGTTTGTTTGATCCATTAAATGGTCTTAAAGATCTTGAGATTTCTTTGCTTAGAACTCATTCTGAAAACAATTTATTAAATGATCCTTTACGAATTTTAAGATGTTTTCGATTTGTTTCAGAATTGAATTTTAAAATTGATTCAAGATTACTTGATTTTATAAAAAAAAATAAAAGGAACTTACATCTTGTCGCAAAAGAGAGAATTACTTATGAAATACAGAAAATAGTAAATGGTGCAAATGCTCTTGATGCAGTATTGTTGATAAAAAAATTAAATATATTTGATACTGAAAATTTATTTGAAGATTCTTTTTATTTGGATTTAGAGAAAATTAATTATGGAGAACTTGATCAGGAAGAACAAGATAAATATTTACCATCATTTTTTATTGCTCAAATCTTAGATGTTGTAACTTTAGAGAAACTGCAATTTAGTAAAGCTGATATTGCAAAAAATAAGTTATTGCGAAAATGGCACCTTCTCTTGAAAAACAAAAATATCGCTCAGTTAGATGAATTTGACAGATTTAAATTACATCAAGAATTAGAAATGTTTCTGCCATCTTTTATTTTTTATTTACCTGAAAACTTACAATTAGATTGGCTTCATAGATGGCGTGACAACGATGATAAATTATTTCATCCCTCAAACATAGTTAATGGTGATGTAATTAAAAAAAATTTGGAAATCAAGGATGGACCTATCTTGGGAGAGCTTTTACAGTATCTTTCTAAGGAACTTGCATATAAGAGATTGAATAATTTTGATGAAGCTATTTATAAAGCAAAGCGATGGATTGAACAAAATGCGCCAAAATGTGATTAAATACACATAGCTTAGTTTTGTTTAGAAGTTCAGACTTCAAAATCATTTTTAAAAATTTATGAGTATTCGCATTTACATTGGTAACTTACCACAAGGATTTAATCCAAAAGAATTTGATACACTTTTAAAGTCAGTTTCTGATTCGATTAGATTTAAAGCAGTTTTAGATAAGGAAACTAAGGAATGCAGGGGTTTTGGTTTTGCGACTTCTAATAATGAAGATAATGCTAATTTATTAATTCAAAAGTTAAATGGTTTTGAATTTAATGGTTCTAAATTAAGAGTAGAGCTATCAGAAAAGAAAGATTCTGCTTCAAATAAAAGAAATAGTGGAAAATTAAATAAGAATAAGAAGCGGAAAGACTTTAAGAAAATTGTTCACAGTGATGCACCTAACTTAGAAGCTCCTGATCCAAGATGGGCTGGAGAACTATCTAAATTAAAAGATTTGTTGGCTAATCAGAAGACTCCTGCTTAGTCATCTAATTCGAGAAATTAAAAAAGATATAGGAATTTCAAAAGCTTTTACTGAATTTTTTACATAAGCTCTATTATTAAAGACATCATAGTCTAGCCTTTCTATAGAATCTAATATTCCTCTGTAAAGTCGTAAGGATGTCCAAACAGGCCATCTTGCGTCAGAAGATAACCATTTGATTCCATCTTCAGATTTCTGGAACCAATCGCGAGCTCTATTTAATTGAAAGTTCATTAGTGCTTTCCATTGTTTGTTTATTTCACCTTTTAAAAGTTTTTCTTCAGAATAATTAAATTTTTCAATATCCTCTTGAGGAAGATAAATTCTACCTCTTTGCCTATCTTCGCCGACATCTCTCAATATATTCGTTAATTGATTAGCTATACCTAGAGCTATAGCGGCTTCTGAGGGGTCAGGTTTGGCACTCCATGGAGCGGATGTGTACGCACTATCAATTCCCATGACATTCTGAGTCATCAAACCAACTGTCCCTGCGACTCTATAACAATAGAGTTTTAATTCATCAAAATCTTTGTATCTAAATTTATTAAGATCCATTCTCTGGCCATCTATCATGTCTAGATAAGGTTGAATACTTTGTGGATATTTTTCGATGGTGTCTAGTAGAACGGCATCTAATTCGGATTTAATGTTGCCTTTAAAAACATTCTTTGTATTTTCTTCCCATTCGTTTAAATTTTCTGCTAGTTCATCTTGCGATTTAGTTGAAGCTTCTAAGCTATCCATTATTTCATCTGTTCTTCTACACCAAACATAAATAGCCCAAATGGCTTTTCTTTTCTCTACAGGTAGCAGAAGCGTTCCCAAGTAAAAGGTTTTAGCCCATTTTTGGGTTTCTTTTCGGCATATCTCGTATGCTTGATCTAGTTGAGAAATTGAATTTTTCAAAAAGTTTTAGATGAATTTTAAATTACTGGGATGAAAATCTCATGCAGAAACATTTTGAGGAATTTTGGAGTACTCCTTATTAATTGATTCTGCGCATAATTTACCACTTAAAACAGCACCCTCCATTGATGCTAAATATTTTTGCATAGTATAATCACCTGCTAAAAAGAAGTTTTTAATAGGCGATTTTTGACTAGGTCTGAACTCTTGGCATCCAGGAACTGCTTTATAAACAGATCTTGGAGTTTTGACTACTTTATATTTTCGTAAGTTTGTTTTATCGTCTCCCATGAAATGAGTTGGGAATAATTTTTTAAGTTCCTCCATAGTTGCATTAACAATATCCTGCTCACTCCTATTTATCCAATCTTTTGCTGGTGCAAAAACCAACTCAAGCATTGATCTATTTGGATCTTCATATTCTTTGCAGGTAATACTCATATCTGCATAAACGCTGAGCAGTGGTGATCTGCTAAATAATAAATGATCAATATCTGTTAATTTTTTGTCAAACCATAAATGGATATTAATGACTGGCACACCATTTAAGCCATCTAATTTTGAAAAAGCATCTAACCCTTTCCATTGTTTTGGGATCATTAATTTAAAGAGATCTACAGGCATTGCACTTACATAAGCATCAGCCGTTAGCTCTTTCTTTTCGTTTTTATCTAAGGAGGCAACAGTAAAACTTTTAACAGTGCTGTCTTCATTAAGATTGATTTCCCTTAATGGACTATTCATGTGAACTTCACCACCACGAGCAGTAATATAATCAACAATTGGTTGACATAGTCTTTCTGGAGGAGCTCCGTCAAGAAATGCCATTTTAGAACCATTTTTTTCTTGTAGAAATCTGTTTAATGCTGTTAGTAAAACTGTAGATGATATTTCATCCGGTCCAATGAAATTAAGAGCTTTACTCATCGCTATAAATACTTCATCATTAACTCTTTCCGGTATATTGTGCTCTTTTAGCCAATCTGTCCATGATTTTGTATCACATTTATCTAAGTACTTTTGTCCTCTCAACATTGCAGGCACTAAACCTAACCCAAAAAGAATCTTTTCATTCCATGAAAGCATATCATTATTGCTTAGTATTGCTGATACACCATTAACTGGCGCGGGTATATCGGGAAAATCAAATCTGCTGTAAGTTCCGGGCTCTGATGGCTGATTAAAAATCATTGAATGACTTTTCCATTGGAGTCTATCTTCAATATCCAGTTCCTTAAAAAGTTGCAACATATTTGGGTAGGCTCCAAAAAATATATGTAACCCAGTTTCATACCAATCTCCATCTTCATCTTTCCATGCGGCAACTTTACCGCCTAAAACATCTCTAGCTTCAAGTACGATAGGGATGTGTCCATTATCGACTAAATATTTAGCACAAGATAAACCTGCTAAACCTGCACCAGCAATTACAACACGCATTATTAAATCAAGAAATAAATTAACACTTACTAATAAGCTACATTAAAGTTAGAACATAATAGTTTTTTTCGTTGATTATTTCTTAAAATTATGGAAAAAATGCTTTTAAAATCGACTACTAGGCATGTAAGAATTTTTACTGCCGAAGTGGTAGATGAAGAATTAAAGTTTCATCCCAATAAACTAACTCTTGATTTAGATCCTGATAACGAATTTATTTGGAACGAAGATTCTCTAAATAAAATAAATGAAAAATTCAATGAATTAATAAAAGAGAGAGCAGGAAAGGATTTAGATGATTATGAACTTCGAAAAATAGGATCAGAAATTGAAGGTTTGATTAAATTTTTGCTTCAAAATGGTCAGCTTAGCTATAACCCTGATTGTAGAGTAATGAATTATTCAATGGGTTTACCAAAGACAAATGAAGTGCTGTGAATAGATCATTCTCAAATAGAAGGCCAAGAAGAGGCTCAAATAGAAGTTATTATTCACCAAATCCAAGGGACATTGATCCGTATGGTCAAAGAAATAATAGATTGCCTGCTTCTTCTGAACAAAAGATCAATTTTAGTACAGGAACCATAGCAGTCCTTGCTGGAGTATTAATTTTAGGAGTTGGTATCGGGAGCGCTATTACCAGCACAACTGATGGCGGGCAGGGAAATATAGCAAGTCAACAACAATTAGATATGGCTGTTCCAGATCCTGAATTTTGCAGACAATGGGGTGCTAGTGCTTTTGTAATTGATGTTGAAATGTATACGACTCTAAATCCATCTACGAGTTTTGTAACGCAACCAGCTCTTCAGCCGGGTTGTGTTATTAGAAGAGAGAATTGGACAGTTTTACAAAAACAGGGTGCAATTAGTAATGAAGATGTAAGAGAATGTAAGCAAAGGATGAATACTTTTGCTTATATTGGTTCTATCAGAGATAAGCCAATAGTTAAGTGCGTTTATCAGACTGATGTAAATGAAAATAAATTTATAATAAAAGGCGATGGACAAGCCGAAGACGGAGGAGTAGGTATTAATAAAGAAGCAATTCAGTTTTGAAAAATTATATATGCCTTAAAGGGCTTTCTAAACTAGCAAATTGTGGCAGAATATTTTTTTTAAATACTTCTGATGCTCTTGACGTATATCTTGACGGATTAGTAATTAATTTAAGTTCTCTTTTAACTTCTAAGTCAGCTACGAATGCTTTGTGGATTGTTCCAGCTGATAATTCTCTTTCAATGGAAACCACAGGCAAAAAGGAAGCTCCTAAACCTGATTGAACTGCATTCTTGATTGCTTCAAGAGAGTTAAGTTCCATCTCAATTTTTAATCTTTGAATATCAAGCCCAGAATCTTGAAGAAGTTTATCAACAACTTTTCTTGTTGTAGATTGTGAGTCTAACGTTACAAAATTTAATTTGTATAAGTCTTCTTTTAGAAGCTCTTTTTTGGTCGAAAGTGGATGTTTAGATGGTAAAACTAATGCCAATTCATCAGTGGCATATGGGATGACTTGTAGCAAATTTTCCAAATCTCCAGGTAATTGCCCGCCAATAATGGCTAAGTCAATTTGTCCATTGGCCACACTCCAACCAGTTCTTCTTGTACTATGAACTTGAAGTTGAACAGATACATCAGGGTATTTTTGTCTGAACAGTCCTATCATTCTCGGCATTAAATAGGTACCCGTTGTTTGGCTCGCTCCAATGACAAGTGTGCCACCTTTTAAGCTATTTAAATCTTCAATAGCTTTGCAAGCTTCGTCGCATTGATTCAAAATTCGTTCACAATATTCAAGTAATAGTCTCCCTCCTTCAGTCAATAGAGCCTTCCTACCACCTCTGTCGAAAATTGTGATTTCCAGTTGTTTTTCTAAATTTTGTATTTGTAAACTTACGGCAGGTTGGGTTACATATAAGAGATCTGCTGCTTTTTTAAAGCTTCCTTGCGCTGCTATAGCTTTTAATATTCTTAATTGGTCGAGTGTAAATGGTAATTCTGGCATCTATTATGCCTACAATTTCTTATAATTCTAATGCTTAGGAGCATTCTTGTTAAGAACAAAAATTATTTGAACAATTTAAATATATGGAGACTCATAAAACTTCGCTTATCATTTTAATTTTAATTTTGATTTTTGCGGTTATTCATAGTGGCGGAGCTGCTTTAAGAATCAAAGCAGAATCTATTATGGGTCCAAGATTATGGCGGTTATGTTTTGTTTTTCTAAGTTTGCCATCTGCAATTATCTTGATTAGTTATTTTTTGGCTCATAGATATGACGGAATCAGATTATGGAATTTACAGGGCAATAATTTTGTTTTTATGGTCGTTTGGGTCTTAACTGCAATAAGTTTTTTATTTTTATATCCCGCTACTTACAATTTGCTAGAAATTCCATCCGTTTTAAAACCTAAAGTACGAATCTATGGAACTGGGATAATGCGAATCACAAGACATCCACAAGCATTTGGTCAGATAATTTGGTGTTTTGCACATACTTTATGGATTGGCACATCATTCACATTAGTAACTTCTATTGGCTTAGTTTTGCATCACCTTTTTGCAATCTGGCATGGCGATAAGAGATTAGCATATAGATTTGGAGAAGAATTTGAAAATTTTAAAAAAAATACTTCCATAATTCCTTTCTTGGCGATATTTGAGGGGAGGCAAGAATTTAAGATTAAAGAATTTTTTAGGTTATCTCAAGTTGGCATATTAATTGCAATAGGCGTACTTTGGTGGTCTCATCAATATATAAATATTGCTGTTAAAACATTTAATTCATCATTTTTGTCTGAATTTTTCAATTGACAGTTTAAAATCAAAATATAAATTCTTTAAAAAATGCCACAAGCTTCAGAAATTGCCTGGTTAATCCCCGTTTTTCCACTAATTGGAGCAGTGCTTTCTGGCTTAGGACTAATAAGCATTAACAAGAAAATTAATAATTCAAGAGAAATAGTTTCTGTAGGTCTGATTTCTTTCGTTGGGATTTCTGCGGTAATTAGTTATAAAGCTTTAATTGAACAAGTTAATGGTTATCAATCAGTAGAAAAATTATTTGTATGGGCCAATGCAGGGGATTTTACAATTCCAATGGGATTTGTCCTTGATCCTTTGGGGAGTGTAATGCTTGCGTTAGTAACTACAATAACTTTGCTGGTAATGATTTACTCTCATGGTTACATGGCGCATGACAAAGGATATGTCAGATTTTTTACATATTTAGCATTATTTAGTAGTTCAATGATGGGATTGATAGTTAGTCCGAATTTATTAGAAATTTATGTTTTTTGGGAATTGGTTGGGATGTGTTCTTACTTATTAGTTGGTTTTTGGTACGACAGGGATGGCGCTGCACACGCTGCACAAAAAGCATTTGTTGTTAATAGAGTGGGAGATTTTGGTTTATTACTAGGAATTCTTGGCCTATTTTGGGCTACAAATAGTTTTGATTTTAATGAAATAGCTACTGGAATTTCTCAATCGATATCTGACCATTCGATACCTATTTGGGCTGCTTTATTACTTTGTTTTTTAGTTTTTTTAGGGCCAATGGCTAAATCCGCTCAGTTTCCTCTTCATGTGTGGTTGCCTGATGCGATGGAAGGTCCTACACCCATTTCTGCACTTATCCATGCTGCAACAATGGTTGCAGCAGGAATCTTTCTTGTAGCAAGACTTCAACCTTTGTATTCAATATTCCCCTCTATTCAGTTCATTATTGCTTTAGTTGGTACCATTACTTGTTTTTTAGGAGCCTCTATAGCTTTGACACAAATGGATTTAAAAAAAGGTTTAGCATATAGCACAGTTTCTCAGCTTGGGTATATGATGCTCGCAATGGGTTGTGGAGCACCAGTTGCAGGAATTTTTCATTTAGTAACTCATGCTTGCTTTAAAGCAATGCTATTTTTGGGATCTGGTTCAGTAATACATGCTATGGAAGAAGTAGTTGGTCATCAGCCTGTATTAGCTCAAGATATGAGATTAATGGGCGGTTTAAGAAAAAAAATGCCATACACATCAACAACATTTTTAATAGGTTGTGTAGCAATTAGTGGAATTCCCCCACTGGCAGGTTTTTGGAGTAAAGACGAGATACTCGGAAATGCTTTTATATCATTTCCAGCTTTTTGGTTCGTAGGACTTTTAACAGCTGGTATGACTGCTTTTTATATGTTTAGGCTTTATTTCTTGACATTTGAAGGAGATTTCAGAGGGGATAATAAAGAATTGCAAAAACAGCTTCTAATAGCCTCTAAAACAAACCTAGATGAAGAAAATGAAGAAGAGCATGAAGAACATGGCTCTATCCATGAGTCACCCTGGTCAATGACATTTCCCTTAGTATTTCTAGCTGTACCGTCGGTAATAATTGGTTTTATGGGACTTCCATGGGATAGCAAAATTGCAAATTTACTAGATCCTGAAGAAGCAGAGACTGCTGCAAAAGCCTTCGAATTTAAAGAATTTTTGCCTTTAGCAATTGCCTCGGTACTTATCGCATCAGCTGGCATCATTATTGCTTATCAGGCATATTTTGTGAAAAAAATTAATTTATCAGTTTTATTTGCCGAAAAGTTTCCTAGCATTAATCGATTTTTATCCAACAAATGGTATCTAGATGATATTAATGAAAAACTTTTTGTTAAGGGTAGTAGGAAACTTGCTAAAGAAGTTTTAGAGGTTGATTCTAAGGTTGTTGATGGCGTCGTTAATCTTACTGGACTTGTAACTTTAGGAAGTGGAGAAGGTTTAAAATATTTTGAGACTGGTAGGGCTCAATTTTATGCGCTTATTGTTTTTGGAGGAGTCATTTTACTAGTTGCTATATTTGGTTTTCAATCTCCTTAAGTATCATAATTACAATTGTGTGTCTTCACTGTCCATTGGGGTGAAAAAATACAGAAAATTTCTAGACTTTATTTAAGATAAATTTCTTATTAAATTGAGTACTTATTTTTATACACATTTTGCGACACAAATGTTGGGAACTTTGGGCGCTGGATTGTCTAATTTTCCTTGGTTATCTGCTTCAATTTTATTCCCAATTGGTAGTGCATTTGTGATACCTTTTTTTCCAGATAAAGGGGATGGCAAAGAGGTGAGATGGTTTGCATTGTCTATTGCATTAATTACTTTTTTAATAACTGTAGGTTCATACATAAATGGCTTTGATATTAGTAATGAAAATGTTCAACTTAAAGAAAATATTAGTTGGCTCCCTGATTTAGGTCTTACTTGGTCTGTTGGCGCTGATGGTATGTCTATGCCGTTAATATTATTGACTAGTTTTATAACTGCTTTAGCAGTTCTTGCTGCATGGCCAGTAAAGTTCAAACCAAAGTTATTTTTCTTTTTAATATTGGTTATGGATGGTGGGCAAATCGCTGTGTTTGCCGTACAAGATATGCTTTTATTCTTTCTAACTTGGGAACTTGAGTTAATTCCTGTTTATTTATTACTCGCTATATGGGGTGGCAAAAATCGACAATATGCTGCGACAAAATTCATTATCTATACAGCTGGTAGTTCTATCTTTATTCTTCTTGCCGCGTTAGCAATGGGTTTCTATGGTACAGAAATTCCTAACTTTGAGTTTTCTCACTTGGCAGCTCAAGATTTTAGTCAAAAATTCCAAATTTTATGCTATGTAGGGCTTTTAATTGCATTTGGTGTGAAACTTCCAATAGTACCCCTGCATACTTGGCTTCCAGATGCTCATGGAGAGGCTACAGCTCCAGTTCATATGCTTCTAGCGGGAATTTTATTAAAGATGGGAGGATATGCTCTTTTAAGATTTAATGCACAATTATTACCCGTCGCTCATGCTCAATTTGCTCCATTATTGATAGTTCTAGGGGTAGTCAATATCATTTATGCTGCATTAACTTCTTTTGCTCAAAGAAATCTTAAAAGAAAAATTGCATATAGTTCGATAAGTCATATGGGTTTCGTTCTTATTGGAATAGGCAGTTTCAGTAGCCTTGGAACAAGTGGAGCTATGCTGCAAATGGTTAGTCATGGATTAATCGGTGCAAGTTTATTTTTTCTTGTTGGTGCTACCTATGACAGAACAAAAACTCTTAAACTTGATGAAATGAGTGGTGTAGGACAAAAAATGAGAATCATGTTTGCCTTATGGACTGCTTGCTCATTGGCTTCTCTTGCTTTGCCTGGTATGAGCGGATTTGTTTCCGAATTGATGGTTTTTACAGGATTTGTTACTGATGAAGTGTATACTCTTCCTTTTAGGGTAGTGATGGCTTCTTTAGCAGCTATCGGTGTAATACTTACTCCTATTTATCTACTTTCAATGTTACGAGAAATTTTCTTTGGTAAAGAAAATCCTAAATTAATAGAAGAACGAAAACTCATAGATGCAGAGCCAAGGGAAGTTTATATTATTGCCTGTTTACTTTTACCGATTATTGGAATAGGTTTATACCCAAGATTAGTTACTGAAAGTTATATTGCATCTATCAATAATTTAGTCGATAGAGATTTAACTGCCATTAAAAGTGCTGCTAAAGCAAATATTTTTTCAGGAACTAAAAAAAATGATATCCTAAAAGCTCCAACAATATAATTTTTTAAATTAATGCAATATTGTTTGGCATTAAATAAATTAAAAGATATCTTGTGAGTAGATTTTATCTATTTTAAAATAACTTATTTCAATCCTATTGATAGGCAACAATTAGGCCCTAGATTGTTGATTAAGTTTCTTCAAGATGCCGCAGGTAAAGGTGAGCTTGATCCATGGGATATTGATGTAATAAGTGTAATTGATAGTTTTTTAGAGCAATACACTTATACTTTTAATCAATCTTCAAATAGTCAAATCTCATATCAGAAGGATTTAGCCGAGACCAGCGAAGCATTTTTTGCGGCTTCCGTACTAGTTAATCTTAAGGCTGAGGTTTTGGAAGCTGATGTTTTTAAAGAGAATTCTTCAGACTTTGAAGATGAATTTGATTTGGATGATCAAGATTGGATAGATAAAGAATTTGACGTCCCAAAATATCCTGAAAAATATCTAAGAAGAAGATCAATTGCCCAACCAATTCTTAAACGTACAACAACGTTGGGAGAACTTGTAAGTCAGTTAGAGTCCATAGCAGAAGTTATAGAAACCCAAGATCTTCTGCTTATGAAGAGAAAAAGAAATAAAAAATATTCTGATAAGGCTTTAATTTCTCAAGTAAAATCTTTAGCACATCGCGAGAAACTTCCAGAAACAACTAAAGCATTGGGGAAATTTATCGACGGATGGGAAAAAGCATTACAATGGACAGACTTTGAATATTTAGTCAAAAAATGGCAAACAGTTGTAAAAAATGACTTAGATAAAGATCGTTTGGGAGTTTTTTGGGCTTTGTTATTTTTATCATCTGAAAACAAAATTGAAATCAAACAAATTAATTCCTTGTATGGTCCAATTCAAATTAAAAGAATAATACCTGATGGTGGCTTAGCTCAACTGCCTATAGAAAATCTTGAGGTAAGTAATGTCTCTTCCTCGGCTGCTTAGAAGCTTAATAGTAATAACGTATAATTTTAAAAAATGGTTTTGAATTTATGAAGGCAATGATACTTGCGGCAGGTAAAGGTACACGTGTTCAGCCTATTACTCATGTTATTCCGAAACCGATGATTCCGATTTTACAAAAACCCGTTATGGAGTTTCTCTTGGAACTTTTAAGAGAACATAACTTTAAGGAAATAATGGTAAATGTTTCTCATCTCGCTGAAGAAATTGAAAATTATTTTAGAGATGGGCAAAGATTTGGAGTAGAAATTGCTTATAGTTTTGAGGGAAGAATTGAAGACGGGGAACTAATAGGTGATGCTTTGGGATCTGCAGGAGGATTAAAAAAAATTCAGGATTTTCAAAATTTCTTTGATGAAACTTTTGTTGTGTTATGTGGTGATGCTTTAGTTGATTTAGATTTAACTCAAGCTGTTAAAAAACATAAGCAGAAAGGAGCGATTGCGAGCTTGATAACAAAGAAGGTAACTAAAGATCAAGTATCAAGTTACGGTGTTGTAGTGTCTGATGAAAATGGGAGGATAAAGGCTTTTCAGGAAAAGCCAACAGTTGATCAAGCTTTAAGTGACTCTATAAATACAGGAATTTATCTTTTCGAACCCGAAATTTTTAATTACATACCTTCAGCAGAGAAATTTGATATTGGAGCTGATCTTTTCCCTAAACTTGTTGAAATGGATTTACCATTTTTTGCATTACCAATGGATTTTGAATGGGTAGATATTGGAAAAGTTCCTGATTATTGGACTGCCATCAGAAATGTATTACTAGGTAAGGTAAGACAAGTACAAATACCAGGTAAGGAAATAAAACCCGGAGTTTTTACTGGCTTGAATGTAGCGGCTAACTGGGAAAAGGTTAATATTACCGGGCCGGTTTATATAGGAGGTATGACTAGGATCGAGGATGGAGCAACTATTATTGGCCCTTCCATGATTGGACCAAGTTGTTGCATTTGCGAGGGCGCAACTATAGATAACTCAATTATTTTTGATTATTCTAAAATTGGTAAAGGTGTAAGACTTATGGATAAGTTAGTGTTTGGTAAATATTGTGTTGGGAAAAATGGAGATCATTTTGATTTGCAAGATGCATCTTTAGATTGGTTAATAGCTGATTCAAGAAGATCTGATTTGACTGAGCCATCGCCTCAACAGAAAGCTATGGCAGAATTATTAGGTACTGATTTGATTAATATTCCAGACTAAGATTAGCTTTTTCAATAATCTCGGGAATTAAGTGCTCTGCTTTTACGGCCATTAAATGAACACCATTTGCGATATTCATAAAATCATGAGCTTGTTCAGCTGCAATTTTAATGCCTTCTTGTAATGGCTCTTTAGCATCTTTAAGACGCTTTAAGATATTTTCTGGGATGTTTGCACCTGGAACGTATTTGTTTATAAAGAGAGCGTTTTTGTAAGACTTCAATAGGAATACTCCTGCAATTACGGGAATTTCAAGAGGCTTGCTAATTTTTTCACAAAACTCTATCAAATTTTCTTTTTCCATAACCATTTGAGTTTGTATAAATCCAGCTCCAGCCTCTTTTTTCTTTCTCATTCTATTTTCGAGACTTCTTTTATTTCTGCAATTTGGATCAGCAGCAGCACCTGCAAAAATAAATGTTTTTTTATCGCAAAGTTCTCCTAGGGTAGGATCAATTCCTTTATTGAAAGCCTGAATTTGTTGAAGTAATCTAACAGACTCAAACTCATGTACGGCCTTGGCATTTTGTTGATCCCCAGCTTTTACTGAATCACCGGTAATGCATAAGATGTTTCTAATTCCTAAAGCATTTGCTCCAAGAATGTCTGATTGTAAAGCAATTTTATTACGATCTCTGCAAGAAATTTGCATTACTGGTTCTATGCCATTTTCCAGTAATAGTTTAGACATTGCCAAGCTGCACATTCTCATTACAGCTCTACTTCCATCGGTAATGTTAACAGCATGTACCTTATCTTTCAAAAGTTGTGCTATCTTAAGAGATCTTATGGGGCTTCCACCTCTTGGCGGCATTAACTCTGCCGTTATTACCTTAGATTTTTTTTCTAAAGTCTTCTGAAGTTTTGATTTCAATTGCTTTTGTTTCCTAGTTGGTTAACAAGTGTACTGAGATTGCTAAACTTAATTAATATAAAAAAGGAACTGTTTAAATGCAAATGGTTGAAGAAGAAGTAAACAACATTGATATGATGGGTCTCTCAGCAAGAGAGATGGAAATCATTGATCTCGTAGCTGATGGACTTACAAATCAAGAAATTGCGGTAAAACTTACTATTAGTAAAAGAACTGTTGATAATCATGTAAGTAATATGTTTACAAAAACTGGTTCTAAAAACAGAGTTGCACTTTTGAATTGGGCAATGGACAACGGCAAGATTTGTAGAGATGGATTTAATTGTTGTACACTCCCAGACTCTGATCAAGATTAGTATTAGACTTTACTTTTTTTGTATCATTAGCCAAATCAACTAGACAATAATTTGTAGACCCTAATTCAAAGAGTTCTGCATATGCAATACAAGCATCCTTGTCTGAATCAACAAATCTTAATATACCTTCTTTGTCATAAATACCATACATCTGAAGAAAATAAAAAATAATTTGCTTAAATATAAAGAAAATATAAAGGATAATTGGTTCTTTTGACTAGATACTTTTGAAAGTTATTAACTAGTCATCTTTCCACTGTGAAAAAGGATTGTTAGCGAGACTGAAATTGGAATAATGGGTCAGCCCAGTAATTTCTCTTGAAATGAAAGATGGAAGAAATAAATCTTCCTCTTCATTAGAAAGTTCAATTTCTGCAATTTCAAGTGGATAATTATTTTCTTTAAAGCAATCTATAATCCAAGATTTTTTTTCAATTTCTAGAAAGAATCTATCTTTTTTAATTGTATTTGAAAGATTTGACATTATTGTTTCAGCATCACTTCGTGGAATGGAGTACTCAAATTCAAAGTTGGTAAAGCCCTTGATATGTTTCTTAAGTGCAATTTTAGAGTTTTTGCCTATTAGCCTTACCCTAATAATCCAACCATCTAAACTTTTAGATAAATATCCTTGTTCAATATAAATTTTTTTATTTATGAATTCTTTCCAATTATCATTTTTTATAAGAAATCTTCTTTCTATCTCTAAGGCCATTTAATTTTTGAAATTTTTTTGAGATAAATCACCTTTCCAATCTAGTTTTTTTATTAGGGTATTATAGTAGCTTGTGCTTTTTTTAAACTTTATTATTTTGCAAGGTGATTGACCTTTTATGATCTCACAATAATAATTTTCCTTAATGGTCATACATTTTGAACCGTCTCTCCATAATTTAATTCCCCCTTTACTTTTTTTTACAGGTTTTATGATTACCTTACTTGTATTAGGTATAACTATTGGTCTACTAGCTAAACTCATCGGGCATATAGGGTTAATTATCATTGCATCAATACTAGGGTGGACAATTGGCCCCCCTGCGGCCATTGAGTAGGCTGTCGAACCAGTAGATGTAGATATAATTAATCCATCACCTTTGTATTCATTAACCTTCTCGTTATCTATTTCAATTTGTATTTGGTTGGTTGGAGAAATGTCTCCTTCAACAGATTTAAAATAAAAATCATTTAAGGCATCGTAGCTTTTTATAATCTTTTTTTCAGAACTTGTCCCATTAATACAAACTTTACAATTTAATCTATTACGAAAGTCAATTTTATATTCTTCGTTTTCAAGAATTTCAATAAAAGATTTATCGAACAAAAAATCTTTTTCTTGCGTAAGAAAACCCAAATTACCACCAATATTAATACTCAACAATGGAATATCATAATCAGATAAAGCATTTGCACATTTTAGAAAGGTTCCATCTCCACCAAGAACTATGCCAATATTTGGTCTTAATTCTAAATTGCAAAAATATTTTTCAATTTCATCTTTATAAAAATCACTTTCAATTATTTTTGATTTTATATTTTTAGCTTTGAGGACCTCTTCACAGAATTGAGAAGCCTCTTGAGCAATAGAACTATCTGAACGATATACAATAAGCACTAATGAAAGTTTCATTTAGTGTTTTTACCATTTTAATAAATTAAAACTTTCCATATCTACAGTCACCCTATTCCTATAAAGGGATAATAAGATAGCTAATCCAACTGCTGCTTCTGCGGCAGCCACAGTAATTACAAAGATTGTAAAAACTTGTCCTTGAATTAAATTATTATCAACATAGGAAGAAAACGTCATTAAGTTTATATTTACTGCATTTAGCATTAACTCAATGCTCATAAGTACTCTTACTGCATTTCTGCTATTTAATAATCCCCAAATCCCAATACAGAAAAGTGCTGAAGATACTATTAAAAATGCTTGAATAGGAATTGATTCTAAATTCATCATAAGAAAAGTGAATGGTTAATTTTTATTTGTAAGTAATGGTTCTGATGATTTTTCAATTAATTCTTGATCAACTGGTAATCCAGTAGAAATATCCTTGCTCATTACATCTCTTCTAGCTAATACAATAGCTCCAATCATTGCCATTAATAGTAAAACTGATGCTACTTCAAATGGTAGTAAATAATCACTAAATAGATGTTCACCAATTCTGATAGTTGATTCTTCTCCTATAGAGTTTTGAGGATTTGATAGGCGCCATACATTAGTCAAGTCAACTCTTATTAACAGGCTAAGCAGGGTTAAACATATTGATGTTGATATGATTCTTCTTGATTTAATGTCACTTATGGGCTTTAAATCTTCTTTTTTATTGACTAACATTATTGCAAATATTATTAATACATTAACTGCACCTACATAAACTAATACTTGAGCTGCAGCAACAAAACTTGCATTTAAAAGAAGATATAATCCTGCCACACTCATGAAAACTCCTCCTAGAAGAAAGGCTGAATAAACAATACTTTCGAGTAATACAACACCAAGTGCTCCGATAAGGATAACTAAAGATAAAACTGTAAAACAAATAATTTGAGTTGTTATTGCAATGGACATAAATTAATGGAAATTAATTGTTTGAATTAGAAACTTTATCTTTATTTTTATTGGATTCTGGCCTCATCCAATCATAGACTTCTTCTGGTAATTTACCAACTCTAGTATCTGAAGCTGGGATTTCATGAGGGTCCATGACACCTTTAGGAAGATAGGCAAGTTCTCTTAGAGGTTTAACTGAAGGATCTGTTGTGACGTTTGTAGGTAACCTACCAAGTGCGACATTATCAAAATTTAGATTGTGTCTGTCAAAAGTAGCTAATTCATATTCTTCGGTCATAGAAAGACAATTAGTTGGACAATATTCAACACAATTTCCGCAAAATATACAAACTCCAAAGTCTATAGAGTAATTTCTAAGTTCCTTTTTTTTAGTTTCTTTATTCATTACCCAATCAACAACTGGTAGATTTATGGGGCAAACTCTCACGCAAACTTCACAAGCAATACATTTATCAAATTCATAATGTATTCTTCCTCTATATCTCTCAGAAGGTATTAATTTTTCATATGGATATTGGACTGTAACAGGTCTTCTTCGAAGATGATCAAAAGTTACTGATAAGCCATTATATAAATATTTACCAGCATTAAATGCTTCTTTGATATAGCTATTTATTTGTTGAAGAAAATTTTTCATTTTGAAGAATTTACTTAGTTATTTTATTTTAGTGGATTAATTTTAAATTTAAGTATTTTTACTTAAGTTTAACCACCAAAGAATTGCGGAAAAGCAAGTTTTAATCCTGCAGTTATCAAAAGATTAGCAAGAGAAATTGGAAGAAGAAACTTCCATCCAAGGTCTAATAGTTGATCTATTCTTACTCTAGGAGTTGTCCAACGCAATAATATTGCAATGAAAACTAAAAGATATGCTTTCAATACAGTCATTACAATTCCTATTGATGCAGTGAACACTTGTAAAAAGGGTGCATTAATGGGCAAGTTTAGAAACTTAGCTATTAATTCAACTGGAACAGGAAAACCCCATCCTCCCAAATAAAGTATTGATACCAATAAAGCTGAAAGGATTAGATTAATGTAACTACCTAGGTAGAACAATGCGAATTTCATCCCTGCATATTCAGTTTGATATCCTGCAACTAATTCTTCTTCAGCTTCGGGTAAGTCAAATGGAAGTCTCTCACATTCTGCAAGAGCACAAATCCAAAAGACTATAAAACCAACTGGTTGTCTCCATATATTCCAACTTAAGATTCCAGCACCACTTTGTTGGTTGACAATGTCAATAGTACTTAGAGAATTTGTCATTAGTACAATAGCTAGTACAGATAAAGCTAGAGGAATTTCATAACTAATTGATTGAGCTGCTGCTCTTAAACCTCCTAATAAAGAATACTTATTATTTGATGCATATCCGCTCATGAGAAGTCCTATTGGCTGGATACTGCTTAAAGCAATCCATAGGAAAATTCCAATACCAACATTACTTATTAAAAGATTTTGTCCAAAAGGAACAATTAACCAGGATAGAATCACTGGGACAAGTACTAATATAGGTCCTGCAGTAAAGAGAATTCCATCCGCTTTAGCAGGAATAATATCCTCTTTAACAAGTAACTTAAGCCCATCTGCAATTGGTTGGAGTACGCCAAGTGCTCCTGCATATTCAGGACCTATTCTTTGCTGAGCAGCAGCAGATATTTTTCTTTCAAGCCAAACTGTTACTAAAACACCAACTACTGCCGCTACCAAAACCAAAAGCATTGGCAGAGGGAGCCAAATTATATGGGCGATTTCGCTGGAAAGGCCAAAGCCTTTTAAAAATTCATTAAAACTATATTCGAGATCTAATCCGTATTCCAAAATTTTTATGTTATTTACTTAATAGATTAACTCTTCACAAACAATATGTGTGTTTTTTATGAAAAGCTGCAAATATTATTCTCTATTTTCTAGGCTGATCCAATCTCTTGGTGCTGAACCCGTATAGATTTGCGATGGCCTGAAAATTCTGTTTGCTCCAAGTTGCTCTCTCCAATGAGCTAACCAACCAGCCACTCTAGATATGGCAAAAATTGGAGTAAATAAATCACGAGGAATACCAAGTTTTCTATAAACAAGACCAGAATAAAAATCCACGTTAGGGAATATACCTTTAGGTCCAAGTCTTGGTATTGCCTCTGCCTCAAGTGATTTAGCAACTTCATACATTTCATCTGCTCCAAATCTAATAAAAAGCTCTTCTGCCAGTTTTTGTAGAATTATTGCTCTTGGATCTTTAACTTTATATTCTCTGTGGCCGAAGCCCATTATCTTACTTTTATTTTTAATTGCATTATCTAAAAAAGACCCAGCATTTTCTGGAGTTTTAATCTCTTCTAACATTGCAATTACGTCCTCATTTGCTCCTCCATGCAGTGGGCCAGCAAGGGTTCCTACTGCAGAGGCGATGACAGCATATGGGTCTGTAAGAGTACTTGCAGTAACTCTAGCGCTAAATGTACTTGCGTTTAAACTATGTTCGGCATGTAGGATTAAACACCTGTCAAAAACTTTTGCAGCTATAGGATCTTGTTCTTTTTCAGTCAGCATGTAAAGAAAATTTGATGAGTAAGTTAAATCATCTCTTGGTTGAATTGGGTCTTGTCCTTTTCTAATAAGTTGAAACGCAGCAATCATTGTTGGAATTTTTGCTATTAGTCTTATCACTGCGTTGTAAATGTAATTAGGATCATCTATTGCTCTACGTGAATAGAATAACCCCAAAGAAGCTGCACTAGATTGAAGAGCATCCATAGGATGACCGGTAGCAGGAAAACATTTCATCATATCTCTGACTCTAAAACTTAACCTTCGATGCATCTGGACTTCTTGTTCAAAATCTCTAAGTTGAATAGCCGTGGGCAATTCACCCCAAATCAAAAGGTAAGCAGTTTCTAAAAAACTGCTTTTTTTGGATAGTTCCTCAATGGAGAACCCTCTGTACAATAATTTACCTTTGTTGCCGTCAATATCACAGATAGATGAATTAGTAACTGGGACACCCTCTAATCCTGGTTTTAAAATTAGTTTGTTACTGTCCAATTGCTTAATTTCAATATCAAATACTTATAGATTAAAGATAGTCAAATATTTTTTAATTAACCACAAGTTATTAACTTCACAAAAATTTCAAATGATTGTCTTTGAAGCTTATTTGGATAACCTTGTTAAGGTATTTTAAAACTTGTTTCTGTATAAAGAATTGGATTTTTTTCTGGAATAGATTGACTTATGATTTCTAGATATTCTTCATTTGATATTTTTAGAATATTTGTAGTAAGAAAATTAAGATCTTCCAAATCAGGTAAATATCTTATTTTATTGGAATTTTCATCTTTGATATCAACTTTTGTGTAAAGAAAAGTTGATTTGTCTTTATAACTTTTTAGGTTGAAAAATTCTTTTGAGATTGTTTCTAATTTTTTGCTATCTATTAAAAAATTACTTAAGAATTGCAACCCTCCTGATTCTATTAAATAGATATTTTCAAAAGTTAAATGTTTTATTGCATCATTTTTTTCTTCAAGAATATCTTTGGAATATATTGAGTAAGTATCTTCATTTTTTTTCAAAGTATATTTGTTGAAATCTTTTAGTTTTTTTAAAGCACTTAAATCAAATTGATTTTCGGGATTTTTTTCAAATGTAAAAAGCCAATCTTTTTTTGAATTAAGCATTAAGATGTTTTGATTTGTATTTTGGTTAAAATCTTCAAAAAAACTTAATTCAAAATTATTCATAAGAGGTTTTAGATATTTTTCAAAATTTTTAATTTCAGTAAAAATTGAAACTTGAGGATTATCTTTATGCTTATTTTTTTTATTTATAAACTTATCATAAGCAAGAATATCAATATTTTTTTTATTATTTAGTAAATATGATTTTAAAATTAAACGTTTATTTTTTAAGTCAAATGTTGTAGCTATAATATCCCCTTTATTCTCAGTAAAAACTGCCTTATCAAAAAATATACTTTCCCCAAATTTTTTTGTAATTAATATATTTTTTTGATTTTTGAGTCCAGAAAGTTCTCCGTCATATTGAAATTTTTTTTCTTTAAAATAATTACTGGATTTAATACTATTTTTGATCAATTTTTTATCTGATGAGGCAATTATATAATTATCGTCGGTCCGGTATATATAGTTAAGGAAATTTATTTTGTTTTCTCTATTAATTGAAATTATCTTATCAATTTGATCAATTTTATTAGGCAAATTTAATAAATCGTCTATTGTTTTTTCTGGCTTAATTTTAAAGATAATCAAAATATCATCTTTAAGCTTTTTATTATTTTCAAAAAATGTGATTATAAGTTCATTGTTATAGATATCTTCTAATTTATTGTTGCCTAGATCTATACCTAAGTAATCTAATATAGAGTCTTTTATTAAAACAAAGTCATCTTTGTTTGTTGAATTTTTATCTTTTTCATTATTATTAACAATATGAAAACTATCTAAATTTGAAATAAATAATAATTTATTGTTTTCAGGTATATATCTTAAGATATTTAGTTGCTCAATATTTGTACTTTGCTCTTTATTTTTATTAGCAGAAACTTTTTTAAAACCAAAAAAAAGTAATAAAGATAATAATAGTATTATTGCTACTAATCTAAGTTTCATTATCAATGTTTATTTTTATTTTTAACAATAAATTTCCTACTGCAACTTAATTTATTAAATTGTAAATAACACATAATTTATCCTATAAATTGGGAATTTATCCAAAATCTATAAATGCTTCTAGTCTCAATGATTGGTTTAATTCTGAGAAAGAAGATCCAGTTTTGATTGATGTAAGAGAACAGTCAGAGCTTGAAATAGCTCGCTTCTCAAAAGAATTTTTACATATACCAATTAGTAAAGTCACATCTGAATATGTTGAAGAAATATTTGCTGGTTTATTAGACAGAGAAATTGTAGTTACTTGTCATGCAGGAATAAGGAGTTATAACTTTTCACAATGGTGCTTGGATAATAATATTGTGAGCGAAATATGGAATTTGGAGGAGGGTATTGATGGATGGAGTAGATATATTGACCCATCAATCCCAAGGTATTGATTAAATATCTAATGAAGATGCAACAGTATTAACATCTTTGTCGCCTCTACCAGAGCAATTGATTACTATATTAGTATCTTTTTCAAGAGTAGGGCATAATTTATCTAACCAAGCAAAAGCATGGGCAGTTTCAAGTGCAGGTATAATTCCTTCTAGTTCACTAACAAGTTTTAAAGCGTCCAAAGCTTCTTGATCTGTGACTGATCCATATTCTGCTCTGCCTATATCTTTTAAATGGCTATGTTCAGGACCTACTCCAGGGTAATCTAAACCTGCACTTATTGAGTGAGCTTCTTGTACTTGACCATTATCATCTTGCAAGAGAAGACTCATTGATCCATGCAAAATTCCAACTGACCCTTTAGTGATAGTGGCAGCATGTTTGTCAGTATCAACTCCGCTTCCTGCGGCTTCAACTCCAATAAGCCGCACAGAAGTTTCTTTAACAAAAGGATGGAAAAGCCCCATTGCATTTGATCCTCCACCTACACAAGCAAGCAAAATATCGGGTAAAGATCCAAATGATTCCAAACATTGTTTTTTAGTTTCTTCACCTATAACTGCATGAAAATCGCGCACAATCTTTGGGAAAGGGTGTGGGCCTGCAACAGATCCTAAAATGTAGTGTGTGGTTTCGACATTAGAAACCCAATCTCTAATGGCCTCACTAGTAGCATCCTTAAGTGTTGCAGTTCCAGAATTTACAACTTTAACTTCAGCTCCTAAAAGTTTCATTCTGAAAACGTTAAGGGATTGCCTTTTTATATCTTCAGCACCCATGTAGATAATACATTTCAAGCCAAATCTCGCACAAACAGTAGCAGTAGCAACTCCGTGCTGACCTGCTCCAGTTTCTGCAATTATTCTTTTTTTGCCCATTCTTATTGCCAATAAAGCTTGTCCAAGAGCATTATTAATTTTGTGAGCCCCAGTATGATTTAAATCTTCTCTTTTAAGCCATATCCTAGGAGTTGCTTGTTTATTTTTGTAATGTTCAGTAAGTCTTTTGGCTTCATAAAGTGGTGTTTCTCTTCCTACATAAGTCTTGAGTAGGTGATTCAATTCTTCTACAAAAAGTTTATCTTTCCATGCATTAGACGCAGCGTCTTCAAGCTCAAAAAGAGCGGGCATTAGCGTTTCAGGAACATATTGACCACCATATTTTCCAAATCTTCCCTCTATGGAGGGTTGATTTAAATCGTCATTTTTATAGTTTTGATCTTTGCGAGAAAATGTACTTACCACTTTTTCTATAGAATAAGTATTAACTAACTATAGATTATATTGAAAATAATGGGAAAAAAGAATTGGATCGAATTTGATAATCAAGAAAAGAAATCTGAAGAAACAGCTAAGGTAGATACTTTTAATAAAAGATCAAAAATAAATATTTCAAAACAAAAAAAAGGTAAAAAGGGCAAAACTATAACTTTAATTAGAGGTTTAGGCACTGAGGACGAAATTTTATTAAAAGAATTACTAAAAAAAATTAAAGTTTTTTGTGGGACTGGAGGAACATTAATTGATAGCAATATCCAGTTACAGGGTGATATGGTATCGAAATCAATTGAGTTTCTTCGTAAAGAGGGATTTCAAAATTTATGAAGCAAGGGTTAGGATAGGTTTCTAATTTTGATGAAGTAAAAAATGAAAGAACAAGATCAAACAAAGTCAACCAATATAAAGTGGCACAACTTAACTATTGATAGAGAAAAGTTAGAGAAAATGAGAGGTCATAAAGGTATGGTTATCTGGTTTACAGGTTTATCTGGTTCTGGGAAAAGTACTTTGGCTAATGCTTTAAATGAAGTTTTACACTTAGATGGTTTTTCGACTTATGTGTTGGATGGTGATAATATTAGACACGGTTTATGTAAAGATCTTGGTTTTTCGGATGAAGATAGAGAAGAAAATATAAGAAGAATTGGCGAAGTTGCGAATTTATTTATGAATGCTGGGATAATAACTATTACAGCATTCGTTTCGCCATTTATTAGCGATAGAGATAAGGTGAGAAAAATTATTGGATCTAAGGATTTTATTGAAGTTTATTGTGCTGCTGATATCTCAGTTTGCGAAAATAGGGATACTAAAGGTCTTTATAAGAAAGCTCGTTTGGGAGAAATTAAGGAATTCACAGGGATTTCTAGTCCATATGAAGCTCCTCTCAATCCCGAAATTGTTGTTGATACAGGTTCGTTAGAATTAAATGATTCCGTTGAAAAAATTATTAACTACCTTAAAAAAGAAAACTTTCTTAACAAGGCATAATAGAAAAATATTAGTTCATTTATTTTGAAGATAATTGTCAGGTCCAATATTTGATAACTTACTATTTTTAGTTCTTACCTTTGTATGTAGATTTTCTCTGAATTCTTTCAAATTTTTCTTTATGGATTCGTCAAATAAACTGATCATCTCTATTGCCAATAATCCAGCATTTTGACCTCCATTAATTGCAACTGTTGCAACTGGAATTCCAGCGGGCATTTGTACGATTGATAAAAGAGAGTCAATCCCCTTAAGTGTCTTACTCTCTACTGGTACACCAATTACAGGAATGCAAGTTATAGATGCTAGCATTCCTGGAAGATGAGCAGCACCCCCAGCACCGGCAATTATTACTTTTATGTTTTCTGATTCTGCATTTTTTGCATATTCCATCATTTCAATAGGTGTTCGATGAGCGGAAAGTATACAAACTTCAGTTTTTATTCCAAATTCTCTTAAAATATCAATGGATGGCTTCAATGTTTTTAGATCTGAATCACTACCCATTACGACAGCAATTTTATAAATATCTTTAGAATTCAATTCTGACAAAATAACAAATCAATTCTTTCCTATAATGGCGTGCAATTAATTTGGCGCCAGTTAGTTAGTATAAAAAGAATAAATTTTCATAGAATATTATGACGTCAAATAAGATTATCGAAAAAAGTGAAGTAAGAGAATATTTTAATGGTACTGGCTTTGAAAGATGGAATAAGATTTATAGCAAATCTGATGAAATTAATACAGTTCAGAAAAATATTAGGAAAGGACATCAAAAAACTGTAGATGATGTAGTCTCATACATTAAAAATTATCCTGAATTAACAAAAAAAAGTTATTGTGATGCAGGCTGTGGTGTAGGAAGTCTTTCAATACCTTTATTAAGACTCGGTATAAAAGAACTACAGTTGAGCGATATTTCTTATGAAATGATTGAAGAAACAAAAAAACGCATTCATGAATTAGGTTTGAGTCAAGGCAAAATTAAATATGAAGTCTGTGACCTGGAAAAATTAAAAGGATTATTTGATGTTGTAGTTTGTTTGGATGTATTTATTCATTATCCTCAACCGGTCGCAGAAGAAATGGTTCAACATCTATGCGATTTAAGCAAAGAAAAACTAATCGTTAGCTTTGCTCCTTATACTCCAGTTCTTGCTGTTCTAAAAAATATTGGAAAATTATTTCCTGGGCCAAGTAAAACTACAAGGGCATATACATTGAAAGAAAAGGGTATTATTAATGCTGCGAAAGAAAGAGGATTTAAAGTTGTTAAAAAGAAATTAAATCAAGCTCCTTTTTATTTTTCAAAACTAATTGAATTCGAAAAAATTAAATAATTTATTTTACTAAATGATTTTCAAGTGCATAACGAACTAATTCTGTTCGGCTTGAAGTACCGGTCTTGATAAAAAGTCTACTTACATATTTCTCAACATTTCTAATAGATGTTTCAAGCTTTCTAGCAATTTCCTTGTTCATCAGCCCCTCTGCTACTAGTTGAAGCACACTTGCTTCTCTAGGAGTAAAACTAGGAAGATTTATTTTATTTTCTGGATTAGTCTGGTTTTGGTCTGTGAGCATAGATTTTATTTCAGTAATTTGTTTTGCCATTTTGCTTACGTCAATATCTGCGAATCTTGCCGCTTCTTTTAATAGTCGTTCTTGTCTGTTGATTACATTTTTAACTCTTGCAGCTAATTCATCTGGATCGAAAGGTTTGGAAATATAATCATCAACTCCTGCAAGATAACCTTCTGTTCTGTCTAGGGTCATTCCTTTTGCAGTTAGAAAAATAACTGGAGTTCCTCCTAATTTTTCATCCTCTCTAATTTTTTTTAATAAATCATAACCGTTGGCTCGGGGCATCATAACATCGCTAATTATCAAATCGGGGAAAATTGTTTGAGCTTTTTCCCAACCATCCTCGCCATCAACTGCAATAATTATTTCAAAGCCTTCATCTTCTAGAAATGTTTTAACAGCTGTTCTTAAACCAGGCTCATCATCAACTAATAAAATTCTTGATTTTCTTACAAGTTCATTATTTATTTGATTAATTTCATTCATTTTTTAAATTCTTAAATTTGATTTTCTAGTAATAAACAGAATTTTATATACTTAACATAATGCTATCAACTCCCATACTACTAGACTATCAATCTTCGACTCCTTGCTCTAAAGATGTTGTTGATTCTATGAAACCTTTTTGGAGTGAGATATTTTCTAATCCTGCAAGCAAATCTAATTTGGCGGGAATTAACGCAAGCGCTATATTGGAAGCCTCAAGAGAAAAAATAGAACAAAATTTATTTCTTAAGAATAAAAAAGTTATTTTTACAAGCGGGGCAACTGAATCTAATAACTTAGCTTTATTAGGTTTTGCTAGAAATTTCTATAAAAAAACAGGAAATTATGGACATATTATTACCTTAAAAACGGAGCATAAAGCTGTTTTGGAGCCCCTAAATCAACTAAAAAAAGAGGGATTTATGGTTACAGAAATTAATCCTGATAAAGATGGCTTAATTTCAGAAGAACAATTCAAAAAAAATATAAAAGAAGATACATTTCTGGTTAGTGTAATGTTGGCAAATAACGAAATAGGAGTTATTCAGCCCATAGAGAATATTTCAAAGATATGTAAATCGAGAGGAATAATTTTCCACTCTGATTTTGCACAATGTTTAGGTTATATGGCGTTAGACAATCTTTTATCAGATGTAAACATGATAACGATGAGTTCGCACAAAATATATGGTCCAAAAGGGATAGGACTTCTTTTGATTGATGAAGAAATTAATCTTGAGCCTTTAATTGTTGGAGGAGGTCAGGAATATGGTCTTAGGTCTGGAACATTACCTCTTCCTTTAGTAGTTGGCTTTGCTAAAGCAATAGAGATAGCAGTTTTTAATCAAAAAAATAATGCTGAGAAATTACTTTTTTACAGAAATAACCTTTTAGAGGGGTTGTTAAAAAATAATTCTGGTTTATTAATTAATGGCTCTATAGAAAAAAGATTACCTCACAATTTAAATTTGACTGTATTGGATTTAAACGGAGCAAAGTTTCATAAACTTTTAAAATCTAAAATAATTTGTTCTACTGGATCTGCATGTAGTAGTGGTGAACCATCTCATGTTTTACTAGCCTTAGGTAGATCTCTTAAAGAAGTAGAATCTTCAATAAGGCTAAGTATTGGATTAAGTACTAATTCAAAAGATATAAAACAAGCAATTCATATTCTTACAAATACGATCAGATCATTACGATAGGAAAATATTTGCTTTTAATTTAATTGAGCAATTCTTAATTTTCCACTTCTAGCTCTTTTATTTAGTTCAATTTCTTGTTCGGAAGGAGTTATTGGCTTTTTTGTCAGGTTTTTTAGTCTTTGATCATTCTTAAAACAACTCTTAACTAATCTATCCTCAAGGGAATGAAAACTAATAATAGAAATAATACCCCCTGGCAAAAGCCATTCAGGTACAACTTGCAAAAATTTTTCTAATACTTCAATTTCTTTATTAACAGCAATTCTTAGTGCTTGAAATGTTCTTGTTGCTGGATGTATTTTTTTATATCTTTGTTTTGGTGGGAAGCAGCCTGCAATAGAATAAGCTAACTCTTTTGTTCCAGAATATTTCCCATTTTCCTTCAAATCCAATTTTATTTTTCTAGCAATCTTTCTTGATAATCTCTCCTCTCCGTATTTATAGATTAGGTTAGCTAGATCTTTTTCATTTAAAGCCTCAATTAATTTATCTGCATCAACATCAAGAAAAGGATTCATGCGCATATCAAGTGGACCATCTTTCTGGAAACTAAATCCTCTTTTAGGGTCATCAATTTGGTTACTATTTACTCCAAGATCTGCAATCACAAAAGAAACTTTTTCTTTTGGTACAAAATCCGCAAAATTTGAAGCCCTTATATCAATCCTGTTTTTAAACTCATCAAGTTTTTTTGATGCTGATTTTCTCGCGAATGGATCTTGATCAAGTCCAATTATATTTAAATCCGAATATTTTCTCAATAAATGATAAGAGTGCCCGCCACCACCTAAAGTTGCGTCTATTCCCTTTAGTTGATTGTTATGTATCAGTGGGTAATGCTCTAATGAGGCCATAATCTCATCTGTCATAACTGATTGATGATTGAAAAAAGATGAATCAGATAGGTCAGTTTGCATAACTTTCGACTAAGATTTGTGTAGAAGTTAAATTTGGAATGGCTCAGCTAGAGACTAGAACAGAACCAATGGTGGTCAATTTTGGCCCTCACCATCCCTCAATGCATGGTGTTTTAAGGTTAGTTGTAACTCTTGATGGTGAGAATGTCATTGATTGCGAGCCAGTAATTGGATATTTACACAGAGGAATGGAAAAAATAGCTGAAAATAGGACAAATGTAATGTATGTCCCTTATGTAAGCAGAATGGATTATGCCGCAGGAATGTTTTATGAAGCTATTGTAGTAAATGCTCCTGAAAGATTAGCTAATATTCCAGTTCCCAAAAGAGCTAGTTACATCAGAGTTCTTATGCTCGAACTTAATCGTATTGCTAATCATCTTTTATGGCTTGGTCCCTTTTTAGCAGACGTTGGAGCTCAAACTCCATTTTTCTATATCTTTAGAGAAAGAGAGATGATCTATGATCTCTGGGAAGCTGCTACTGGACAAAGGCTAATAAATAATAATTTCTTTAGAATAGGTGGAGTAGCATGTGATCTCCCATACGGATGGTTAGAAAAATGTATAGACTTTTGCGATTGGTTCGGTCCGAAGATAGATGAATACGAAAAATTAATCACAAATAATCCAATTTTTAAAAAAAGAATTGAAGGTTTAGGAACAATACAAAGAGACCAGGCAATTAATTGGTCTTTGTCTGGGCCAATGCTTAGAGCTTCTGGGGTTTCATGGGATTTAAGGAAAGTCGATAGTTATGAATGTTATGACGATTTTGATTGGCAGATTGCTTCTGAAAAAGAAGGAGATTGTTATGCGAGATATCGAGTAAGAGTTGAAGAGATGAGACAATCACTAAGTATCATTCGCCAAGCCTGCAAAATGATTCCAGGAGGCCCAACAGAAAATTTAGAAGCTCAAAGAATGGTGACTGAAGATAAGAAAAGTGAAATATTCGGTATTGACTACCAATATGTAGCTAAGAAGGTTGCTCCAACTTTTAAAATTCCTAATGGAGAATTATACACAAGATTAGAGTCCGGCAAAGGAGAAATAGGTGTTTTTATTCAAGGAAATAATGAAGTTACCCCATGGAGATTCAAAATCAGAGCAGCTGATTTAAATAATCTGCAAATATTGCCTCATATTCTTAAAGGTGCCAAAATCGCTGATATTATGGCAATCCTTGGATCAATAGATGTCATTATGGGATCTGTTGATAGATAATTTCTTTAAATGAAACCCGCTGACTGGTTAATATTGCAGAAGAAGGTAAGATTTGGTGATTGTGATTCTGCAGGTGTAATTCATTTTCATAACTTATTAAAATGGTCGCATGAAGCTTGGGAAGAAAGTATTGAAATTTATGGGATTCCTTCTCAAGATATTTTCCCAGATTTTTCTATACGTAAAAGTCAAATTATTTTTCCAATAGTAAATTGTGAAGCAAACTTTCTTGCGCCTATAAAAATTGGAGATTTATTAAAAGTAAAAATCGTCCCTCATAAAATTAATACTCATTTGTTCCAAGTAAATAGCTTTTTTATAAAAAATGGAAATAAAGTAGCCGAAGGGAAAATTATACATTGTTCTTTAGACATTGATTCAAGAGATAAAATAGAACTTCCCGATCAGTTAGAAAGATGGATAGAGGCTTCTAATGTGAGTACAAATTTAAAAGAATGCTAATTATTATTTTTTAAATTTATATTTTATTTTTTCTGTAATGCTATTTTTGTTTTTAACAATCCACTTTTCAGGCCTTTCATGTTTAGGCCAATTTTGAGAAAATTTTTTTAATAAATTTAAAGAAATTTCAATATTTTTATTATTTGTAAGTTCTCTAAATTCAACTATTACTTTAATCTTATTTCCCCATAATTTGTTAGATACTTTTGAAATATTGAATTTATTAATTGGGATATTTTCTTTCATAATGAAATCATTTAATCTTGATTCAATTACTTCAGGGAAAACGATTTCTCCTCCTGAATTAAAGGCATTATCACTTCTTCCGACAAAGTTTAAATAGAAAGAATTATTGATTTGATTAATTTCACCTAAATCACCTGTTTGCCACCACCCATTTTTATTTTTGAAATTTTCAGTTTTTAAAGAGTCTATTATTTCGATTCCAATTCTGGCTGATTTTATCTCGATTAATCCTTGTGCGTTAATTCTTATTTTTGTATCAGGTAGTATTTCTCCAACATTTTTATAACCCATTAAGAATTCTTTTGGTTTTAAACTCGTAACCATTGCTGCTGTTTCAGTTGAGCCGTAACAAGGTGCTAATTTTATTTTTTCTTTTATACATTGTTCTGCAGTTTCATCTGGAATTGAAGCTCCTCCTACCCAAATTAGATCAAAAATTTTTAGCCAACTAATTCCATCTTTTTGAGCTAAAAGTCTTTGTAATTGGGTAGGTACTAATGACGTAATCAAGTATTTTTTGTTTTTTTTAAAATTAATTGTAAAAAGTAAAAGTTCTCGAGTTTTTTTTATCAAATTCGGAGAAATATTAATACAATCACATCCCCAAGTTTGACTTCTAAAAATTGGCATTAATCCACTTATATGATTCAGGGGTAAAGTATTGAAAATTAAGCAGTTTTGCAATTCAAATCCTTGCTCTATTAGCCATTTACCTGATGTAGCTGCAGATAATTTAAGATTATCAAAATGGTGAAAACATTGTCTCGGTTTTCCAGAACTCCCACTACTGTTTAAGATAATTGCTGGCCCATTTTCAGTAATTGAATCTAATACATCTTTGTCTTGGTAAAATTTGTTTTTTACATAAATAATTTTATTCTCTCTAATTTTTTCAATAATTTTCTCAACAGATTGAGTTTCGTTATTTTCAACTTCAATAGTATGAATTTTATTTTTCATAGTTGATCCCATATCTTTTTTGCTTCATTTAAAAATAGAAACGAATTAGGGAATTTATTCATTGCTAAACCAGGAACTTTTGGAGTTGGTCCTTGTAATTGTAGAGACGATAAATGATAAAGCCATCTCTTCCCTATACCAGTTTCAAATGAGGTACTTATAGATATTAAAGCTTTTTTATTTTCTAATTCTCTTAAAAGATTAACTGGATTATTTTCTTGAGAAGGCCTTCTAATTTGCCAACCTTTCCACTCATTAATCAAATTTGGAAATTTTAAAAGTGATTCGTCTAAGGCTATAGGGATTTTTTTGTTTAGTTCTGTCAGTCCATCAATATCATCAACACAGAGAGGTTGTTCTAACCAATCTACATTTTTGTTATCCTTCAAAATATCAGCCCATCTATTAGCTATCTCTCTTCCCCAAGAACCATTAGCATCTATTCTTAACTTAATATTATTGCCTATTTGGCTTAAAATTTCTTCTAAACTTGCTTCTTCCTCTTGATTATTTTTTAATGCTACTTTCCATTTTATGGTTAATGATTTTCCAATATCAGATTGTCTTTTTTTAATTTTATTTAGATCTGAAACTACATTTTCATGATTTAACAATATGGCTGTTTTACCAATTTCATCAAAGTAGTAGTTTTCTTTAAAAATTATTTTTCCATTGATCTCAGCTAATGCAGAATTTATTGCAGATTGAATACATGGGTGAAAAATATTTATTTGCTCAGATAAATTAAATTCCTCTATATATTCAGGGATCATATCTAGTTCTTTCGCACACTTTTTTAAGTCTTTTTTATATAGCGGTGAAACTTCTCCAAACCCTATTTTTTTATCATTCCTTATTAATTTAATTATCCAACCCGATTTTGTATGGTAATTGGTTTTAGAATTTTCTACTTTTTCCGATAACTTAAAGCTATAAGATTTTTTTTGAAATATTAAGTTCATTTATTTAGCAAGTAATTAAATATTAATCCTGTAATTAAACCAATCCCATTAAGAGTTTGAAATTTTATTGCGACGAATTTGCAATTTTTTATTGCAGAAGGTTTTGCATACGAAGATTTTAATAAATTTATAAGTCTTATTGCTTGAGGGAAACTAAGCAAATAAAGGATGCAAAACACTGGAATAAATCCATAAACTATTGTGAGAAGTTGAAAAATATATATTGTAAAAATTATCCAAGGCACAAATTGAGAACCTTTTTTTGCTCCTAAGCGAACTAAAGGTGAATTTTTCCCATGCTTTCTATCTTCAGAAATTTGATGAAAATGAGAACAAAATAATACAAGAGTTGTTGCCAAGGAAGGTCCTGAACCAAGTAATAAAGAAACTTTCCATGGAATATCTTCGAAGTAAATATTAGACGGATTTAACGCAATTAAGACTGCAGAGTACGCAAAAGGTCCAAATGCAAGCCAGCATAATGGTTCTCCTAAACCTTGATAGCCCAATCTAAAAGGAGGACCTTGATATAAATATCCTAAGAAGCAGCAAGCTGCCACCAAAATAAAAATGTTTATACTTGTTGATACTGAAATAATTAAAATTATTAATAAACCAATAACTAAAGATGTATATGCAATAAATGAAATTATTTTTTTATTTTTTACAAGATTTACAATTGAATGGAATTTAAATTCATCGATTCCTGTTTCTGCGTCGTATAAATCATTAGTTAGATTTTCCCAAAGTAATATCAAAATTGCAGCTAAAGTAAATGAAATCAAATTATAAATTTTTACCTCTTCATATTGATTGAGCAAGTAAGCCCCTGTTATTAAAACTGGAAGTATGGCAACAGAATAAAGAGGCCATTTTATTGCTTTTTTCCATAATTTTTTTTTATCTTCGTCCATTTTTAATTAACACGCAAAATTAGATAATTATTGAATGTAGTTTATAAATTGAGTTACATTTTTTACTTTATTGCATCATTTTTAGTTATTTTCAATAAGTAATGAAAAATGATTTAAACTTAACAGATTTTTTAAAAGATGTATTTTCCTCTTTCGATAAGAAAGTTGAAAATTCTGGATTAGTAAGTATTTGTGTTGAGATTCCTTGTATTGATTTATTCCAAGTTTATGCATTGTTAATAAATCAATATCCGTTTTCTTCATTTTGGGAGGAATCTGATGGAATTTCATATATAGCTTTCGAGAAGTGTAAATATGTTACTCTGGATGGCCCAAAAAGATTTGAGGTAGCAAAAGAGTTTAATTCTGAGAATTTTAAAAATTTAATTAACTTAACTAATGAATCGCATAATTCTGCACTTTCAAAAATAATTTATTTATTTTCTTTCTCTGAAAATTTGAATAATAAGAATTTACCTTCAGATATCCCTAGTTTGGAAGCCATTTTGCCAAAAATATTAATTACTAAAAGTGGCAAGAATTGCTGGTTAAGAATCAATGGTCATGTTGAAGGTAAATCATCATTAAGAACATTAATTGAAGAAATATGGACAATTAGAAATCAAGTTTTTAATTCTGGCTCAGAATTAATAAAATCATCTGGCTTAAAAACTAGTTTTGATTCCCCTTTTATTGATGATTTCTCACGCTCCTTAGAAACTTCTAAAACAAACATGAAAAAAGTAGTAAATAGTGGAATTCAATTAGTAGATAAAGATATCCTCGAAAAGATAGTTTTAGCTAATAGGATTAAAATAAAACTTAAAAATAAATTAGATTTAGTAGAAATTTTAAAAAGATTTAAAAAGAATCAACCAAATACATGTAGATACGTTTGGAAAAGGAATAGTAAGGATATTTTGTTTGGAGCATCTCCAGAAAAATTATTTTCTTTCTCTAAACCTAATTTAACTTTAGAGGCTCTTGCTGGAACTATCTCTACTAATTCAAATTTTGAGAAACTCCTAACAAGTACTAAAGACTTAAAGGAACATAATTATGTAATACAACATTTGATTAAATCTTTAGAAGTTTCAAAAATAACAAACTTTAAAAAAAGTGATATCAAGGTAAATTCATTTGGAGATATTTCTCATTTGCAAACACTCATTTTCTCTAAAGTTGAAAATATTTGTCCTTTTGAATTGCTTAAAAACTTACATCCATCTCCAGCTGTTTGTGGATACCCAAAAAATGCAGCATTGGATTGGATAAATACTCTTGAATCTTTTCCTAGAGGAAATTATGCTTCTCCAATGGGTTGGGTTGACTCATCAGGCAATGCTTCATTTCTTTTGGCAATAAGAGGCGCAAGATGTATTGAAGAAAATATTGAATTTACTGCAGGTTCAGGTTTAGTTTCTGGCTCCGTTTTAGAGAAAGAAATAGATGAGATTAAATTAAAATTTGAATCTATAGTAAAACAGATATTTTGCGCTAAAAACCCTAGATAATTTCTACTAATTTTTCAATAACTTCCTCTGAAACATTTTTATTGGATAAATTTTCTATTTCTCTTAAACCTGTTGGACTGGTTACATTAATCTCGCTAAGCATTCCATTTATTACATCAATACCTACAAAAAATAAACCCTCATCTTTGAAGTGTTGAGATAATTCTGAGCAGATACTTTTTTCTTTTTCTGTTAATAATGTGGGTTCAGCCTTGCCTCCCATCGCTAAATTACTCCTAAAATCGCCTCCTTGAGGAATCCTATTTATTGATCCAATTGCTTCTCCGTTTACGATAATTATTCTTTTATCACCCTCTACGACTTCAGGAATAAATTTTTGCATCATAACGGGTAATTCTTCTTGAGAAGTGATTAATTCAATGATTGATTTAATTCCTGGAGAATTTTTATTTATCCTTATAACACCTTGACCACCTTTTCCTCCTAGAGGTTTTATGACTACTTCATTATTTATATTTGCAAAATTAATAAGATCTTTTACCTTACTCGCAACTATTGTAGGTGCCATTAAGTGGCTGTATCTTAAAGCACCTAGCTTTTCATTCCACGCTCTTAAAGATGAGGGTTTGTTAATTACTTTTACTCCTTTTCTTTCGGCAACTTCTAAAAGATGGGTTGCATATAAATAAGCCTCATTTACAGGAGGATCTTTTCTCATCCAAATGCAATTAAATTCGGCGAGAGGTATGCAATCATTCTCTTTGAAAGAAATCCATGGAATTACTTCAATTTTTACGGAAGATGCCCATACTTCATCACCTCTAGCTTCCAGGTCTTGAGGAGTACAACTCCAGATTTCAATATTTTTTTTTGATGATGCTTGCATTAAAGCAGCAGTTGAATCTTTTAAGGGATTTATATTTTTAATTGGATCTATTACGAATAGAAATTTCATAAGATCTAGTTTAATAATGCTTCTAATTTATTTTCATTTTCTAATGCGTAGAGATCATCGCAGCCTCCGATACCCTCATTATCTATAAATATTTGTGGTAATGTTCTTCTACCATCAGCTCTTTCAATCATCAATGCTCTGGCATCTTCGTCGCCATCTATTTTATATTCTGTAAAATTTACATTTTTTTTCTTGAGTAGTGATTTTGCTCGAATACAGAATGGGCAATATTGCCAAGTATAAATTTCAACTTTGGACATTTTTTTAAAATAATACTTAGTTTATACTATTAAACAAAAGTGCTTGTTAGATTATAAATAACGATTAAATTCTATTTTGATAGATATTACAGATTTCAAAAAAGATCTTTCGGAACTAACAGAGCGCCTGGGTAATGCTCAGGATTGTCTTTGACGTTCCAAGATTAAAAGCGAAAAGGAAAGAGTTAGAGCAAATTTCTGCTCAGCCTGAATTTTGGGATAATCAAGAAGAAGCTAAAAAGCAAATGTTAATCCTTGATGATGTCAAAGCACAACTCGAATTGTTAGATAAATGGAAAACTTTTATTTCTGATGCTAATGCCTCTCTTGAGCTTTATTCTCTAGAACCCGAAGAGGAAATGATTTTAGAATCGCAGCTGGGATTAAAGAAATTAAGAGAGAATTTGGATAAATGGGAATTTGAGAGATTGTTATGTGGTGAATACGATAAGGAAGGAGCAGTAGTTTCTATTAACGCAGGTGCGGGAGGAACAGATGCGCAGGATTGGGTAGAGATATTATTAAGAATGTACTCAAGATGGGCCGATAATAATCAAATGAGCCTTGTCATTAATGAATTATCTCAAGGAGAAGAAGCTGGTATTAAAAGTGTAACGTTCGAAATTGAAGGAAAATATGCATATGGCTATCTGCAACATGAAAAAGGAACTCATAGATTAGTAAGAATTTCTCCTTTTAATGCCAATGGCAAAAGACAAACCAGCTTTGCTGGGGTAGAGGTTATGCCAAAATTAGATGATAATATTTCACTTGATATACCTGAAAAAGATTTAGAAATTACAACGAGTAGATCCGGTGGAGCTGGAGGACAAAATGTTAATAAAGTAGAAACAGCAGTGAGAATTGTTCATTTGCCTTCAGGAATTTCAGTAAGATGTACTCAAGAAAGATCTCAATTACAAAATAAAGAAAAAGCTATGTTACTTTTAAAGTCTAAACTATTAGTGATTGCTAAAGAACAACGAGCTGCTGAAGTCGCTGATATTAAAGGTGATATTGTGGAAGCTGCATGGGGCAATCAAATAAGAAATTATGTTTTCCATCCCTATCAAATGGTAAAAGATCTTAGGACTATGCAGGAGACTAACGAGTTAGATAGTGTTTTAGATGGTGGACTTGACCCATTTATTCATGAATTATTACGTATGAATATTTCTTCTAATGAATCTATTGAATAACTAATGGAAAATAAAAACGAAATTTTAGAAAAAAAAGTTTCTCCTCCAAGCTTTATCAAGCTTGCTATGAGAAATATGGTAAGGAAAGGCTCAAAAAGTATTTCTCATTTTTCAATAACCTTTCTAGTTTTAATTGGGATATTAATACTTGTAGCCACAATAGGTAAGCCCAATATTCCAGTTTAAGAATGTATGAAAGAAAAAATTATTTCTGAAATAAATTTAGATTTGGTTTTTCAATGTAATAATTTCTCTCAATTTTCAAATAAGTTAAAAGATACTAAAACTAATCTTATTTTTGAATCTATTTTTTGGGAGAAAGTTTTTTTATCTTGGATAAATACTATATTAAAAAATGAGGATTATGAATTACCAAATTATATTTTTGATAAAAAATCTTTTTCATTAGGCTTACAGATAATATCTAATCAAGAAATTGCTTCTTTGAATAAGAAATGGATGCAAAAAAATGGTCCAACTGATGTTCTATCTTTTCCAATTATTTCTGATGAATCTCTAAATAATTTAGATCATATAGAGTTGGGAGATATTTTTATATCATTAGAGATGGCACTTGAGCAATCTTATGAATATAAACATTCAATCTATAGAGAGATGATCTGGTTGGCTAGTCATGGATTTTTACATCTTTTGGGATGGGAACATAATAATGAGCATGATTTAGAAAATATGTTAAATTTCCAAGAATATTTAATTACTCGATTAGATTAAAAATAAATGGAAAAAAAAATAAACTATCTAGAAAATAGAAAAGAATCATACAAAACTTCTAGTAATATATTTATAAGTTTTAAGTATGCTTTCAGTGGTATTAGTTATGTATTAAAAACTTCAAGAAATTTTAAAATTCAATTAATTTTTGCAGTTACAAGTTTAATAATTGGTTTTTTACTAAAAATTAGTCTAAGTAATTATGTTATTTTGATTGCAACAATAATGTCTGTTTTAATATTAGAAATATTGAACACATCTATTGAATCAATCGTTGATTTAGTAGTGAAAAAAGAATTTAGTATTTTGGCTAAAATTTCAAAAGATGCTTCTGCAGGAGCAGTATTATTAGCTTCAATTAATTCTGTTATTATTGCTGTATATATCTTTGTTCCTAAAATAAAGTTGTTATTTTAAATCCATATAAATATGTTTCTTGTTATTGATAATTACGATAGTTTTACTTATAACCTTGTTCAATATTTAGGAGAACTTTCAGTTGAGCATGAAATAACTAAAGAATTAATAGTTAAAAGAAATGATGAAATTACTTTAGACGAAATTATCAAACTAAATCCTAGTGGAATTCTCTTATCTCCAGGTCCAGGTAATCCAGATCAATCTGGAATTTGTCTGCCAATTCTAAAAAAATTATCTAAAAATATTCCGACCTTGGGAGTTTGTTTAGGTCATCAAGCTTTGGCCCAAGCTTTTGGAGGTAAGGTTATAGTTGGGAAAGAACTTATGCATGGTAAGACATCCAAAATATTTCATAATCAAAAAGGATTGTTTAAAGATATCGAGACTCCATTTGTGGCTACTAGATACCATAGTCTTATAGTTGATTCAAGTTCTTTACCATCTTGTTTCGACATAACTGCGACTTTAGAAGACTCAACAATTATGGCTATCTCTCATAAAGAATATAAACATTTACATGGGGTACAGTTCCATCCTGAAAGTGTGTTGACGCAATTTGGTCATAAATTAATTAGTAATTTTCTAAAAATGGCTGAAAAAAAGTAAAATAAAAAAAAATAATATTATGATTTCTCAAATTAAAAACTTTTTATTTTTGATACTAGTTAGCTCTTTTTTACCTACCTCATTATTGGCAAGGAACTTAGGAATAAAAAGTTTGGGACATAGTAGTTTTTTAATTACTAGTGCAGATAAATCTATTCTTATAAATCCCTTTAAAGCAATAGGTTGTGCAAGTAATTTAAAGGAGCCAAAAGAAGTCAACGTAGATTTTATTTTGGCTAGTTCTAGGCTTCCAGATGAAGGATATAACCCTAATGATCAATTAATGTTCGTTGAGCCAGGAATCTATCAATTTGAGGATATTTTATTAAATGGAATTTCTGTACCACATGACAGAGTAGATGGAAGAAGATTTGGGATGGCAACTGTTTGGAGTTGGGAGCAGAATGATCTTAAAATTGTTCATATGGGAGGAGCTGCTGGTGATATTGATATAAACAGTCAAATTATTTTGTCTGGTCCAGATATATTGTTTATTTCAATTGGAGGAGGAATAAAATCTTACAATGGTAAAGAAGCCTCAAAAATAGTTAAGCTTCTAAAACCTAATGTAGTTATTCCTGTTCACTTTGAACGCGGCAAAAAAATTAATAAAGAATGTGATTTCTCAAATTCTGATTTATTTATCGAAAATATGAAAGATTTTAAAGTAAAATATGTTGGAAAAAATTTTCAAATAAAACCTAAAAGAATCGATCAAAATACAATTTATATTTTCAGTAATTAATTTTTTAAATCTAATATCTTGTAATTGTCCCAGAAAAAAATCATTTGTTCTTTAGTTCCAATACTAACCCTTATAGAATTACTGATATCTTTTTTGTTTTCCATACTTCTAATAAGAATACCTTTTGCTCTCATCTGTTGTATTAAGATTTTAGGATCTTTTTTTGGCCAAATTAAGAAATAATTACCTCCACTAAAGTGAGTTCTGATTTTTGTTGATTTAAATTTATTTAAAATCCATTCCCTCGCCTTTTTTACTTCTAAAACATAATTATCAATATATGATTTGTCTTTAAGTGCTGCTAATGCAGCTGTTATAGCAAAGCTGTTTACATCATATGGTCCTGTAACTTTATTAATGTACTGAATTAAACTTTTATTGCCAAAAGTAAAACCTATTCTTAAACCAGCTAGACCTGCAGTTTTTGAAAGAGATTGTATTATTAGTATATTTTTATTTTTTTCAAAATCTATCGATTTAAGAAGACTATCTCCATTAAATTTTTCATATAGTTCATCAACAACTATTAATGAATCTTTATTGATATTGGCTAAATTAATTATTTCATGAGAGCTTAGAACAGTTCCTGTTGGATTATTTGGATTGCAAATAAATATTAACTTTGGATTATGCTTTATTATTTTTTCCCTAAATTCTTCGATGGGGAATAGAAAATTTTCTCCAATGTAAGAACAACTTATTTTTTTCATTCCTCGGATTTCTGCACAAGGAGAATAGTAACCAAAAGTTGGATTTGTGGTTAGAAATATTTGATCTTTTTCTCCAAAGCAATTGAAAATTGCATTTATTGCTGCATCTGCTCCATTGAAAATTCCGATTTCATCATTACCAAATTTTCTTGAATCAAGATATTTATCACATAAATATTTTTTTAAAAAATTATATTCTGGATAAATTGAAATCTCATCTAATTTTATCGCTTTTAATGCCTCTAGAACCTTAGGACTTGGACCTAAAGTATTTTCATTAAAGTCTAAGCGGAGTAAATTTCTTCTATTTTCTAAAGGTGCAGAGTAAGACTGCATATTTATTATTTCTTCTCTTGGTTTTGGGAAAAGATTATTTAATGGATCAAAATCATTCATTACATTCTTTCTAAAGTTTCAATTCCTAAAATCTCTAAGCTTAATTTTAGTGTTTTTGCAGTTAGGTCACATAAATTAAGCCTAGAAATTTTTATATTTTTTTCTTCTTTGAGGATTGGAACTTGATCATAGAATCTATTAAAAGTCTGACATAGCTCGAACAGATAATTGCATAATCTATTTGGCATTAAGTCTTTTTCAATAGAAATTATGACTTCATCGAACTTAAGTAATTTTCTGATAAGTTTCCACTCAGATTTATGTTCATAATTTACGTACTGAAAATCTTTAGAGTCATAAACAAAATTATTTTTTCTTTTAATTCCTAAAATTCTTACAAGTGTATATAACAAATAAGGAGCAGTATTACCATTTAGGGAAAGCATTTTATCAAAACTAAATTGATAATTGGTAATCCTATTTTGACTTAAATCTGCATACTTAACAGCTCCTAATCCAATAATTCTTGAAGTATTTGCTATAAACTCTTCGGTCTCATAACGATCTTCATCTTCTAATCTTTTCAATAAATCTTCTTTTGCTCTTCTAACTGCTTCATTTAATAAATCTTTTAGGCGTATTGTTTTACCTTCTCTTGTCTTTAGTTTTTTGCCATCAATTCCTTGAACTAACCCAAAAGGGACATGGTCTACTTGACAATTTTCTGGGATCCATTTTGCTTTTTTTGCAACTTGAAAAACTCCAGCAAAATGATTTGCTTGCCCATGATCAGTTACATAAATAATTCTTGAAGCATCATCTCCATTAGGAGGTTTATTGAATCTGTATCTTATAGCAGCAAGATCTGTAGTGGCATAATTAAAACCCCCATCTTTTTTTTGAATAATTAGCGGTAAAGGTTTGCCTTCTTTATTAGTCATCCCATCTAAAAATACACATTTTGCTCCTTGATCTTCTACTAATATTTTTTCTAAATTCAAATCATCAATAACTGATTTTAAGAAGGGATTATAAAAAGATTCACCTCTTTCTTCTATTTTTATTTTTAAATTTTTATAGATTTCATCAAATTCTTTCCTTGATTGATCACATAATAATTTCCAAGCTTTAATCGATTTAATATCTCCACTTTGTAACTTAACTACTTCTTCTCTAGATCTTTTTTGGAATTCAGATTCGTTATCAAATCTTTTTTTTGATTCTTTATAAAATTCAACTAAATCACTTATTTTGATCTTTCCTATTTCTTCTAGATCATTTGAATATAAATCTTTGAGCTGAGTAATAAGCATGCCAAATTGTGTTCCCCAATCACCAACATGATTGAGTCTTAATACTTCATAACCTCTTAACTCGAAAATTCTAGATATTGAGTCACCTATTATTGTTGATCTTAAATGCCCTACATGCATTTCTTTAGCAATATTAGGGCTAGAAAAATCTACAATAACTTTATTGGATAAACCACTTTCTAAATCTTTTCTAATTAGAGGTATGCCAGCCCTATTGCATTGAATATTTGACTTAATTTCATTTATTAGAACCTCATCTTTTAATTTTATATTTATAAATCCAGGTCCAGCTATTTCTAGACTCTTACATAATTTTGATATCCTTTTATTTTTATTTAAAAGGTTAATAAAATCATTAGAAATATCTCTTGGGTTCTTTTTATATATTTTAGATAAACTTAAACAAACATTACATTGATAATCACCAAATTCCTCTTTTGATGATTGTGTAATTAAATTTTTTCGAAGAATTTCGAATTCTCCTTTTTTATCATTATTTTCAAGACTATCTAAAAGAGATTGTTCAAATTGTTTTGTTAATTCTTTAAAAATGATTAGCATTAATTATTCAATTATTTATCTATATAGTTAATTAATATAACGCATACTCAAATCAATCCAATTACTTTTGGTGATTGAAGAACTTGTTGAAATCAAATCAATACCTTTTATTAGATATTTACTAATTTCTTCAGGGTTAATTCCAGAAACTTCTATTATCAAATTTTTATTTACTTCTTTTTTTAAGCTATTCATTGATAAATCTCTTAATTCTTGAACGTTTTTTTTGATTATTTCAGGGCTAAGTTCATCCAATAAGACACTATCTGCTCCTGCTAATACTGCTTCTTTTGCCTGTTCGATATTCTCAGCTTCAATTATGATATGAGTTGTAAAAGGCGAATTTATTCGAATTTTTTTTACTGCATTATTAAGATTATCTGTCCATGCAATGTGATTTTCTTTTATCATAGCTGCATCGTATAATCCCATTCTATGATTGACTCCACCTCCGCATTTGAATGCATATTTTTCAAATATTCTTAAGCCAGGAGTCGTTTTCCTAGTATCTGCTAATTTTATATTTGTACCTTCTAACTTATTTACAAGATTCTTTGTGTATGTTGATATTCCAGATAAATGCATTGCTATATTTAAGCTTATTCTTTCACTAGCTAGCAAACTTTTTGAAGGCCCATATATTTCTAAGAGTTTTTGATCTTTAACAAATTGATCTCCATCAGAGATATTAAATTTTGGACTGATTTTTAAATCAATTTTTCTAAAAATTTCTTTTATAATTTCAACCCCGCAGAATATACCCTCTTCTTTTGCAATCCAATATGCATTACCATTCTCTTCTGTAATAGAGGAACTTGTAAGATCTCCCCTACCTATATCTTCATCGATCCAATTATCAATGATTTTACTTATTATTGGAGTATTTAAATCCACTAAACTAATAAATAATTAATTAATAAAAATTAAACTGAAGTTAGAGAATCAACTATATATCACTATGTAATTTAACTCAAATTTATTTACCAATACAAAACTTAGAAAAAATATTATCTAGAAGTTCCTCTGTTAATTCTTGACCAGTTATTTTAGATAAGTTTTGAATTCCATCTCTCAGCTCAATTGATAACAAATCAAATGGTAATTTATTTTCAATTATTTCATCAGTATCATTTAAATTAGATAAGCAAGCAGACAAATTTGTTAGATGTCTATCGTTTAAAAATATATTGATATTTTCTACTTGTTTTAATCCGCATTTTTTTATAATTGTGTCTATTAATAATCTTTCACCATCATTATTCTTAATACTCATAAGAATTGTGTGTTTTAACTCATTTGAATTAATATTTTTGCAATCAATTAAATCTTTTTTATTGCCCAAAATAGTAATTAATTTTTCTTTGGGAATTTCTTGTATTATTTTTTTGTCTTCTTCATTAAATCCTTCTTCAAGACTATAAATATAAATTATAAAATCTGACTCTTTTATTTTCCCAAAACTTTTTTTAATTCCAATACTTTCAATTTGTTCATGAGTTTCTCTTATGCCAGCAGTATCAATTATTTTCATTGGAATATCATTAATAGTTAAATTAACTTCAATAACATCTCTAGTTGTTCCAGGAATATTAGTTACGATTGCTTTCTCTTTTTTCGCAAGCAAATTTAATAAAGAGCTTTTGCCAACATTTGTTTTTCCTATAAGCGCAATGGATATTCCATTGTGAATATATGAATTTCTTTTTGCATTTTCTATTAGTAATTCTATTTTTTCTTTGACTTTTTTAATGTTTTTTAGATATTTGGTGTAATCAAAATCTGTGAAGTCTTCTTCAAAATCAACTCTCGCTTCTATTTCGCAAAGTTGATTTATAAGGTCATTTTTAATATCATCAATTTTTTTCTTTATTTCTCCTTGAACCCCGCTAAAGGCTAACTCTGCTGATCTGGCATTGCTTGCATTAATTAATTGATTAATCGACTCGGCTTGAGTAAGGTCTATTTTCCCATTAAGAAAAGCTCTTTGACTAAATTCTCCTGGGTTTGCAAGTCTAACTCTAGAATTATTAGATAATAATATCTTTAAAACTTTATTTACTATGATAATTCCGCCATGGCAATGAAGTTCAACTACATCCTCTCCTGTGAAGCTATTTGGGGATTTCATCACTAAAATTAAAACCTCATCTATAAATTTATTTTGTTTATTTTCCTGAATAAAACCACGAAAAACTCTATGTGATTCCCATGCATATTTAGATTTAGTTTGAACAATCTTTTTGCAAGAATTTATTGCGTCTTTCCCTGATACTCTTATTATCGCAACTCCTCCCTTCCCAATACTTATAGCTGAAGCAATTGCGGCTATCGTATCTTCTGTAGTAACTATCGAATCCATCTCTCGCTTTGTTATGGATAATTAAGTAAGATTATCAAGAATTTAATTTTGAAATTTTCTTTCTGAATGAGATTTAAAAGAGATATTACCTATAAGAAAATTCTATCATTATTTAGGAGTCAGAATGGAAGTCCTTTCTTTAATGCTAAAGGTTTAGCAATAGGGGTATTTAGTGGTTGCTTTCCATTTTTTGGTTTTCAGACTTTAATGGGAGTATTTTTTGCGAAAATAGCTAAGGGAAATATTGTTCTAGCTGCAATTGGTACCTGGATCAGTAACCCTTTTACTTATATTCCACTTTATTATTTTAACTATAAAGTTGGTTCGATTTTTTTAAATAATCCTTCTAATAAAATTCTTGAAAAAAGTTTAGTTATTGATGACTTATGGAAACAAGGTAGAATTTTTTCCTTAAAATTACTCTTAGGTTCATCTTGTGTAGGTATTTTATTAGCTTTGATTTGCGGCAGTATTGTTTTCTTTATCTACAAGATAAAAAGTAAAAGATAGATTGATCTGATTTTAAAATTAACTTTGTCCAACTCTGGCAATATCTAAAACATCTGCCATTGATTTAATTTGTTCAATTGTTTTGTGAAGTTGATTATAACTTTCAAGACCTACACAAAGATTTATAATAGCTGGTTTACCATAAGCAGTTTTAACATTGGCATCACTAACGTTTATACCTTTATCAGATAACCGCATAAGAATATCTTTGAGAACTCCAACTCGATCAATTACTTCTATTCGTAGCTGAATTGGAAACTTATTATCGCCAGTTTTATTATCTTGATTCCAACCGACAGGTAATCTTCTCTCTATTGGAATTGGTATTACATTTTCACAATCTTCCCTATGTATAGTTATCCCATGGTTGCCGAGCGACACAGTTCCGATAATATCCTCGCCTGGGAGTGGGGAACAGCATTTACCTATTCTGTAATCAAGACCTTCTATCCCGGAAATTGGTGATTTAGCTGCTGTATTAGATTGATTAGTGGATAAATTATTATTACTTTTAAGAGATTTTGCTATTTCAGAGTCAGAATCATTTTTTACATCTTCTGTCTGTAATTTTATTTCTTCTCTTAGTCTGTTTAATACTTGATGCAAAGTTAAACCACCAAAACCAAGAGATGCAAGAAGGTCTTCAGTAGTTTTTAAATTGCATCGATTTGCAACTTTTTTCATGGCTTCACTAGAAAGTAATGCTTCAAAACCGTTTCTACCTACTTCTTTTTCAAGTAAATCTCTACCTCTTTTAATCGTTTCATCACGATGGCTTTTCTTATACCATTGGCGAATTCTATTTTTAGCAGTTGGCGTAACTACAAAGTTCAGCCAATCCAAGCTTGGAGTAGCATTATTACTTGTTAAAATTTCTATGAAGTCACCATTTTGAAGTGCTGTAGATAATGGAGAAAGCTTTTCATTAATTCTTATTCCATTACAGTGGTTTCCAACTTCAGAATGGATTCTGTAGGCGAAATCTATCGCGGTAGATCCTTTCCTTAAACCAACAACATCTCCTTTTGGAGTGATTACAAATACTTCTTCATCAAATAAATCTTCTTTAATTGAAGCTAAATAATCATTATGATCCCTTTCATTACCTTCTTGTTGCCATTCTACTAATTGTCTTAGCCAATTAAATCTCTCGGCATTACTTTTAGCAGGAGAACCACCCTCTTTATATTGCCAATGAGCGGCAATACCATATTCAGCAATTTGATGCATCGAAGTAGTTCTAATTTGAACTTCAATAGGTCGATGTCTTCCAATCACAGAAGTGTGTAAGGACTGATATCCATTAGGTTTTGGTAATCCTATATAGTCTTTAAATCTACCTGGAATTGGTTTGAAAGTATCATGAACAACTGCTAAAGCTCTATAACAACTATCTGAATTGTCCACGATAATTCTTAGGGCAGCAACATCATAAATCTCGTGAAAATGCTTTTGTTGTCTTTCCATTTTGCTCCAGATGCCATAAAGATGTTTTGGCCTTCCTGTTATTTCAAAATTTTTCAAACCCGCTGAAATCAAGTTTTCCTTCATAAGATTCAAAGTTACTTTTAATCTTTTTTCTCTATCACTTCTTTTAACGGCGATTTGATCTTTAAGATCTAGATATTCTTTAGGCTCTAGGAATTTAAAAGCTAAATCTTCTAATTCCCATTTAAATCTGTTTATTCCTAGTCGATTAGCTAATGGTGCATAAATCTCTCTTGTTTCTCTCGCTATTCTTAGTTTTTTCTCATCATTTAGCCATTCAATTGTTCTCATGTTATGAAGTCGATCTGCAAGTTTAACTAAGACAACTCTGAAATCGCTGGCCATAGCCAAAAACATTTTCCTAAGATTTTCAGCTTGTGCTTCAGTCCTATTGTTAAAGTGAATGCCGCCTAATTTTGTTACACCCTCTACAAGTATTTTTACTTCTAATCCAAAATTTGTTTCTATTTCAGATAAATCAATGCCAGTATCTTCAACTACATCATGTAAAAGGCCTGCAGCAATAACAGATGAACTAGCGCCTATTTCTTTAAGGAGATTTGCAACAGCAACCGGGTGGATAATGTATGGTTCGCCGCTCGCACGGAATTGTCCATCATGAGCTTTATAAGCAAGTTTAAAAGCCTTTACTATAAGGTTTTGATTCTGATCATTTTCTTTATTTGATTTTTCAAAATTATGAATATCTTTAAGAAGCCAATCGGGAATGTTTATTTGATAATTCAAAGATTCACTTTCATATTTTTTATTTTCAGGCAAAATAGTTTTGGAAACTTCAATTTCGTTTTTTTCTTTTGAATTTGCAGCTGCCTCGGACATTTTATATTGCTTTAGATGTATTTTATTTATGTCTAGAAAAATTTGCTATAAATCATGGAAAAAAATAAAGAAAAAATTATTGTAGTTAAAAATCTTATTGTTAAATATGGTCTAAAACAGCAACCTATTATCAAAAATTTTAATTTGGAAATAGATAGTGGAGATCATTTGGCCATAATAGGACCTTCTGGATGTGGAAAGACCACTTTTGCAAAAACATTAGTAAATATATTGCCTGCAAAGGCCTCTTCTCAAGGGTATCTATCGATTTCTAATGTAGATCCTAGGAAAATAAACAACAAAGATGCACAATTATTTAGAAGAAAGAATTTTGGATTTATTTATCAAGACTCTATAAAAAAACTTAATCCGCTAATGAGAGTTGGGGATCATTTATATGAATTATTTAAAACACATGATCAAACTAAATCATCTTTAGCTATTAAAAAATTAGTAAGAGAAGTTTTTCAAAAAGTCGGAATTGAAGAAAGTAGACTTGATTCTTTCCCACATCAATTTAGCGGCGGAATGAGACAGAGAGTTTCTATAGCAATGGCACTTGCTTTGAAACCTAAATTATTAATAGCTGATGAACCTACAACAAGCTTAGATACCAAAACAAGTTTTGAAATTATGCAAGAAATAATTCATCTATGTAATGAATTTGATACAACTTTAATTCTAATTAGTCATGATATTAATCTTGCAGCAAAGTGGTGTAGAAAAGTTGCAATAATTGAAAAGGGATCGATTGTTGAAAAGGGGAATATATTAGATATTTTTCAATCACCAAAATCAGATATCGGGAAAAAGTTAGTAAATGCTTCAAAAATAGTATTAGAACCAAATACTAAAAATAATGCTCGAAATCAGGTCGTTCTTGAGGTAAATAACCTTAGACATTGGTATAAATTAAATTCTTCAATTTTCATTAATAAATGGAATAAGGCTTTAAATGAAGTTAGTTTCAAGTTATATGAGAATGAGACTCTTGGAATAGTTGGTTCTTCAGGGAGTGGTAAAAGTACATTATGTAGGGCTTTAATTGGACTTCTTAAAGTAAGAGGTGGTGAAATCAAAATTTATGATAAAAATCATGCATCGAAAAAAAATAAATCTTTTAAAAAGAACAATAAAGTGCAAATTATTTTTCAAGATCCTTTTTCAAGTTTGAACCCGAAAATGACAATTAAAAGTATTTTGGAAGATATATTTTTTATTCAAAAAATTTCAGATAAAAGAAAAATCGAAAAAGAAATAAAATTAATGTTTAGAAATTTGAATCTTCCCTTAAATAATGATTTTTTTAATTCTTATCCTAGCCAATTATCTGGTGGTCAATTGCAAAGAATTTCATTAGCCAGAGCGCTATTGTTGAAACCAAAAATTTTGATTTGTGATGAGAGCGTTAATATGTTGGATGCTTCAGTAAAAATAGAGATTCTTGAATTACTTAGAGTCTTGCAAGAAAAAATGAATTTAACGATTATCTTTATTACTCATGATTTGGGCATTGCTAAAAGATTTTGTGATAGGTTGCTAGTTATGAATCACGGAAAGATAGTTGATGAAGGAGAAAGTTCCACAATATTCACTAAAACTCAAAACACGTATACAAAATCGCTTCTAAATTCCTCTTTGAATCTTATTTAATTTTAAGAACACTTAGTAATTTTTGAAAATCTAATGGTAATTCTGATTCAAATATCATTTCTTTACCATTTATTGGATGTATAAGTCCAAGCTTAATGGCGTGTAAAGCTTGGCCATCTAATTTACATGGTAGTTTTTTACATCTTCCATATAACGGATCACCCACAATTGGATGATTAATGTGAGCGCAATGTACTCTTATTTGATGCGTTCGCCCCGTATCTAGCTTGAAACTCATTAATGAGTAATTGCCAAATCTTTCTTCTAATTTCCAATAGGTACAGGCATACCTTCCTGAAGTTTCTTCAACTACTTTATATTTCAATCTATTTAATTTATCTCTGCCAATGTTTCCCACTATTTGGCCTTCTTCAGAATTCGGTGCTCCATGAATTACTGCAATATATTCGCGTGATGCTATTTTTTCTTTAATTTGTTTCTGGAGATTTACTAATGCCTCTTGGCTTTTTGCAACAACCATACATCCGGAGGTATCTTTATCTAATCTGTGAACAATCCCAGGTCTTAATTTCCCATTAATTCCAGGTAGATCTTTACAGTGAAAAAGTAATCCATTCACTAAAGTTCCAGATTTGTGTCCAGGGGCTGGATGAACAATTAGTCCTGATTGTTTATTAATTACTATGATGTGCTCGTCTTCAAAAAGGATATTTAAATCCATTTTTTCAGGTTTCAAATAAATAAGAGGTTCTGGAGGAGGCATCCATATTTGAATATTGTCGCCATTTTTTAATGGGGTCTTTGCTTTCGCAGTCTTATAGTTTACAAGTACTAAACCTGAATTTATAAAATGTTGAATTCTTGCTCTACTTTGTTCTGGCCTTTTACTTACCAACCATCTGTCTAGCCTCATAGGAAGAGGTAGCTCATAAATAATTTCTATAAGCTCACCTTCTCCAATGCCGAAAGAATTTTGATTATTTAATTCCATAGTGGGACTTCTAAAGCAATTTTACCCAGCATTTGATTTCTATAATCTTCCAATAACTTATGAGACATTCTCCTTTTATCGCCAGAGGTATGTTTTGAAGCTGCTTCGTCGATCCAAGCAGAAGGACTCTTAAAGCCTTTAGTAATATCAACTCCATATCTATTAGATATTTGTTTAACTGAGATATTCGCATTCTTATCTTTGTTGAGAGTGGATATAATTTTGATAAATCCAATTGCGACACTCTCTATTTCATAAGCAGCTTCTCCAATATCGTCACACAGTGCAAGATTAAGTGCTGATTTTTGATCTTCTAAATTTGGAGGTATAACACCAGGAGCATCTAGCAGATCTATACCACTTTCTAATTTTATCCATCTTAAATTACGAGTCACGCCTGCTTTCCTAGCGCTATCTACAACTCTTTTTTTTGCGATTCTATTAATTAATGCCGACTTTCCTACGTTTGGAAAACCAAGTGTAAGGGCTCTAATTGGCCTAATTCGCATTCCTCTAGAGAGTCTTCTATCGTCGATTGACGACCTAGAATCTTTGGCTGACTTACAAATTTCTTTAATCCCTATTCCTCTTTTAGCATCACACCAAAGAGGATATTGATCTTTAGAATTAAACCATTTATTCCAACTATTGATTGTATTCGGGGAGATCATATCTGATCTGTTAATGACCAGAATATGTTTTTTATTATTTATCCATTTATTTAAGTGTGGATGTCCTGTTGACAAAGGAATTCGTGCATCTCTCACTTCTATAACTAAATCTACTTTATTGATAACTTCAGATAATTTCTTTTCTGCTTTTGCGATATGGCCTGGGTACCATTGGATTTTGGGTATGTCCACTTCAATAAATCAAATAAAATTTTGTATTCCTTTTAGTTTTTATAAGTTTCAAAAGTATTTACTTCTAAATTTTAGTATAAATTTAATAACTAAAAATTTTTATAATCGTTAATTCTTAAAATTTATTAAGGCATAGGTAACAGTAACTACTTTTTAACCCAATAAGCCCAAATTAACGTTAGGCTCTTGAGATTATAAATATAGCTTGTTTAATGTCAAAATTATCTCTTTCCAGTCTTGATAAGACACATTTAGAAGGAAAAAAAGTTCTTGTAAGAGTAGATTTTAATGTTCCATTAAATGAAGACGGTCAAATAACCGACGATACGCGTATTCGTGCAGCGATCCCAACTATTGAATATCTTATTAATCATTCTGCAAAAGTCATTTTAGCTGCTCATTTTGGTAGACCGAAGGGTCAGGTAAATGAAAAAATGAGATTAACTCCAGTAGCAGCAAGATTAAGTGAATTGTTGGGGCAAAATGTTGCTCTTACTAACAGTTGTATTGGTGATGAAGCAGTTGCACAATCAAATAGCTTATCTAATGGAGATGTTCTTTTACTTGAGAATGTTCGTTTTTTTGGTGAAGAGGAGAAGAACGACCTGGAGTTTGCTGAAAAATTAGCATCACATGCAGATATGTATGTAAATGATGCTTTCGGTGCTGCTCATAGAGCGCATGCTTCAACTCAGGGTGTTACAAATTATTTAAGTCCCTCAGTAGCTGGATTCCTTTTAGAAAAAGAATTGAAATACCTACAAGGAGCAGTAGATTCCCCAAATCGTCCATTGGCAGCAATAGTTGGAGGGTCAAAGGTTAGTAGCAAAATAGGAGTACTTGATTCTTTACTAGATAAGTGTGACAAAATCATGATTGGTGGAGGTATGATTTTCACTTTTTATAAAGCTAGAGGTTTAGATGTCGGAAAGAGCCTTGTAGAAGAAGATAAACTCGAGCTTGCTAAAGATTTAGAAGCAAAAGCAAAAGCAAAAGGAGTAGAGTTATTATTACCCACTGATGTTGTTTTGGCTGATGAATTTTCTCCTGACGCCAATAGTAAAATATCTCAAATTGATGCAATTAGTGGGAATTGGATGGGTCTAGATATTGGTCCAGATTCTATTAAAGTTTTTCAGAATGCTCTTGCAGAATGTAAGACAATTATTTGGAATGGTCCAATGGGAGTTTTTGAATTTGATAAATTTGCAGATGGTACAAATGCAATAGCTACGACTCTTGCGGACTTAAGTGCTTTTTCTGAAGTTTGTACAATAATTGGTGGTGGAGATTCAGTTGCAGCAGTTGAAAAAGCAGGATTAGCTGAGAAAATGTCTCATATATCTACCGGAGGTGGGGCTAGTTTGGAACTTTTAGAAGGTAAAACTTTACCAGGTGTGGCTGCGTTAAACGACGCTTAGGCTATATCTCATCAACAATATCAATGCTCTTTGTGAAAGTAATCATTCCCTCAGGATGAGCTATGATTCCTGACCAAATTTGCATCCCTGGTTTTGAAGGGGCTCTTGTAATTTTAAAAATCCCTCCAGACGCCAATGGTTCCAATAATATTTCTTGTTCAAACAATGAATTAACTTGATGAGGTTTTATAGCTCCAGCAATAATCACTTCTTCAAGAGGCTTATTTAGAATTATATCGATATCGTATTTTGAACCAGTAAGAACTCTATCAGGAATTTTAAAACTAATATCTATTTTTTTATTATCGTTTCTTATTGTGGTGAATAAATTTTTGATAATCCCTTCACTTATTTTTCTATTTACGATTGAAAATAAATAATCAAATTTAGATTCGAGTATATATATTTCTCCGTTAACTATTTTTTCCCCAGAAACTTTTATTCGCAAAATATCTTCATCTGGAATATTAGATTTTAATCTTTTGATCTTCCATTTGCTGTTAGGGAAATCATTAATAATCTTTGAAAATTGTTTTGGAATATTTTGGTTTTCATCATTTCTAAAATTTTTTTTAATAAAATCTAAGTCTCGCTTATTTAATGAGGTTTCTAAATTTCTTATAAAATCAACTTTTAAAGTTTGCGTTATTGCTGAATAGGGCAGAATGAGATAAATAAATAAGTAGAGAGGGAATCCTATATTTCTGAATAAGTTTAAATTCAACATATTTATTATTTATTATTTTCATTCTACTAATTTAAGTTTTTATGTCTAAAAAAAATAATTTATTAGTTGCAGCTAGTGGAACAGGAGGCCATATTTTTCCAGCTTTAGCAGTTTCTAAAGAGGTGGAAGATGAGTGGAATATTCATTGGTTGGGTATTCAGCAAAGACTTGATGCGAATTTGATTCCCCAAAAATATAATTTGAAGACTTTGAATTTAAAGACACCAAGAAAAAATATTTTTTTGTTTTATCAATATATAAAAATTTTAATGTCAACTTTCCAAATAATTAGGATCTTAAAAGAAAAAAAAATTAACTTGGTTTTTACGACTGGAGGTTATATATCTGCCCCTACTATTGTTGCTTCAAAAATTCTAAAGATACCTATCATTATTCATGAATCAAATGTAGTTCCAGGAATGGTCACGAAATATTTTGGTTTTTTATGTAACTATGTTCTTTTAGGATTTAAAGAAACAAATTCTTATTTAAAAAATTGTAAAACTATTTTCACTGGAACACCTTTAAGAGAGCAATTCTATAAATTTAATTTTTTGCCAGAATGGGTTCCAAAAGGAAATGGACCTCTTTTGATTGTTATGGGAGGTAGTCAAGGTGCAAAAGCTATAAATCAAATTCTTTATGAATCTCTAGAGTTTTTAATAAAAAAACAATTTCGGATAGTTCATATTGTTGGCGAATCTCATCTAAAAACTTTTCATGTAAAAAACTCCAAAAATTATATTCAAAAGAAATTTACTAATGAAATAGCAGCTTTAATTCAAAACTGTGATCTTGTAATATCGAGATCTGGTGCAGGAACAATCAATGAATTAATGGAGGCTGAAAAACCTTCAATTTTAATTCCATATCCATATTCTAAAAATAATCATCAGGAGAAAAATGCCATGATTCTTGCTGCAAGTGGAGGCTCAGTTTTAATCAATCAGAATAATATGTCTAAAGAAGTTTTTGAAGAAACTCTAGAAAGAATTTTTAAAATAAAATCAAAAAAGGGAAAAAAAAATTATGAAATATTAGATCTCATGAAGAAGAATATGGAAAACAATAATAAAATTAAATCTAAAAATGAGATTAAAAAGTATATTGATTATTTTTTAAAGGAATTCTGAATTTCTTCACATAAAAGAGTGTTATTTTTTCTATTCTGTAGACTTATTCTTGCCCACTTTTCGTCAAGAAATCTAAATGAAGTGCATTCTCTAAGCAATATTCCCTTATTTTCTAAGTATTTTATATTTGGCGACAAGGATGTTTCACTTTCTATTAAAAAAAAGTTGGTTGAAGAGTTATGAATTTTAAGGTTCTCTATTTTTAATAATTTTTCAAATACTCTCTTTTTTTCAATATTTATCCAGCTGTGAATCTGTTTTGTCCACTGTTCATAGAATTTCTTATTACTTAGTAGATCAATCCCGGCTTTAATAGAAAATGAATTTAAAGGCCAAGGATCTCTATTTATTTCCCATTGTTTAAGTTTTTTCGATGAGCCAATAACGTAACCTAATCTAAGTCCAGGAATATTGAAGATTTTGGTCAAGCTTCTCAAGACTAATAAATTATCAAATCTTTTGGTTAATGGTATTAAAGATTCTTTGTCTCCATTAGGTGTTATGGATAAAAAAGCTTCATCGCAGATAACTAATTTATATTTTTTTACAACTTCCTCCAATGAATTCTTTTCCCATAATTGGCCGGTAGGGTTATGTGGATTTGTTATCCAAAGAACATCACCTTTTGGATGAAGCGGAAATGATTGAGGAAAAATATCACTCCAGTTTTTTGGTAATTCGCAATTTATAAAATTGCTATTCCAACAATTTAAAGATCTTTCATAATCAACAAATGATGGAGAAGGAATACAACTGATTCCGAATTTGGATGCTTCATAACCTGCCCAGGTTATTAATTCAGAAGCTCCATTCCCAGGCAATACATTATCTGGATTTATCTCATGAAATTTGCCGATTATTTCTTTCAGATCACTTAAGTTTCTTTCTGGGTAATATCTAAAGCCAAGATTCTTAATTTCGGCATTTATTGAATCTATGAGTATTTGAGGTGGATCAAAGGGTACTAATGATGCACTAGCATCAATGATTTCGGAGGGTAATAAATTTAATTTTTTCGCAATTGCATATACATTTCCACCGTGCTTCAAGTTTGATCCTTGCATGGCTAACGTTGAGTAATCATGAGGTTCATTATTCATTCTCTAATTTTATTCAATCCATTTTAAATCTGATCCAATTGCATCTTTTATACTAGATAATTGATGGTTATTGAGTTGCTTTATAATTCCCTCAAGTATATCTGGTACTAATTGTGGACCCTTATATATCCATCCTGTATAAAGTTGAATTAATGATGCTCCAGAACAAATTCTTTCCCAAGCTGACTCAGGACTATCTATTCCACCAACCCCAATTAAAATAATCTTTTTATCAATATTATGTATATGTTTTATTATTTGATTTGCTTTTTTTTGGAGCGGCTTTCCACTTAATCCTCCATTCTCTTGAGAGAGTAATAATCCAGTTTGCTTGATTTTTCTATTTTCAAGACCTAATCTATCAATGCTGGTATTTGTAGCAATTATTCCATCGATGTTCTCCTCGATTATTAATTTGCAAATATCTTCAATATCTTTAAGGCCTAAATCTGGTGCAATTTTTACAAATAATGGTGGACAATTAGGTAAGTTTTTAATTTCTCTAAGAAGTTCTTTTAGAAGAATTGGATCTTGTAATTTTCTTAGTCCTTCAGTATTTGGAGAACTAACGTTTATTGCTGCGTAATCACAATATGGAATTAATAATTTTAGAGAAGTTAAATAATCATCTTTTGCTTGAGATAAACCTGTAATTTTTGACTTCCCGAAATTTATCCCTAAACAAATATTCTCCCTGTTTTTTTTAAACTCAATACCTTGTTCGACAAAGTTTTTAACTAGATTTTCAGCACCATTATTATTGAAACCCATTCTATTTAATGCTGCTTCTTCTTCTGCCAATCTAAATAACCTTGGTTTGGGATTTCCATCCTGAGCAAATTTAGTTACTGTTCCAAGCTCAGCAAATCCAAAACCAAAATCTTTCCATATATTTGCGGCATTTCCATTTTTGTCAAAACCCGCAGCTAAACCAATTGGATTACAAAAATTTATTCCACATATCTTCTGAGTTAACCTTTTATCAACTACAGAAAATTCTTCATTTAGATTTTTTAAGATAGAAGATACTATAGGCCAATTATATTTTCTTGAACTGAATGATAGGAGACTAAGAGATAAATTTGTTAAGTATTCTGCATCAATTCCAGAGTCTTTTTGTAATACAGGGGTAATCAAGTTTTTATAAAGATTTTTAAATCCACCCTTCTGTTCATTCATAAAAAATTAGGCTTCTTTTTTTTCTATTATCCAATATTTTTTATCTTTAGGAATCAATATCCAATTACGCCATTCAAAAAGTGAATATTGTTTTATCTTTAAGTGGTTTTCGTCACCTAATAAGGTGTCTAGTTCAGGTGAACTTAACAGGTATTTTTTTTCTGCAAATTTTTGAATTAATTCATTGCGGGAAAATAATTTCTGAATTTCTGCAGGTGCATTTTTTTCAAAAAAATCAACTGAGTATTCTACTTTTTTTAAGTTACTTTCTATAGATATACCTTTGCTGTAATTAGTTGCAATTTTATCAACCCTATCATTTTGTTTATCCCCGCTATGACCTTTAACATATTCCATTATTAGGCCATTAATTCTTAATTGATCAATTTTTTGCCATAGATCAAGATTTTGAACTGGTTTTCCTGAACTTGTTTTCCATCCATTTTTCTTCCAATTAATAATCCATTTTGTATAACCCTCTATGACATATTTACTATCAGTTCTTAGTTTAAAGTTCTCTTTTAATTTGTAGGTTTTTAATTTCTCAAGAGTTTTTATAGCCGCCGTGAGTTCCATTCTATTATTAGTAGTATTTTGCTCGGACCCACCTATTTCTAATTCGCTGTTATCGTCAAAAATTATTAAACCGCCCCAACCACCTGGGCCTGGATTACCGCTGCAGGCTCCATCGGTTGCGGCTTCAATCGCAATACTATCACTATTCATAATTTTTGAAGCCGATATTGAGGTTATCGGCTTGAAAAAATGTACTCTTACTTAAGTGTAACTTTACCGCCAGCTTCTTCAATCTCTTTCTTTAAAGATTCAGCATCTGCTTTGGCAATTCCTTCTTTTACTGTTTTTGGTGCAGATTCAACAAGTGCTTTTGCATCGCCAAGACCTAAGCCAGTTGCATTTCTTACAACCTTAAGTACTTTGATTTTTGCAGCTGCATCAAAGCTTTCGAGAACCACATCAAATTCAGTTTTTTCTTCAGCAGCGCCACCATCTGCGTCACCGCCAGCTGCTCCTGGAGCTGCCATTACTACACCTGCAGAAGCTGCAGCAGATACACCAAAAGCCTCTTCAATTTGCTTTACAAGCTCAGATGCTTCTAAAAGTGATAAAGATTTAAGTGATTCAAGAATTTCTTCAGTTTTTGCGGACATTTTCTTAAAAGTTAATTAGGGTTTTGAATTAAGATTCTGATTTTTCAGAATGTTGTTTAAGTGATCTAGCAAGTCCAGAAGGCACTTCATTGATAGAGATCGCAATTTTTGTTGCTACGCCATTTAGAGCGCCAGCAATTTTTGCCATCAATACTTCTTTAGATGGAAGACTTGCAATTTCTTTTATTTCAGAATCGCTAAGAAGTCTGCCTTCAAATAAAGCTCCTTTGGTCTCGGATTTTTTGGTGTCTTTTTGAAAAGATTGGATTGCTTTTACAGCACCACCAACATCTTCTTTAATTAACACAAAAGCATTCGTTCCGGTCAGTAAAGATTCAAGATCGTTCCAATTACTATCTCCATCAATAGCTTTGCGCATTAATGAATTTTTAGTAACTTTGCAGATGCCGTTAGTTGTTTGCAATCTAGATCGCAAATCTGACATCTCTTTGATAGTTAAACCTTTATAGTCAAGAACCACAGCCATTTCCGAGTCGTCTAAAAGAGATTTAATCTCAGTAACGATTTTTTGCTTATTCTCTAGTGTTCGGCCCATTGATGTTTTTTGGATCGTAATTTAGGGAGAGCAGGAAATGCGGCAAAGTTCTTTTAAAGAGGCCGCTTTTATTAGATCCAAAAAGAAATAATTTAAGACGAGTCCTCGGTAGGAATTAAAAATTTAGAATAACTAAATCAACCTACTTTCTTTGGCCGTATTATTGCAATTTAAATTATACTACAAAGCGTTAACCTTCAGGTTGGTAATCTTGTACAGCATTTATGTCTAATTGAACTGAAGGCCCCATTGTTGAAGTTACATAAAAAGTTTTCCAATACTTTCCTTTAGCTCCACTTGGTTTATTTTTATCAATTGATTCTTGTAAGGTTTTTAAGTTGTCAAATAGAGCCTCTTTTGTGAAACTTGCTTTTCCAAAGCGGACATGAACGATTCCAGCCTTATCTGCTCTAAATTCGAGTTTACCGGCTTTGAATTCTTTTATTGCATTAGCAATGTCATTAGTTACTGTCCCAGCTTTAGGATTAGGCATTAAACCTCTAGGTCCTAAAACTCTTCCTAATTTTGCAACCTTTGGCATCATATCTGGAGTTGCAATAAGTAGATCAAACTCCATATTTCCTTTATTGATGCTTTCTACAAGATCTTCTTCGCCAAATAAATCTGCACCAGCAGCCTTAGCTTTCGATACATTTTCACCGCTTGTAATTACTGCAATTTTGATGCTTTGGCCAGTACCATGTGGTAATACAACAGTGGTCCTTAATTGTTGATCAGTATATTTTGGATCAATACCTAGACGTATATGTGCTTCAATAGTTTCATCAAATTTTGCATTAGCATTTTCCTTGATAATACTAAGAGCTTCAAGTGGTGCGTAAATGCGATCTTCTATCTTTGTTGATAGAGCCGCCATTCTTTTAGATAGTTTTTTCATAATAATATTGGGTGCAAACGGTTATTAACTAACCTCCCCTAAATAGTGAGAAATTGTGTATTGAACTCAATCAGTGATAGAGACGCCCATATTACGAGCAGTACCCTCAATTACTTTCATTGCTGATTCAACACTAGAACAGTTTAGATCAGGAAGCTTAGTTTTGGCTATTTCTTCTAATTGAGCTTTACTTATATTCCCAACAGAGCCTTTTGCGGATTCACCTGAACCTTTCTCTATACCAGCTGCTTTTGTTATTAAGACGGAAGCAGGAGGTGTTTTTGTGATAAAAGTAAAGCTTCTATCTTCAAAAACAGAAATCTCGACAGGAATTACAAAACCTGCTTTATCTTGTGTCCTTGCGTTGTATTCTTTGCAAAATGCCATGATATTGACACCATGTTGTCCTAAAGCTGGCCCTACAGGAGGAGCAGGATTTGCTTTGCCTGCTTGTAGAGCAAGCTTGATAACTGCAACAATTTTTTTTGCCATTAGATTAGAGAATTTAAGCTGGAGTAGAAAATCATAATTTTACTCGATAAACAAGAACAATTAGAAATTAATTTTGTTTATTGATTTGGGAGAATTCTAATTCTACAGGAGTCTCGCGCCCAAATATAGAAAGTAATGCTTTTAATTTATTTCTCTCTCCAGAAACTTCTATAACTTCTCCCTGGAAATCCTTGAATGGACCGCTAGTTACAATGATTCTATCTTTTTCTTCAATATCTAATTTGATTACAGCTTTCTTCTCTGATGCGCGCTTAAAGATTCTATTAACTTCTTGTCTTGATAATGGTCGAGGTTTGATGTGACCTCGCGATCTTCCGCTGCCTCTTCCGTCTTCAGCACCAACAAAGTTAATTACATTTGGAGTACTTTTAACAGCCATCATTGTATCTTCATCCAAAATCATTCTTACGAGGACATAACCTGGGAAAACTTTTTCTTCAGTAGTTTGTCTGCTTCCATCTTTTTTTAATTTAATTCCTGGAGTTTGGGGAATTTCAATTTCAATGATTCTATTATTAACACCTAAAGTTACCGATCTCTGCTCAAGAGTCGCTTTTACTTTTTTTTCACAGCTTGATGCTACTTGAACTGCATACCATCTCGCGATGCTTGTATTTGCTTTTGAAGAAGCAAGGTTTGTAGTTAATTCATTACTCATTTTTCTGGAAGCTTAATTAAGATCTTTATTAATGGATATTCGGGAGATAATTCAACCAAAAATTTGCGAGGCTGCCCATCCATAGAATCTGCTAACAGAAGCAATGGCTGCAGCAGAAAAAGATACCATAATTATAACTGCTACTGATTCGCTAAAAAGTTGTTGTTTGTTAGGCCACACGACAAGTTTAAGCTCATCGTAGGTAGATCTAAAAAAATTATTCTTTTTTTTAGGCTCTTCAACTTCAGGAGAATCCTTTTTAAGAGGTTCTTTATTAGTAGTAGGACTTGTCACAAAATTTTTTTGAAATTAAGCTTTATGCTTTAGTTTTTATTTTAGCTTATTGATTTACTCCTCAGCTAGGTTTGAAAACGATCTCATCTTTTTTAGTAGGGTTAAGTTTAATTGTTATATTTTTTTTATTTTTGAAACTATCCTCTAAAAGTTTTGCAGCCAAGGGATTTTCTATTTGTCTTCTAAGTTCCCTGCTAAGTGGCCTAGCACCATATTCAGGTTCGTAAGAATCGTTTGCAATTTTATTGATAACTTTTTTGTCTATAGCGATATTTATTTTCTGCTCAAGTAGCAGGTTCTTTAAATCTTCTGTTTGTAGAATGATTATTTTTTGAAGTTCATCAATAGAAAGTGGATCAAACTTTACCACTTCGTCAATTCTATTTAAAAATTCAGGTCTAAAAATTGAAGACAATGCATTACTAATTGAATCATCTAGGGTTTGTTGATCTTTTTCTAACTTTCCCTCACTTTTAGAAATTTTTTGTGAATACTCCAGTATAGATTTACCAGCTAGGTTACTTGTCATAATGATTACCGTATTTTTGAAATCTACGGTCCTTCCTTGAGAGTCCGTTAATCTTCCTTCATCTAAGACTTGCAAAAGGATATTAAATACTTCTGCATGAGCTTTTTCTATCTCGTCAAGAAGTATTACTGAGTAGGGTTTACGTCTTACAGCTTCAGTTAATTGACCTCCCTCTTCATAACCAATATAACCTGGGGGAGCTCCTAAAAGTCTTGCTACGGCATTTTTCTCCATATATTCACTCATGTCTAATCTTAAAAGTGCGTCTTCTTCATCAAATAAAACTGTTGCAAGAGATTTTGCTAATTCTGTTTTACCAACACCAGTAGGACCCATAAATAAAAAAGATCCAATAGGTCTTTTGGGACTTTTCATGCCAACTCGAGCTCTTCTAATTGCAGCAGAAACAACTTCTATGGCTTTTTCTTGTCCAATAACTTTTTCACTTAGTTCTGTTTCTAGATTGACTAATTTCTTACGTTCATTTGAAACTACTTTAGAAATTGGAATACCTGTGATTTTCGATATAACATCTGCAATATCATCAGGTTCAACTTGATATTTAAAAGGGAAATTTCTATTTTTCTTTATTTTAGTAAAGTTCTCTTCAAGTTTTTGTATTTCATTCTCTATTTTACTTAACTCTTCTTCAAGCTTTTCTAAATAATCTAGATCATTTTCAATTTCGCGATTTGATTTATCTTTGATTTGTTTGGTTAGCTTATCTTCTTCTTTCATTAAAATGGATAATTCCTCCATCTCTTCACGTAAATTGTTCCAATTTTCTAAAAGAACGTTCAATTTTGCCTCTGATTGTTGTCTATTATTCAATAGTTTTTCTTGAGCTTCGATATTGTCTCCTTGCAAATTATTCAATTTTTCATCGATAGTATTAAGTTTGTTTTCTTGTTGGAGAATGATTTGAGGCATATTATTAGACTCGATTTTTAACTGTGCGGCTGCTTCATCAATTAAATCTATTGCACTATCAGGGAGACATTTATCGCTGATGTATCTATCGGCCAATTTTGCAGAATAGTTTACAGCCTCTTCAGAAATTTTTATGCCATGATGTGATTCATATTTCTTTTTGATCCCTTGTAATATTTTTGCGCTTAATTCTACTGAAGGTTCATTAACAGTTATCTTTTGAAAGCAATTATTTAATGCCTGATCTTTTTCAATAGTTTCACGAAATTTCTCAGGTGTAGTTGTACCGATACATCTAAGTTCTCCTTCAGCTAGTAAAGGTTTTAAGATATTACTGATGTCGGTAGAAGATCTGTCAGAACTTAATATTGAGTGAATTTCATCAATAAATAGGATCATTCCTTGGTTTGGATTATTTAGTTCCTGCATTATTAAGCTTAGTCTTTCCTCTAGTTGACCTCTAAATTTAGTCCCAGAAACTAATGCACCTAAGTCAAGTGAAATAATTTTTAAGTCCTTTAAAGTATCAGGAACTTTTTTGTCTACAATTAATTGAGCAAGTAATTTTGCAATTGAGGTTTTACCAACTCCAGGATTGCCAATAAGTATAGGGTTATTTTTGTTTCTTCTGCAGAGTACCCTCATTAAATTATTGATCTCATTTTCTCTTCCTAAAACGGGATCCAGTAACCCTTTTTTAGCTGATTCTGTTAAATCTTTTCCATAAATTGAAAGAGCATTTTCATCTTTTCCAACTTGTTTTGTTTCAATTTGAAGTTCACTTTTCTGTAATGGAACAATAGCTTTTTTAAATTTTTCTTCTTTTACAAAAGTCTCGTTAGTCTCATTGTTTGATTCAAAATTGGATTGATTATTTATTTCAATTACATTCCCATAATTAAAAGAATCTTTTGATTGATTAATATTTGGGAAAAACTTTAATTCTTCCTCTAATTTTTCCATTGAAAGGTTTCCTTCTTCAAAAACATAATTTCCAATTCTTAAATCTCTTCCAAGAGCAATTAGTAAATGAGGGATTTCTATTAATCTCGATCCCCATTGAGTTTTAATCTGATTCGCGTTATCTAATAAAATTTCTAAATCTTCTCCGATAGTAAAAATATCTGACTCATTTGTTGGTGTCTCTTCTAAAAAATCTTCTGTTATGTCTAAAACTGTATCTTGGTCGATTGATAATTTTTCAATGAAGGCAAAGAATTCACTTGATGAGAACAATGTATGAATTATGTGTTCAATATTAAATTCGCTATGATCCCATTTTTTTGCGGTTTCTTCCCCTAATAAAAGAAGATTCCAACTAATATCGCTAAATAGTTCAGGACTGGATGTAAGTGTTTCTCTCATAAACTATAAAAACTATAGTTGATTATTAATTAATATTCTAAATAAGATCTGCATTAATAATCATCCAATAATTTTCAAATTGTAAGATGAATTTGAAAATTATTTAGATGAAAGGATTTGCGGGGACTTTAGAATGAAAAAAAACTTTAAATAATATCTAAGCTCTTACAAAAATAAAAATTATAGTTGGTTAACAAATATATTTCAGATATTAGCCAAATAGTTCAGCTATTAATAGGATTTAAATAGTAATAATTAAATTGTGAAAGAAACTATTGATTTTCTGATTGATACTGTTGAAGCAAGGCAAGTCCTTGATTCAAGAGGTAATCCAACTGTAGAGGCAGAAGTATTTTTGGAATGTGGTGCAAGTGGTAGAGCAATTGTTCCCAGCGGAGCTAGTACTGGTGCTCATGAGGCACATGAATTAAGAGATGGTGGTTCGAAATATATGGGGAAAGGCGTTTTGAATGCTGTTAATAAAATTCATGAGACAATATCGCCGGCTTTATGTGGTTTGTCATCTTTAGATCAAACTGCAGTAGATAAATTAATGATTGAAATTGATGGAACTCCTAATAAGTCTAACCTTGGAGCAAATTCAATCCTTGCAGTAAGTCTTGCGACTGCTAGAGCATCAGCAAATGCTTTAGACATTCCCCTATATAGATATCTTGGAGATCCATTATCCAATCTTCTTCCAGTCCCATTGATGAATGTAATAAATGGTGGCGCTCATGCACCAAATAGTCTTGATTTTCAGGAATTTATGCTTGTTCCACATGGAGTTAATAATTTCAGTGAATCATTAAGAATGGGTACTGAAATTTTTCACTCATTAAAATCATTACTTGATCAAAAAGGTCTATCTACTGCTGTAGGCGATGAGGGTGGATTTGCCCCGAATTTGTCATCAAGCGTAGAAGCAGGGGACTTATTATTAGAAGCAATTCAAAAAGCCGGATTTAAGCCTGGTGAGCAGGTATCTTTAGCTTTAGATGCTGCTAGTACTGAATTTTATAGGGATGGTATTTATAAATATGAAGGTAAAAGTTTAAATAGTTCTGAAATGATTTCATATCTTTCAAGATTAGTTTCTAATTATCCCATAGTTTCAATAGAGGACGGTTTAGCTGAGGATGATTGGGAGGGTTGGTCAGAATTAAACAAAGAATTAGGGAATAAAGTTCAGCTTGTAGGTGATGATTTATTCGTTACTAATACAGAAAGATTACGGAAAGGGATTATAGAAAAATCTGCCAATTCAATCCTAATAAAGGTAAATCAAATTGGGACATTAACTGAAACTTTGGAAGCTATTGAGTTAGCTAAAATGTCTGGTTTCACAAGTGTTATAAGTCATAGAAGTGGTGAAACTGAAGATACAACAATCGCAGATTTATCTGTCGCCACTAGATCGGGTCAGATCAAGACTGGCTCTTTGAGCAGAAGTGAAAGGATTGCAAAATATAATAGGCTTTTAAAAATTGAGGAGGAATTAGGAAATCAAGCAAGATTCGCTGGAGCTCTAGGTTTAGGTCCTAAAAATATATAGTTTTTTTAGCGCTTAAGTTTTTCTAAACGTGAGCCTTTTCTCATACTTAATTGGCACTTTATCCAATCAATACTTATTGGTAGTGCAAAAAAGAGTGGCAACAATGCAAAATTATTTTGTTTATTGGATACAAGTAAAGCGGATGCAATTGATAAGCTTCCTATTAGAATTGAATGGCCTAAAGTTTTTTGAGCCGTAAACATTTTTTTGAATTGCCTATCAGACTCGCCCATTCTTATTTGCAATTGTAAATCTCCCTGTTCTAATCTTTCTAAACTTTCATCTATTCTTTTGGGAATTCCAACAGCTTTCGATCCTAGTTCGCCTACTTGCCTTCCAAATTGGTTAATTAAATCGTTGGGACTTTGATTATTTGAAGTCATAAGTTCTATTAAATAAGGCTTGGTAACTGATACAAGGTTAAACCCTGGATCAAGCATTCTACCAACTCCTTCAAAAGTTGATAAAGCTCTCATCACAAAGATTAAATCTACTGGCAGTTGAAATGGCGTTTCATAAACCAGTTCGTATAAATCTCCAGATAATTTTTCAATAATATTAGGACTAAATGGAGGAGTTAAGGCTTCTTTAAGCATCAATCTGACTAATCTTCTGACTGGTCCTACATCTATATCTTTTGAAATTAGCCCAGCTTGTTGTAATTGACTAACTAGTGATGAGGCGTCTCTAAGAGCAGCAGCCTTAACCATCCCCCCTAATCTTTTTTGAAGATTATTTGAGATGTTCCCCATCATTCCAAAATCATAAAAAATTAATTTACCTTCACTTGAAACTGCTAAATTCCCTGGATGAGGATCTGCATGAAAAAAACCGTAATTTACTAATTGTTTTAAGTAGCTGATTGCACCTATCTCTGCAATTTTAGGTAAATCAATTTCTTGTGATTTTAATTTTTCTAAATCGCTTATTTTTGTCCCTTCTACATAACTTAAACAAAGTACTTTTTCACTGCTCATATCCCAAATTACTTCAGGAACTTCAACATTTTCATCATCAAGAAATTGCTGCCTAAATCTTGCTGCATATTGCGCTTCGCAATTAAAATCAAGTTCTTTCATCAGAACTTTCCTACACTCTTTAGCAATCTCAACCCAGTTTCTACCTCTACTCAAATTCTTATTTTTCTGCAATAATCCTGCTATTTGCTGCATTATGCCCAAATCGATAATAAATAATTCTTTTAAATTGGGTCTTTGAACTTTAAAAACTACTGTCTTACCATCTTTTAGAGTCGCCCTATGAACCTGAGCTAGTGATGCTGATCCAACCGGATCACATATTATTTGATCTATTTCATTAAACTTAGACCCTAGTTCATTTCTAATAGTCTCTTCAACTTGCGTAAATGAAAAATTAGGAACTTGATCCTGCAATTTAGACAATTCCTGTATCCAGGTATTAGGAATTAAATCAGGCCTCGCTGATAATAATTGTCCAATTTTAATAAATGCTGATCCAAGCTTTATTAATTGATTAGTAAACCACCTAGCTCTCTTAATTTGAACCCTACTTTTTTCATTATTCTTAGTTTGGAAAATTGTAAATCTAATATTATCTATCCATAAATTTATTAAAAGCGAAATCAGAGTTATCCAAATAACAAAGGCCCTCTTCAATTTTTTTAAACGATAATGAAAAATGTGATAACTCATTTAATTTGATTATTTAAAGTTTTATTAAACAGATCAATTTGCTTATTGATACCTTCAATTTCATTTAAAGCTTTTTTTATTTTTGAATCTTGATAAGTATTTGTAGACTCATTTTCTTGAATATTTTCGGCTTTTTCCAGTCTTGATGCTTCTTCGATTATGGATTCTTTTAAACTATCAAATTCTTTTTTGATAATTTCTGGAGCATCCTGAGCAATATTCGTTGCTTCTTCAATCTTTTCAACCAATATTTCGTTTAATTTTTCGGTTACTTTCTTAATGGCAGCTTTTAAAAGGTAATCAGAGTTGGTCATGAAAAATATAATGTTTCAACGGCAATTGATTTTTCGATATGACCTAATAATAGATCAATACAGAACATTTCACGTAACTGATCATTTTGATAATTAATTTTTTATGTTTTTCCTATGTAAGTTTGTTTCTATATTAAGCTTTTTTCTCTTTTTTCTTTTAACTTATATCTATATAAAGGTTCAGGTATTTACTTTAAAAATATCTTCTAACCAAAAACTCATCTAATTTACTACTAAAAAAAGGAGTTTTTTAAAATTGGAAATCATTGAGTCAGATGTAGTTATTATCGGAGGAGGCCCGGCCGGATGTACTTGCGCACTTTATACATCTCGTTCAAACTTAAAGACAGTAATTTTAGATAAAAATCCATCTGTTGGCGCCTTAGCAATAACTCATCAAATAGCTAATTATCCAGGTGTTCCGGTTGATATAAGTGGAGAGAAATTACTTACTCTAATGAGAGATCAGGCTGTGCAATACGGCACAGATTATAGAAGAGCGCAAGTGTTTGGAATAGATGCTACTGGAGAATGGAAAATGGTTTATACGCCCGAAGGCACTTTCAAAGCTAAAGCACTTGTGCTTGCAAGTGGAGCCATGGGTAGGCCTGCATCATTTAAGGGCGAAGCGGATTTTCTTGGCAAAGGAGTAAGTTATTGTGCTACATGTGATGGGGCCTTTTATAAAAATAGAGAAGTTGCCGTTGTTGGAGTGAACAAGGAGGCAATTGAAGAGGCAACTGTTCTAACTAAATTTGCATCTACTGTGCATTGGATTACATCAAGTGATCCTAAATCAGATAATGAAGAAGCTATGGAATTGATGGATAATTCAAATATAAAACATTGGAGTAGAACAAGATTATTAGAAATATTGGGCGATGATTTGGGTGTGAATGGGGTTGTTGTAAAAAATAAACAAGAAGAAAATCCTATCAATTTAAATTTAGATGGAGTGTTTGTCTACATGAGTGGCTCAAAGCCGATTACTGATTTTTTAGGTGATCAAATTGCTTTAAAAGAAGACGGAGGAGTTATTGTTGATGACTTTATGTCTACAAACTCTGATGGAGTATGGGCTATTGGAGATATAAGAAATACACCATTTAAGCAAGCCGTAGTTGCGGCTTCTGATGGATGTATTGCTGCAATGTCAATTGATAGATACTTAAATAGTCGAAAAAATATAAGAGTAGATTGGATTCATTCTTAAAAAGAATATTTCTTCTTGAATTTAAAGGGGTGTTGCTTCAGAAATATAAGCCACTCCTCCGTAGTAGCTTAAATCGTCCCTGATGTTATCTCTCATTTTATCTATTAATTCTTGCTCACAAAAAACAATTACATGAGCATTTGCTCCTAATCCTGTAAATTCCATATCTTCAGTAACAACTCTTTCAGGCCCTCTTCCGGTAGCATGTTTCATAACTGTATATCCAGGAACATTAGCTTTTTCTAATGTTTTAATGATTGCATCTAGTTCTCTTTCACTAAATATCAAATCTAATCTTTTCATTTTTATAAAGAGGATAGTGGGATAATAGTATTTACTAAACTCATATATATGGGAATGCCGAGAACTATATTGAATGGGAAAGTTAAACCTAGTGTTGTTGAAATATAATAACTAGATTTAGCTTCTGGAACAGTCATTCTCATTGCTGCGGGAACTGCTAAATAAGAGGCGCTTGCACATAAAACCACAAATAAAAGTGCGTTGCCAGGTCCTAAAGATAAAAATCTTGCAACGAAAACACCAATAAATGCGTTAAATAAAGGCATAAAAATGGCAAATCCAATCAAAAATGAACCCGCATTTTTCAGTCTCGGTAATCTTTGAGCAGCAACTATTCCCATATCTAACAAGAAGAAGCATTCTGCTCCATAGAATAATTGTCCAGTAAAAGGCTCCATTTTTTCAATTCCTGAGGGATTACTGGAAGCAGTGAGAAATCCTACAATCAAGCTTGAGAGCAATAAATAAACTGATCCATTCAAAAGGGATTCGTGTAATATTGCGCTTAGATGCATTTTTCTTGATTTTGGTCTATTTTTTGGAGCTGCAAATTTCACAAGTAATAATCCAACAATTATTGCAGGAGATTCCATTAAAGCTAAAGCCCCAACCATAAACCCATCAAAAGCTATTTTTTGACTTTCTAAAAAACTTTCTGCAGAAATAAATGTAACAGCACTAATTGAACCGTATGCTGCTGCTATTGCGGCTGAATTAAAGACATCAAATTTAAATCTTAGAATTAAAAATCCAATCAGAGGTATTAGTAGTGACATTAGTATTGCAGCGCTTAAAGTCGGCAATACTTGATTTGTAAACCCACTTTTCTGTATCTCTATACCTCCTTTAAACCCAATGGCTAAGAGCAAATACAATGAGAAGAGTTTAGGTAATGGAGCTGGTATTTCTAAATCAGATTTAAAGAGTACTGATATTGCTCCAATTAAAAAGAAAAGAACAGGCGGGGCTAATACATTTTGCAGAATTGGATTGATTTCCATAAATTATTAGGCTATTTCATTTAGAGCGGTTTCTAAAGCTTCTTTTCTTGTCTCAATGATGCCTTCAACTCCAAACTTAGCTAATCTATCCTTTACTTTTTCATTAGCCCCAGCAACAAATGCTTTTCTGGAATTATTTTTAGCTTCTTGCATCATATCTTCTATTGCCAGAGTCGCGGTCACTCCAAGTCTTGGTACATCAGTGATATCTAATATCAAAACCTTATAGTTTCTTACTAGCATCATTCTCTCAGATATACCTTTAGCTGCTCCAAAACTAAGTGGTCCTTTAAGTCTAAATAACATTACTTCTCCTGAACATCTATCAAGTAGTGCTTTTTCATCAGCAGGTAATGCATTTTTAGCTTGATCATCTTTTGATAAAGGATTATCTTCATCCATACCTTCTAGTTGAGTTTCCGTTATTGAATCAATAGTGAGCATATTTGCTATGAATACACCGACTAAAACTGCCCAAATTAAATCCCAAAAAACAGTCATGAGGAGTACGCCGTACATAACAACTGAAGTTTTTAAAGATAATTTGTGGGCCCTCCTTAAGAACCCCCAATCAATAATATCTAGACCAACTTTTATAAGAATTCCTGCTAATAACGCAGTTGGTATTTGCTCGGCTAAAGGACCTGCGCCAACTAAAACTATCAACAAGACAACTGAGTGAACCATACCAGAAATGGGAGTGGATCCTCCAGATTTAACATTTATAACTGTTCTCATTGTTGCTCCGGCTCCAGGTAAGCCTGAAAACAGACCGGCAACAGCATTTCCTATTCCTTGACCAATAAGTTCTCTATCAGAATTATGTTTTGTTTGAGATATATTGTCTGCTACTAGTGATGTTAGTAAAGAGTCAATTGCGCCAAGTACTGCGAGGACTAATCCTGCCTTAAAAATGATTGGAAAATATTGATTAAAACTTGGGAAATTTAAAGATGGAACTCCCCTGGGAATTTCACCAATTCTATCAATAGCTCCTTCTCCAAAAATTAATATTGATATTGGGGTTACTATCAATAAGGCTAAGAGGGGAGAAGGAACCCATTGACTTATTTTTCTAGGAGTAAGAAATACTATACCTAGTGTCATTATTGCTACTCCAATAGCAGCACCGTTTGGCTGGAAATTTGAAAATACAGTTGATAAAGATTCAACTACTCCACCTCTGGTACTGATTCCTAGTAATGGACCAATCTGAAGTGCAATTATTATTACTCCAATACCAGACATGAATCCTGACACAACAGAATATGGAACTAAAGTAATGTATTTACCTAGTTTGAGAATTCCAAATAATATTTGCAGTAAGCCGCCAATTACTACCGCTGCCATCACTAAAGGTAAAATTTGTCCTGCAGAAAGATCTCTTGGAACCCCCACTGCTGCTAAGCCTGCTACTACGCCAGCAACAGTTACACTCATTGGACCGGTAGGTCCACTAACTTGAGCAGGTGTTCCTCCAAATAATGCTGCTAAAAAACCAACTACTACTGCCCCATATAGGCCATAAATTGCCCCGCCAGGTCCTAATGCAGCATTACCAAAAGCAAGAGCGAGAGGTAAAGCTACTACAGCAGCAGTGATCCCTCCAAGAATATCTCCTCTTAAATTCTTTAGATGAAATCCATTAATTATTTTCAAAGATACTCTCCTTAAAATAAACACTTAACTAAAAGATATTATCTCTTAATGACGTAAATTTGTGAAAAATGAAGTTTGTGCAAAATATTTTTGTAACTTTTTTTGCTTTTTTTAAATAAATTTTAGTTACTTTTCCTGAACAAAAGTAGTCTCTGATTGATTTATATGCGAGGCAAGCGATTAATGTATTAGATAAATATTTTTCAATTTTAATAATATTCAAATGAATTCGATTATTCGTCCAAGAAGATTAAGAAGAACTGAGTCAATAAGAGAAATGGTTAGAGAAAACCATTTGGCGGCATCGGACTTTATCTATCCATTATTTATTCATGAGAAAGATTTTAAAGAGGAAATTTCCGCAATGCCCGGAACTTATAGATGGGATATTGATGGTTTACTAAAGGAGGTTACTAGGGCATGGGAATTGGGAATTAGATGTGTGGTTCTTTTCCCAAAAATTAATGATAGCTTAAAGACTGAAGATGGAGCAGAATGTTTTAATGAGGACGGTTTAATACCTAAAGCTATTCGAATATTAAAAAAAGAGATTCCAGAAATGGCAATAATGACAGATGTTGCCTTGGACCCTTACTCCTGTGATGGACATGATGGCTTAGTTGATGAAACTGGAAAAATATTGAATGATGAAACGATTGAAATTTTAAAAAAACAAGCTTTAACTCAAGCTAGAGCTGGAGCAGATTTTATTGGCCCTAGTGACATGATGGATGGGAGAGTTGGAGCAATTAGGACTGCTCTTGATAGTGAAGGATTTAGTGATGTAGGTATTATTAGTTATACAGCTAAATATTCATCTGCTTATTATGGTCCGTTTAGAACTGCTTTAGATTCGGCTCCTAGAGAAAATAGTAAGAAAGTAATTCCAGACAATAAGTCTACATATCAAATGGACCCTGCCAATTCAAAAGAGGCTTTAATTGAATCTGCATTGGATCAGTATGAAGGAGCTGATATTTTGATGGTAAAACCAGGAATTTCATATTTGGATATTGTTTATAGAATAAGCACATTTTCAAATAAGCCCATAGCTGCATACAACGTTAGTGGGGAGTATTCCATGGTAAAGTCTGCTGCTATGAAGAACTGGATTAACGAAAAAGATATTGTTTTAGAGACATTGCTTAGTTTTAAAAGAGCAGGAGCAAAATTAATACTCACTTATCATGCTTGTGATGCATCTCAATGGTTGCAGGATACTTAAAAACTCATTATTAACAAAAATTTGGTTTATTCTTAGATAAGTAATAAATTAATTGCTTTGTTTTGAAGTTTTCACAAGGAGTAAATAGGATTGGTCACATTGCACTTAGAGTAGATAATCTCGAAAGGGCGAAATCTTTTTATATTAAGCTGGGTATGAATTTGGTTTGGGATGATAAAGATTGGTCTTACTTAGAGGCAGGTAAAGGGAAAGATGGACTTGCGTTGTTAGGCCCTAGCTACAAAGCTGCTGGACCTCACTTTGCTTTTCATTTTGAAAATAAAAAAGAAGTGGAAAATATTCAAAATGATTTAAAAAATTCTGGTGTAAAAGTTGGTCCTTTACATGAGCATAGAGATGGAACGGCATCTTTTTATATGAAGGATACTGAAGGAAACTGGCTTGAGATGCTTTATGTTCCTCCTGAAGGGATTCAATCGAATGTTTGATTCTTTTTTTTTGTATGCAAGAGAAAAGTTATTCTAAAAAATCATATTCAGATAACACCTTAGAAGAAGAATCTATAAACCTTTTAGAGTGGGATTCATTAAAAACGCATTTATCTTCGTTCGCCTCAACGGAAATGGGTAAACAATCAATTTTAAGTTTTGTTATACCTTCAGAATACGAGGCATCTAAAAGACTTTTGAATGAAACTGTTGAAATTAATGAGCTAGAAAAAAATTTAGATAAATCAATTAGTTTTTCTGGTGTTTTTGATATTAGTAGAAATATAGAAATTTGTTCGAAGGGAGGTGTAATTACATCTTCTGAGTTGTTAGAAATAGCGAAAACAATTGCTGCAGCAAGAAATTTAAAAAAAATCTTATTAGATTTTGAACAAAGACCTTATATTTCATCATTCACAAAAAATTTAATTGACCATCAGAATATCGAAACGATTTTTAAAAAAGGCATTGAATCGAATGGAAGGATTTCAGACAATGCTAGTAATGAGTTATCTATTCTTAGAAAAGAATTTTTATCTAAGAAACTCGAAAGAAAAATATTAGTTGAGAAATTTATTCAAAAGAATTTAGCTTATTTGCAAGATACTACTATTGGAGATCGGTATGGAAGGCCTGTTTTAGCAGTGAAAGTTAATTATGTAGATAAATTTAAGGGAATAATTCATGACTCTTCATCTTCAGGAAATACAGTATATTTCGAGCCTGAAAGTGTAGTAACTAAAGGTAATAAGATTGCTTCTTTAGAGGCTAGGATCACAGCAGAAGAATTTAAATTACTTAAGAAATGGTCTCATGTTGTTAGTGATAATTCAAAAAATCTTATTGAAATGGCGTCCATTTTATTAAGATTAGAAAATGCCCTAACTCGTTCAAGATATTCGAAATGGATTGGAGGTAAAACTCCTACATTTGAGAAAAATCCTATTATTTCTTTAATTGGTTTTTCTCATCCGTTATTGATTTGGGAACATAAGAAAAAAGGAGCCCCTCCACCAGTAGCTGTCGATTTTTATATAAATCGAAATATTAAGGTTGTAGCTATTACAGGCCCAAATACTGGAGGTAAAACAGCAGCTTTAAAAGGTTTGGGCTTGTCTTTACTTATGGCTAGAGCAGGATTATTGATACCTTCAACTAATAATCCTATTATCCCTTTCTGTCCAAATATATATGTGGATATAGGAGATAATCAATCATTAGAAGAAAATTTATCTACCTTCAGTGGGCATATATCCCGCATAAAAGGGATATTAGATTCACTTGATTATAAGAAAGGATTATCAGTTGTTTTGTTAGATGAGATTGGATCTGGTACAGATCCTCTTGAAGGAAGCGCTCTTGCGATGGCTTTATTAAAAGAATTTGCAAATAAATCTGATATCACTTTGGCAACTACACATTATGGAGATATTAAGGCTTTAAAATATAACGACTCGAGATTTGAAAACGTATCAGTTGCCTTTGATGAGGAATCTTTGAAGCCAAAATATATACTCAACTGGGGTATTCCTGGGAGAAGTAATGCTTTGTCAATTTCAAAGAGAATTGGTCTCGATGAAAGCATACTCAATGAAGCTGCAAATTATCTAAAGCCAAAAGAAGTTGACAACATTAACAGTATTATTAAAGGACTTGAGGAAGAGAGGATTAAACAACAAAATTCTGCAGAAGCTGCTGCAGAATTGATTGCAAGGACTGAAATACTACATGATGAACTGAAGAGAAATTATGAACATCAAAAAATAAATGCTCAAAAAATTCAAGAACTTGAAAGGTCTAAATTATCAAAACATATCATATCCGCTAAAAAAGAGGTGATAGATTTGATTAAAAAATTAAGAGATAAAAATGTTAATGGAGAGGATACGAGAATTATTGGAAAAAGATTAAAGGAAATTGAGACGGAACATTTAACCCAAAAAAAATCTGAAAAGTCAATATCATGGAACCCTCAGGTAGGCGATTTTGTAAAGATTAAAAGTCTAAATAGTACGGGACAAATTGTAGATTTAGATAAAAAAGGTGGTTTTTACGAAGTTAAATGTGGTTCATTCAGAAGCACATTATCTGCAAATGACTTTGAAGGTATTAATGGAGAAAAGCCTAATTTCAAAATGTCAAAAATTGAGATCAAGGCTACAAGAGAGGATTTTTCTTTTTCTAAAATTAGAACAAGTAAAAATACAATTGACGTAAGAGGATTAAGAGTGCATGAAGCCGAAATAATTATTGAGGAGAAAATTAGAAGATTTCATGGACCACTATGGATTGTTCATGGAATTGGCACAGGAAAATTAAAGAAAGGACTAAGAAATTGGTTATCAGGTTTAAATTATGTTGATAAGATTGAAGATGCAGCCAACAACGAGGGTGGCCCTGGTTGCAGTATTGCGTGGATAAAATAAAATTTAAAATACCTAGAAAACAATTTAATAAACGTATTAAGTGCAATTTATTGATCAAGCGAACATTATTCTTAAAGCTGGAAAAGGTGGCAATGGAATAGTTTCATTTAGAAGAGAAAAATTCGTTCCTGCTGGAGGACCTTCGGGGGGGAATGGTGGTAGAGGGGGTTCAGTTATTTTGATGGCTGATAATAATCTACAAACATTATTAGATTTCAAATTCAAACGTGAAATAATTGCTGAAGATGGATGCAAAGGAGGTCCTAATAAGAGATCAGGTGCTTCAGGTGAGGATACAATCCTTAAAGTACCATGCGGAACAGAAATCAGGGATATTAAAACCGGCATTATTTTAGGAGACTTAACTAAACATAAACAGAGTTTAACTATTGCCATTGGAGGAAGAGGTGGACATGGTAATGCATACTATTTAAGTAATCAAAATAGAGCCCCAGAATCATTCACTGAAGGAAAAGATGGTGAGATATGGGAGGTTCAATTAGAACTAAAACTTCTTGCAGAAGTTGGGATTATAGGTCTTCCAAATGCTGGGAAAAGTACCTTGATTTCTGTTGTATCATCTGCCCGTCCAAAAATCGCAAATTATCCTTTCACAACTCTAATACCTAACTTAGGTGTAGTAAGAAAAATTGATGGGAATGGTTGCCTTTTTGCGGATATTCCTGGATTAATATCAGGGGCAGCTGATGGAGTAGGTTTAGGCCATGATTTTTTAAGGCATATCCAAAGAACGAAGATACTTGTTCACTTAATTGATGCAATTGCAGAAAATCCTTTACATGATTTTGAGATAATTGAGCAGGAATTAAAAAAATATGGAAAAGGTCTTTTAGATAAAGAGAGGATAATAGTATTGAATAAAATCGAGCTGGTAGATGATGATTATCTGAAAATAATTTCAAAAAAGTTAGAAGATTTATCTAAAAAGAAAGTTTTAGTTATTTCTTCATCTTTAAAAAAAGGTTTATCTTCACTGCTTTCTGAAGTATGGAAAAGGATTTAACTTAAATTAAAATTTTTTTGTAAAAAAAAACACTTGATTTAATAATGAAAATTAGTCATAAATAAGATACCTCTTTAAACACAATATGAATTTCTATACTTGCTTTGATCAACAAGGAAAAATAATAGCTAGATGTCAAACCATTCAAGATATTGAGGTTTTAAAGAAAATGGGAAGACCAATTGTAGAAGTCAAGGAGATGAAAAATGAAGAGTCAGTTGTATGTTCACTTACAGGAAGTCCATCCGACTTTAATAGAGATTACTAATAGAATTAATAAATAAAAAAAGGGCTTTTAGAGCCCTTTTTTATTGTGTATTATCTATCAAAAGAAAACTTAATCATCATAAACAAGACATTCTGGTTCGTCCGGGTTGGCATCGCAGAATAGTTCCAAAGCATTAGGATCATGTTTATCCTCTGGATGATGATCTTTGTACTCTTCGAGTTCTTTTAGCTCTTCAGTTAAATGTCTGACCTTTGGAAGATTGCCCTCTGCTTTTGCAGATTCGATTTCCGATTGATCTTTTTGGATGTGTTCGTCAATGGATTTCATTTTAAGCTTTTCGCACTTTAGTAGACATACATAACATAGTTAATTTCTAATGAAATTGCATTATCTATGAACTAAATAAGTGTTCATTACAACATCATTTTTTTTTTTTTGAAATTGATTTATTTATTTTTTTAGGTCTCTACTTTCATTATTTCCTTTAGCGATGGTAAAACTGGGATTATTTCATTTGGGTTCAAAGGGAATAAAGCTCGATAGTAATCTTTTTTCCATTCATTGTCGAAGCATGTCCTATTTACATTAGATAATTTAAAGAATTTTAATCTCCATTCAATAATCTTTTCGAAACTTGAAAGTTCTTGTTCAGTACATTTGAAAAGTTTGCTATATATCAATTCCCATCTTATAAGAGTTGGAAAAAGGTAAATATCTGCGTAGGTTAACTCTTCTCCAAATATCCAGTCCCCTTTGTTTTTCTCTAGTAAATTTTCAACTTCATTTATAGCCGTGAAAAGATTTTGACTTGCTTTTTCGTAAGCTGACTGGTTTCTGGCGAAACCACATTTATATACGCCATCATTAATGCTGTTATTAATTAAATCTAAAAATTTTTGATTACAATTTTTAATGCTTAATGTCTTATATTTCGATTCATTTTTTATTGAATTGAGCAGCCTTATAATCTGTGAACTTTCATTAGACAAAATATTTACTTCATCTTTTACAAAACTAATTAAAAGAGGTAATGTCGCTCTAAAAATAATCTTTTCATTAGCATTTTTGTAAAGGTCTGAAAGTCTTATATATCCTTTAATACTTGTATTGAAGATCCATTCGCCATGCTCAACATCTGCTTTTAAAAAAATAACCTTAACTTTTTTTGATAAATGTTTTATTTCGTGGACGAGTAAAGTTCTTTGACACCATGGACAAGAATTGCCTACTAACAAATAAATTTGCCCATGCTCATTATTAATATCGTATTCACTATCAATTGTTATACCTTTGGGCCTTATATAATTACCATGTAAATCTGATGGCGCAAAGCCATTCATTAGTTGAGTCCAAAACCAAAACCAGAATTTTTTGGAGGCCATAATAAGGTGTCTATTTTGCATAAAATTTTATTTTTAAAGAAAAAATGACTGTTCAAAGAATACTTATCGTTTCAGGCACTCATGGGAATGAAATTAATCCTGTTTGGGCGGTTAAACAATTTAATAGAGAGGAAAATAGTTTAAAACATGGTATTGAGTATGAATACATCATAGGTAATCCTGTTGCCTATGAAAAAGGGTGCAGATATATAGATGTAGATTTAAATAGATCTTTTAAAGAAAGTGAGAATTGTGATCAACAAAAGAATAGCTTTTATGAAACAAATAGAGCCAATTTTTTGTTAGATGAATTTGGAATTGACGGATCTAAACCCTGTCAAATTGTAATCGATTTGCATACTACTACTGCAAATATGGGAACTAGTATTGTTTTGTATGGGAGGAGATTCAAAGATTTTTGTTTAGCTGCGTTACTGCAGAACAAATTTGGATTGCCTATTTATTTGCACGAAAAAGATAAAGCTCAAACTGGCTTTCTTGTAGAAGCTTGGCCATGTGGTCTAGTTATTGAAATAGGAGCTGTAGCACAAAATTTTTATGATCCAAAAATCATAGATAGATTCTCTCTAATAATTAGCTCCCTAAGGGAAGAGATAGATAAATTAAAAAATAACCTTATAGAACTCCCAAAGGAATTGGTTGTTTATGTTCATCAAGGAAGCATAGATTATCCAAGAGATAAAAAAGGAGTTATTGATGGTCTAATTCATCCTGAGAGAATAAATCAAGATTGGAAAATGATTAAAAAAGGAGATCCATTATTTCTTGATAGCCAAGGAATAGTTCACAAATATGACGGAGACCAATTGATTTGGCCTGTTTTTATTGGAGAAGTTGCTTATAAGGAAAAAAATATTGCCATGAGTTACACAAAAAAAGAAGTTATTTGTTCCAAAAAACAATGGGTTCAAGATTTTGAAAGTCTTTAAATTAAGAAACCGGAACAATAAATCATTGAAAACTAATAAGGATTTTTTATTTAATAGATAATTTTATTTAATGTTCAATACTTTAATTTTTTTTACTAACTCTTAAACCCTAAAAACCTAAATTCTTTCGCTCCAATAGATAACAGCTCCAAAACCCTCTAATTGCAGTCTTCTAAACCTAGCCTCTTTTAAGGAAACTACCTCTTTCGATCTTTTTCCGTTAAGAAGCCATTCGATAATTACCAAGTTTAATCACCAATTACAAAGAAAATATTAAGACATAAAGTCTCTTTTCTTAGTATTTCGCAAAAATAACTTTACCTAAAGAAAATAATTTACACATTTTTAGAGATTTTGGTCTAAAATCTTCGAAGCGGAATTTATTTTCCGTTTTTATTTACACGTCTCAATTTAGAGACATACTTTACGAACTCATGACAACTATTCAGCAGCAGCGTTCTTCGCTGTTAAAAGGTTGGCCACAGTTTTGTGAGTGGGTAACATCAACTAACAACAGAATTTATGTTGGTTGGTTCGGCGTCTTAATGATTCCATGCCTTCTTACAGCAGCGGCTTGCTTCATCGTTGCATTCATCGCAGCACCACCAGTAGACATCGACGGAATTAGAGAGCCAGTTGCTGGTTCATTCCTATATGGAAACAACATCATCTCAGGTGCAGTTGTTCCTTCATCTAACGCTATTGGTCTACACTTCTACCCAATTTGGGAAGCAGCTACTGTAGATGAGTGGTTATACAACGGTGGTCCTTACCAGCTTGTAATTTTCCACTTCCTAATTGGTATCTCAGCATACATGGGAAGACAGTGGGAGCTTTCATACCGTTTAGGTATGCGTCCTTGGATCTGTGTTGCATACTCTGCACCAGTTTCAGCAGCTTTCGCAGTATTTCTTGTATACCCATTCGGTCAAGGTTCATTCTCTGACGGAATGCCTTTAGGTATCTCTGGAACATTCAACTTCATGTTTGTTTTCCAGGCAGAGCACAACATTCTTATGCACCCATTCCACATGGCTGGTGTTGCTGGTATGTTCGGAGGATCTTTATTCTCAGCTATGCACGGTTCACTTGTTACTTCATCTCTAATCAGAGAAACAACTGAGACAGAGTCTCAGAACTATGGTTACAAGTTCGGACAAGAAGAAGAAACATATAACATCGTTGCAGCTCATGGCTACTTCGGTCGTTTGATCTTCCAATATGCTTCATTCAACAACAGCAGAAGTCTTCACTTCTTCCTAGCTGTATTCCCAGTTGTTTGTGTATGGTTAACTTCAATGGGTATCTGCACAATGGCATTCAACCTTAACGGTTTCAACTTCAACCAGTCAGTTGTTGATGCAAACGGTAAGATTGTTCCTACATGGGGTGACGTTCTTAACAGAGCAAACCTAGGTATGGAAGTAATGCACGAGCGTAACGCTCACAACTTCCCACTTGATCTAGCAGCAGCTGAGTCTACAACAGTAGCTCTTTCAGCTCCAGCTATCGGTTAAGCTTAAAGTTCTTAAATTTACAAGCCCCCTTTTTGGGGGCTTTTTTTTTGTTTAATTTTCAATTGGTTTCATATAATGTTTATATATAGATAAAACATTTGATATTTCTATGAGTAGTAGTTTTGGAAAAATTTTTCGTGTTAGTACTTTTGGAGAATCACATGGTGGTGCAGTAGGAGTTATCCTTGATGGATGTCCCCCTAAGTTAAAAGTAGATATAAATCTGATACAAAATGAATTAGATAGGCGAAGGCCTGGCCAAAGTGACATTACAACGCCCAGAAATGAAGAAGATAAAATTGAAATATTAAGTGGGATAAAGGAAGGGTTCACACTTGGAACTCCAATAGCGATGTTGGTAAGAAACAAGGATCAAAGACCAGGAGACTATGATAATTTGGAACAAGTATTTAGGCCTTCTCATGCAGATGGTACATATCATCTGAAATATGGAATTCAGGCAAGTTCTGGCGGTGGAAGAGCCTCTGCTAGAGAAACAATTGGGAGAGTAGCTGCTGGTGCTGTAGCAAAACAATTATTAAAAACCTTCTGTAACACTGAAATACTATCTTGGGTAAAGCGTATACATGATATTGAGTCTGATATAAATAAAGAGAAGATTTCTCTCAAACAAATAGATTCTAATATTGTTAGATGTCCAGATGAAAAGGTATCAACAGAAATGATCGAGAGAATTAAGGAATTAAAGCGTCAAGGAGACTCTTGCGGCGGTGTTATTGAATGTCTAGTAAGGAATGTTCCCTCGGGTCTTGGAATGCCAGTTTTTGATAAATTAGAAGCTGATTTAGCAAAGGCTTTGATGTCTTTGCCTGCCACGAAAGGCTTTGAAATAGGTTCAGGTTTCTCTGGAACTTATTTAAAAGGAAGCGAACATAATGATGCATTCATCAAGTCTGATGATATTAGTAAGTTAAGAACAACATCAAACAATTCAGGAGGTATACAGGGCGGAATAAGTAATGGTGAAAATATCGAGATGAAGATAGCTTTTAAACCTACAGCAACCATCGGGAAAGAACAGAAAACAGTAAATGCTGAAGGTAAAGAAGTACTTATGAAAGCAAAAGGGAGGCACGATCCATGCGTTCTACCAAGAGCAGTTCCCATGGTTGATGCTATGGTAGCTCTAGTACTTGCTGATCATTTGCTTCTAAATCATGCTCAATGTGACTTAATAAATAAGTAGTATTTTTCTTGAATAAATTATATTTATCTTTGATTTAATTATTTTTGAGCCATTCAAATATTTTTGGATCAAATTTTTTATTTTTGATAGCTTTATCTCCAATTACGACTGCTTTATACCCTAAAGATTTATAAGTTTTTAAATCATTGATTGATAGTCCTCCAGCAGCAATGAAATCAATATTTGTATAGTTGAGTATATCTATCGAACTATCTTTACTGTTTATTGGGTAAATTTTGATAATTTTGCAATTTAAATCTATCGCTTCCTTAAGATCTTTTAAATTATTAATTCCAGGAATTAATAAATAACTTTTTGACTGCGCATAATTGAAAAGATCTTTATCCCAAAATTTCATCATCGAAAAATTTAATCCAATTTTTAAAGAATCTTCTATTGATTGCTTATTAACTATGGAGGCGGAGCCTAAATTAATTCTTGGATATTTAATTTTAATATCGGATACAAAATCGAACCAATTTTCGTTGTTAGACCAACTTATTTCAATATTCTTTAATCCTAATTTTACTAAGTATTCTAATTCTTCAAAAAATGAATTTCTTATAGAGGTATTTGAGTAAATATTATCTTCAGGTTTTATAAGTAAAAAAAAAGACTCAGTTTTCAGGAACTCCGAAAAAGAATCTTCTTTATTATTCATTAAAAATTTAAACTTTCGCGATTAAATATAGTTTGCGACTTTTACTTCTGAGCGGTTAAGCAAATCTTGGATATCTTCAGTATCTATAGTTTCTCTTTCAATTAGCATTTGAGCCATTTCGTCTAGAACTGTTCTGTTATCTGATAAAACTTTTGTAGCTCTCTTATAGGCAACATCAACAAGTTCTGAAACCTCTACATCAATTGTTGCGGCCGTGTCTTCAGAGAAATCTCTTGTAGAGCTCATATCTCTTCCTAGAAACATTCCACCTTGAGATTGACCTAGAGCGACAGGACCTATTTTGTCACTCATGCCGAATTTAGTGATCATTTGTCTTGCTACATTAGCAACTTGTTGTAAATCATTTGAAGCTCCAGTTGTTACTTCTTCTTCTCCATAAACAATTTCTTCAGCAACTCTTCCACCAAGAGCTACAGCCATTTGATTTTGAAGGTAAGAACGTGAGTAAAGACCAGATTCCATTCTTTCTTCACTTGGAGTAAAGAAGGTTAGACCTCCAGCTTGACCTCTTGGAATAATTGAAACTTTTGCTACTGGATCATAATCAGGCATTAATGCTCCAACGAGTGCATGACCAGCTTCGTGATAAGCAACTAATTCTTTTTTCTTATCACTGATGACTCTATCTTTCTTTTCTGGGCCAGCCATAACTCTTTCAATGGCATCACCGACTTCATCGTTACTTACTTTATCTAAATCTTTTCTAGCTGCTAATATTGCTGCTTCATTTAAGAGGTTAGCTAAATCTGCACCAGTAAATCCTGGTGTTCTTCTAGCAACTTTATCTAAATCTACGTCTTTTGAAAGAGTTTTATCTTTCGCATGAACATTTAATATCTGCAATCTTCCAGCATAATCTGGTCTATCTACTGTTACCTGTCTATCGAATCTTCCAGGACGCATTAAAGCTGAATCTAAGACATCTGGTCTGTTGGTGGCAGCAACTATTATTATTCCTGAATTACCTTCGAAACCATCCATTTCAGTTAGGAGTTGATTTAATGTTTGCTCTCTTTCATCATTTCCTCCGCCCATACCAGCACCCCTTTGTCTTCCAACTGCATCTATTTCGTCAATAAAAACAATACAAGGAGCATTCTTTTTAGCTTGTTCAAAAAGATCTCTAACTCTGCTAGCTCCAACTCCTACAAACATCTCTACAAATTCTGAACCAGATATTGAGAAAAAAGGTACACCTGCTTCTCCAGCTACTGCTTTTGCTAATAATGTTTTTCCTGTCCCAGGAGGGCCAACAAGAAGAACTCCTTTTGGAATTTTTGCTCCTACTGCAGTAAATCTATCTGGGCTCTTAAGAAAATCTACAACTTCTGTAAGTTCTAATTTTGCCCCTTCAACACCTGCAACATCTGAAAAGGTTACTTGTGTAGATGGTTCCATTTGCAATCTAGCTTTGCTTTTACCAAAACTCATGGCAGGGTTACCACCTCCAGCATTACCGCTTTGGGATCTTCTGAAAAGAAAAAATAGGCCTCCGATCAAAAGTACTGGAAAAATTAAGCTACTTATAGCTTGTTGCCATGGATTGGCTAATTTTGTAGGAGTTACAGCTATATCTACATTATTCTCAGTCAGTATTTTTAATAAATCTTTGTCAGGGGCTAAATTGACCTCAGACCTGCTCCCATCATTTTCAACAACTTGAGCTGTGGCATTATCTGGAGATATTAGGACTCTACTGATTTCTTTATCTTGAACTGCCTCTATAAAATCACTATATCTCAAGGTCTTTGTAGAACTTTCAGTATTAGGTTTATCAAAAACTGAGGTACCAATGAAAATTACAGTAATAACAGCTAGAACGTAAAGTCCTACGTTTCTCCAACGTTTGTTCACAATAAAAAATCTTTAATAAATCTATAATACTAATAATAAAACATTATTAAGAGCGTCTTAGAACATCTACTACACTTTTGAATGCAAACCATTCAGGAATTGGTTCGCCATTCCTTAATTTCTTTCTAAATTCAGTACCACTAAGTTTCATAATTTCATAATTTAATTCTTTGGCTTCTTCAGCTGTTATATATCCTTTTTCCTTCGTATAAACTAAATTTTTTGAAGGAACAGTTTGCATCATCAATTCATCTGCGCACTTATTTGCAAAATTCTGGGCGTCATATGGACCATAAAAATCCTCACCAGTTGATGAAGACTTACAACCAGCCATATCTCTACCAATAATAAAGTGGGTGCAGCCATAATTTCTTCTGATTATCATATGTTGCAAAGCTTCTCTTGGCCCCGCCATATGCATTGAATAAGGTAAAAAAGCCCATTTTATTCTTTCATCAGATATTTCCTCTTCTAATTCTTTATATGTCAAATATCTAACTTTCCCCGGGATATCATCTTGTTGAGTTGGTCCACAAGTTGGATGAACTAAAACAACTGATTTAGAGGAGACATTTTCTGAAAGTAAGGCATTAGTAAATAATTCATAATGTGCTCTATGAATTGGATTTCTGCATTGAAATGCAACTACATCATGATTTGGTGGCAGTGTAGATCTAACTTCTTCTGGAGTTTTGCAGGGGAATTCTCTAGTTGGCAGTTCGAAACCATAAACTCTTCCTCCTATATAAAATCTACCTCTCTCGTTAAAAATCATCTTAACAGCAGGATGATCTAAAGAATTAGTACCATAACAAAGTTCAGCTTCTAAGGATTTGTCAGGCTCCCATTTAGAGCTAACTTCTAAAACTGCTATTTTTTGTTTTTTATAGGTAAGTAATATTGTCTCTCCAGTTTTTACTTTTTCATTATTGGAATCAAATACAATAGGCAAGCCAAAAAGCAACCCGCTTGTATTTCTATTATTCTTAATCACCGAATTGTAGTTATTTGCATCCATAAAACCTTCCAATGGAGAAAAAGCTCCAACCATTAAAAGTTCTACATCGCATGCATTTCTCTCGCTACATTCAAACTCATAAGTAGCTTTAGAAATAAGTTCATTTTTAAGGCTTTTATCTTTGATAATTAAATTTTTTAGTTCCCCTCCATAAGGCGGTATTAGTCCATTATTATCTGTTTTAGTTTTTTGTTGTAATTCCATTTTTAAAATTGATTAAAGAAAAATTTTGAAAAAAAAAGAGGGGTTTAACCCCCTTTTTCTCTCGAGTAGGATTTATGCTTTTCTTCCGTAAAGCTCCCCAATTATTTTTACATCCAGTGGATCCTTTGAACCCATATCTGTATCTGAAGGTTGAATTGCTTCAAAAGTACCAGCAAATTCGTCTGTGTCTGAATCTACATTGTTGATTGAAAGAGTAATAACGCCAGTACCGTTTACATCAACTTTAATATTTTCTTTTGCAAGTTCTTCGTCATCGCCTCCTAATGCAACTAAACCTTGAGCATATTCAACACCAGTGTTTTTTGCTCTTGCCTTAGGATCTAGAAAGTCACCAGTTCTATAGTTAGGTGTAAACGTTGAACCACTAACCTCAGTGCCAGGCTCAATTGATGAAGGTAAATCAGCTGTAAGATCTTTTGCTGAGAATGCAAATGGCACCTCTAAACCACCAGGAGTTAATACAGTAATAAGTTGAAAATCAATACCACCTTTTTCAGTGAAAGTTCCTGAATCTATATCTCCATAAACTTCTGTCACTGTGGTGTTATTTCTAGGACTAATAATTTTTGTAGAAACAAATTCTGCAGCTTTTCGTTTTGTTCCTGGCACTTTTACATAAACTTCTGTTGGATGCATGCATATTCCTTTAAGGCTATCTCCATTTCCTAGAGATATTGATCCGACAAGAGATGAGTCTAATGTAGGACAATCATTAGCTTTTCCCGTGTTAACAACATCTGTGAATTGTGCATTTCCTCTTTCAGAAAAAGCAAATGTTTTAACAGGTACGAAAGCAAAAGTTATACAAAGTGAAATAACAAAAGCTAAGAAAGAACGAATTCTCATAATTAAAGTTGCAGTAAAGTTCTGTGACGATAGATTAAAGGTCATCTAATAAGTTCAGTACGGATATTACAAGGGAAAGGACCATAAAAGATAGGACTATTAAATCCTCGAAACAACCCGTAGCTTTTTAGATTTTAAAAAACTGGAATTATTTTAAGCTATCACATTATTTTTAATGATTAAGATTACAAAAAAATACAAATTAAAAAATTTTTTTTTATTTTTTTAATGAAATAATTTGGGTTATTAATTTATTTGCTAAATCAATTTTTGATGTTTTGTTAATGTAGTGCTCCATATTATTAGTATCGAATAACCAACCTTCATTTTGTGCTAAAAAGCCAAATCCTTGGCCTTCAAGATCAATTGGATTTGCGAATAGATAATCACAACCCTTTTGGATAATCTTTTTTTTAATTGTCATTCGTGCTTCTTCTATAGATCCTGTAAAAGCACAAAAGCCTACAAAAACTTGGTTATCTTTTTTTGATTTACTAATTGTTTTTAAAATATCTGGGACTAGTTCAAAGTTTTTATTCAAATGAGCATTAATTTGATTTTTTGGAATTTTAGCTGAAGTATCAGAGGTTATTTTGAAATCAGATACTGCTGCATTCATGAAAAAATAATCGCAATTTGATATTTCATTATTAAGTGTCCTAATTAAATCAACACTAGTTTCAATTTCATATCTTTTTATTCCATCAGTAAGATTCTTATCGATTTTAAGAGGACCATGAACATATTTTACTTGTGCTCCCCTGAACCTCGCTACTTGAGAGAGAAGTAGGCCCATAGCTCCAGAACTTTTGTTAGTAATATGTCTTGCCGCGTCAATTTTCTCTGAGGTACACCCTCCAGTTATTAAAATTTCTTTATTAAGTAAATCTTTGCGATATTCATTTTGCTTATGTGAAGCTATAAATTCAAGAGCTAATTGGATTAGATCATTTGGAGGTATCTTACCGATGCCAAGAGCATCACATGCCAAGAGGCCTTCACTTGGTTGCAAAGACAAAACATTTTCATAATTCTGTAAATTCTCATAATTTTTTTGGACAGCTTTATTTAGCCACATTTGTGTATTCATTGCTGGTGCAACAATAATGGGCTTAATATTTGCTATTAATATGCTTGGGATCAATCCCTCTGCATTTCCAGTTACCCATTTTGCTAATGTTGTGGCTGTTAAAGGGGCGATGATTAAAATATCAGCCCAATTACTTAGTTCTATGTGAAGAGGTGTTGATTGACAATCAGACCATTGATCATTTTCTAAAATGCACGGGTTTCTACTTAAAATAGAAAGAGAAAGCGGCTTTATTAATTTTTCTGCATTTTTTGATAAAACGCATTTTATTTCATAATTTTCTTTCGCTAATTGGCTAACTAATAATGGAATTCTTACAGCTGCAATACTTCCAGTTATTAATAAAAGAACCTTTATTTTTGAGTCCTTACTTTTAGTTTTCATCGAAAGGTTCCTGATCGAGGAGATGGGTATAATTAGTCGTTAATTCAGGCCTATTGATTGCAAGAGCTCTTAGTAAGTGCCAGTCTTTTAAACCATCAAATGGAGTATTATAATCATCTTCCTCTAGCCTTTTAGCGAGCTCAAGGGTCATTTCTTCATCAAAAGAATTTACTAGTTCCTCACTTATTTTATTTTCAGAAATGAATTTCATATTGAGTAAAGTCAATATACTTTAATAATAAAGCCTCAAGTAATTATTTAAAATTGATATAAGAATTAAGTACATATTACAAGGATATGATAATTTCAATTTTCATAATCTTTATCAAATTTTTGTTCGGTCATTTATCTTCATTCTCAGTCATAAATATGCAAAATCTTCTTTTCAAAAATATTCTTTCTTAAAATGTTTGTGTAAAAATTTATATCATGTCGCAAACCAAAAAAGAGCAAATTATTAGTCACATACGCTATTTAAGGCAAGAGCTCAGAGAAATACATTTAGGAATAAAAGAAGATGACCTCTTCCCTGACCCAGGCGAATTAAGAGGATTAATGGCTCAGTTGGAAGCATTACTTGAATTAATAGAAGGAAATACTAAAATTCAATCAAACTCTAAAGTGGCTTAGTTTAATGCAAAATGGTTGTTAAACCTCAAAAGACAAAATTTCAGCTAAACATTGTGGAAAATATTCAGACATTAAGTATTTGGGCTAGTAATCCATGGAGAAGATATTCAATTTCATTGATTACACTTTTAATAGGCTACTTTTTTGGAAGTTCTCTTGGTATGGTAAGTGCCGTTGTGGAACTCATGGATCCTGTAGCAGCTTTTTTATCAGTAGTTTTTATTGAGTTTTTAATAGTTCTAAGAAGAAATTTTAGATTTGAAAAGAAAAAGAAATTTTTAGTACTTTTATTAGATTCTTTAAGATTGGGATTATTTTATGGTTTCTTTACTGAAAGTCTTAAGTTGCTATAAATTTACTTGTTGTGTTTTTGTAATAGATAAAGCAAAGCCATTCTTATGGGGATTCCATTTGCAACTTGATTATTTATTAAGCAATTAGGATATCGATCTACCACTTTGCTGCTTATTTCAATATCTCTGTTAATGGGACCAGGATGTAGAATTGGAATTTCTTTATTATTTAAAGATAATTTCTCTGGGGTTAAGCCATAATCCAAACTATATGAATCAATGCTACTTAGTAAATTTTCCATCATTCTCTCTTTCTGGAGTCTTAAAACAATAATCGCATCTGCAGTTTTTATTGATTCTTCCAATGATCTAGAAATTGTTATGGAACCTCTTGATTTAACAGGATCTTCTGTTTGATTTGGCGCGGGGGTTTTTAAAAAATTGATAAATTCATCAGGTATTAATGCCTTAGGACCACATAAGATTATATCCGCGCCGAATGCACTTAAAGCCCAAAGATTTGACCTCGCAACCCTTGAATGATTTACGTCTCCAATTATTAAAATTTTTTTGGAATTTAAAACCTCTGGATTCAATGTTTGTGGGGAAAAGAATTTTATCAATGTATAGATGTCAAGCAATCCTTGGCTGGGGTGACTATGTAATCCATCTCCCGCATTAAGAACCGATGTCTTGGAATTTATTGCATCAAGTTTTTTTGCGATTTCAAAGGTTATGTAACTTGATGAATGTCTGATAACTAATGTATCCGCCCCCATAGCTGAATAAGTTATAGCGGTATCAATTATTGTTTCGCCTTTTGTTAAAGAGCTGGAGGATGGCGCAAACGTTTGGACATCAGCAGAAAGTCTTTTTGCTGCAAGCTCAAAACTATTTTTTGTTCTTGTACTTGCTTCAAAAAATAAAGAAGTTACCAAAGTCCCTTGTAAAGCCGGTATCTTTTTTGTTCCTGCATTCTTTAGTGCATCAAATCTATTAGCTAATTCAAATACTGACTCATAATCTTTAATTGAAAAATTAGCTAGTGTGTGTATATGTTTATGAGGCCAAATTTGCATTACGTTTAAAAAGATAAATGATTATAGAAATTTAGGTGTTCTGTCACCTTTTAATCTTTTACTTACACTCCTACTATTTTTGAGATACCAACGCCATTTTATATTTTTTGCCTTTGATATGCCAATTCTCGTTGTTTGAATAAGATCTTTTTCTTCTAGAGTGGAGTCTCGTGGAGAAATCCATAAAGATTTGTTATCAAGAACTTCAAGTGAGTTAAATGAAATGTCTACACTGAATGTTTTAGTTACTAGGCCAGGTCCAGAAGCTAATCTTTCATTCTTGTTAGATATAAAAACTGATCTTATCAAAACACCACTTGCAAAATTTTCTCTATCAGTAACTATATTTAAACAATGATGAATGCCATAAGATTTGTAAATATAAAATGTGCCAGGTTTACCAAATAATGATTTGTTTGATTCAGTCATTTTGCGGTAGCCATGACAGGCCTCTTCTTCCTGTGAATAAGCTTCAGTTTCAACAATTATCCCTTTAACTTGATCTATCTCATTATTTTTTTTTATGAGGTAACAGCCTATTAAATCAGGAGCAACAAGTTTAGAGTGCCGATAAAAAAAATTTTTTGGAAATAATTCTTCTATTGTTCAATATCTATCTAATAACATATTTAGCTGAGAAAAATAATTAAGGCTAATAGTTGATATTGATTTTTAAAAAAAAGTGATTTTTTAAATTATTTGAAATTCAAAGGATATGTAAATAAGTTGCTCTTAATAACCTATTATTTAGTAAGAAAGATATTAAAAGTATGACAAAAATAACTAAAGAGGAAGTAAATAAAGTTGCTCATTTAGCGAGATTAGAACTTAACGAGAATGAAATTAATAATCATGCAGAACAATTAGAAAAGATATTGGATTATATAAGACAACTTGAAAAAATTGATACTGATGATGTGCCCTGTACAACTAGAGCTATAGAGGTTGTAAATGTATTTAGAAAAGACGAAAAGAAAAATTCTGATTGCAATGAAGAACTTTTAGAATTGGGTCCATCGAGAGAAGATAAATATTTTAAAGTACCAAAAATCCTTAATGAATGAGTAAGTTAGTTGCTTCCAATAAATGTTTTGTTTACTATCTTTAATAAAAATTTTTTTATTTTAAAGCTTGGATATAAATTTATGATTTTTCTAATTTTCCCTCTCTTTTTGCTATGACTCCTTACACCAATTAATAAATCATAAATAAAATTAAAAATGTCATCTTTGCTTTCGAATATCCCAACCCTTTGAGGGGAGCCTTTTTTATCCAATAAAGGCTTAGTTTTTTCATAAGCTATTTTGTATTCAAACCAAGGAATCGATGGCCAAAGATGATGAATGAGATGATAATTTTGTCCCATTATTAATAAATTCATAAATTTGCTTGGATAAACTCGAGAATTTATCCATTTATTTCTTGATCTAAATGGTCTATGGGGTAAATAATCAAAAAATATTCCTAAAGTGACCCCTACCATTAATGCTGGGCCGAACCATAAATTATAAATTAAATTCATAAAGTCAAATTTCAAACCTGCTAATATGATTGTTATGAATATTGATCTTTCAATTCCCCATTGTAGTAATTCATATCTTCGCCAGAGTTTTCTTTGAAAGAAAAATACCTCATGATAAAAAAATCTTGGAGCAATTAGCCAAATTGGACCAAAAGTACTGACAATATGATCTGGATCATTTTTGGGGTGATTTACGTGAATATGATGTTGTAAATGAACTCTAGTAAAAACTGGGAAGCTAAACCCTAACAGAATAGCTGAGCCATGCCCCATTGCTTGATTTATCCAAGGAACTGGATGAGCAGCTTTATGACAGGCATCATGAATTACAGTACCCTCAATATGTAAAGCTAAAAAAGCAGTGGCTACAAGTAAAGGCAAAGGCCAAACACCTCTATACCATTGCCATATGCTAAGAAAAGCGAGAAAATAACCGCCAAAAAATAAACCTAATGTTGGATTCCAAAAACTTGGCGGATCTACGTAATTTTTAATCTCTTTTTGCCAATTAAATGTTTTTGAAGAATTAGTATTTTTCGTTGTATTTTTACTGGTTAAGTTTGAAATCGTTTCTTTTATTCTTTAAATAATATAACTAATATTTTAAGATGATTGCATGCTCAAACATAAAAAATTTCTTTTAGGAGATTTTTAATTTAATTTTAATGTGTCAAATTAATCATCTTAAGAAAAAAAATTTTTAAAATAAACTTCTTTCAATTATTATTTTATTTGAGCGGTCGTGGCGGAATTGGTAGACGCGCGAGTTTTAGGTACTCGTATCTTCGGGTGTGGGAGTTCAAGTCTCCCCGACCGCACTTAAGGAAATTCTGATAGATAGTTTGTTTATTGATATCAACTCTTATAATTTAATCAAGAAGTTAATTTAATGAATAGTTTGATATTTTATTTAGGAATTTTTTATATAGTAATTGGAACCATTTTTTTAACTGTACCGATACTTTATCTTGAGCTCAGCAAACCGAGAGACCTAATAAAAGCTTTTTTAAATTTATTAGTAGGTTTTATATTAATAATTAAAAATAAAATAATAGAAGAATCCTTTTTTGCAATTTTCCTCTTATTAACAGTACTTGTTATTTTTTATCTAGTAGAGATTTTTTTATCTAGATGGTTCCAATTGACGGAAATCGAAAAGAAAAAATTAACTACATTTTTGGAATTTAAAAATAACTTTTCGAAAATCTTAGAAGCTATTAATCTGGGATTTGGTAGTTTTACGAAACTTTCAAATTTTTTTAATTTTGGCAGTAAAAATAAAAATACAACTCAAAAAAAGTGGGTAAGAAATGATAAAAATGATAATATAAAAGTCTGAAATCATATACACTGGTTACTTGAAACTTCTCGAAAAAACTAAAGGTCAATTAAGAAAGAATATAATGAATTAAATTTATTTAAATAATTCTTTTGATCACCAATATTTCCATATCGTCGTATGAAATCTCAAAATAGCAAAGAACAAAAATCAGACTTTTCTTATAAAGAAACTTTAAATTTACTTAAAACTGACTTCTCAATGCGAGCAAACTCAGTTGTAAGAGAACCTGAGATTCAGAATTTTTGGGCTAAAAATAATATTGATTTCAAATTAGGGTCAAATAATTCAGGAGAAATATTTACATTACATGATGGCCCCCCTTATGCAAATGGAGCTCTTCATATGGGTCATGCCCTTAATAAAGTGTTAAAAGACATAATAAATAAGTATAAAACTTTAAGAGGATTTAGGGTGCATTACGTACCTGGTTGGGACTGTCATGGATTACCTATTGAATTAAAAGTTCTTCAGAATTTAAAATCTGATGAAAGAAAAAATCTTGACACTTTAAATCTAAGAAAAAAAGCAACAGATTATGCTCATATCCAAATTAATAATCAAATGGAGGGTTTCAAAAGGTGGGGCATATGGGGAGATTGGGATAACCCTTACTTAACCCTCAAGAAAAGTTATGAATCTGCTCAGATTGGAGTATTTGGGAAGATGTTTTTAAATGGCTATATATATCGAGGTCTTAAACCTGTGCATTGGAGCCCAAGTTCGAGGACTGCACTTGCAGAAGCAGAATTAGAATATCCTGATGAACATTATTCAAAAAGTATTTATATTTCTTTAAAAATAACAAAAATATCTGAGGAAATTTTATTAAATTTTGTCCAAGAAAATCTTAATATTAAAAGAGAATTTTTTGAAAATAATTCTTTCATAACTATTTGGACTACTACTCCTTGGACTATACCTGCAAATGAAGCAGTTGCAGTAAATCCAAAAATAAAGTATGTTTTTGCTATCGATGAAGAGAAACGAATTTACCTTTTTGCAAAAGATTTATCTACTGAAATAAGTAATAAATTTAATAAAGATTTAAAGGTGCTTTTAGAGGTTAAGGGCTCTCAATTAGAAAATATTGAATATCAACATCCTTCTAAAAATAAAAATTGCAGAATTGTAATTGGTGGAGATTATATTACTACAGAATCAGGTACTGGAATTGTTCATACCGCCCCTGGTCATGGAGTAGATGATTTTAATGTGGGTCAAAAATATGATTTACCCATAACATGTGTTGTTGATGAAAAAGGTAATTTAAATGAATATTCTGGTCAATTCCAAGGATCAAATGTTCTTAAAGATGCAAATGATTTAATTATTGAATATCTAAAGGGTAATAATTTGCTTCTATTACAAGAAAATTATAAGCATAGATATCCGTATGATTGGAGAACTAAAAAACCAACTATTTTTAGGGCAACAGAACAATGGTTTGCATCTGTAAATGGCTTTAGATCATCCGCATTACAGGCAATCGAAGATGTTGAATGGATGCCAGCAACTGGAAAGAAAAGAATTTATTCTATGGTTGTTGGTAGAGGAGATTGGTGTATTTCAAGACAAAGGTCATGGGGAGTCCCAATTCCAGTTTTTTATAAAAAAAATGGTAATGATATTCTTCTTAACAGCGAGATAATTAATCATATTCAAGAACTTTTTAGCGAACATGGAGCAGATATTTGGTGGGATTGGGATGTTAAGAATCTATTGCCAGAAAAATATGCAAGAGAATCGGATCTATGGAAAAAAGGAACAGATACAATGGATGTCTGGTTCGATTCAGGATCTAGCTGGGCCGCAGTATGTGAACTAAGAAGTGAATTAAAGTATCCAGCCGATCTTTATTTAGAGGGATCAGATCAACATCGAGGATGGTTTCAGTCTTCTTTGCTAACATCTGTAGCAGTCAATAATAAACCTCCATATAAAAAAGTTTTAACGCACGGTTTTGCACTTGATGAAAACGGAAGAAAAATGAGTAAATCTTTAGGGAATGTTGTTGATCCAAATATAATTATTAATGGAGGTAACAATAAAAAAACTGAACCTGCTTACGGCGCTGATGTTTTAAGGCTATGGGTAAGCTCTGTAGATTATTCAGTTGATGTTCCAATTGGTTCAAATATACTCAAGCAACTTGCAGACGTTTATAGAAAAGTTCGAAATACTGCAAGATATCTTCTAGGTAATATTCATGATTATGATCCAAATATTGATAGTTATGAAATTGATCAGTTACCTCTCCTAGATCAATGGATGTTAGGCAGGTTAGTTGAGGTTACAGATCAAATATCAAATGCTTATGAAAATTATGAATTTTCAAAATTTTTTCAAATCTTACAAAGTTTTTGTGTTGTTGATCTATCAAATTTTTATTTGGATATTGCGAAGGATAGGTTATATGTAAGTTCTAAATCACAATTTAGAAGAAGATCATGCCAGTTTGTTATGTCAAAAGTTGTTGAAAATTTAGCCGTACTTATTTCTCCAGTGCTTTGTCATATGGCTGAGGATATTTGGCAAAATATTCCATATTTAACTAAAGAAAAATCAGTATTTCAAAGGGGATGGCCAATATTTGCACAGTCATGGAAAAATCAAATTCTTAATGAGCATATTGCAAATTTAAGAAATTTGAGAGTTGAAATTAATAAAGCTATAGAAGGATGTAGGAACAAACAAATAATTGGAGCAGCTTTAGAAACTGAAGTTAATTATTTGCCTGAAGATAAAGTTGTAAAAGATTCACTAATTTGGCTACAGGAATTTGGCAGTCAAGATGTAGATTTATTTAGGGATTGGCTTATAGTGTCAAACTTTCAAGTGGTATCCGATTTGGTAGAGAATTCTCTAATTATAGATAATAATGCACTTGGTAAGATTCAGATAATAAAAGCACAGGGACAAAAATGTGATAGATGTTGGCATTATCAAAAAGAAACTTTTAATGGAATTCAAAATACAAAATTATGTAAAAGATGTTCAAATATTATTAATCTTGAATTTACTTAAATCCAGTTTTTTTTATTTAGAAAGAAAACTGAGTTTTGATTTTCTCTTATAAAATTATCTTCGGTTTCTAATAAGGGTGCTTTATAAAGTTTAAATTTGGTGATTACATATTGAGATTCTATAACTTTCTTTTCTAAATCTATTTCAATTGGATGAGTTGTAGAGCTGCTAAAACCTTTGAAAATTATTATTTCTAATTGTTCTTTGTGATTTTCTTTTAGAATAAAACCTTCTAGTTTAATTATCCTATTAGGTATCTCGGAACTTATTTTTTCAAGATTATTTATTAAATCAATTTCTGCCATTTTGAGAGAAGCAAGAGTTTCTTCCATTTTTAGGTAATTTGATTATTGACCATTGAATAAGGCCTAAAGCATAAATTAATAATGAAATTAATCCTAAAAATTTCGCTATCGGCTGAGTAAAGTTGGCTCCGAAGAAAAAGTTGAATAAATTTTTTATAAAAATATATAAATTTGAAGAAGGCTGAAGCCATATTGCACATGCATCTGAATTAATAAAAGAAAAGCAGTTAAAGTTTAGTAAGCTCTGAATTAGAAAATTGAGAGATATAAAAGTTACCGTCCATCTCCATATTTTTGTCGTTGTTGTAAGAGAGTAAGAAAAATCATATTCTCTTAATTCATCATTAATATCCTTCCAAAACCAAACTGAAACTGTGATTAATAATGTTGAAATATTTGTTATCACAAGAGCATTATTATACTTACCAATTAAAAGTAGAAGGCTTATAAAAAATAAAAGGGATATTTTCCAATACATTGATAGAAGTTTAATAACTGCTTTATTTCTTTTTTTAATTGACCAGAGGGATAGAGTTGTAGGTATACCAATAAGGAAAACTATTGAAAGTTGAAAGGATAGCCAAATAGAAAGTTGATTAAAAACGTTCAAAACTTTTTTTTTAAATACATAATAATTAAACATCAAACTGTTACTTTTGAACTCACTATTGTCATAGTTATGAATATTATGCATCCTTATATTATTGCCTAAAAATATATTAATAATCGTATGAGACAGCATGTTAATCCGCTTAGTATTAATTTCAATCAAATTGAGAGAATACCATCTTTGGGTGAAATGTTTGGTGATTCTAAATTAAATCTTCATTTGGATATAGGCTGTGCTGCTGGAGAGTTTTTATTCGATTTAGCTTTAGTAAATACTAGTTGGAATTATTTAGGAATCGAAATCCGTGAGAAATTAGTCAAAAATGCTAAATTAAAAGTACTTGAAAGTGAAATCAAAAATTTATATTTTTTATTTGGTAATGCTAATAATATTTTGAATGATGTCCAAAGTGAATTGATTATTAAAAATTTAAAAAGTATTTCTTTTTATTTTCCTGATCCATGGTTTAAAAAGAGACATTATAAAAGGCGTGTCATTCAGCCAGAATTTATTAATATTCTCTCTAATTTATTGCAAAAAGGTACCTTAATTTTTATAAAAACAGATGTAAAGGATTTATTTGATTATATGGATTACACTATTTCTAATAATTTTTATTTTAAAACGATAGATAAAAAAGATTTTAATTATTCTGAAAGTTTTAATCCAAATAAAGTGAAAACTAATCGGGAAAAGTATGTGATTAATAATCAACTTGATATTTTTGAAAGGATTTATATAAAAATTTGATTCATTTTTAATTTATTATTTTATTAATTTCTAAACTGAGTTTGTTTGTTATTTCGCTTGATAAAGAATTAACTTTCTTATGACTTTTGGCCTCAACAAGAACTCTAATTAAGGGTTCTGTGCCACTAGGCCTTATATAAACTCTACAATTATGGGAATATAATGCTTGAAAATTTTCTATTGTTTTATCAATTAAGATTTTGGCTTTTAGACTTAATTTATTAATATTAAAATTTAATTTGATATTGGTTAGTTTCTGAGGAAAAGGTTCGAAACTACTTTTAAGCCAATCATTTAAATTAATATTTTTCTTTTTACAATATTTAGAAATTTGAAGTGCAGTCAATATCCCATCTCCAGAAAAATTATTAATTTTCGAAAGTATATGACCTGACTGCTCACCTCCTAAAACAGCTCTTTTTTCTTTAATTGCCTCATGCACATATTTATCTCCTACATCAGTTCTATATAAAACTCCTCCAATTTTCTTCCATGCCTTTTCAAAACCTAAGTTTGCCATTTGCGTTGATATTAGTAAATTATTTGTGAGAATTTTTTGTTCCATAAGTTCTCTCCCCCAAAGAAAGAGAATGTGATCTCCATCCAATACATTGCCTTTTGAATCTATTCCAATTACTCTATCGGCATCTTCGTCGAAGCTAAAACCCATATCTGCAGGACTCTCTTTTAATGCTTTTTTTAATGGTGCTAGGTTAGTAGAACCACAATTCATATTAATTTTAGACCCATTTTTTGAATTATTGATAACTCTTACATCAGCACCAAGAGACTGAAAAATTTCTTTTGCGCAGGTTGTTGCTGATCCATAGCATGTGTCTAATATTATTTTTAAGCCACTAAGGTTTTCCCCATCCATTGCTTGGACTAAACTTTTAATATAAATATCCATAAGATTTTTATTTGTATTTAGGGGGATCACTTTTGTAGGAACTGATATATTTTGATTTGTTTCTTCAATTAATTTTTGAATTTTATTTTCAAAATATCTGGTAATTTTTTGACCATTATGATCAAAAATTTTTATGCCATTATATTCTGGCGGATTATGACTTGCAGATATCATGATCCCGCTACTTAGATTCTCTTTTTTGATCAAAAAAGGTATTGCTGGGGTAGGGCAGATTCCTAGATTTATAAATTTTTTGCCACTTTCATTTATTCCTTGTGTTATTGCCTGAAGAAGAATATCTCCACTAATTCGCGTATCTCTCCCTATTAATATTGGACTTTTCTTCTTTAAAGTCGAACCTAGAGCATACCCTACTTTGTAAGCTAGAGAATAAGTTAACTCTTCATTAAATCTGCCTCTTATTCCATCTGTTCCAAAGATTGATTGCATAATTAGATTTCAGGAATCAAAGAAATTTTGATAATTATTCAGTTCTTATTTTATCAGTAGATTAAAAGCTGGTAGATTTCAATTCTCTTTATTTGTTGAACTTATTTAAGATGTTCTTAGTTAGTAATACTTGAATAGTGCAATCTGAGAGTCAAGACCAAATTTTAAAGTCAAATTTAAAAATAATATTTATTTTGATTATATCTATTGTTATGATTTCATTGCTTTTGTTTAAAAATTTCTTTTTTAGATCAACTTATCTTTTAAAGAGTTTTGGAGAATTATCCGTTGACCCTGAAATAGCTTTTGTAAATAATAAGCCTACATTTCTGGAATTTTATGCTGAGTGGTGTGAAGTTTGCAAAGAAACGGCTCCACAAGTTTCTGCTTTTAAAGATGAATATGAAAAAGATATTAATTTTGTTTTTTTAAATGTTGATAATCAAAAATGGGGTAATTACATTCAGAAGTTTGCCGTCAACGGGATTCCTCAAGTTAATCTTTTTGATAAAAAGGGTAATCTAATTTCTACTTTTATTGGTAAACAAGACGAAATAAAAATAAGAGAATCTATTAATAATTTAAAAAAAGGAGAGAAACCCTTTGAGGAGATTATTAATTCTGAATTTTCAATCATTCAAGAAAATAAAAATAATGAGGTTAGTCCTCGTAGTCATGGATAATTTTTACCATGCTAAAGATTTTGATACAATCGGAAAACTTTGTTTAAAAATAGACTTGCAATTTTGGGCTATAGACTTATGTTCTTTTTGGGTGCCGTGAGCTGATCTTAAATGAATGTAATGTATCCACGATCTGCATGATCCAGTCATATATATTCTTGTCGGAGTAGCTAATGGTAAAACAAATCTCGCACATTCTTTCGCTACACCTTCAGCAAGTAAATCTTCATATAATTCTGAAGCTGCCTGAAAATGCAAACCAATTTTTTCATTGAATCTTTGTTTTAACTCATCAGGGAGATCAGGGATTGAATTTTGCCTATTTTTAAAATCTTGACGTCTCAACTCTGGTAAGGGAATATTTCCCAATTGAGAACTATCTGCATATCTCTGCGAAAATTCCTGGAAAGTAAATGATCTATGTCTTAAAATTTGGGCAGCTATTCCCCTGTTAGTTTCTATTTGTAATGTCATAAATGACTGTTCAAAAACACTCCAATGTTCATTTTTAATGCAATAACTCAATAATTTCGAATAGTCCTCATTTTCCTGATTTTTTGGGTTACTAACTCTTGCAATGTAAGCCATTGTTTTTTCTGCATCAGGTGTTAGCGAAATTAGTTCAACTTTACTCATTTTAGATCTTTGCTAAAGTCACTTTTTCTGGTTGGTTTTGATATTTACCTCTTCTATCTTCGTAGGTCGTAGAGCAAGGATCACCTTCAAAAAAGAGTAGTTGGCAAATGCCCTCTTCAGCATAAATTCTGCAATCTGCTCCTGAACTATTACTGAACTCTAAAGTTAGATGACCTTCCCATCCTGCTTCTGCGGGAGTTGTATTAACAATAATTCCTAGCCTTGCGTAAGTACTTTTCCCTATACAGATTACAGTTATATTTTCCGGTACTTTCATCTTCTCTAAAGCCACTCCTAAGCCATAGGAGTGAGCAGGAAGAATAAAAAAGTCTCCATCATTATCATGGTGAAGGACAGTTTTTTCTAAATTGTTAGGATTAAAATTTTTGGGATTCATGACAGTACCAGGAACATGTCTGAAAATTAGGAATTCTTTTGATGAAAGTCTTAAATCATAGCCATAGGAAGAACATCCGTAACTCAAAACGGGCTTTTGTTTATTGTCAGGCTCAAGGTGCCTCACTAAATTTGATTGAAAGGGCTTTATCATTCCTTCCGAGGCTTTTTGATTTATCCAGAGATCATTTTTTAGCATTTTTTTATGAGCGAAGTTCTGTAATTTGGTTGGCCATTAATAATAAATCTTTAGGAATATCTGTACCAGTAAGGATTACATCTCCTGATATAAATCGGTTTTCAAGTGTTGAAATCAAATCATCTTTATCGATTATTTTCATGTCAAGAGCTAAAAAAATTTCATCAAGTATGATTTGGTCGTTCTTGCCGGACTGTAGTTCTTTTTTACAAAAATTCCATAATTCAATAGTTGATTCATGAATAGATTTTTTTAAATTTTTATTATTTTTAATTGCTTCAGAATTATATTGATCAAAGGAATGTGATGATCTTACCCAAGTTAAATTGCCGCATAACGTTTCTGGATTATCAACTCCCTGCTTTACCCCTCCTTTCATAAATTGTATTAGGAGCACTCTCCTGCCTAGAGCCGCATTTCTTAGAGAGTCTCTAATGATAGATGTATAGCTTCCTCGATATGAGGATTGATAGATTTGAATTTGCCCGTTTTGTGTCAATCTTTTATCATTAATTTTTTTAGAAGTATTTATATTTACAACATCAAGATTATTTTTTGAATAAATATGAGATGAACTAATTACCATTATTTAGATTCTTTCTACATGCAGTATAATTAGTTTCTATTGACGCTGCATATAGTGTAATTTTACTTAAAAAAAGAGTTAAGCAAGTGAAAAATAACTGAAAGAGGCTTATTGATAATCTAATAAGAATTGAAAACTGTTACTGTTGATACAAGATATTTTAGAGTGTCTTCTTAAATTTTTTAATAGTCAAGATATTTATGATACCTGCTTCACGAGGATTCAATCGCTTTAGTTCGCAACAGTCAGGACAAAGTAAAATAAATTCTGTTGGAGAACGTTTTCCAATTAATAGAACTTTAATGGAAGTTATTAAAGGTCTAGATGGTGCAAGCACAGAAATGATTGAGAGATCGAAAACAATATTCTTCCCTGGTGACCCTGCTGAAAGGGTTTATCTAATAAGAAGAGGAGCAGTAAGACTGTCAAGAGTTTATGAGTCAGGTGAAGAAATAACTGTTGCTCTTTTAAGAGAGAATAGTCTCTTTGGTGTTTTATCTCTTCTAACAGGCCATAGATCTGATCGTTTCTATCATGCAATAGCATTCACAAGAGTAGAAATGATAACGGCACCGGCAAATTCGGTTTTAAGAGCTATAGAGGAAGATGCATCAGTCGGACTATTACTTTTACAGGGGCTATCAAGTAGGATACTGCAAACTGAAACAATGATAGAAACTCTTACACATAGAGATATGTCTTCTCGTTTAGTAAGTTTTTTAATGGTTCTTTGTAGAGACTTTGGAGTTGCAGGTGAAAAAGGGATTACAATAGACTTAAGGCTTTCACATCAGGCAATTGCTGAAGCTATTGGTTCGACAAGGGTAACCATTACAAGATTATTGGGAGATTTAAAGGATTCAGGGCTTCTTAATATTGAAAGAAAAAAGATCACAGTTTTCGATCCAATTGCTCTTGCAAAAAGATTTAATTGATTCATCATAAATTATGATGTACTGAGTTTATGCAAAAGTGTGGCTTGGATTTTAATTGTTTTTTTAATATTACTCGGGGGATTAATTGCACCATTTGGGGATATTCTTGGAACAAAGATTGGTAAAGCAAGATTTAGCATCTTAAAGTTAAGACCTAAAAAAACAGCGACTATAATAACCATTATTACCGGTGGTTTTATTAGTTCAATATCGATAGGGTTATTGATTTTAGTTAGTGAAGAATTCAGGCAAAGGCTTTTTGTTGATATACCTTTTTTGCAAAAAACTCTAGATGAAAGTAAAAAGGCTTTAATCCCTTTACAGGAAGAACGAAAAGAACTTGAAGGTAAAATTATTCAAAAAGAAAAAGATTTAAATCAATTAAAAAATAATATTAAAGAATTTAGGAGAGGAAATATTGTTATTAGGAGAGGACAAACTTTATTTATTGCAGAGCTTAATTCCAACTCAAATGTAAAACTAGACTTAACAAAAATCTATAATGAAGCTGATAAATTTGTCAGGAAAATTGTTATCCCAACTAATAAAGAAGCAAAAAATATTCTTTTGTGGAGACCAAGTGATATCACAAAAATTGAGACAATAGCTGCTAGAAATGGCAACTGGATTTTATTAATTAAATCAGCAACAAATGTTTTAAAAGGGGATAATTATGTTTTTGTATCTCCTGATTTATTAGAGAATAAATTTATAGTCAAAAAAGGAGAAGTGATTACAAGTTCAATATTGTTAGAAAGTGATTTAAATATTAAATCAATAAATTTAAAAATTAAATCATTACTTAGAGAAACAAGGGATGTAATTAAGTCAAAAGGATCACAAGTTAGTGAAATCAAGACAAATGGAAATTTTGTAAAAAGAATTAGAGACTTTCTTCAAGAAAATCAAAATATCAAATTTAAGTTAGAAGTAGTATCTTTGAGAGATAGTAAAACTGTAGAACCCATAGTTGTTGAGATTAATATTTTAAAAATTGTATCCTAAATGCCTAAAGTTATAACTATTGATCCAGGGCGGAATAAATGCGGCTTAGTCTTAGCTGAAATAAGTCAAAAAAAGGTTTATGAAGCGATCATTCTTAAAAGTGAATTTCTTGAGAATTATGTCAGAAATTTAACTAATGCCGAAGACATATTCCAAATTATTATTGGCAATGGCACTTCCAGTAAAGATATCAAAGAAAAACTATATTTTTTTAAAAAAGAAATAATAACTTTTGAGGAAAAAAATACTACCTTCAGGGCTAAAGCAAGATATTTCGAACTTTTTCCAATTAGTGGTATTAAGTTTTTAATTCCTAGAGAGATTTTTATTCTTAATAAAAATCTTGATGCGATATCAGCTTTGATAATTTTAGAAGATTATTGCAAAATAAAGTTTACTTTGAATAAAAATATGGATTTTAAAACTTGGCTGAAATAGTAAACTTATATTCATTCCCTGCTTCTAGTTCATAATCTTTTTTCAATAAAAATCTTAGTAAGGCATCCTCAATTAATGCTCTTCCCAAAGGTGGATTTACCTTTAATAAACCTTTATTAAAGGACCATGTAAAAGTCCATTTAAATTGACTAGCTTCCACAACCCCCTGAATTTGCTTTTTTGTGAAGCAATATTCCTTAACATTTACACTGGCAATAGTTTCAGGTTTTGAATGCATTTCTTAAGGTTGGTCTTTATCAAAAGAATTTAGTTCATTAATTATATATTCTTCTTTTTTAGTATTTATTTGTTCCAGGGATTCTATTACTCTGCTATACACTTTATCTAATATTGATTTTTCATCTAAAGAAATATTTCCTAATACATGAGAAATGGTATTGAAATGATTTTTTCCATTTGTAATAGGAGGTGAACCTATACCAATTCTTATTCTCTTAAAATTTTGTGTTTGCAATTGTTCAATGATGCTTTTAAGCCCGTTATGTCCACCTGAGCTACCTTTTCTTCTAAATCTTATTTTCCCAAGGGGAAGATCTTTATCATCGACTATTATCAAAATCTGATCTAAATTTATTTTGTACCAATCAACTATTGCTCGGACAGCATCTCCACTGTTATTCATAAATGTATTTGGTAAAAATAACTTGAAAGTAGAATTATTGATTTGAAATTCTGAGCAGGAACTTTTAAGCTTATCTTTTAATAGAAAATTTGAATTATATTTTTTCGAAAAACTTTCAAGTAGTAAGAAACCTATATTATGTCTACTGTTGAAATATTTTTTACCAGGATTCCCTAGTCCAATTAAATATATTTCATTCATGATTTATTTCTAAATCTCTATTAATGGAAAATTATGAGTATATATAAACTATAACTAATCAATAAAGACAAAAATTTTTAAAAGTTATTTAGCAAACTTCACATAAGCCAAATAACTTTTTGAGAAAAATTTGTGAAATTTAGTTTCCGTTCCAATCTACTGAGAAGCCTTGTAGTAATAAGGATTGGTTATAAATTTGTAGAAGGATAACTAAAAAAACAAGAAGCAGTAGTCCTATTACAGTCATAACAGGAACTGCTCCCCAACCAGGTACTACTTTTCCTTGACCTGAATTGCCAATTGCTTTTAGAAGACTGCCTAATGCTGTTTTTTGACCCATTTGAATTCACAAAATCGAATATTATTTCGCTATTGTATAAGAACTTATACATAAATTGTTTACAAACTTAGCAAAATTGATGCAAACTTTATCATCTGCTCCAGATCCTGCAGTTTCCATAGCAGTAACAATTCTGGCATTACTTCTGGCTTTAACCGGTTTTGGTCTTTGGACTGCTTTTGGACCCAAAGCCGCAAAGCTTACCGATCCTTGGGATGATCATGATGATTAATCTCCATTAAAGTATTTCAAAATTTTCCAAAAATACAAAAAGTAAACATTTACTCATAGTTTAACTATAAATTTAATAAGATATAAACCTGTCAGCACAAGTAATTCTATGCTCGCCTTAAAAATTTCTGTTTACACCATTGTTTTCTTCTTTGTTGGAATTTTTCTTTTCGGATTTTTAGCAAGTGACCCAACAAGAACGCCAAACAGAAAAGACTTAGAAAGTCCTCAAGATTAATCTCTTTACTAATTAATCTCTTTATTAAATTTTCAAATTGATTTCTGGAATTTCAAAAAAGGTAATATTTTTCTCTTTTCTTTTTATTAATTTCCTACAGCTATCGAAATCAGCTGAGTTTGTGAAAATTAATAAAAATATCAATAATCAAAATAGCAAATTTATTTGGATAAATACTTTTGAAGAGACTTTATCAAGTTCATCCGAAATTTCTGTTGAAAATACGTCCTATGTAAATTTATCAAAAGAAAATCTTGATTTATTTTTAATGGCTAAAGCCGAAAAGCAAGAAGAGTTAATAATACAATCTGATAAACAGTCTGAAATAAATGATGTTATTTATGCAGAGGGAAATGTATACGTCTCTTATAGAGGCAAACTGCTTAAGGCAGATACTTTGATTTACGATAAGTTAAATAAAAAATTTAGTGCTAAAGGAAATATATCTTTGGAATTAGGGGATCAATTCTTCAATGTTGCCCAACTAGAATACAGCTTTATAACTAAAAAGGGTTATTTATTAGATGTCAAGGGATCTATTAATACTAATACTTTGATGGATGACTTATCCTCAAATTTCAGTGTTTCAGATATTAAGAAGGTAGACCGTTTACTAAAAATAAAAAAAAATGAAGTTTTGTATACCCCCAATAAGGTTGAGAATTGGTTGTTTAACACAGATAAGATGACTATAGATGGGGGGACATGGAAAAGTAAGAAGGCTTTTTTTAGTAATGATTTACTAGATTCAAATCAATTAAAATTAGCAGTTAATTCATTAGAGGTTTATCCTCGAGATGAAAAATTACGATTTAAGTCTTCATTAAATTATTTAATACTTGACGAGAAAGTATCAATTCCTTTTTGGTTAGGTGATAGAGCTTTTGACTTTAATAATTCTAAGATTAATAACAGATGGAATTTAGGATATGAAAATTTAGATAAAGATGGTTATTTTATTGGCAGAAAATTAAACTCTATAGCAATAAACAATAATTTTATCCTCGATCTAGAGCCGCAATTCTTAATTCAACGCTCATTAAAAGGATATACAAAAAGTTTTGTTAAAAAGGATGAATCAATAACTTCAGAGAAGGTCAGGAGAAATACAAGTTTTGAAGACTATTTAGCTCTAAGATCTCAGATAAAAGGCACGATAAAAAATTGGTATATAGAAATAGACAAGAATTTAAATTCTCTTGATTTTGATAAATTTTCAGATGCATTTAGATTTAAAACTGAATTGAGTAAAGAAATTGATCTATTAGATTCAAAATGGGAAAAAAGTTTTTATGGAGTTTATAGAGAGAGGTTCTGGAATGGTTCATTGGGTGAAGCAGAAATCTACTCAGGTTATGGTTCAAAATTGCAAAAAGAAAATAATTGGATTACTGATGGCATTAAAAAGTCAGAATTTTTATCTTTCGATCTAGCCAACATAACAGCTGAGGCTTTAAATAGTAAAAATCTGGTAACTAACCTAAAAGGTAATTTGTTTTATTCTCTTGATCAGAATTTTCCAATTAGTATTGTAAATCCAAAAAAGAAATCTATTGATATTTCATATAAGTACATTCCTGAACCAATCACAAAAGGATTAAGTCTTAATACAAGATTAGAAGCATCATATTCTTTCTATGAAACTGGAGATCATCAAGAATATTTAGGGCTAGGTATAGGCCCAGAATTAATATTTGGTAATTTTAAAAACAAAACTTTTGACTATACTCGTATAAGTCTTTTACCTTTCTATAAATTTAATAGTGGCGAAAGCGTTTTTAAGTTTGATCAGAATTATGAGAACTTTACCTTAAATATTACTTATGATCAGCAATTATATGGACCAATTATTCTTAAAAGTTTTGGAATTTTAAACTTAACAAACGATTCAAATGATTATGGTGAATTTATTGACTCTAAAATTTCTTTAAATTGGAAAAAAAGATCCTATGAAGTTGGTATTTTTTATCAACCTCATAATCAAGCTGGAGGTATTTCTTTTAGTCTCTCTGGATTTAAATAGTCATAACAAATTAGTATTAAATTTTATATAAGGTAATTGGGTAAATTTATTTTCTATTAAATTTTCATTCTCAAGCAGTGTTGAAGTAGCATCCCATTCCCCTGACAAAAACATTTTTCTTGAGCTTTCCTTAATCTCAAGATTGAAATTTAAATCTTTTGATTTTGCTAAGGACTTTTTCAGATCAATTTCTAAAAATAAAAATTTATCATCTTTATGTTTTTGAATTTTTTGTATTAACTCTTTCGTAAGCGTAAAACATGGAATTCCAATTGCTATACAATTACTATAAAAAATATCAGCGAAACTCTCGCCTATAATTGCTTTTATGCCCCATCTCAGAAGTGCTTGGGGAGCATGTTCTCTACTGGAACCACATCCGAAATTGCTATTAACAACTAGTATTGAGGCATTTTTGTTTTCCTCTAGATCAAAAGGGTGCCTTCCCTTTAAATTTTTTCTATCATCTGCAAAAACAGATTCACCCAATAAATCAAAGTTAACACACTTCAAAAAACGAGCTGGAATTATTCGGTCTGTATCAATATCATTACCAATCAATGGGATACATTGCCCGTTAATATTTGAAATTTTTCCAATTGGAGGGGTAAACTCTGATTTCATCAGTTGATAAATTCTCTAACGTCACTAACTTTGCCATTAATTGCAGCAGCAGCAACCATTGCTGGACTCATGAGCAGTGTTCTCCCACTGGGAGATCCTTGCCTACCCTTGAAATTTCTATTACTAGAACTAGCACTAACTTGATTACCTATTAGCTTATCTGAATTCATTGCTAAACACATTGAGCAGCCAGGCTCTCTCCATTGAAATCCAGAATCCTTAAATATCTCATCAAGACCTTCTTGTTTTGCTTCAGTTGCCACTTTTTCTGAACCTGGTACTACAAATGCTTTAACATTCTTAGATACTTTTTTGTTTTTTAATACTCTAGCTGCAACTCTTAAGTCACTGATTCTTCCATTTGTGCAGCTACCTATGAAACAAACATCAACAGGAGTATCTTTGATATATTGCCCTGGCTTGAAACTCATATATTCATAAGCCTCTTTTGCAACTAATTTATCATTTGGGGACAAGTCATCTAAAAGAGGGATTTGTTGATTAATGCTTATACTTTGGCCAGGAGTAATCCCCCAGGTTACGGTTGGCTCCACTTTAGAAGCATCTAATTTAATTACATCATCATAAATTGAATTTTCATCGCTTTTTAATGATTTCCACCATGTTAGTGCTTTATCCCAATACTCATTTTTAGGAGCACATAATTTATCTTTAATATAACTAAATGTTTTTTCATCAGGATTGATGTAACCGCATCTTGCTCCTCCTTCAATAGACATATTGCATATCGTCATCCTTTCTTCCATTGATAATTCATCTATAGCAGGTCCTGCGAATTCATATGCGAAACCTACTCCTGCTTTTACACCAAGTTCATTAATGATATGAAGTACTAAATCCTTAGCAAAAACACCCTTTGATAATTTATTATCACACCAAATCTGCCTTACTTTCAATTTGTTCATGGCTATGGTTTGGGTAGCAAGAACGTCTCTTACTTGACTTGTACCTATCCCAAAAGCAATTGACCCAAAAGCTCCATGAGTTGAAGTATGAGAATCTCCGCAAGCGATTGTCATCCCTGGCTGAGTAAGCCCTAATTCTGGTGCTACTACATGAACTATTCCTTGATTACCACTACCAATATTAAAAAATCTTATTTTATGCTCTAAGCAGTTCTTCTCAAGTGTTTCAATCATCTGTTCAGCGAGATTATCTTTGAAAGGCCTGCTCTGATTGTCTGTGGGCACAATATGATCAACGGTAGCAACAGTTCTATCAGGGAATTTAACTTTTAAGTTTTTGTCTTTTAAAGCGCCAAATGCTTGAGGACTTGTAACTTCATGGATAAGGTGAAGACCAATTAATATTTGATCGGATCCACCTGGAAGTCTTGAAACTTTGTGTAAATCCCAAACTTTATCAAATAAGGTATCTTGACTCAATTTGTAAAAATAGTTACTTACTATTAGATAATAGGATTAATCTGAGGCTGTTCAAACACACATTTACACTTAGTGTTTGAATTTCTACTCTATTTCGGGTTGAGTTAAATAGTTTTTTTATATTAGTTATATGATTATTCGGTCCAGAAATTGATATATAGACAAGTCCAACCGGTTTATCTTGACTGCCTCCTTTAGGACCAGCTATTCCACTAATTGCTATTGCCCAATCTGCTCCTAATTTTTCTTTTGCATTAATTGCCATGGACTCACAAACTTCTTCAGAAACAGCTCCATATTTTGTAAGCTTCTCTTCAGAAATATTTAATAATGAATTTTTTAGCTCATTACTGTAGGAAACTACACTACCTTTAAAAACTTTAGATGAGCCTGATATTGATGTTAGTGATGAAGATAGAAGGCCTCCGGTGCATGATTCAGCAAAAACAATAGTTTGGTTCCTCTCGGTTAATTCTCTTATTAAGACGCTAGGAAGAGTATCATCATTCTCTCCAAAAATAAATTTCGAAAAATCTTTTTTTAATTTTTCTTTTACAGGTTGAATAATATTTTTTGCTTCTAAATGATTCTTTGCTCGAGCTGTGATTCTTAGTTTAACCTCTCCTAAGTTTGCATATGGAGCAACAGTCGGGTTTTTAAGATTTAATAGATCATTAATTTTTTCTGCAACACTAGATTCTCCAATACCTGCAAATTTAAGAGTATTTGAAAAAAAGGAATAATTATCTGAGAATTTGGTTTTAATAAAATCACACGCCGTCTCTTCCCACATAGTTTTCATTTCACTTGGTACTCCAGGGAAAGTAAGAATAGTAAATCCTTCTATTGGTTCCCATATCATTCCCGGGGCAGTGCCCCTAGGGTTATTAATTATTTGAGCATTTTTTGGGAAGAGACATTGTTTCCTTAAGCTAGATGAATCGTCCTGGAGTTTTGAGTTTGGCAGTTTTTGTTTAATTTCATCCCATAAGTGCGGTCTTTCAAAAAGATTTACATTAAAAGATTTTGCTATTGCTTCAGTAGTTAAGTCATCTGGGGTGGGCCCCAAACCACCAGTTGTAATTAGAAGATTACTTCTTTTCGAAATTTCTTGAATTACTTTTACAATTCGATCACAATTATCACCAACAGTTGATTGCCTAAAGTGATTTAAGCCTAATTGGGACAACTGTTCAGAAATCCATTGAGCATTTGTATTTATAATATTTCCTAAGAGTAGCTCTGTTCCAATTGAAAGAATCTCAACTCCCTTGGAGTTAGGACTCATTTAATTGATGCTTCAAGTTTGCCTTCATAAAGAGGAAAACGATTACATAAGGTTAATACTCTTTCTTTACATTGACTTTCAATCAGTGAATTGTCTGGGTTAAGTAATCTATCAGCAATAATTTCGCCAACTTCAGCAAAAGCATTCTCATTAAAGCCTCTAGTAGTTAAAGCAGCAGTTCCTAACCTTAGTCCGCTGGTTACAAAAGGTGATTCAGGATCAAATGGAACAGTATTTTTATTTGCAGTGATATTAACTTCACTTACAAGCAAGTCAGCAATTTTACCAGTCATATTGATACTCCTTAAATCGAGTAAAACAATATGATTATCAGTGCCTCCACTAACGATATTGATACCTCTATTTATTAAAGTTGAAGCTAGAACTTTTGCATTTTTTATTACTTGTTGGGAATAATTAACGAAATCTGGCTGTAAGGCTTCTCTAAATGCGACTGCTTTAGCGGCTATTATATGTTCGAGGGGCCCGCCCTGAGTGCCAGGAAAAACAGATTTATCAAATTTCTTTCCAAATTCTGCATCTTTACATAAGATAAGTCCCCCTCTAGGCCCTCTTAATGTTTTATGAGTAGTTGTAGTTACTACATCACAATGAGGTATTGGATTTGGATGAAGTTTACTTGCTACAAGACCGGCAATATGTGCAATATCAGCCATTAAAAAAGCCCCAACTTCATCTGCAATATTTCTAAACGATTCAAAATCGATTGTTCTTGGATAAGCAGAATATCCGCATATGATCAATTTTGGTTTTTTTTCAAGTGCTATCTCTCTTATTTCATCAAAATTTAATTCACTAGTTTCTTTATTTACACCATAGTGAACTGCATTGAACCACTTACCACTCATATTTACTGGAGACCCATGTGTTAAGTGTCCACCATGAGATAAATCCATCCCCATGATTGTGTCGCCAGGTTTAAGTAGACTTAGGAAAACAGCAGCATTTGCCTGTGCTCCACTATGGGGTTGAACATTAGCCCAATTTGCATTAAATAATTTTTTCGCTCTCTGAATAGCTAATTCTTCGATTTCATCAACAAATTCACATCCCCCGTAATATCTTTTTTGAGGTAACCCCTCGGCGTATTTATTTGTAAGGACTGAACCTTGAGCCTGCATAACAGCAATTGATGCGAAATTTTCGCTTGCGATTAACTCAAGATGAGTTTCCTGCCTATTTTTTTCAGAGTTGATAAAATTTGATATTACTGGATCACTTTCTTTAAGATTTTGAAGGATATTCATTGAATTTGATAAGTAATACCCATAATATAGACGATATTTTTTAGAAAAATATAAAAAGAATATTTCAGAATTTTAAACGCGCCTGGAGAGATTCGAACTCCCGACACCCTGATCCGTAGTCAGGTGCTCTAATCCACTGAGCTACAGGCGCATAATTATGTAATATCTCTGTTTCAGGGTCTCTTAGTCAACTAGATTTCGGGTAAAATGTCTATTATTAACAATCTAATTATTAATATGCCTATAAAGTGGTACGGAAATGGGGATTTAGAAGATCCTATCTATAAACATTTTTCTCGAATAGTAAATTTTGTTATTCACTGCATGATATTTACTGCGATTGTAAGTGGAACGTGGCTTTTAAAAGAGATTAAATATGAAATCGGCTACTTTAATAATTTTGCAATTGTTTGGTCAGTTATTTTGGCATCTCATTTACTTTTCGTAATTATAAAAAAACCTAAAGATACTTCAAAACAATCAACTTAAATCAATACATTTATGGACTCTCAGATAAGTATAAGTGATTTAGAAAATGTTATTTCCGAAAAGGTTTTTATTAAAATAGAAAAGTGGAATTTGTACCTTGGAGACGCTGGCCTAGCTAGGCATCTTGCTATTGAATGTATCAGCAATAAAGATCAAGGCCCCTTGGAGGCAGCAAAATTAAGTTTGAAAGCAATAAATGTAAAAGTAGGTGATGGTGTTAATAGTATTCCACTCATTAATTTAATCACTCACTCACAAATTCTAGAATTAGAGGAGATTTTGGAAAGTTTTTTTAAAAATTAAATCATTTTTTTTGAAACTTTAAATTTATTTACTTTCAAGCATTTTGTAAGTAAAAAATAAATCACAAAAAAAGTTAGAGTTCCAAATATTAATATTAAAAATTCCGCGAGATTTGAATTGAAGTTATTGGTAGTTTGGAGAATAGTAAAACAAATTGTGCTGTCTATAAATGTTGCTAATGACATGAGGCTAATTTTCCTCAATAATTCCAGGTTAGGCAAAATGATATTTTCTTTGCGCAAATTGAAAGAAAGAAAAATACAAACTATAAGATTTACTATTACTGAAGATAAAATTATTCCCACGACTCCAAAATTATAAGGAGAAAGATTCCCAAAATTCTTAATTGGGGCACCAATTAAAAACCAATCAAAAATAATATTAAATATTATCCCTGCAAATGAAGACTTAAAAGGGAAGTTGGTTTTTTCAATTGAATAGTAAGTTCTTACTAATAAATCTCTATAAAGATAAAAAGGTATGCCAACTGCATAAGCAATTAATATATTCTTTACTTTTAAAGTTGCTGAATAATCAAAAGATCCTCTTTGAAAAACTAATTGTACGATTTGATTATTGAATGTTATAAAAAACCCGGTTAAAAAAATAGCTGTCAAGAAACAGTACTCTACCCCAGTTATCAATTTTTTTTGGAGACTTCTTTCGTCTTTTTCACTTCTCAATTTAGAAAATTTTGGAAGTAATGGCAGAATCAAGGAGTTAGATAATATCCCTAAGGGGGCTTGTATAAGAAAGTTTCCGTAAGCTAGTCCAGATGCTGCGCCTTGAAAACTTGAAGCGAAAAACATATCGATAAAAACATTAATTTGACTTAGACCTGATGAGATAGAGGCTGGAATAATTAGTTTGAAAATTCTCCTCTCTTCATCTTTAAATAAATTGAAGGTTGACTCTAATCTCAATAGACCAATTTTATTTATTTCCCAAATTTGAACAACAAACTGAATTAAAGTTCCTGTCAAAGTTGCAAATGCGAGTAATCCCGAATAAGCAAAAAAATTAGAAGATGTATTTTCTTGGTTGAAAATCCAATTAAATAAAATAAAAAAAATAATAGTTACGCTTGTTATTGCTGGACTTATGCTTGATAAAAAGAATTTTCTTTGGGAATTTAAGGCGCCAAAGCTTAAACCTATGAAGCCGGACAAAGGGATGCAAGGTGTAAGTATTTGTAATTGGTAAGTGGCAATAGATTTAGTTTCGTAACTTAAATTCGGGGCCAATAAATCAATTAATAAACTGGAATTCGAATAAATAAATATCGCTAAGATTAATAATAATATTGAAAGTTTTATGCTTACTTGAGTTAAAACAATCCCTCCATTTTTTTTGTTAAGCGGAGTTAAAACTGCAACTACTGCGTTATGCAATGGACCATTAATACCCCCAATGATTATTAGCAAAAAACCAGGAATTATATAAGCATAATTAAAGGCGTCGTATGTTACGCCAACCCCAAAAGCAGCAGCTATAAATATTTGTCTTATGCATCCAGCTAATTTACTTAGACTGGTACCAAACGAAATTGAAAAAACATTATTTTTTAAAAATGAATGCATTTGGATTCGTCTAATTTTTTCAATCAGTTTAAGTTTCAATTATATTTGATTTCAAACTAACGACATATTTATGAATGATCGGATAATTGATTTTGATCCATTAATAGAAGGGGTTTTAATTAAGAGGTATAAAAGGTTTCTTGCAGATATTGAATTAGAAAGTGGAGAGGTAGTAACTGCTCATTGTGCTAACACTGGCCCAATGAAGGGACTTTTGAGTGAGGGGGCAAAAGTGAGAATAAGTTTTTCCCCTTCTCCAAAAAGAAAATTACCTTTTACTTGGGAACAGATATGTGTTTTTAATGCAAAAAATGAGGAGGTTTGGGTAGGTATTAATACTCTATTTGCAAATAAGTTAATCAAAAAGGTTATTGAGAAAAATCTGCTAATAGAAAAAATAGGTGAAATAGAGACAATTAAATCTGAAGTTCCTTATGGAAAAGATAAAAAAAGCAGAATTGACTTTTTTTTAACCCCAAAATCTTCAAATCCTGATAAACGTAACATTTTCATTGAGGTTAAAAATACGACTTGGATTAAAGAAAATGTAGCTCTATTCCCAGATACAGTCACGAAAAGAGGCCAAAAACATCTTATGGAATTAAAGGAATTAATTCCTGAAAGTAAAAGTGTGTTGGCACTTTGCATAACGAGAAAAGACGCTTGTTTTTTTGCCCCTGGAGATGATGCAGATCCCTTATACGGCAGTCTCTTTAGAGAATCTTTAAGTGCAGGAATGATAACTATCCCATGTTCTTTTGAATTTCATAAAGACCACGTATCATGGAGAGGAATTAAACCTTTGAAATAAATTAAATCTTGATAATTTGAAACTCTTAAAAAAAAGATTTTTAAATTTAACAGATATAGTTTTATGGTGCAACTATAAAATTGGTAACAACGACTACTAGACACTAATAAGTTTTTTGAGCAAAATTAAATATGAAAGGAAACAGCACAAACTGTTTTTTTGCAGATCTAATTTTTTTTTATGACCACTGCTTTGCAAACGCCTCAAAGGCGCTCTAGGTCCAGATTACAAGATGCAAGTCTTGTTAATGGACCTATGCTCCTTTTGAGGAGTATTCGAGGATTTAGTTCAAACCGCTCAATGTTGTGGCTTGCGACAGTTCCTTTAGCTTTGTTTGGTTTAGGTATTTTTAATCTCTCAGCTCACGCAGCTGATTTACCTGAGTTGAATGCAGCTTTTCTTGCTAACAATTTATGGCTTTTGATCGCTACTATTTTAGTGATCTTCATGAACGCTGGTTTCGCTATGGTTGAGGCAGGTATGTGTCGTTCTAAGAACGCAGTAAACATCCTTGCTAAAAACCTATTCGTATTTGCTCTAGCTGTAACCTCTTATTGGTTTATCGGCTACTCATTAATGTACGGAGGTAGTGTTGCTGACGGATGGCTTTATTTTGGTGGCTTATTTTTTGATCCAACAGTTACTGCAGATATGGTAACTGATGCTGGATTAGTCCCAACAGTTGATTTCTTGTTCCAGTCTGCATTCGCAGGAACTGCGGCAACTATCGTATCCGGTCTTGTTGCTGAAAGAGTTAAATTTGGAGAATTTGTTGTTTTTGCTGTTGTATTAACTGCATTTATATATCCAATTGCTGGTAGCTGGAAATGGAATGGTGGTTGGCTTGATTCTTTGGGTTTTGTAGACTTTGCCGGTTCTTCAATTGTTCACTCAGTTGGAGCATGGGCTGGTCTTGTAGGAGCTATGCTTCTTGGACCAAGAATTGGCAAATACTCTGATGGAAAACCACAGGCTATGCCAGGACACAATATGGCTATAGCTACTCTAGGTGCATTAGTTCTATGGATAGGTTGGTATGGTTTTAACCCCGGTTCTCAACTTGCTATGGATCAATGGGTTCCATATGTTGCTGTAACAACTACTTTGGCAGCAGCAGCTGGTGCTATTGGTGCAACTATTGTTTCAACATTAACTTCTGGTAAGCCTGATCTTACAATGATAATTAACGGAATCCTTGCTGGTTTGGTTAGTATCACTGCTGGTTGTGGTGATATGACTCTTGCTGGAGCCTGGTTCGCAGGACTAGTGGGAGGAATAATCGTTGTATTTTCTGTTGCAGCACTTGATGCCGCTGAGATTGATGATCCTGTAGGCGCATTCTCTGTTCACGGAGTTTGTGGTGTATGGGGTACTGTTGTTATCGGTCTTTGGGGTACAGCTGTACAAGGTGACGGAGCAGGTATGGGATTGTTCAATGGCGGAGGTATTACCCTTCTTCTAGTTCAAGCTCTTGGTGCCGCAGCTTATGCTATTTGGACACTAGTTACTTGCTGGATTGCCTGGTCTGTAATTGGAGGATTATTCGGAGGAATCCGTGTATCTGAAGAGGAAGAGACTCAAGGTTTAGATATAGGAGAGCATGGAATGGAAGCATATCCAGACTTTGCATCTGCTAAATAATCTAACTAAAAATTAATTTAAGAAACCTGACTTATGTCAGGTTTCTTTTTTTTACGAAAAATTATTTAAAACGTTGTAATATAGGAAAATGGATACTCAAGCTTTTAGAAGATCTCTTCATCATTCTGATAGATACAATAGAAGGGGTTTCGATTCTCCAACAAAAAGAGCTCAAGCGTTAGAAGAAGCTTACCAAAGTGATTTGATAAGTTCTATCAGAGATAATGGTTTTACTTATACTAAAGGCAGACTAAATATAAAGTTGGCCCAAGCCTTCGGTTTCTGTTGGGGAGTTGAAAGAGCTGTAGCAATGGCTTATGAAACCAGAAGACATTACCCTAATGAGAATATTTGGATAACAAACGAAATAATTCATAATCCCTCGGTTAATGATCATTTAAGAAAAATGAATGTGAAATTCATTTCAGCTAAAAATGGAATCAAAGATTTTTCTTTAGTTTCTAATGGAGATGTTGTTATACTTCCTGCTTTTGGAGCGACTGTTCAAGAAATGAAACTCTTACATGAGAAAGGTTGTCATATTATTGATACAACATGTCCATGGGTTTCTAAGGTTTGGCATACGGTTGAAAAACATAAAAAACATGTTTTCACATCTATAATTCATGGAAAATTTAAGCATGAAGAGACTCTTGCTACAAGTTCATTTGCAGGTAAATATTTAGTTGTACTTGATCTAGAAGAAGCAAACTACGTATCTGAATACATTCTGGGGAAAGGAAATAGAAATGAGTTTATGAATAAATTCTCTAAAGCTTTTTCTAATGGATTTGATCCTGATAAAGATTTAGATAGAGTGGGTGTTGCAAATCAGACAACTATGCTTAAGAGCGAGACTGAGGAAATTGGTAAGGTCTTTGAAAGGACGATGTTAAAAAAATTTGGGCCAGAAAACTTAAATAGTCACTTCTTAGCTTTTAATACTATTTGTGATGCAACTGAAGAAAGACAAGATGCAATGTTCTCTTTGGTTGATGAAGACCTTGATATTTTAGTAGTTATTGGAGGCTTCAATTCTTCCAATACTACTCACTTACAGGAAATAGCAATTACTAAAAATATTTCTTCTTTTCATATTGATACGCCTGAGAGAATATCAGTTAAAGAAAACTCAATATTTCACAAGCCATTAGGATCAGAATTAGAACTTAAAAAAAATTTTCTACCTAGTGGAAAAATTAATGTTGGAATTACCTCAGGTGCTTCCACTCCTGATAAGGTCGTGGCAGATGTTATTGAAAAGTTAATTGATATTGCTTCCTGAATTTGTTATTCATTTATAAATTTGCTTAGTTTTTTAAATTTATTAGTCAGATAATTCCAAAAGATCAACTTTATTAACTAGAATAATGAAAACTTAATGAAGTATGGAAGACAAAGCACAAACTAATCAGGTTCAAGCTGCAAGTATAAATAGAGCTAAAGCGCCGCAAAAAGTTGAAGTTGTAGTTGCAAATTCATCTTCAGGGTCAGAAGTAAATATCCTTGGAGAACTATCGATTTTTGTTTTAAGAATAGGTTTTTGTGCTTTGATGATTCATCATGGCCTAGAAAAACTTCAGGATCCACAAGGATTTGCTGAGTTTGTAGTTGGTAAGTACTTCCCATTTTTGCCAGGAGATCCTGTTATTTGGACTTTTGGAGCAGCAATTACTCAATTAGTATGTCCAATAGGATTAGCTTTAGGAATTTTTGCTAGGCTTTCTTCACTTGGTCTACTCTCCACTATGGCATTTGCTGTTTATTTTCATCTCCTAGATACTGGACTAGAAGGTTTTCCTTTGGCAGTGGTTGAAGGTCATAATTATGCTTTCGAATTATCTTTTATATACGGGGCTATTTCCCTCTACTTTCTATGTGCAGGTCCAGGCAGGCTATCTTTATTTAGAAAAACTAACAAGATTACATATTATCCAAAATCAACATAATTTAATGTAAAAAATGTCTTTTTTGCGTAAATACCATTGAGATTCCTTTTGAATTACACATATCAATACTTTCTTGGTCTCTTAGACTTCCTCCAGGTTGAATAATAGCTTTTATTCCATATTCATTTGCTATTTCTACAGTATCTGCAAATGGGAAAAACCCATCGCTAGCCAAGACAGCATCAGAACATAACCTTCCAGCTGCTTTTAATGCAATTTTTGCTGCTCCAACTCTGTTCATTTGCCCAGCTCCAATACCAATAGTTTTTTGGTCTTTTGCAATAACAATTGCATTAGATTTAACATGTTTACAAATTTTCCATGCAAAATTTAGATCTAAGTTAATTTGATTACTTGGATTTTTATTAGTTACTGAAATCCAATTTTCAGTTTTTTCTTCACTATCGTCAGTATCTTGAACTAGTAATCCTCCCATTATTGATTTAGTAGAATTTTGATTCTTTTGTGGAAGTTGATCTTTTGAAATCTTTAAGATTCTTAAATTCTTTTTAACTTTTAAAATTTCTAAAGCTTCTTCATCAAAAGATGGAGCGACGACACACTCTAAGAAAATATCTTTGAGGTGAATTGCTGTCTCACTATCAACATTTGAATTAAAAGCAACTATTCCTCCAAATGCACTTACAGAGTCGCATTCTAAAGCATTCAAAAATGCTTTAGAAGCTGAATTACTCATAGAGGCACCACAAGGATTATTGTGTTTTAAAATAACAGAGGCAACCATATCGGTTGCAAGTTCATCTTTTTCTGTGTAGCCAAATTCTAAAACTGTTGAAAGTGCCGACTCTAGATCTAATAGATTGTTATAACTTAAGTCTTTTCCTTGTAATTGCTCTGCTGAGTTCCATCCAATGTTACTTAAACCATACCAAAAAGCTTTTTGATGTGGATTCTCTCCATATCTTAAGGTTTTGATTAGTGGATAAGATTCAATATATTTAGAAGATTGTAAATCTCTTTCTTTTCTTATCCAATTAGATATTGCAGTGTCATAATCTGCTGTATGTTGAAAAGCTTCAAGGGCTAATTTTGCTTTATATGAGTCTTTCAATTCACCTTTTTTACTTTCTTCAAGAAAACTTTGATACTGACTAGAATCTACTAAAACGGAAACATCTTTATGATTTTTAGCTGCAGAACGAATCATAGATGGCCCTCCGATATCGATATTTTCAATAGCATCTTCCCATTTAGCTCCCCCATCTACAGTTTTTTTAAAAGGATATAAATTGACAACTACCAAATCAATTAACTCAAGATTGTTAGCTTCTATATCTTTTTTGTGTTCCTCATCAGTTCTTATAGCTAATATTCCCCCGTGTATTTTTGGATGTAAAGTTTTAACTCTTCCTCCAAGAATTTCCGGAGAATTAGTAAAATCAGCAACTTTAATAACTGGAATTTTTGCCTCTATAAGATGTTTGGCAGTTCCTCCACTTGATAGAATTTTATAATTGAAATGCTCTACCAATTCCTTGCAAAATGGGATTATATTTTTTTTATCAGAGACACTTACTAAAGCTAATGGAGACATTATGGGAAAGTTTACTTACTTAAGAATATAAACATGAAATATGCCATCAATCATGAATTTGTCTCGATTAGCTCTCAAACTGCAACTCATAGAATTATTTTGATGCATGGTTGGGGAGCTGACTCAGATGACCTTTTAATATTTGGAAAGGAGATGAATGAAAAAATAAATCTTGATTTTGAGGTAATTTCTTTGAGAGCTCCTGGAATACACCCAAGCGGTCAGGGAAGGCAGTGGTATGGATTATACCCACATGATTGGAATGGAGCTGAGGTTGAAGTAAATAAACTTTTAGTAACATTAAAAAAATTTGATACTGATCAGATTCCACTTAGAAAAACGATTTTGTTGGGGTTCTCTCAGGGGGCGGCAATGGCAATTGATGTGGGATTTAAGTTGAATTTTGGATTAATTGTTGCTTGTAGTGGTTATCCTCACCCTAACTGGGCCCCAGGAGAAAAATTCTCGCCATTAATTATTAGTCATGGTTTATTCGATGATGTTGTGCCTATAGATGCTTCTAGGACTATTTATGAAAAGGTAAAGAGTAAGTCTTCTAAATTTTGTGAATTATTAGAATTCGATGGATTTCATCAAATTGATTCAAATTTAATTAATTTTATAAGTTCAAATATAAGTAATATTTTTTAAACAAAAGCATATTCATATTCTTCAATCTCTTCCCAATCATCTGCAGTAAGTTCAAGACCCTCAAATATTTTTTCTTCACCAATTCCTTCAACTACAACTTTTAGTGATGGAAATAGAAAATGATTTTCTTCAGCATATTGGGCGCTAAATAAACCTTTTTCACCCCAAAAAAATCTATCGGTGGTGTGTTCATTTCTTCTGACATTGAAAACTGAGGGCGCAGAGAGACCATTTTCAGCTATGAATCTTCTTGCTGCTGTAACTGGTTTATGTTTGCCAGTTTCGATATGATAAATAGGTACATGTGCCATTACTCTTTGGCCAGCCAATCTTCTTCTACTGATTCTTTTTCTTTTTTTTGACATTGATTGGTACTCCTGAAATTATTAATGAGATTAGTCTTATTTATTTTTACTAATCTTATATATGTGATTTTAAATTCACTTCAAATTACATAGAGGACCCATCAACCCCTGATGTAGCTTAAAATATGATTAAATATTCATATTTAAGGCTGGCTAAAGTCAGACCTCTTTATATATCTTAATACTTTTTTCATATTTTACAAGCCCTTTTTCAAGTTTTTTTTAAAAATTTCTCAAAATTTCATTAATTATGAATCTTTCAAAAAAATTTGAAGAACTTATTCAAAAACAACTAGAGAGTTTTGGTTGCTCAATGGGCGTAACTAATTTAGTTATGTATCTCGCTGCAGCCAAGCAAGGGACTAAAGCATCTTTTGAAATGATTGGTCAATGGCCAAAAATTGATAAGCTACTTAAATCAATAGAAGATGATCCTTCACTAAAAGTGTCATCGCCTAATAGAAGATGGTACCCACTTCAAGAAAACGATATTCTACTTGGTGTCCTTAGAGTCGAAACTGATTTGAAAGAGGGTAATTGGCCGGTATCTCTTGATTCTAGATTAAAAGCGCTTTCAATATCTTTAGCTAAATGCGTCTCTATCGAATTAGAATGTCAAAATAAAAATGAAGAAGTCAATTATTTAAAAAATCAGGTCAATGTCATAGTCCATCAAATAAGAAATCCATTGGCTGCTATTAGGACATATGCGAAATTACTAATAAAAAGACTTGGTTCAGATGATGACTCTATTGAAATAGTCGAACGCATGATAATAGAGCAAAAACAAATTAATCAATATATGGATTCTTTTGCGCAATTAAATTCACCTATTCAACTTCCCTTAGAAATTGGAGAGGAAAGATTGTTACTACCGCCAAATTTAGATAATAAAAAGGTAATAACTGTTCAGAGTTTATTGAGGCCAATATTAGAAAGGGGTAAAGCTAATGCGGACTTAGAGAATAGAGATTGGACTGAACCTTATCTTTGGCCAGATTGGACTTTGTCGCCACTAAAGGCAAAATATGCTGTAATTGCTGAAATTGTGGCAAATCTATTAGAAAATGCGTTTAAATATGCCCAACAAGATGCTGAAATTGGAATCGCCATCACGAGTAATGGACTTTGTATCTTTGATGATGGTAAAAAAATAACTAAGAATGAAAACGAGAAAATTTTTGAAAAAGGATTTAGAGGATCTGCCGCTAAAAAGAAGGATGGTACTGGTGTGGGACTTTTTTTGGCGAGGAAACTAGCAAAACAAATTGGAGGAGATTTGAGATTGCTGGAAAATAACTCGGTTGATAATACTGCGAAATCAAAAAATCTTAAGAAGAAAAATATTTTCTATTTAGAACTACCTATAAAAGAATTGCATGCATAAACAACATTGCAGTTTCAACTAGTACAACACTTGCGCCGCAGGCATCTCCGTTGAAGCCTCCAATTTTATTACCCAGTATGTTTGGGATAGAATAGCTTAGAAAGATACCAATCAAAATAAGAATTAAAAATTTAATTAATATTGTTTGGGATGTAATTGAAACTAATTGGTATGAAATGAAAATTAAAAGAAAAATAATTGAGATCAAAGATTCTTTTTTAAATCCATTCCAAAACTTTTTGTGACTAATAGATTTTTTCTTATAACTCATATATTTAAACTTTTCTATAAAAAATAAATTTGAAAATCTTCCCCAAAATAAGCATATAGGTAAAACAAAAATTATTAGGCTTTGAATTTTCAGTATGCAAGCAATTTGAATTAGAGTTATAAAAATTAAAGCTTGTACGCCAAAGGAACCAACTTTACTGTCTTTCATGGCTTTTAAGCGTTTCTTTTTACCCGCAAAAATACCATCGAAAGTATCCATCAAACCATCAATGTGTAGACCACCAGTAATTAAATATCCTGAAGCTAAACAAATTAATGCAGATGCATAAATTGACCAAGAGTTTGTTGCAAAAAAAAGAAAAATATAACTCTGTATTGTTCCAATCAAAAATCCTAAAGGCGGGGCAAATTGTGCAATATTTTTAAATTCGGGATTAATTAAAGGTATCTTTGGAAATGTTGTATAGAAAATCCAAGATCCTGCCAAATTTTTTATTAAATATTTTTTGATGATATAAAAATAGATTCAATATTAAATAATAGGGTAGATTAATGAAAAAGGATCAAAAAATTTTATAAATTATCGTGTTTGAATTTGAAATTACATCGAATTGCAGTAATACAGCAGCAAGAACTGGTATATTTCATACACCAAATGGTCAGGTAAACACACCAAAATTTATGCCTGTGGGTACTTTGGCAACGGTTAAAGGAATTTCATCTAAGCAGTTAACCTCCACAGGATCAGAAATGATTCTTTCAAATACCTTTCATCTGCATTTACAACCTGGAGAAAAACTAGTTAAAGAATCTGGCGGAATACATAAGTTCATGAATTGGCCTAAGCCTATTCTTACTGATTCAGGAGGATATCAAGTTTTTAGTTTGGCCAAATTAAATAATATTTCTGATAAAGGCGTGGAATTTAAAAATCCAAGAGATGGTAGTTATGTATTTTTATCACCTGAAAAAGTAATACAGATTCAAATGGATCTTGGATCGGATGTCGCGATGGCTTTTGATCATTGTCCTCCGCATACAGCTAACGAAAATGATATTGAGGACTCTTTACAAAGAACTCATTCATGGTTACAAAAAAGTGTTGAGACTCATCAGAAATCTAATCAAGCATTATTCGGTATAGTTCAAGGTGGAAAGTATCCTAAATTGAGAGAATACAGTGCAAAATATACAAGTTCTTTTGATCTTCCTGGAATAGCAGTGGGAGGTGTAAGTGTTGGCGAGACAGTCGAAGAAATACATAGTGTAATTAATTACGTCCCGAAATTCTTACCAATAAAAAAACCAAGATATTTAATGGGAATTGGCTCCTTAAAAGAAATTTCTCTTGCTGTTGCTAATGGATTCGATATATTTGACTGTGTTTTGCCTACAAGACTAGGAAGACATGGGACTGCATTTTTTAATGATGAAAGACTGAATTTGCGAAATGCTCGATTTAAAAATGACTTTTCTCCGATTGATAAAACTTGTAAATGTGAAACCTGTAAATCCTATTCTCGAGCATATTTGCATCATCTAATTAGAAATGACGAAATATTAGGACTAACTCTCATCAGTTTGCATAATATTGCTCACTTAATAAGATTTACCAATGCAATTTCTACTGCAATTAGAGATAATTGTTTTACAAATGATTTCGCTCCTTGGAAAACATCCTCTATTGCTCACCATACGTGGTAACGTCTTATCATAATTAATTAAATTACCAAAAAGGTGCTCATTCTATTTAATACATTCGCTGAATTGCCCGAGGCTTATAAAGCCTTTGCTCCAACTGTTGATGTTCTTCCACTGATTCCTTTATTTTTCTTTTTATTAGTGTTTGTTTGGCAAGCTGCTGTTGGATTTAAATAAAATTCTTTTAGTTTAGATTGTTAGTATTAGAAAGGATTTTCAAGTAAAATTGCATCTCCAGAATTTTCTACAGCACGCTCTATAAAATCAGCAATTTTCAAAGCTCTTGAGGCTTGCTCACCATCTACCTCAGGTGTCTCTTTACCTTGAACGCACTTAAGAAAATGCTCCAGTTCTGCATAAAGAGGTTCAATGGAGGTTGTGCTAACTTCTTCGACATATCCATCATTTCTATAAACTAATTCTCCATGCTCAGCTGTGTATGATTCATGAGACTTTCGATGGATTTGTAAAGAGTGATTTAAAAAATCAGTTTCTACTAGGCTATTTTGGCAGTGAGCACTTAAATTTCTAATTTTTTTGTGACTCATTTTGCTTGCAGTTAGGCTTGCAATAACATTATTTTTAAAAACTAAAGTAGCATTGACATAATCTATTAATCCTTCGCTATTTCTTCCTCCAACTGCTGCTAATTTTTGTATTTTTGAGTTTACAAGCTCCAAAATAAGATCAATGTCATGAATCATTAAATCCATTACGACAGATACATCATTTGCTCTGTCTGCATGAGGACTGTGCCTCCTTGCTTCTAAAACAACAATTTCTTCATTATTTACTATTTTATTTAATTCTCTGAAAGCAGGATTAAATCTTTCAATATGCCCAACTTGTAATAGACAGTTACTCTCATTAGCGGCCTCTATCAAAGATTTTGCTTCCAACTCGTTAGCTGCAATTGGTTTTTCAATGAGAACGTTAGCTCCTCTCTTAAGACAATCTAGTCCTACTTTTTGATGAAGTAGTGTTGGGACGGCGATACAGATAGCATCAACTTTTGGAATTAGGTCCTTATAATCTTTGAACCATTCACATTGAAATTGTTCAATAGCTAATTTGCCTCTCTCTTCATTTGGATCTGCGACTCCAATGAGATTTGCATCTTTGAGTAAACTTAGTACTCGAGCATGATGCCATCCCATATTTCCTATACCTATGACTCCAACCTTTACGGGTGATGAGGTTGGTTGCATAATTTTAAATCCATATATTCATTATCATTATCCTCCATGGGGAGTCACATTTAGCTTTTGGGAAGAATTATTTTAACACGATCAATTTTTGGACCTGACATAGAAATAACTTCAAATTTAATATTATTAAAATCTAAAACGTCGCCAATTTTTGGGACCATTTGAAATTTTTCTAACATAAATCCAGCAAGGGTATGATAATCAATACCTTCTGGAATAGAACATCCTATCTTTTTATTGATTTCAATAATTTCTGATTTTCCAGCTATTGACCATTTTTTAGATAAATTATCTAACATTCTCATGTCTGAATAAATTCTATTATTAAGCATTTCCTCTCCAACTATTTCGCCATTTAGATCAGCTGCAGTTATTAGTCCCTCTGTCCCGCCGTGTTCATCAACTACCAGTAAGAATGGATTGTAGTCTCTTACTATTGGAAATATTTCTGCTAGTGAACATGTTTCTATTATTTTTGTGACGGGTAAAAGGAATGGCTCTAATGATGTATCGGCTTCCATTTCACCTTTTGATATTGGCTTAGCTAGATAACGCAAATCTAATACACCTAATACATCATCTAAAGACTCACCAATTACAAAGAAGCGAGCATGTCGAGTTTTATCTACTTGTTTCATAAGTTCTGAAAAGGTTATATTTTTTGGCAAAGTTACCATTTCGGATCTTGGAATCATCACTTCTTTAACTTGTGTATCTTTTAAAGCAAAAACTCCTTCAAGAATATTCTTCTCATCTGGTTTTAAACCTGTTACGTTATCTGTTTCTATAAGAGTTTCTAATTCTCCAGCAGATAAACCCGAGTTTAAAGAATCCCATTTGTTATTTAAATTGAACAAGCCTAAACAGGCACTAGCGAAGAATCCTATTGTTTTCACTATAGGATTCATAGATTTTCTCACGGCGTCGAATATTGTGGTTAACCTTAATGCAGCAGATTCTGGATTATTAATTACTAAAGCTTTTGGAATTAGTCCAGAAATAAGAGTAACAACTAAAACAACAAATAAAAATAATAGAAGATCATAAAATCTATCTGATAAATTATTGCTTTTCCAATAGTCATTAGCCAGGTTATTGCTGAGCCATCCAATCGCAACTAATGAAATTGTTACTCCAAATTGAGAAGCAATTAGTGAAGATCTAAAGCGTTTTTGAATTTTTAAAATTGAAAAAGCTCCTTTCTTTTTTTCTTCTATTAACCTTAAAACTTTACTTGGCCTTATTAATAAAAAAGAGAGTTCACTCGCTGCGAAAAAAGCTGGTAAAAATAAAAGAAAAAAAAGTAGAGTTATTTTCATTCTATGACAAATGAATAATGGGGGTGGCGAGGATCGAACTCGCCTTAGCCAAATTATGAGTTTGGTGCATTCACCAGATTGCTACACCCCCAAGGAAATTTATGTAATTTTAATTACATTGATTTTCAATATACAATATAAAAATAATATTTCAAAAAACACCTCATTAGGAAGTTTTTGTGAGATTTCTTTTTTTCTTCTAATCTTTAAATATCAGTTTAACTTTTACTAATGGGCAAATTTTCTAATAAATATGATCTAAATAAAGCAAAATTATTAAAACAGTTAATTGAAAAATCTTACAAAAAAGGGAATTTCACTTTATCTTCAGGGAAAAAAAGTAATCATTACTTGAACTGTAAACCAGTGTCATTAAATGGCGAAGGCTTAAACTTAATCAGTGATTTATTTTTAGAGTTAAAGGACTCAAGGTCAAAAGCTGTAGCAGGATTGACATTAGGTGCAGACCCTATAGTAAGCGGATTAATTGTCAAAGCAGCTTTGCATGGCCTAGACCTTGATGGTTTAATAATTCGGAAAGAAATCAAAAAATACGGTACCAAAGCTGGAATAGAGGGCCCTAAATTAGAAGAAGGAACTTTGGTAACTGTCTTAGAGGATGTGGTTACAACTGCTGGTTCAGTAATAAAAGCTATAAAAAAATTACGAGAAAATAATTATGTTGTTGAGGAAGTTTTGTCTATAGTTGATAGGCAAGAAGGGGGATTAGAAGCCCTTGAAGATGAAAATGTTAAATTAAAGAGTCTTTTTACAATAAAAGACTTTTTATAATTATTTCAAAATGCAAGATATAAAAAAAAAGTTTTGGCTTGAAAAATTTGATTGTTTTTCAATTACTGGAAAAGATGCCAGGAAATTTTTGAATGGAATAACAACTGGTAATATTCTTAATACAGAAAATAAAGTTATCAAAACTTGTTGGTTAACTCCAAATGGAGTACTAAGGTCATTAATTGAAATTGTTTTTTTAGAAAGAGGCTTAGAAGTAATTATCTTGGTGGGTAACACAAATGAAATAATTGATTACTTTAATCAAATTATTTTTCCAGCGGACGATGTACTTCTGGGTGAACCTTCCTTGATAAATAGAATTCAGGAAATTGATGAATCTAGTTCATGGAGAACTTACCAGCCTATTTTCTTCAAAATAGAAGATAAAGAATTTGAAATATATAAAAATAAACTAAATTTACTAAATCCCAATGATTTAAAACTTTGGAAGATTAATCAGGCAATACCCTCATTAGAAATGGAAATAAACGGAAAAAATAATCCTCTTGAGCTTGGATTACAAGATCTTATAGATTTTAATAAAGGTTGTTATTTAGGACAAGAAACAATGTCAAAAATAAAAAATGTTTCTTCTCTAAAACAGGAAATAAGAATTTGGAAATCAATTGAATCTAATTTGAATTTAGACTTAAAAGATAAAAATTTATATATAAATTCTGCCAAGGATATTTCTGTAGGTAAAATCACTAGTTTTTTTAAATCAGATTGTGAAACAAAAGGTTTAGCTATGATAAAAAGAAAATATTTAAAGGAAGAAAGTTATTTTTTTTCAGAAATTTTTGGAAAAATTATTATAAATAAATCTGTAGGGTCAATTTTTCTTTAATCGATTTTTGATTAAATATTCTGCAATTTGTAGAGTAGCAAAACAATCATCTTTGTTATATTGGATAATTTTCTTTAAAAATATTTGGTTTTCTGTAATTTGATATTGAATCCACCAATAAAGTGCTTTCGAGCCACTTACATTTTTCTGTGCCCATTCAAATCCAAGCCAATTAGAAACAGTTTTTAAGCCATAGTTTTTTAGTGGTAATATCCAAGACTTTCTTATTAAGGTATGTAAGTCAATAAATCTTGAGGTAAGTGAATCAATTTCTTCAAAACTAAAATTTAGTTCTTTAGCAATATTAATTATTGATATTTTTTCAGTTTCTCCGTAATGCAAAACTGGCAATTCCTTGTGTGAAAAAAGTTTTTCAATAATTTGACTGTAAGATTCTCCTTCATTGTTTTTAAGATTTAAGATTGGTTCATAAGTAAGATCTTCTTTTTTTATAGACAAATTATTTACTTTTAAAAATCCATATAAAAAATCATGCTTTTCATCTGGATTTGACTCAATATCAAAGATATAAAATCCCGAACATATTTTTTCTAATAAATCTTCCGTATTATTTTTATTAGAAATGAAATATGGTTCTCCAGAGATATATGCTTGTGCTTGCTTTACAAATATGGATGCTTTTTCATACTTCTGATCTTTGAATGTTGATAATTTCTCTACAAGTTGTTTTTCGCTACACGAAGCTAATGTTTGGGTATTAGTTATTCCGTTTGCGTTGAGTAAAGAGGCCGTTTTGGACCCTATTCCATCTATATCTGTTAGATATCCATTTTCTTTTGCTTCTTTGTCACAAAATTTTTGCCATGAACAGATGGTACATTTTTTTCTATCTTGAGTTATTTCTGGTATAGATCCCTCCAAGCATTCATTCAAATTTAATAACACATTTAAAACTTTTTTTCTTAATTTTTTATTTAAATAAATCTCTTCAACTTTAACTTTTTTATAAAAAGTTGAAATTACTAATCCTTTCTCAATTTTAGATTCTTGAAAAGATTCCAAAAGCATAGAACAAAAAGCTAAGTCGAATAAATGTTCTTTAGTTGTTTTGTGGCCTAACTTATAAACAGCAGGTAAATATTTATATTCTCCCCATTTACTTTTACCTTTAGTCTTTAAAAGTAATTGTGGAAGTATCTCTGCGTTTATATTTTGGAAAAGATTCCCTTTGATTTTTAATCCAATTACCCCTTGATAACCATTTTCACATGCTTTTAATCCTGAATATATTTCACCATTACAAAATTCAGAGAAAATTTGAAACTGATTAATTTTATCTATAGCTTTATGGGGAGACCAAACTTCATAAGATTTTTTACCCTTAAAATCGAGCCATGCTTTTCTTTTGCATCTTGTAAAACTTTTTAAATGAAGAGAATTCAAATTATTTTTTAAGGGCGGTTTTAAAATTTACTCATATAAATTAGTATAGATAATTAGAAGAAATCAAGGAAATTTGAAATTTGAGAGCTGATAAATTAGATAAGATAAAATTTGGAACTGATGGTTGGAGAGGAATTATTGGTTTTGACTTTAACCTGTCCAATCTTTCAAGAGTTGTTGTAGCTGCATGTCAGGAGTTACATTATCAATACTATAAAGAAGTTAATTCAAAGAAAATTATTATTGGATATGATCGTAGATTTATGGCTTGTGAATTCGCCAAGCAAATAGTGCCCTTTGTAAGAGGATGTGGTTTCGAACCGATCTTATCTGATGGCTTTGTTACAACGCCCTCTTGTAGCTTCTATGCCAAAGAAGTCGGTTGTCTTGGAGCGTTAGTAATTACAGCAAGTCATAATCCATATAATTGGCTAGGTCTGAAAATAAAGAGCTTAAATGGATGTTCTGTTGACGAATCTTTTACAAGAGAAGTTGAAAAAAGATTAATGCTTGGAAATTCAATTGAAAAAATAGATGGTATTACTCAGTTGGTAGATATTAAGAAATTTCATTTAGATAGAATTAAATCCCTTTTTGATATTAACTATATTTCCAAGAGATTAAAAAAAATGAAATTGAAAATTTTTGTAGATTCTATGCATGGTTCAGCTGCAAATTGTATGGCTGAGATTTTTGCTTCTAATGATTTAGAGGTTATTTCAGAAATCAGGAAAGATGCTGATCCTTTTTTTGGAGGAAAACCTCCTGAACCTCTTCTGAATTATGCAGATGATCTAAAACAAACACTAATGAAAAATTCAACAAATGAAGTGAAAACTTTAGGAATTATATTTGATGGTGATGGTGATAGAATTGCGGCAATTGATGAAAAAGGAAGATACTCTAGTACTCAAGATTTACTCCCATACTTTATTAAATATTTGGGCGAAATTAAAAATAATTCTTATCCAGTTTTAAAGACAGTTAGTGGTTCAGATATTATTAAAAATATTTCAGAGAGTCAAAATAGAGATGTTTTTGAACTTCCGGTTGGCTTTAAATATATTGCTGAAAAAATGATTAAAGGAAAAATATTTATTGGAGGAGAGGAATCTGGGGGAGTTGGTTTTGGTGACTTTATGCCTGAAAGAGATGCTCTATATGCAGCAATGGTTTTACTAAATGGAATTGCTGAAAAATCTCAATATTTATATGAAACTTTAGATGAAATTCAAGAAGACTTTGGGCCAAGTTTTTATAAAAGAATTGATATTAAATTTCCAAATCAGTCAGAAAAAAATAACGTAAAAGAATTTATCATAGATAATATTCCTGAGAATATTAATAATCACAAGTTAAAAAGTATCTCAAAGATCGATGGAATAAAATTGAGAATTGATAAAAATTTTTGGCTTCTTTTTAGGTTTTCAGGAACGGAACCTCTTTTAAGGTTATATTGTGAAGCACCAAAAGAATCTTATCTAATTGAGGTATTAGAGTGGGGGCAAGAATTTATAAATTTGGCAAGAAAATAAGGATGAAAAATTTATATTTAGCGAGTAAGAATAAAGGTAAAATTGAAGAATATAAGAAATTGCTCGCTGGAGTTAATTGTAAATTGTTACTCCAGCCAGAATCATTAGAAGTTGAAGAGGATGGACTGACATTTAGAGATAATGCAATTAAAAAAGCGAGAGAAGTTTCGAGAAAAACGAATAATTTTTCGATTGCAGATGATTCAGGAATTTGTATTGAAGCACTAGGTGGTAAGCCTGGCATTTACTCATCTAGATATGCAGAAAATGATCAGAAGAGAATTGAACGAGTTTTAAGAGAACTTGATGGAGTTCAAAATAGAAGTGCTTTCTTTATTGCTAATATTTGTGTCTGTTCCCCAAATGGTGAAGTGATAATTGAATCTGAGGCCAAATGTCATGGAAATATTATTTTAAACCCCAGAGGGAAAAGTGGTTTTGGGTATGACCCAATTTTTGAGGAGAGTTCTACCGGATTAACTTTCGCAGAAATGAATAATGATATTAAAGACTCTTGTAGTCATAGAGGTAAAGCATTAAAAAAAATTATTCCAGATTTAATTGAAATTTTTTCTTAAATTCAATTGACCCAAGATCCATGAAGGCCATGAGGAATTGAAATGGGTAATTCATAAACAGCTAATTCTTTTAAGTCTTTTGCGTCTAATATCACTAAATCGCTTCCTCTTCTTTCTCCGTTCCATAGAAGTATAAATAAAAATCCCTCATCTTCTTTTGAAGAGTTTTCTGATGGGACCATAATTGGTTCACTAACAAATCCACTTGGACCGGCTGACCAAGAAATCTCTTCCTTAGAAGTTAAATTTATTTTTTTTATTGCTTGAAGTGGAGCGTTCCCCAGCTTTTGAGATGTGCTTGCCATCCAACTAAAAGTTGCTTTTAATCCTAAGTTTTTAGGATTAACAACAGCAAATTCACAACATTGCTCACTGAAAGTTTCAAGTTCACAAGTTTTTGTTTTCAGATCGATAATTGATCTTTTCAGTTTTCCTTCTGGATATTTATCAAAGTCAATATCCCTAAAATTCTCATCTGGACCAACTGATGGGAAATCATCATAAAAAATACTATCTAATACGATTTTGGAATCTTTTTCAAATGCGTTTACATGATGAAAAACGAATCCTTCTGGAGCATCTATTGTTAAAGGAGGCTGTCCTCTAAATAATCCACTTTCTCTTGGGATGATAAAAAACTTTGCCTTTTTATTTGGGTTTGACTTTAGACATTGTGCTGCTCCTCTTTGACCCATTACAAATGGAAGAGGATTGAAATCAATAGCATTCTGTAAAAATATTGCCCAATTAGTTGTAATTGCAAAATCATGAAGAAATGCAAAGCCATTAAAAGTATCTTTTCTGTCAAAAATGAGCTCTCCAGAATTTGTACCAGCATTATCAAATTCCATTAATCTAATGGTACTTTTGGGCCCGGTTTGTACTCCAAAAGTGACTAAAAGTTCTGAAGATGCATTTGAGTTTAGGTCTGTTTTGGGATGAGCACTGAATGCTTCGTTAGGTTTGAGTACCCCTTTTAATGTTGTTAAACCAATAGTGTCAAGATTATCAGGATTCATTGCATGTGGACCTGCTGCTTCCCATAACGCGAGAATTTCATCTCCTAATTTAATAACATGTGTATTAGCGATATTCTTGAATTTTAGATCTAATGCATTATTTAAAATTCCTCCATTTTTTTGTGTTCCAAAAACACCTCTATAAATAAATTTATTTATTTTTTCTTCTTCCAAATAGCCTTTAGTCTTAACAAATCTATTTGTTAAGAATGGCTGACCATCTTTGAATTTTATGGATGTTATCATCCCATCACCATCAAATGGATGATGAACCCATTGTCCACCTCTCTCTAATATTCCTGGTCCATTTCTTAATAATGTTCCATTTAAATTTTTAATATTATTACCTTTGCTAACTTTTAGAGGCACTTTAGTTAACTCCTTTTCTACATTTTTGTAAGCACTTGACCAATCTTCTTTTTTAAAAATATTAAATTTATCAATTTTTTTCTCTTGTAAATTAGTCACAACAAAATAATCTCTTTAACTATCTTCGCCAAAAATCAACTGAATTGTGGCTGATTCGAAAATAATTCCTATTTTATTGTTTTTCTAACATTCCTTTACTGCTTGGAATTGAATCAGATCTTCTTGGATCTATCTCGGTTGCCATTCTCATTGCTCTTGAAAAAGCTTTAAAGCACGCCTCAACTATGTGATGTGAATTACTTCCTCGTATTTGATTAATATGCAGAGTAATACCGCTGTTATTTACAAAGGCAATAAAAAACTCTCTTACTAGTTCAGTATCATAATTTCCTATTCTAGGGGCTTTTAATTGAAGATCATAAGATAGATGCGGTCTACCAGAGCAGTCTAAAGTGACTTGAACTAATGCTTCATCTAATGGGGCAAAGAAATGTCCAAATCTGCTTATTCCTTTTCTTTCTCCCAAGGCTTTTGAAAATGCTTTGCCTAATGCGATTCCTACATCTTCATTTGTATGATGATCATCAATATGGGTATCTCCAATTGCTTTAATTTGTAAATCGAACAAACCATGACTGGATATTTGATGAAGCATATGATCTAAGAATGGTATCCCGGTATCTATCTCAGAAATTCCACTTCCATCTAAGTTTATAAATACAGAAATATCTGTTTCATTCGTTTTTCTTTTTATTTCAGATTGCCTTAGAGATGACATTTTTATGCAAAAAACTTAGTTTACATTCCATTAATGCAGTAACCCGCATCAACATAAATTGTTTGGCCTGAAATGCCGCTAGAGAGATCACTTAATAAAAAAGCAGCTGTATTACCTACTTCTTTTTGAGTGACTGTTCTGCGTAAAGGAGCCTTTTCTTCAACATTGTGAATCATATCTAAAATGCCACCTATAGCAGAACTCGCAAGTGTTCTTATAGGCCCAGCACTGATTGCGTTAACTCTGACTTGTTTTTCGGGACCAAGTTCTGCAGAAAGATATCTTACTGAAGCTTCTAAAGCTGCTTTGGCAACTCCCATCACGTTATAGTTAGGAATCGCCCTTTCTGAACCTAAATAAGTTAATGAGACAACTCCTGCACCATCACTAAAAAGTGGTTTTGCTGCTTTACATAAAGGTGCTAACGAATACGCACTTATATTAAGAGCCCTATCAAAACCATCTGAAGTGGTAGCACTGTAATCTCCAATCAATTCATCGCGTCCTGCAAATGCTAGGCAGTGAACTAATCCGTCAATTTGCCCCCAATTGTCTTCTATATTTTTAAATATTTCTTCAATTTGAGCTGGATTTTGAACGTCAAGAGGCAAAAATAACGATGGGTTTAAAGGTTCAGTTAGTTCTCTAACTTTAGACTCGAATCTTCCCTTATCATCAGGCAAATATGTGATTCCAAGTTCTGCGCCAGCTTTTGAAAGTTGTTGAGCGATACCCCATGCTATTGAACGATTGTTGGCAATTCCCGTAACAAGAATTTTTTTGCCAGTTAGATTTAGAAGCATTTTGTTTATTATTTCTATTATTCTCCTATATAGAAGTACCTATCTTTACGGATTACTGCAAAATATACAATAATTTTCAAATATCAAAGAATTTTTAACTTGAACATGGTAAGAACAAATTCTATGGATTTGGAATTAGGTTTTCAATTACCGCATTTTGAAATGTTAAATGCTAATTCCTTAAAAAATGAATATTTTAATTCTCATAATCTAGATAATAGGCATTTACTTTTAATGTTTATTTGTGCCCATTGCCCATTTGTTAAATATATTGAGAATCAAATTTTCATCTTAAGTAAAGAAATTGAAAATAAAGTTCAAACAGTTGCAATTTCTAGTAATGATATTGTCACTCATCCTTCAGATTCTCCTAAAAATTTGAAATTACAAGCACAAACACAAGGATGGAGTTTTCCTTATCTATATGATGAAAATCAAAATTTTGCTAAGAAATTAAAAGCGGCTTGTACTCCAGATTTTTATCTTTTTTCAAATGAAGGAGATGGTGATTTTTTATTGTATTATCATGGCCAATTAGACGATAGTAGACCAGGTAATAATATCCCTCTATCTGGAAAAGATTTGCGCTCTGCTGTAAAAGATTTAAATCAAGATAATTCTTATCCTTCAAATCAGATGCCTTCTTTAGGTTGCAATATAAAATGGACTCCTGGTAAAGAACCAAGTTGGTTTAAATGAAATAAAAAATTTTTTTACCCATAGAAATATGGTTTAGGGTTAATATATTTACTATGCAGATACCTCCATTTACTTTAGAAAGGCAGTTCCAAGAAATTGGCTCTGAAATTGAGAGTGAGGTTTCTAAAGTTTTAAAAGGGGGCCAGTATATTGGAGGACAAGTAATTGCCAAATTTGAGGAGAGTTTTTCAAATCTGATTGGTGTTGAAAATACTATTGGATGTAATAGTGGAACTGATGCTTTAGTATTAGCTCTGCGCGCCTTAAATATTGGTGTGGGTGATGAAGTTATTACTTCATCTTTTAGCTTTTTTGCAACTGCAGAGGCTATTAGTGCAGTTGGCGCTAATCCTGTTTTGGTGGATATAGATCCAGAAACTTATCTCATTAATACTGAACTAATAGAACAAGAAATAAATCCTAATACAAAGGCAATTATGCCAGTTCATCTATTTGGTAATGCAGTGAATATGACCTTAATAAAATCTTTGGCAAAGAAATATGACTTAAAAGTAATTGAAGATTGTGCTCAGGCAACATGCACAATGTGGGAAACTTCCAAAGTTGGTAGTATCGGTGATATAGGCTGTTTTAGCTTTTTCCCTACTAAAAATTTAGGAGCTGCTGGAGATGGTGGAGCAGTAACAACTTCAGATAAGGAGATTGCAAAAAAAATTAGAGAACTGGCTGTTCATGGCAGCCCAATAAGATATCACCATACCCAAATTGGATATAACAGCAGACTTGATACCATTCAAGCTGCCATATTAAACATTAAAATTAAATATATTTCTAAGTGGATTAATTATCGCCAAAAAATTGCTAATAATTATCTTGATTTATTAGAAAAAAATCCATTTATAAGTTTTCCAAAAATTAGTTCTGATTCAATTTCCCATTCTTGGAATCAATTTGTAATCAAATTAAGAAACGATGAATATTCTTTAAATGAAGATTTTTCAAATTTATTTGATACTGATTGCAAAAAATACTATTCCTTAAGGAATTTGGTAAAACAACAACTTTTCGAAAAAGGTATTAATTCAATTATTTATTATCCAATTCCAATACACGCACAAATAGCTTACAAAAATAAAAATTTTTCTAGAACAAAACTCATTAATACAGAGAGAATTTGTACTGAAGTTCTTAGTCTGCCAATGTTTCCTGAAATTTCTTATGAAGAGCAAGTTTATGTAGCAGAAAATCTAAATAAAGTTTTAAAGAATTGTATAGAGGAAATTCAAATTTCAGCATAAAGTGATTTAAATAATCTTTGTTGTATCTTGTGATTGACAATAGGGCTTGAATAATCATTTTTTTCTAAATTAGATATATCCCCATTTAATAATTCTGAATTTGACACTTTAGATAATTCAGGAATCCAATATTTTATATATTCGCAAATAGGATCAAATTTTTTTGCTTGGGTATATGGATTAAAAATTCTAAGAGGTTTTGGATCCATACCGCTACTTGCGCTCCACTGCCATCCCCCATTATTTGCAGCTAAGTCTCCATCAACCAAAGTCTCCATAAATTTTTTCTCGCCCATTTGCCAATTGCATATAAGATCTTTTACCAGAAATGAAGCGACTATCATCCTACATCTGTTATGCATCCAGCCAGTACTATTTAGTTGACGCATTGCAGCATCAACTATAGGTACTCCGGTCTCTCCGTTGCTCCAATGCTGAAACCATTCATTATTGTTTTGCCATCGAAAGTGATCCCATTTTTTTCTATAGGGACCTTTCTCTAGCTCTGGGAAATGGAATAAGCAATGTTGATAAAATTCACGCCAAACAAGTTCTTTTTGCCAAGTTTCAATTGATAGATAATTTCCTTGATTTTCCAAATCTGAATTTAAATTTAAAGTGGCGTTCCAAACTTTTCTAATGCTGATGGTACCGAATCTGAGAGATGCACTTAGAAAAGATGTCCCATTATGGGAAGGAAAATCTCGTGCAGAATTATAAGAATATATTTTTTTTTCGTTAATGAAGTTTTCTAATAATGTTTCTGCAGCATTCTCTCCAGGTTTACATGGACAAATATTCGAACCAGGAAATTTGATATTTTTGATAAATTTCTCTAAAACCGAATCAGATGAATTTATTGTCTTATCTTTGAGTTTATTATCAATATCTTTAAACTGGAAACCAACTTTATCTTGTTCATATAAACCTAATAAATTCATTTTTGATTTAAGGTTTTTATAAAAAGGTCCATAAACTGAATAAGGATTATTATTCCCTGAAAATATTTTTAAAGGTTCTACTAATAAGTGATCCCAAGTTTCAATAACTTGAATGTTTTGTTCTTTTAAATTTTTTTTTATTTGTAAATCGCGATTAATCTCATAAGGTTCAATTGATCTATTCCAAAAAACAAATTTAGCATTTATTTTCTTTGCTAATTTGGGAATTATTAATACCGGATCTCCTTCTTCCATAACTAATCTACTACCCATTTTTTTCCAATTATTTCCTAATTCTTGAAGTGAATTTCCTAGAAACCAAGCTCTTGAACTTGCATTGAAATCGTGTGAGTAATTTTTATCAAATATATAGGTTGAAGTAATAGCATTTGATAATGAAAATGCTTTGATTAAAGCTTGATTATCAAATATTCTTAAATCCTTTCTATGCCAGAAAAGTATTCTAGGTTTATTCATAATTTATCTAAAAATTGTTTAGCTCTAAACCAAGCCGTCACGGTTTTTGCGTCAAGAATTTCATCCCCACTAGAAATAAGATTATCTAGTTCGTCGGGATCTAAAATTAATACTTCTATGTCTTCATCTAAATCTCCTTCAACTTTGTAATTGAGTTTGTTTAAATCACGAGCTAAAAATAAATATATTTCTTCATCTGCATAACCAGGAGCAGGGACAAGAGTTCCTAGTTCATCCCATTTGTTTGCACTGAAACCAGTCTCTTCTTGGATTTCTCTTTGAATTGAATTAATAGGTGTTTCACCTATTTCTAATGTACCTGCTGGAAATTCTAATAAATACCTTGAAACAGCAAATCTATATTGCCGAAGAATGATAACTTTATTGTCTTTTGTAATAGGTACGGCTAATGCTGCCCCAGGATGCTTAATGTATCCATATTCACCTTCGTGTCCATTTGGAAGCTGAATTCTATTTATTTCGAAACTAAATTTTTTAGACTTTAACTCAGATATTTTTTCTTTAAAAATGGATCTCTTTAGAAGATTTTTGTTGCCCATGAATTGTAAATGAAAATAGCCTAACAGTTATTTTTTGGTTTTGTAAATCAATTAATAGACCATTTTGGATCATCAAACTTTGTTATTTTTTGGCTTCTACTTAGGATTTCAGATAGAGGTGTAATAACGAAATTCCGATTCATGAATCTAGGGTGAGGTAATGTTAGTTCCTCGTCAATCGTATGAAAATCTTCCCACCAAAGAATATCTAAATCGAGACATCTTGATAACCATTTCTTACCCTTTGGCGTCTTTTCTCGTCCGAAAAATTTCTCTAACTTTTTTAGCTCTTTTAAAAGTAACTTCGCGTTTTTATTTGATGGTTTAGGGAAAGAATTACTTTTTATAAGTAATAGAGTATTTAAATAATTTGGCTGCTCATTTTCAACACCATGAGGTAATGTCTCATAAATTGAAGACCAAAAAAAGTTTGCATGAAATTCGCTTTTCTCTTCTTTTTTTTCGTTGGAACTATCTCCCCACTCATTTATTATTTCCTCTATTTTTGGTTTGCAAATTAATAGTGACTCAAGAGGGCTTCCGAATTTACTATCAATATTTGCTCCGAGGGATATACATAGGCCATTTTTGATATTAAGATTTGATAATTCCACTACAAAAAACAAAGTTATTGGATAAATTCTATATCAGGCATTTTTAAAGTGATTTTGAAACCCGAGTTACAAGAAAAAGGAGAAATAAAAGATTTAATGAAGTCAAAGGATTCTTTTAGAGCTTTCCCTTTGGCCGCAATTACAGGTCATAGCTTATTGAAATTATCTTTACTTTTAGCTGCAGTTGATCCCAGTTTAGGGGGAGTGATTATTGCTGGCGGAAGAGGTACTGGCAAATCAGTATTAGCGAGGGGTTTACATACTTTACTTCCTCCCATAGAGGTATTAAATAATGAATTAATACTGGAAAAGCTAACTGAGAAAAATAGTGGTACTTCATTAAAACCTATTGGTAGGAACCTAGATCCAGATAAGCCAGAGGAATGGGATATTAGTACTAATAAATTGTTGGAGGAGGTAATTGGAAGTGATTATTTGAATCAAATTGAAGAAATTCCGAAAAAAGTAAGAGAGGCTCCATTTATTCAAGTACCCATTGGTATAACTGAGGATAGGCTTGTTGGATCAATTGATGTCGCTGCATCATTAAGTACGGGGGAACAAGTATTTCAACCCGGTATTTTAGCAGAGGCTCATAGGGGTGTTCTTTATGTAGACGATATAAATTTATTAGATGATGGTATTGTAAATTTGATTCTTGAAGCTACAGGTAGAGAGAAAAATAATATTGAAAGAGATGGTTTAAGTCTTTCTCATCCTTGTAAGTCACTTTTAATAGCAACTTATAATCCTGAAGAAGGTGCTTTAAGAGATCATGTTTTAGATCGTTTTGCTATTGTGCTTTCAGCAGATCAATCTATTGATAATGCTCAAAGAGTTGAGATTACAAAATCTGTTTTATCACACGCAGAAAATAATATTAAATTTTCGGAAAAATGGTCGGAAGAATCCGATAATTTATCTACTCAATTAATTTTGGCAAGGCAATGGTTAAAGGATGTCAAGATAACAAAAGAGCAAATAACCTATTTAGTGAATGAAGCTCTTAGGGGAGGTGTAGAAGGGCATAGGTCAGAATTATTTGCAGTAAAAGTAGCAAAGGCTAATGCAGCTCTTCGAGGCGATGAGAATGTAAATTCTGAGGATCTAAAAGTCGCAGTAAGGTTAGTTATTCTTCCACGAGCAATGCAAGTACCTCCAGACGATGATGATATACAGCCACCCCCTCCGGAGGATCAGAGTCCCCCACCTCCACCTCAATCAAATAATGAAGAGTCTGAACCTGAAGCTAATGAAAATGATGATAATCAAGAGCAAGAACAAGAGGAAGATAATTCTGATGGAGAAGAAGAATCTACTCCAGAAATTCCTGAAGAATTTATATTAGATCCTGAGGCATGTATGGTTGATCCTGATTTATTGCTTTTTTCATCAGCTAAAGCTAAAGCTGGAAATAGCGGTAGTAGATCAGTCATATTTAGTGACAGTAGAGGAAGATATGTAAAACCTATTATTCCAAGAGGTAAAGTAAAAAGAATTGCTGTAGATGCTACTCTTCGAGCTGCTGCGCCCTATCAAAAATCCAGAAGATTAAGGAACCCTAATAAATCAATAGTTATTGAAGAAAATGATTTTAGGGCAAAGCTTCTTCAAAAAAAGGCGGGGGCTTTAGTAATTTTTCTCGTTGATGCAAGTGGCTCTATGGCTTTAAATAGAATGCAAAGTGCCAAAGGCGCTGTAATAAGACTTTTAACAGAGGCATATGAGAATAGAGATGAAGTAGCTCTTATTCCTTTTAGAGGTAACCAGGCCGAAGTGCTTTTGCCTCCAACGAGATCAATAACTGCAGCGAAAAGAAGGCTAGAAACAATGCCTTGCGGAGGTGGATCACCTTTAGCTCATGGACTAACGCAATCAGCAAAAGTAGCAAAAAATGCTCTTTCAACAGGAGATATAGGTCAAGTTATTGTTGTAGGGATCACTGATGGCCGAGGAAATGTACCATTAGGATTATCTCTAGGACAAAATGAGGTTGAGGGAAAAGGTAACGAAAATGAAAATGTCAATTTAAAACAGGAGGTTCTAGATATCGCTTCAAAATATCCCATGCTCGGGATAAAACTCTTAGTAATTGATACCGAGAGAAAATTTATAGCAAGTGGATTTGGTAAAGAGTTAGCAGAGGCTGCTCAAGGGAAATACGTCCAGTTGCCAAAAGCTACAGATAAAGCAATCGCAGCTATGGCTTTAAATGCTATCAATGAATTCTAAGTATTTCTTATGGATAAATTTCGTTAAGAAATTTTGAAAGTCCAATCGTTAAATCTCTTATAGATTTAGTTAATTCTTTATCTTGTGTTAATTTTTCAAAATCATCGCTCATACCATCTATTTTGGTTGAGATAGACCTAGCAGCATTAATTGTCAATTTAATGTCATTAAGGGTTTCTTTATCATCAATAGTAGACAAAATGTTATTTAAATGATTAGCAGCGATTGTAATTTCTTTTATTAGAGGCTCAACTCTTTCTAGTTCTTTTTTTGATAAATAAATTAATTCATCAAGATTTTCTTGTGTCCTATCAAATTGGTCAATTGAGTTAACGATGTTTTCAATTAAGTTTTCTTGATTTGTGTCTTTTAAAAGTTGGCTTATTTTATTAGTTATATTTGAGAGACTTGATAGTTGTTTACCTGTGATAGTGTCTCCTTGACAAATAATTAATTTGGTATTGCATTTTTCGGAAATAGGTTTTGCAATGTTTTTAGGAATTGTCTTGTCACTAGTTTCTAAAGCAACTTGTACATCTCCTCCAAGGAAAGAATTTGTAACTACCCTTGCAAATGCTGGCCTTGGCAGAATAATTTCAGGATTATTTAAAACTATTTTTGCTTTAATTGATTCATTTGTGAACAAGATATCTTCTATCGATCCAACTAAGATTCCTCTGTAAGTAACTGGAGATTTTTTTGATAAACCGCTTGCGTTATTGAATTCAGCAAAGAGGTACCAATTTTTTGTAGATAATCTCACTCCTCTTAGCCAAAAAGAAAAAAATGTGAATGTTAAAATTCCTCCTAATAAGGAAAACCCAACTATTGAATCTCGTAAGCTTCTACGCATAATTTCTAAATGTCTTTCGGTTGCATTGGACCATCAAGTTTCCCATTCCTAAATTGAAATACATAGGGATCTTTACTCTTTTTAAATTCATCAATAGAGCCTGCCCATCTGAATTTGCCTCCATAAAGCATTAAAACTTTATCTGAAGTTCTTTCTATAGTACTAAGAACATGGCTAACCACAATAGATGATCCGCTAGCTTTATGATTTGTCTTATTAATCAAATCTTCAATTCTTGATGAGGCAATGGGATCAAGACCGGCAGTTGGTTCATCAAAAAGTAATAAAGGTTTAGACTTTGCATTAAGAGTTTGATCAGTAATTAATGCCCTAGCAAAACTTACTCTTTTTTGCATGCCTCCACTTAATTCATTTGGAAGTTTATTCTCAACATTAAATAATCCTACCTCAGCTAAGCATTCACGTACTATTTCATGAATTGATTTTTTTGATAGATTTTTATTTCTCTTGAGGAGAAAACCTACATTTTCTTCAATAGTTAGAGATCCTAATAAAGCCGGGTTCTGAAAAACTAGTCTTACATCAGGAGGATTATTTTGATCTAATCTCAAATATGTTTGCTTCTCACCAAATATTCTTAATTCTCCTTTGGTAGGTAAAATTAGTCCTGCTAAAATTTTTAATATGGTTGATTTGCCAGAACCTGAGGGGCCAACAATAGCTAATTTTTCTCCATCATTAAGTTCAAAATTTATTTGATTAAGCACATTAACTTCCCCCCAGTTTATTGAGAGGTTTTTTGTTTCAACTGCATGCTTTGATTTTTTCAAAACTTATATAAAAAACATCTATATATTTCATTTTGCCTATTTTTAGAAATAAAAAAAGGATGTATGAATTTGATTTATAATGATTTTATATAGTCTTTAAATTTGAGAAAAATAATTCAAGAGGTTTTTTAATGTATAAGCGTAAAAAAAGGGTAAGAAGGTACTATAAAAACTTTAAAAAGTCTAATTTTGCCTTGTTTAACAAAATCTTAAGAATTTTGAGTTGGCTTTTGCCAGGATTGGTAATAAAAAGATGGATGCTTACATCTGCGGTAGGATTTTTGACTACATTATTAGGCTTGGTAATTTGGACAAATTTAAGACCGCTCTATTGGCTTATTGAAATCTTTTTTTCAGTAATGACAGGTTTAACTAGTATTTTGCCTGTTTCATTTATGGGACCATTGATTTTTGTTATTGGAATATTATTAATAGGGATTGGACAAAATAGAAGTATTAATTCTATTCAAAAAGCGCTTGTTCCAGAAAAAGATACATTTTTAGTTGATGCATTAAGAGTTAAAAGTAAATTAAACAGAGGCCCAAATATTGTTGCAATTGGGGGAGGTACAGGCTTATCTACTTTATTGAAAGGCTTAAAAAACTATAGTAGTAATATTACAGCAATCGTAACTGTATCCGATGATGGTGGAAGTAGTGGAATTCTCAGAAAACAATTAGGTGTGCAACCTCCTGGAGATATTAGAAATTGTTTGGCAGCCTTATCTAACGAAGAACCAACTTTAACTAGATTATTTCAGTACAGATTTTCAGAGGGAACTGGTCTGGAGGGCCATAGTTTTGGAAATCTATTCTTGTCAGCTTTAACAACAATTACAGGCAATTTAGAAAAAGCAGTTCAAGCCTCTAGTAAGGTTTTGGCGGTACAAGGTCAAGTTTTACCGGCGACAAATATTGATGTTATGTTATGGGCCGAATTAGAAGATGGTGAAAAAATTTTTGGTGAAAGCAAGATCAGTAAATCTAAAAAATTAATTTCGAGGATTGGTTACCTACCTGAAAACCCTTCAGCTCTTCCAAGTGCTCTTGAATCTATAAAAGAAGCTGATTTAATTATTCTTGGCCCAGGTAGTCTTTACACTTCTTTATTGCCTAATCTGTTAGTACCAGAGATAGTAGATGCTTTATTGCAAAGTAATGCTCCCAAAATCTATATAAGTAATTTGATGACTCAGCCTGGAGAAACAGATGGACTTGATGTCTATCAACATATCAAAGCAATAGAAAAACAATTATTAAATTTTGGAGTTAATACTCGAATTTTTGACTCAATATTATCTCAGACTCAATTTGAAAAGTCTCCATTAGTAGATTATTACGAAAGTAGAGGGGCAGAGCCTGTCCAATGTAATAAAGAAAAACTATTATCTGAGGGTTATTATGTTTTGCAAGCACCACTATATGCAAAAAGAATAACTCCAACACTAAGACATGATCCAAGGAGACTAGCAAGAGCAGTTATGTTTATTTACCGCAAATTAAAAAAAATAAACTAATAAGCATCCTGAAGTTCATAGAAATCTGGCTGAATATAATCTTTTCTCAATGGCCATCCTCTCCAATCTTCAGGCATTAATAATCTTTTTGGATTGGGATGATCAATAAAATTTATTCCATACATATCAAAAGTTTCTCTTTCTTGCCAATCACTTCCTTTAAAAATTTCGTACAAACTAGGGATTGATAAATCAGAATCTCTTTTTAAGAAAACTTTTAATCTGACTTCTTTAATTTTTTCAATTTTTTGAAAATCATCAACAGTTATAAAATGGTAGAAACTTACAAGATTTTTGCCTGGTCCCTCATCATATCCTCCTTGACATTGGAGATAGTTGAAACCGTAATTTCTCAAGGCAGATACCGCTTCATATAATTTGCTAGGTTGCACAGAAATGTTTTCAATTCCTATATGATCATCAGATAAAGATTGATTTGGTATCCCATCTTTAGACAAAGATTGACTTATAACCCCTTCTTTTTCTATTGAAGTATCTGAGGATGTAGCTTGGCTGTCTTTTTCCATTAATCTTCTACAGAATTAATAATTTCAGTTTTTTCAGTATTTTCAGGTAATTCTGTTATTTTTTCTTTTTTGGAAGGGGGTATTACGTTAGCTGAAGTTTTGTTTAGATATTCACCTGTATTTTCTGAGAAAACGAGATTCATTTCGTGATCAGATGTTATGTATCTGTGAGTTTGTTCTGTTTTTGTGCGCTCTAAAATTGATTCATTACCAACTTTTTTTCTTAATTTAATTACAGCATCAAAAATTGCTTCTGGTCTTGGTGGACATCCTGGAAGGTATAAATCAACTGGTATCAATTTATCAACGCCTCTTACAGCAGTTGTAGAATCTGCACTGAACATACCACCTGTGATTGTGCAAGCACCCATAGCGATAACATACTTTGGTTCAGGCATTTGTTCATAAAGCCTAACAAGGGCTGGAGCCATCTTCATAGTTACTGTTCCTGCAACTATTAGCAAATCTGCTTGCCTTGGCGAGCTTCTAGGTACTAATCCAAATCTATCAAAATCAAATCTAGATCCAATTAATGCAGCAAATTCTATAAAACAACAAGCTGTTCCGTACAAGAGAGGCCATAAACTGCTTAGTCTAGCCCAATTATGAAGATCGTCTAAGCTTGTCAATATAATATTTTCGCTCAAATCTGTAGTAACTTGGGGTGCACCAAGAGGATTGCAAGTCCCTTCTCGAATTTCTCTTATTGCTTTTGGGGATAATTGTGGTTTCAATTTTTTAACTCCATTCTAAAGCACCTTTTCTCCATGCATATGCTAAGGCAATAACAAGTATTGCAATGAAAATCAAAGCCTCAATAAAAGCTAATAAGCCTAATCTATTGAAAGCAACAGCCCAAGGATAAAGGAATACTGTCTCAACATCAAATATAACGAAAACCAAGGCAAACATGTAATAACGAATATTAAATTGAATCCATGCTCCTCCTATAGGCTCCATTCCGGATTCATATGTAAGTTTTCTTTCCCCTGTTCTGCCTTTTGGTGCAACGATGAGATTAGTAACTAGAGCTAATACTGGTACAGCTGCGGCAATTAGAAGGAAACCTAAAAAGTATTCATAGCCAGTTAATAAAAACATCTTAAAAATTAATTTTGAATAAAAGTCGCTTAATTAAGCAAAATCTTTTAAAGTTCTTAAAGAACAATAATAAGCCGTGAGTGAAAACATTCAACCAGCCTCTGAGGAAAACAAAATAGTTGAAGCCCTTGAGAAAGAAAAACTTTCTGAAAACTCCTCAGGAGTAAATGTTGAACAACCTGTCCTTAATTTAGAACAAAATAGATTCGAATGTAGAAGTTGTGGATATATTTATGATCCGTCTGAAGGAAATAAAAAATTAAACATACCTAAAAACACTCCTTTTTCAGAGTTAGATGGAAATACCTTCGCTTGCCCTGTTTGTCGAGCGGGTAAAAATTTTTATAAGGATATAGGTCCTAAATCTAAACCTAGTGGTTTTGAAGAAAATTTAGTTTATGGGTTTGGTTTTAACAGTTTACCTCCTGGACAAAAAAACATATTGATTTTTGGAGGTCTGGCGTTTGCTGCCGCTATGTTCCTTTCTTTGTACTCTTTGCATTAATATATACAAATGAAAAAAATTATTACTAGTATTCCCAATCTTCTTTTATCAGTTCTCCTTTGTTTTGTATTGAGCAGTTGTTCATCTACAGGAGTAAAGATGAGTGATAGCAGCCCTTGGAAAACAATTCAGTTTGAGGACCAGGCTAATGCTTTAGATGTTGATTTTATAGATAATAAAAATGGATTTTTAGTAGGTTCTAATAGACTTATTATGGAATCTAATGATGGAGGGGAAACTTGGGAAAAAAGAAATTTAGATTTACCAAGTGAAGAGAACTTTCGTCTTCTAGATATAGATTTTAAAGGGGAAGAGGGATGGTTAATAGGTCAGCCTTCATTAGTTATGCATACACTTGATGCAGGAAAGAATTGGACACGTTTATCTCTAGGTAACAAATTACCAGGCCAACCATTTCTAATAACAACAGTTGATGCAGGTGTTGCAGAATTGGCTACCACTGCAGGTGCTATATATGAAACATCAGATAGTGGTGAATCATGGAATGCAAAAGTTGTTGATGCATCTGGTTCTGGAGGTGTAAGAGATTTAAGAAGGACTAATAAGGGAGATTATGTCAGTGTAAGTAGTCTAGGCAATTTCTTTTCTACTTTGGAAAAGGATAGTGACGCATGGATAGCTCATCAAAGAGCAAGTAGCAAAAGAGTTCAAAGTATTGGTTTTAATCCAGAAGGAAGTTTATGGATGCTTTCTAGAGGAGCAGAAATTAGATTTAATGAAGATACTAATGACTTAGAAAATTGGTCAAAGCCTATTATCCCAATTCTGAATGGATACAATTATCTAGACATGGGATGGGATCCAAATGGTGATATATGGGCTGGCGGGGGTAATGGAACTTTAATAGTAAGTAAAGATCAAGGTAAAACTTGGAATAAAGATCCTATTGCTTCTGAATTGCCAACAAACTACATTAAAATAGTTTTTCTTGATAAGGAGGCTTTAGACAATCAAAAAGGATTTGTACTTGGTGAGCGTGGTTATATCCTTAAATGGAATAGCTAACTTTAAATAAATCGATTTAATAGTAAAAAAAAAATTAATTTTTGAAAGATTTAGCAACTGTCTGTAACCAACCTGTTAATTTCTTCGCGAACTTATGATTTTACACTGTAAGATCATAGGGTAAACATTTGTGATTATGGCCGCAGGTTCAACGGGTGAACGCCCATTTTTTGAAATAATCACCAGTATTAGATACTGGATTATTCATGCAGTAACATTACCAGCTATCTTTATAGCAGGCTTCTTATTTGTATATACAGGCTTAGCTTACGATGCTTTCGGAACTCCTCGTCCAGACAGTTATTTCCAATCATCTGAATCTAAAGCACCTGTCGTAACACAAAGATATGAAGCTAAATCTCAACTAGATTTAAGAACAAAATAACAATGACTAATTCTCAAGCTCCAATGCAGGCTGCTGAAGTCCGCGTTTATCCTATATTTACTGTCCGTTGGCTAGCAGTTCACGCTCTAGCTATTCCATCAGTATTCTTTTTAGGTTCTATTGCTGCTATGCAATTCGTAGCCCGATAAATTTAACTATCATGCAAGTAAACGAAAATCCTAACAAAGTTCCAGTTGAACTTAATCGTACAAGCCTTTATTTAGGCTTATTATCAGTCTTTGTATTGGGAATTTTATTTTCCAGTTACTTTTTCAATTAAATTAAAATCATGAGTAAATTAAAAGGACCTGATGGAAGAATTCCAGATAGACTTCCCGACGGTAGACCAGCAGTTGCATGGGAAAGAAGATGGACTGAAGGAACTCTTCCTTTATGGCTTGTTGCTACAGCAGGTGGAATTGCAGTTATCTTCGTTTTAGGAATATTCTTCTATGGTTCATACCAAGGAGTTGGGGCTGGAGGCTAACAATTCCTTACTTTGACCTGATAATCACTTATATCAAATAAGCCTAATAAGAATCAGTAAATATCCTTAGTTTCTCTTCTGTGGAGCTTGGGATATTTTCTTTTTTGGTGATTAATCCATCTTTTAATGAAAAATGAGACTTACTTTTTGGCCTTTCTTTTTCAATTAATTTGGCTACTTCAAATATTATTTTATTAGCTACTTCAGTATTTGATCTAAGATTATCCAAAACCATCTCTACAGAAACTTCTTGATGAGTTTGATGCCAGCAATCATAATCGGTAACCATAGATAAAGAGGAGTAAGCTATTTCAGCTTCTTTAGCTAATCTTGCTTCTGTGTGGTTCGTCATTCCAATTATTGAACATCCCCAACTCCTATATAAATTAGATTCTGCTCTAGTTGAGAAAGCGGGACCTTCCATTGCTAGATAGGTACCCCCTCTATGCAATTGTCTACCGCCAGGAATATTTTTTTCTCCGATTTCACTTAAAATACGTGATAAATTTGTGCAGAAGGGATCTCCCATAGTTACGTGAGCAACAGCTCCCTCGTTAAAGAAGGTTGCAGGTCTATTTTTTGTCCGGTCTATAAATTGATCTGGAACCACTATATCGAGTGGCCTTATCTGTTCTTGTAATGAACCAACTGCTGATGGAGCAATAATCCACCTTACTCCTATTGATCTTAGAGCCCAAATATTTGCTTTGTAAGGGATTTCAGAAGGATTTAAACTATGCGTTCTGCCATGTCTAGGAATAAAAGCTATCTCTAAGTTTCCAAGATTATATACTTTTATTGAATCAGAAGGTTTACCATAGGGAGTATTGATTTCTAGTTCTCTTGAGTACTCTATTTGATCCATTGAATAAAATCCACTTCCACCAATCACTCCTAATCTTGATTTTTCAATTGGTAATAAATGTTCTTTATTCATAGTGATGTAAATGACTTTTAATCATCTGGTACTAATTGGAGGAGGGCACTCAAATGTTTCTTTATTGAAGAAATGGTTAATGTTTCCGAAATTAATGCCAGAAATTCCTGTTTCAATTATATCTAGAGATTCTCATTTAGTTTACTCGGCTTTATTCCCATCGGTAATTTCAAAATCAATCACATTAGAAGAGAGTTTAATTGATATAAAATCTTTAGCAAAAAATGCAAAAGTATCTTTTATAGAAGAAGAAGTAAAGGATATTGATTTCAATTTAAAGAAAATTGTTTTAAGTAATAGACCTTCAGTTAATTATTCGAAGTTGGTGCTTAATTATGGAAGTCAAACAATAATTCCAAAAGAATTTGAATCACAAGTTAAAAATCGAAATGCTTTTTCAATTAAACCTTTTTTAAGTGCTTATGACTCAATACTTAAAGAGGACATTTTTGATTCAGTTAATGAACTTCCATTTGTAATTGTTGGGAGTGGACTCGCTGCAATTGAAGTATCATATGCTTTGAGAAAAAGATGGGGAGATAGACCTTTAAAACTATTATGTGATTCAAGAAAAATTAATAATAAAATCCTAAAAAGTTTACGGAATTCCAATATTGAATTAGTTGAAAAACTTCATTTTGATTATGGTAAGCTTCTTTTATGCACTGGAAATACGTCTCCGTTATGGGTACAAAAAAAATTATTAGATTCGGATTCTCATAGCAGAATAATTACAAATCAGAATTTGCAGATAAAAAGTTTCTCTGGAATCTTTGCTGTCGGTGATTGTGCAGTTGTAGGTTCAGCAAAAAGACCAGCATCGGGAGTTTTTGCAGTAAAAGTTGTAAATACATTAGTACAAAATCTAAAAAAAGATGTAGAAGGTAGATCATTAAAAAAGTGGTTTCCTCAAAAGATCGGATTGCAAATACTAAATATATTTCCAAGCCATCATCCAAAGGCTTTTGCAATTTATCACAATTTTGTTTTCGGCCCTTCTTTTATTTTTTGGATTTTAAAGCAAAAAATTGATATCAACTTTATTAAAAAGTTCAGATCAAAAAGGCTAATTATGAAAAGTAGTGAAAAAAGTATCTCAATTAATGATTGCAGAGGATGTGCAGCTAAAATTCCTCAATTTGTTTTGAACAAATCATTAATAAATTCTAATTTAAATTCTTTTGCCTCATCACCTGAAGATTCAGTTGAGATATATAAAAATGGTCAAGATATTATATTGCAAAGTGTAGATGGATTTCCTGCTTTGGTAAGTGATCCTTGGCTTAATGCAAAAATTACTACTTTGCATGCTTGCTCAGATTTGTGGGCATGTGGAGCAAAACTTTCATCAGCGCAGGCTTTAATTTCATTACCAAAAGTTGAAAGGGAATTTCAGAGTTACCTCTTTACTCAATCACTTCAAGGTATTAAATCAACAGTTGAAGATCATGGAGGCGAACTACTTGGAGGCCATACTTTCGAGGCAAGAAGTTTTGTAAATAAACCTTATTCATTAGGAATAGATATTTCTTTAACAGTTCAAGGTATTTTAAAAAATGGAGCAAAACCATGGCTTAAATCTGGAATGAATATTGGAGATATTCTCATGATGTCTAGACCTCTAGGCGTTGGGATCTACTTTGCCGGTCAAATGCAAAATATTAATATGCTAGGTAGTTCTTCTGAAGTAATTAATAATTTAGTAAAGAGTCAGCAATATTTGATTGATGAAATTTATCTTTTTCAAAATGAATTTAAAGAATCATTAGTAAATGCTGCCACTGACATTACTGGATATGGATTTATTGGACATCTTAAAGAAATGGTTGAATCATCTAATTTATATCGGCAAAGTAATAATCTTGAGCCAATAAAAGTTTTATTAGATTTATTTGCATTTAAAGCTTATCCTGGAGTATTTGATCTAATAAGAAAAGATGTTAAAAGTACTTTCTTTGAATCTAATAGAGAAATATTTGACAAAATTTATAAAGTAAATAATCAAAAAAGAATAATTAATTTTTTAAACGAAAAGTCATTAGATAAAAAGACTTTTAACGAGAGAATATCACTATTATTAGATCCTCAAACATGTGGCCCCTTGTTGATTAGTTGCAACCGTAAATATGAAAATGTTCTAAAGGATAAATGGTACAAGGTTGGAGAGGTTGTAAAAATGTAATTAATTTCTATTTAATTTGTCAATTTCTAAATATCTTAATCTTTTGATTTCCTTTCCCATCTCCTTCCCTGGTTCCCATCCCTCTTTTTTTAATGTTTCTCCATCTTTTTTTGATTTTATGAATTTGTAAATAAATAACCACTTAAACAATTTACGCCAGTATGGTCCTCCATCACAAATTAATAATTTGACTGTCTCATCATTAAGGTTTCTGTCCTCAATAAATTCTGTCCAACTTGATGGAGAAAAATGATTGAAATCTTTTTGGTTTTTATTTAATATCTTTTTGATATTTAAATAATCTTCTAATATTTTTATCTCACTATTATTCACTAAAAATCTTTGACATCCTTTTTCTAAATCTTCTGAATCTTTTAATAAGTAAAGCATATGATTTCCCTTTAACTTCTTAATCCAATTTAGTCCTCTTAAAAACCGTTTATCGACTTTAATATTTTCATTTAAGATTGAGATAACTTCCCATTTATTAATTATCGAAATTACATTAGTCAAATTATCGTGTTTGCATATTTCAGCTAGTTCCATCCTTATTCGCATGCCTATTGCAGGAGGGTAAATCATTTTCTGATGAGTTTCTGAACTTTTCCATGGCCATTGTCTAACTGTTTCTTGAGATTGTTTCAGGGTATCATTTGAAATATTGAAATCTAACCTTGAGGCATATTTTGCACATCTAATTAATCTACTTGGATCATCTGAAATACTATTACTGTGAAGTAAGTTCAATGTTTTACTTTTTATATCAGAAATTCCTCCATAAAGATCATAGATTTCCCTTTTCGAGACCTCGAAGGCTATTGAATTTATAGAGAAATCTCTCCTCTTAAGATCCTCCTCGATAGTACTTTTATTTACTGTGGGATTTAAGCCTGGAGCAGAATAAATTTCTTTTCTTGCAGAAGCAATATCAATTTTATAGTCATTAATATTTATTTCTACAGTGTTGTATAAATTAAATTCTTTGATCAAACATAAATCTACATTTACAATGTTTTTTTTTATAAATTTTGCAAGAGCAATAGAGGATCCTTCAATAACAAGATCAATATCTACAGGTTCAGAAAACGATTTTTTGTGGAATTTACTAATTAACAAATCTCTTAAATAACCGCCAACAAAAGCCACTTTAGTATTGTTATTAGATTCTATGTATTTAGTAATAAGGTTATATAGATTAAATGGAGTTTTGATTAATTCTCCTTGGATGTAATCAGAGATATCGTTCATGATTTTTAACTTACATAACGAATTGGAGCTAATCTGGGATCTAGAATTTTACTTCCTTTATCACCAAATTTTACTGCTAAAGATATTTTTTCCCCACTCCCAAAAATATGTATTATTTCACCTTTCCCAAATTTTGTGTGAATTAGCTTATCTCCAACTATCCAGCTTTTCCCTTTACTTGGCCCTGAATATAATTTCCTTACTGCATTTATTGGTTTGTTAACAAATTCATTTGGATTGTTCCGATCAACTCTTGTTAAGCGATCAAGATGCAAATCTCTTCTAATTGAAGCACCACCAGTTTGTGGTAATTCGCCATCCATTAAATCTTCGGGTATCTCCGAAAGAAATATTGAAGGTATTGTTGCTTCACGCATTCCACCCCATAATCTTCTTTCTCTGGCATGACTTAAGAAAACTCTTTCTTTAGCTCTAGTAATACCTACATAGCATAATCTTCTTTCCTCTTCAAGAAGTGAGGGAGTATCTATTGATCTATGGCTAGGGAAGAGACCTTGTTCTAGCCCAGTGATAAAAACATTTTGAAATTCTAAACCTTTACTATTATGCAGAGTCATGAGAGTTACAGAGTTAGGATTATTTTTCTTCGTATCATTATCAGTTGTTAAGGCTGCTGTAGAAAGAAATCCCTCTACATCTCCACTTTCTGTTTCTTCTTCATATTGAGTAGCTGCATTAATTAGTTCTTGTAAGTTATTTCTTCTATCTTCAGATTCTTCAGACCCATTAGAGAGCAAGTCACTTAAATAACCACTTTTTTCTAATATAAGTTGTAGTAGTTGAGCTGGACCAGAATTTTCAAGGTAACACAGTAGATCATTCATAACTGCAGTAAATTTATTAATTCCTTTTGATGATCGGCCTATTGTTTCTTCAAGACTTTGCTTATCATTAAGAACCTCCCATAATGGGATATTTAACCTATTAGATAGTTCATTAAGTTTTTGAATAGTAGTCTTACCAATCCCTCTTCTAGGAACATTAATGATTCGTAAAAGACTAACGTTATCTGAAGAATTAACCAGAACTTTCAAATATGCTATTGCATCTTTAATTTCTCTTCGATCATAAAAACGTAATCCTCCAAAAATTGTATAAGGAATGCGCCACCTTACAAGAGATTCTTCTAATACTCTCGACTGAGCTCTGGTTCGATATAAAATTGCAAAATTTTTCCAAATTGGGTTTTGATTATAGTTATTGAGTGATTTTATTTTATTGGTAATTGCTTCTGCCTCGGAAATTTCATCATCACAGCTGAGTAACGTTAAAAGTTCCCCCTTTTCTTTAGTAGCCTTTAAAACTTTGTCAATTCTTTCAGAGTTGTTTTCAATTAGTGAGTTTGCAGCATCAAGTATATTGGAAGATGACCTATAATTTTCTTCCAATTTAATTAAAGATGATTTTGTATCGTCATTGATAGAAGTCTTAAAATCTTCTTGAAAACCAATTAAAATTCTGAAGTCAGCTGCTCTGAAACTATAAATACTTTGATCAGCATCTCCAACTACAAAAATTGACCGATCTTCCCAATTGAAGAATTTTTTTGGTTCAGTATTTCCAGCCGTAATTAATTTTATAAGTTCATATTGTGTTCTATTTGTGTCTTGATATTCGTCAACTAAAATATGTTTAAATCTTTTGTGCCAGTAATCTCTGACTATATCATTTTGCCTCAATAAGAAAACAGGCAAAAGTAAAAGATCATCAAAATCTAAAGAATTATTTTTTGAGAGCGATATTCTATATCTCTTGTAGGCTTCTGCAACTGTTTTATCAAAATTATTATCTGCTTTTTCTAAAAGATCATTAGAAGTTAAGCATTGATTTTTAGCATTACTTATTAATCTTTTAATCTTTTTGGGATCATATCTTTTTGGATCAAGATTCATATCTTGACTGATAATTTCTTTTACTAATGTTTGAGAATCTGTTTCATCGTAAATTGAAAATTGCCTTGTCCATTTTAGGCCTTCTGGATCAGTATATTTTTCAATATCGTATCTCAGAAGTCTTGAAAATAAAGAATGGAAGGTACCGATCCAAAGGTTCTGAAGCCTGTCTTTGTGAACGTTTGTTCTTAATTGATTTTGATCAATTTCTTTGAGAGTTGTCCAAGGCTGGCCAAATTGATTAAAAGCTAGTTCTTGGGCCAGAAGAACCTCTAATCTAGCTTTCATTTCTTTAGCAGCTTTGTTAGTGAAAGTTACTGCGAGAATGTTATAGGGATCTATAGAGTTACCTTCAATAAGGTTTGCAATTCTGTGAGTAAGTGCCTTAGTTTTTCCGCTACCTGCACCTGCTACAACTAATAGTGGTCCATAAACATGTTTTACTGCTTGAAGTTGTTGATTGTTTAGGGACTTAAAAAGGAAATTGTTGTTTTGAGGCACTTTTGGAAGGGTTTTTCAAAAATCAGACTTTACTACGAGATTCAGAATCCGTTTCTAGATCTTCTAAAGCTTTTTTTAAATTTATAAGTTCATTATTGTTATTAATTATTTCTTCAAATTTATTTTGTGGCATCTTTAATCTCATACTTCTGTCTAGAATTTCTTTTTCCAATCTTTTTTTATATGTAGAAATAAGTTTCTTTGATAATTTTAAATCCTGTTGATCCAAAACTTTATTAAAAATGTAGTCTTATATTAGCGAAAAAAAAATTTTTATTTGAATTATTTCAACTATCACTTTGGAATAAAGTTATTAATTAAGAAGCGTTGCGTTAAGTTTGAAATTATATTGTTTTTACTAGCTTTGTATTATTCTTAAGATCGATCTTTAAATTTTTACTTCAGGAATGTCAGTTTCAAAGGATAAACAACTATTGTCAGCCGATAAGAAATTAAATGATTTAAGCAATATAAAAGAATTTATTAATAGTGCAAACTCAAGATTAGATGCAATAACCTCAATAACCAATAATTCACATGCAATCGCAGCAGACGCTGTAACAGCAATGATTTGCGAAAATCAAGATTCACTTAATTCAAAAATATCTTTAAATACAACTAACAAGATGTCCGTTTGTTTAAGAGATGGAGAAATAATCCTAAGGATTGTTGCTTATCTTTTGATTTCTAATGACGAATCAGTTTTAGAAAAAAGTTGTTTGATGGATCTTAAAAATACTTATCTTGCTCTTGGTGTACCTTTAAGAAATGCAAGAAGGGTTTTTGAATTAATGCGAGATGCAACTATCTCTGATTTGAATTCAACAGTTAAAAAAATGCATGGAGACAAAGGCTTTCTTCCTAAATTAATATCTGAAACAGAGTTTCAATTTGAAAGGATAATTAATCTTTTAAACTAGTTAAATTCCTTATCTCTGAAGTATGTGACGTTTGTATTACTGAGTTATTTTCTAGATTTCGAATGGTAGAAAATCTGGATCTTACATGAGTGGACAAAAAGGAAATTCTTTCTTCGGAAACTGTTGATTTATAAATAGTTTTAATGTGTAAATTATTTTGTTCATCAACAAAATAATTGGATGATGAAATAAAGGATTCTGTATAACCTTTATTTCTTAAAACAATTCCTGAATTTTCATCTTTGGGTAAAAAAATCAGAATAGTTTCATCTCCCTCACGGATATCATGATTGTCCCAATCGCTAATAGCTTGCCAGTTTATAGAAATGGCTATGCTCTCTAGGTTTAAACTAAATTTATAATTTTTAAAAATTTCAACGACTTTTTTATTTTTTTTGTTGATATGTTTTATATATATTTTACTAGTTGAGTTTTCAAATTCCTGAAAAGCTAAAGTGTGCGTACTTCTAATAGATTTCCACTCTCCTATACTTTTATCAATGAATTGATTAATTATTGTTAGATTCTTCGTCAAGTTTATCTTCTACGGAATGATTTTCTGCTTTTTGTATCATTCTTACCATTGAATCCACCATTAATCTCTTTGCAGAAGTTACTTTTAATCCAGAAGGAGTAGTTGATATTTGTTCTCCAGGGCGATCATATGAAGTTGGTCTAAATGGAGTCATCTAATAACTTTAAAATTAATCGAACTCTATTCTTGCATGAATCATTATTTATATATTTATTGTTTGCGAAAATGTCATATCTTTCTTCTTTGCTTACAGAATTATCAACTGTTTTGTTATTTAGGCATTTTATTTTTTGCCAATCCTGAAATAGTCGCTAAAGCAAACATTCCCAATAGAGCAATTCCAAGAAATAATCCTGCTCCCTGACTAACTCCAGCTCCTACTGCGACAAGTATAGAGTCACTGATTAGGAGACTTATTAATAATGCAGGAGTAAATATTTTCCAGCGAGTTCCTCCAATACCAATTGCGTAGCTTAGAAAATCAAAAAGGCCAGTCATTAGAAGACCTGTCATAAGAAAGAAATTTTCTTCTAGCTGGTTTTGATTAAAACTTTCAATCTTTTTCATTGCTTTCTGGCCTACTAAATTACGTACAGGAACCCGACCATAATTTCTTGCAATAAAGAAAGCAGCTTGGCAAAAAACAATATCAGAGAAGATTATTGTCATGTAACCTCTTTGAAATCCTAGTAATGAACCAGCTAGCAGAGAATAAGCTGAACTTGGAAGAGCGGGCAAAATAATACTTACTCCTCTAAGTATGAATATTCCAAAAGGTGCCCAAATTCCCATACTTTCTATTTTGTTTCTAAGAGGTTCAATTCCATAATTTTGGATTAAGTAAATTAAAACAACGAATATTGCTATAAAAAAAACTACTGAGAGAAATTTTTGTATTTTATTCATTATCTTTCTAATTAACTTATTGGAAGTAAATTTTGAATTTAATATTTGATTGTATCTATAATAGAAATACTAATCAATAAAAATTTTTACAAATTTTTAATCTTATATTTACTCTAGAATAAAGATTTTTGTATTTAACAAGTATTCATGGTTGATTCTAAGAATAAAGTTAGTTCAATATTTATTAGAAATAGCATTGGTTTAGTTCTGTCAATAATCGTTTCTATTTGTATTTTTATAAAACAAGCAAATGCTTTGCCTCATGAATGGGTTGGAGTCCCTAAAAGTGAATATGGAGAACAGTTGTGGGATAGGCAAAGTATTAAAAGGAATGAGGATGGTTCTGTGAGAGTATTGAGTAAATATATTCCCAAAACAAAAAGTGAAATTACTAAGGATATTCTCTATACAATGGATATAAATTGTTTTGAAAAATCATTTAGAGACGTTGATGTCTCTATAGATGAAGTAAATAGTAATTTTAATGATTTAGCTGATTGGCAAGATCCTAATGGAGATGAATTGATTTTGGGTGTTATTGGTCAAGTCTGCAGAGTAGAAAACTAACAAATCTTAAATTCTAGAAACAAAATAAAAAGTAAGATTCTACTTTTTAGAAAATATAAAACCCCTTCATAGAAGAGGTTTTAAAGGTGCCAGGACCCAGATTTGAACTGGGGACACGGCGATTTTCAGTCGCCTGCTCTACCAACTGAGCTATCCCGGCTCTAACCTATATACTTTAAATTAAGATGTGTAGTTTGTGAAACCCTTTTAATTAAAAATTTTATATCTTCATCAAATATCTAAAAAAAACTTTTATTTTGAGTTCATCGCTAACAAGGCTGTACCAAATGAAGTAGTTTTTTTACATGAAACTATTGGTATATTGACAATATTTTCTCTTATTTTTCTCCACTGAGGGTTTTTTGAACCTCCACCAATAGTAATAATTTTTTTTGGTAGTGAACCTGTTAGTTCGCCTAGCTTTTCCCAACCTTTCAATTCGATCTTTGCTAGACCCTCGAATAATGCATGTAAATAAAGAGAGTCGCTTACTGGCCTTGGATCAAGTATCGGCTTTAAATTAGAATCATTAACAGGAAATCTTTCTCCTTTACTATTAAGAGGTAAAAGATTTAAAGAGGTGTTTTTTGATGGATTTATTTGTCTACTGAGCTCTTTTATTTCTAAATCAGAGAAAAACTGAGACAATATACCACAGCCTGCGTTTGATGCTCCTCCACATATCCAATTGCCGTTTACTCTATGGTTTGTAATTCCTTGTTTTTTTATAGGATTATCAATAATTTTCTTAACTACAATAGTTGTTCCTAAAACTGTGAGACCATTTTCTTTGTCTAAACCTGCAGCTATTACACTTGCATTAGAGTCAGTAGTGCCTGAGATTAATATTAATTTCTTATTCAAGTTAAATCTCTCTGCTAAATCAAAATTCACTTGTCCAATAATTTTCCCACTTTTTATTATTTGAGGCAGGCATTTTCTCCATGAAGTATTGAGATAGCTTTTTGGCCATGATTCTTTTTTCAGATCCCAACCAAGTTTTAGATTATTACCTTCTTCTCCATAAGTCCAATCTTTTAAAAACCAACCAGTGATCCAATCAGATTGATGTCTTAAAAGTATATTTGTCCCATATTTATCTATTAGTTTTAATGCTTTAGCAAGACTACTGTATGGAGTTCGCAGATGATCCTCTTCAGAAGTTAATGAATCAAGAAGGACCTTATGTTCATTACATGCTTGGTCATAAGATATTGCTTCTCCTATTGGCTCTCCTCGTAAATTTGATGCTGTTAAAGTTCCTGATGTGCCAGATATAGCCAATTTTTGAAGGTTACTTTTTAACTCAATAGGTAAACACCCTAAGAGTTTTTCACAAGACTTGATCCAAGAATTTGGACTTTTAAAGCTGCATGAATAAGGGACTGAATTGGAATATATTAATTTTTTATGAAGATTAATTATTGATATTCTTGCACCACTGGTTCCAAAATCTAACCCTCCATAAAAATTATCAGGCATAGAATAAATATTTTTATAAAAATACTTTGGAAGCCTCTGCTAATTGGGCTGCTTTTTCTTCTACCTTTTCCCAAGGAAGATCTAAATCTCTTCTGCCAAAATGTCCATAGGATGCAGTCTTTCTGAAAAATGTACCACCCATTTTTTGGGGTAGATTTCTTAGATCAAATTCTTTTATAATTGCTGCTGGTCTTAAATCAAAGTACTTATTAATGAGCTCAGTCAAATTAGCTTGTGAAATAACGCCAGTATCAAAAGTTTCAACAAGAATGGAAATCGGTTTTGCAACTCCAATTGCATAACTTAATTGTACTTCTGCCTTTTTTGCTAATTTTGCCTTAACTATACTTTTTGCTACGTAACGTGCTGCATAAGCAGCTGATCTATCCACTTTTGTGGGATCTTTACCCGAAAATGCCCCTCCTCCGTGTCTTGCGTAACCCCCATAAGTATCTACTATAATTTTTCTTCCAGTAAGTCCCGCATCACCTTGAGGCCCCCCTACGACAAATTTGCCCGTGGGATTGACTAGAAATCTTGTTGTCTGAATGTTTGGTTTGATTTCTAAATCCTCAGTAGCAGGGAGTACAACATTCTTCCATAAATCTTCTTTTATTCTTTGACGAATTTCTTCTTCATTTGTAATACCATCTATCTCAGGATTATGTTGAGTTGAAATTAAAATGGTATTAATCGATAGTGGCACTCCATTTTTATAATCAATACTTACTTGAGTTTTACCATCAGGGAGTAGATAATTAAGCATGTTTTCGTGCCTTACCTTAGAAAGTTGAATGGCTAATCTATGAGCCAAGCTAATTGGTAAGGGCATTAATTCAGGCGTCTCATCGCATGCATAGCCGAACATTATGCCTTGGTCGCCAGCACCGGTATTATCTTCCAAATCATCGTTAACATCATCTGCTTCGTTTACTCCTTGAGAAATATCTGGTGATTGCTCGTCAAGTGCTACTAAAACTGCACAACTATTTGCGTCAAAACCACCTGCTCTATAGCCCTCATATCCAATTTCTTTAATTACATTTCTAACAAGTTTGATATAATCGACTTTTGCTTTTGAAGTTATTTCTCCAGTAAGTAAACAAAGACCCGTATTTACAACAGTTTCGCATGCAACTCTGCTTTCTGGATCTTCTGTCAATAAAGCGTCTAAAACAGCGTCACTAATTTGATCACATATTTTGTCAGGATGACCTTCAGTTACTGATTCTGAAGTGAAAATGAAATCACTCATTTACAAATAATTTTGGAATTATGAAATATCCTAAATTAGATTATCGTTACAAATCAATTATTGTTAATTAAAAATAATTGTATAAGAATTAATGAGGCTTAAGTTCTGATATTCGTGCACAAAATATATAAGTGAAGTTATAGTGTTTCAGCTGAAGCTGTGGCGATCTCTTCGTTCTCGTCAGTCTGTTCGAATAACATTTGTTTATATTTAGCAGCCATTTCTTCAGCTTTACTAAAAACTTTTTGAGGGTCAGTTAGCATATCTCCTGGTTCAGGTTCAAGTGCTTTAGTAGATAATGAAATTCGTCCTCTTTCTGAATCAAGGTCAATTATCATCACTTTCATTTGGTCACTCACATTTAAAACATTATGCGGAGTTTCAATATGTTCATGACTAATCTCAGAAATATGCAATAGACCACTAACTCCACCAATATCAATAAAGGCCCCATAAGGTTTAATACCTTTTACAGAACCAACAACAACTTCGCCTACCTCGAGTCGGTTCATTTTTTTCTCAACCAAAGCTCTTCTATGGCTTAGTACTAATCTGTTTCTCTCTTCATCGACTTCAAGAAATTTTAAAGGTAAATATTCACCTTCTAAGTCATCTTTAATTCTTCGTGCACTTATGTGTGAGCCTGGGATAAAGCCTCTCAAGCCCTCCACTCTCACAAGAGCCCCACCTCTGTTTGTTGCAAAAACTTCAGAATATATAGTGGCATCTTCTTTTTGGAGTTGTCTAACCCTTTCCCATGCTCTTTGATATTCAATTCTTCTAATGGAGAGGGCTAACTGGCCATCTTCATTTTCTTCGCTCATTATGAAAAATTCTCTACTTTCTGAAGGTTGTAAAACATCATTAAGTCCTTCAACTCTATTTATTGAAACCTCCTGAACAGGCATAAAAGCAGCTGTTTTTGCCCCTATATCTATCATGGCCCCTTTGGGCTCTAGAGCAAAAACGGTACCTTTAACTAGATCGCCAGGCTTAAAGTTATAGTCATACTTACCCAAAAGTGATGCAAATTCTTCTTGAGTGAATCCTGCGTTGTCAAAATCCGTATTGGTTCTGCTAGAGGAAGAATCTGCTTGAGGTATATCGCTCTTCTCGAATGATAAATCTTCCTCATTTTGAGATGCTGAATTATTATCTAACTCAGACGAATTTTTAATTTCTTGATCCTCAGAAATTTCTTTAATGGTTTGGGAAGAATTTTCGTTCATTTGTTGTATCGCAGACTACCTAAGGTAGTTAGAAAGGAATGCTATTAGCCTGCACACTAAAAGCAAAATATATTTGTGATATGTATTCTACACTTTAAGATGCTGAATTTTATGAAATTGAAGCTAATTGGTTTTTTGAACTTCCTTTTAGAGATTCAAGAGTAGAAATAAAATCTTTTACCCCGTTAAATTTTCTGTAAACTGAGGCGTATCTTATATAGGCGACTTCGTTTTCTTTTCTAAGATTTTTAAGTATTAATTCCCCGATATGTGAAGATTTAATATCTTTATTAGAGTCTTGAACGATTTGTGATTCAATTCCATCTACGAAATTAATAATTTCTTCACTACTGAAGTTAGTCTTTTCGCATGCCCTTGATATGCCAGTAAATAATTTTTGCTTATCAAATAATTCTCTGCCACCGTCTTTCTTTAAAACTGAAACTGGCATTGTTTCCACTCTTTCATAAGTTGTGAATCTAAAGCTGCAATTTAAGCACTCTCTTCTTCTTCGAACACTTTTACCACTATCAGCAGATCTTGATTCCAAAACTCTGCTATCTGTGTTTTGACAGGTTGGACACTGCATGTGGTGAAAAAGTGTACTTTAACTCTAATAGTAGGGTAATTTTCTAATTATGAAAAGTAAAAAACCTCTTGTTAAAGAGGTTTTTACTTAGTTCATTTCCTATCAAATTTAGGCGGATCTCTAAAGGCGACAGCAAAGAACAAGGTTACAACTGCGAGAGTTAGAATAAGAACGTAAGCGAAAGCTTCCATAAGATTAAGTAATAAAGTTTAGTTTAAACCCTTCCAGGGATTCTTCTTGTGGTTTCGTCTCCAAGCTTTTTGAATAAACCAAATTCAACTTGGTCGCCAATTTCAGCATCAATACCAGCAAAGGAATTTCTGTAAAGAGTTCTTGAAGCGTGCCACCAGTGCCCAAACAAGAATAGCAATCCGAAACATAAATGTGCATATGTAAACCATGCTCTTGGAGAACTTCGGAATACACCGTCAGATTTATATGTCTCTCTGTCAAACTTGAATGCTTCTCCAAGTTGAGCCTTTCTTGCTAATCTTTTCACTACTGCAGGATCTGTAAATGTTTGTCCATCTAGGTCTCCTCCATAAATTGTTGCAGTAATACCAGTTTGCTCAAATGAGTACTTTGCTTCAGCTCTTCTAAATGGGATATCTGCCCTTACATTACCTTCTTTATCTTCAAGAATGACAGGGAAGTTTTCAAAGAAGTTAGGAATTCTTCTAACTTCTAATTCGTTACCTTCCTTATCTTGGAAAGCAATGTGACCTTGCCAACCAGTTGGTAAGCCATCACCATTAACAAGAGCTCCAACTCTGAATAGTCCCCCTTTAGCTGGACTATTACCGACATAATCGTAGAAGGCTAATTTTTCTGGTATAGATGCATATGCCTCTGATTTAGTTGCACCATCATCAATAGCAGCTTGCACTCTTCTGTTAATTTCAGTTTTGAAATAGCCTGAATCCCATTGATATCTAGTAGGACCAAAAAGCTCTATTGGGGTGGTTGCTGAACCGTACCACATTGTTCCGGAAACAACGAAAGAAACAAACAATACAGCAGCTAAAGCACTAGCAAGAACTCCTTCGAGACTTCCAAGTTTTAATGCTCTGTAAAGTCTTTCTCCAGGCCTGTTGGTAATGTGAAAAATACCTCCAATAATACCCATAAGTCCAGCTGCAATATGATTAGCCACAATACCTCCTGGATTAAAAGGATTAAATCCTTCAACTCCCCAGGAAGGTGCTACAGGTTCTACATGACCACTTAAACCATATGGATCAGAAACCCAAATCCCAACGTTTGCGCAATGAAAAGCTCCAAAACCAAAACATGTAAGGCCTGCTAAAAGAAGGTGAATTCCAAAAATTCTTGGTAAATCAAGAGCAGGCTCACCAGTTCTTGAATCTTCCCATAAATCTAGGTCCCAATATGTCCAGTGCCAAATAGATGCCAACATCAATAGGCCACTAAATACTATGTGTGCTGCCGCAACCCCTTCGAAACTCCAGAATCCAGGATCAACTCCAGTAGCACCAGTAATATCCCATCCATTCCAACTACTTGTGATACCTAGTCTTGCCATGAAAGGCATAACGTACATCCCCTGTCTCCACATTGGATTGAGAACAGCATCAGAAGGATCAAAAATGGCTAATTCATAAAGAGCCATTGAACCGGCCCAGCCGGCTAATAATGCAGTATGCATAAGATGCACAGCAAGTAGTCGACCTGGGTCATTAATAACTACTGTGTGAACTCGATACCAAGGCAATCCCATCGGTTAATTTCTAGTAACTATGCTGCATAAACAGCTAAACATCACGATAGTAAGGGTTTTTTAGTCTTTGAGGGATTTTTGTAAATAAATTTATTTTCTTGCAAAAATTGGGCAAATCCATTAGCAGAACATAGTTTACAAGAAATTTTTAGCTAAAAACTGTTAATATTTTGGTCACAATTCTCAAAGTAAAACGCCAAAATAAGAAAAATAACTAAAAAAATGGCAACTATCAGATTTATCCGTGAGGACTTAGAGGTTCAATGTAATCCTGGTGAAAATTTAAGAGAACTCGTAATGAAAGAGAATTTGCAGCTTTATGGACTAAAAGGTATTTTGGGAAATTGTGGAGGAGCTGGACAATGCAGTACTTGCTTTATTTCAGTTGAAGGTGGAAACAAAAATTCTTTAAGCCCTCTTACATCAGTTGAAGAAGAAAAACTCAAAAATAGACCAGAAAATTGGCGACTAGCATGCCAAACATTGATAAAGTCATCTGCAGTAATCTTAACAAAACCACAATCCCCTCCCTCAAATTTGGAAGAACTAAAAAAAATAAGTGAAAATAAAAAATTATCACGCTAAATTGTTTAAGACTGTTAATCAGTTTATAAAATTTGTTTATTTTTCCACTTTATTTCTAGTTATATGTCTATAGTCTTAATACCTAATTATAGAACTACCAACTAAATGGAAACAACTAACTTTGGATTCGTAGCTAGTCTTTTATTTGTAGGGGTGCCAACTATATTCCTCATTGGTTTATTTATCTCTACTCAAGATGGAGAAAAGTCAAGCTTCTACTCTGACTCTAGTAAAGGTAGACTTGGACCAAAACGCTGATGCTTTAATAAATGCTTTGCATTTCTGTAAAGGAATTTTTATTGTGGAAAAAAAAGCAACTTTCAAAAGGTGGTGATCAACAATCTTTTGAAGTTTTACTTGATTGTTTAGGCGATATTTCGACTAGAGATCTAAATTTGAAAATTTTAAATCCTAAGGGAAACTTACATTTAAAAAAAAACTTAGAATTTTTGGAGTCTGTTTGGGAAGATCATTTAATAAGATCTTGCCCAATTCAATACCTTTGCGGATTAACTTATTGGAGAGACTTAAAATTAAAAGTTACAAATAAAGTACTTATTCCCAGACCAGAGACAGAGCTCATAGTAGATATTGTCTTCAATATATTTAGAAGGAAGTCAGAGAAATTATTTTTTGCTGAATTAGGGACTGGATCAGGCGCTATAAGTATTGCGTTAGCATTGGCTTATCCATTTAGCAAAGGAGTGGCAACTGATGTAGATCAAGACGCATTAGAAATAGCTACAAAAAATTATATAAATTCTTCCAAACAATCAAATTTGAAATTTTATTGTGGAAATTGGTGGTCACCTCTTGAAAATTTTAAAGGAAAATTAGACCTTGCTATTTCAAACCCGCCATATATTCCTAAAGATACTTATGAAAAATTACCCAAAGAAGTTAAAAATTTCGAACCTAAAGTTGCTTTATTAGGCGGTGAAGATGGTTTAAAACACATTAGGGAAATAATACAAAAAGCACCAATATTTTTAAAAGAGAAGGGCTGGCTAATTTTAGAGAATCATTTTGATCAAGGCGAAAAAGTAAAACAACTTTTTATTAAAAATAAATTTACATCAATAGAAATTGTGAAAGATCTTTCAGGTATTGGTAGGTTTACCATTGGAAGATATAAATAAATTATTTCAAGTTCATAATCTAAATGGATTTAGTAGACTGCAAATCCGCTTTGAAGACTCTTAAAAGTGGTTTACCTATAATCTTCCCAACTGACACATTACCTGCGATTGGATGCTTGCCAAAATTTTCAAATATTATTTACGAGTTTAAAAAAAGGGATAGAGGCAAACCCTTAATTCTTATGGGGTCAGAACACAAACAATTAATTGATTATGTTCACGAATCAGCTAAAGAAGATTACGAAAATATAGCTTCAAAATATTGGCCTGGAGCTCTGACAATGGTTGTTCCTGCGTCAGAGAAGCAGACTACAATCCTTACAAGCAATGATCTTACCCTTGGGTTGAGGATTCCAAATTCATATATGGCTAAATCTCTCATGAGAGAAACAGGACCATTGTTAACTTCAAGTGCAAATATTTCAGGTTTTAAAGGATCTATTACAGTCGAAGGTATTGCTCTAGACTTCCCTTCTGTAAAAATTTTGGGTCCTATCCCATGGGAAAAAAGAAGTGGAAAAGCAAGTACTATAATATTTTGGAAGAAAAGTGGAGATTGGAGACTGATTAGAGAAGGAGAAGTATTAGTAAGGGAATTGCATTAATGTTTTTATTATTATTTTTTGTTTTATTGATTCAATTTTTTACTTATTGGATATTTGAACCCCTTGTATCTTTTTTAGAGTATGTTCTCGAAATAAGATTGATTCCTATTATTGCTCTGATAGGTTTAGTCTTTATATTTTCAGCGAAGAATATTGAACAGAATTAAATAAATCAAAATGCCGGCTAACAGATTTGAACTGATGACCTTCGCTTTACAAAAGCGCTGCTCTACCACTGAGCTAAGCCGGCGATCTTTTCATCTTACAATCAGGAAGGTTCAATTATCAGTATTTTTTAGCTTTTTTTAAATTTATTACTTTTTGATATCTTTATTAGCTTTATCAGCTTTTTTGAATTTTATTTCTCCTGAAATAGTTCTTTTGATTGGTAAATTGGCAACTAATGCAGTCATTCTATCCTCAGTCTCTAAACTTACTGCCACCTCATCAAAATCAATTTCAACATATTTAGCAACAACATCAAGAATCTCTTTCCTCATTTTATCTAAAAGATCAGTTGTCAAAGAACTCATGTCAACTCTGTCATGAGCCAGTACAAGTTGTAATCTTTCTCTTGCTGTATTAGCACTAGACGTTTCTCTGCCTAGTAATTTATTTATAAGATCTCTGAGAGTCATCATTTTAAAAAACCTTTGTTTGCATTAATCTCATGAATTTATCTTTAAGACTTTTGCCTTCTTTTTTGGGATCGATAATTGGTATATCTTTATTTGTAAGTCTTTGAGAAACATTCAAATAACATTTTTTTGCAGGAGATCTACTATCTGAAAGTGTCAGTGGCTCTCCTCTATTTGTACTTATTATTACCTGTTCATCTTCTAAAACAATACCTAATAAAGGCAAAGAAAGGATCCCTTGAACATCTTCGATGGATAACATTTCTTGACTAGCCATCATGTTAGGGCGAACTCTATTGATTACAAGTTGAATAGGCTCAATATCTGAAGTATTAAGAATTCCTATTACTCTATCTGCATCCCTCACTGCGGATAATTCTGGGTTAGTTACAACAATAGCTTCTTTACAGGCTGCAAGAGCATTTTTAAAGCCATCTTCTACACCAGCAGGACAATCTACTAAGACAAAATCAAAGTTCTCACTAAGTAGCTCACTAATTTTTTTCATATCTTCGGGCTTCATCCAATCCAACATCCTTGGATCTCCAGCAGGTAGAAGAGCAAGATTAGGCTCCTTTTTATGTCTAACCAATGCTTGGTCGAGACGACAGTTCTTGTCTAGAACATCTTGAGCTGTATAAATGATGCGATTTTCTAATCCTAGAAGAAGATCTAAATTTCTTAAGCCAAAATCAGCATCTAATACAGCAGTTGTTGCTCCGCTATTAGCAAGTGCTATCCCTAGGTTTGCAGTTAAAGTTGTTTTACCAACCCCTCCCTTACCAGAACAGATTAATATTGTGCGAGTATTCTTCCCCACGATTTTTAACATTTTACAAATAATAAAGCCACATGCAGAAAGTTAAATATTTTAAAGATTAAGTAATTCTTAAATTTATCTAATTTGAATTTATTTATTGCAAATTATTGATTAATTTTTATTTTCGATTATGTGTGGTTTGATAATTATTGTTTGTTGATCTATTACTGCAATTTCTGGATAGCAATTTTTGGGCTTTTCTTTTGGTCCAATTGCTATTAAATCTGCAATTCTTAACTGTAAAGGGTTTAAATAAAGTGATGAAATAGAGGCATTTTTATTTCCACTTTTCCCTGCGAATGCGATCCCTAGTAATTTGCCCCAAACGTAAATATTTTTCTTAGCGGAAACTATTGCCCCTGGATTAACATCTCCTATGATACATAGGTTTCCGTTTGAAGATATTCTTTCTCCCGATCGTACTGTTCCTTTGTGAAGAATATCGTCTTTCTTTTTTGAATTGAATGATAGTAACTTATTTTTAATCTCTTGCTCTTTTATATAAATTGAATCTATTTTTAAGAACTTTCCACTTATTATTGTATCTCTATTATTTGAGTAAATGCATAAGGAACAAATATTAATTTTGTCAAAATGATTTTTTAATTTTAATAATTGATGAGAACTTATTGACTCATTGACTGCGAAAATTTTTGCTTCTAAAGGTTCCTTGATGGATGAAAATCTTTTGAAAGTTTCATGGAGATTATTTAAATCTAACAAAGAAAAAATTTCTAAATATTTACTTTTATTGTTTTTTAGAACTATTTCCATTGAATTAAATCTAGAAATTGTTTTTTATCGATGAAATTTCATTTTTGATTTCATTTTTGATCATATCTGGATAAATAATAAAAGAGCTTTCATCGGATCTCATTAAAGTTTTTATTAATGCGGAACTATTTTCTAATGCGCTTTGATAAGTGCCGTCCCATATTTTTAGAGCATTATTAGATTCAAAACCTTTGAAAGACCTTTCCTTAATCCCACAAAATATTTCTGAATCATAACCATTCTTTTCACATAATTTTGTGGCAAATGCAAGGATTTTTAATCTATTGATCTTACTTAAAAAACTAATGTCTGATGCCTTTAATAAATCCCTGTCAATAAACATTTTGCATAGTGTAGAAAGTGGTTCAAAAGATTCATCTTTCCATCTGATTAAATGATAATAAAAGGTTACATCATCATTTCTTATGAAATCATCAAAATCAACTTTTGATGGTGAAAAAATCCATTTATGTAGAGAATTATCTAACCAAATATTATTTTCATAATTATGTTTTATTGTGTGTAATATTTTCCCCAGAATCCATGTTGATATTTCGTTTATCTTGTGATTGTAGATTGTTCTATACATCAAGTTTCTAAGTACAAGGAAATGCTCAATGGCAATCACTCCTTTTGGTTTGATTCCGATATTTCCATCAGGTAAAAAGGTAAGAGCTGAAATTATTCTTTCTAAATCTACTAAGCCATAATTAGTCCCTGTGTTGTAACTATCGCGTAAAAGATAATCAAGACGATCACAATCTATCTCACTACTTATCAATGTTCTTAAAGGTTTTGAAAATAGTTGTTTTGATTGAAATAATTCACCAATTTTTCTGGGTAATTCGTTGTCATACTTTTTGAGGATTGAAGTTATTGGAGAATAATTTGTCACTAAGTTTTCAGACCATTGTTCGTGATCATGCATGAATATTGTTTCACTGGTATGGCTTAAAGGTCCATGACCTAAATCATGTAGCAGAGCTGCTCCATAAAGAACAAATTTATTTTCACTAAAAGAAGATTTATTTTCAATTAATCTCTTATAAATTTTTCTAGCTATACAAAAAACACCAATTGAGTGAGTAAATCTACTCGATTCTGCACCATGAAAAAGTAATGATGCCGCTCCAAGTTGTTTTATTCTTCTTAGTCTTTGAAAAGCGACTGTATCAATTAATTCCAAAATCATTAATTCTTCTGGCTTTCCTGCATCAAATACTATTTCTTTATGAATTGGGTCATGAAAAATTCTTTTAATACTCATATTTTTAAGATTTTTTATTTTCAATCTTTAGCCATTTAAAGATTTGATTTCTTCATTGTTTAAATCAATTGTTTGAACTGGAACTTCTTCTTTTTCTAGAAGCGACCCTAATAATAATTCCGCATTCCTTACCCATTTATCGTCAGTACTTCCAAAATCACTGGCTTCCGGTAGTTCAAGTAATTTGTCAGGTGTTATACCCTGGCCTTGTATATTATTACCATCTGGTGTTAAGTAACTAGCCACTGTTATAGCAATACCACTATCTTCTCCCAAACTTTTTAGGGATTGAATTAAACCTTTACCATAAGTTTGTTCTCCCATAAGAATTGACCTCTCATTATCTTTTAAAGAACCAGCAAGTATTTCACTGGCACTTGCAGTGCCTTTATTTACTAAAGTCACCATTGGTCCATCAAAAGATGTCTCTTTTTGAGAAATAATTGCATCTTTGATTCCATTTCTATCTTTTGTCTCGACTACGGGTTTCTCACTCAATAATGTGTCTGCAACTGCAATACCTGAGCTTACTAGTCCCCCTGAATTATTTCTAAGATCCAAGATTAAGCCCTCAACCTCTTTCTCTTTTAACTCTTGAAGAGCCTCTTCAACTTTTTTGGGTACGCTTTCGCTAAATTGAGTTATTCTTAAATATCCTATTGTGTGAGAATCGTCTCTTAATCTTTTTGTTCTAACTGGTCTGAGATCTACTGATCTCCTCTCTAAATCGACTTCCCTAATTTCTCCTGATTCCGTAGATAATTCAACTAAAACTTTTGTCCCTGACTCACCTCTTAACTTAGAGGCAGTACTTGCAAGCCCTAATTTTTCTGATGAGATTCCATCAACTGTCTCGATAATGTCCCCGCTTACTATTCCAGCTTCTTCAGCTGGCGACCCCCCAAGAGTAGAAATAACTTTAACTTTATTGTTGTCATCTTCACCTAATTGAAGCCCAACACCATTAATTTCACTCCCAAAATTACTTGATTTCAGTAGCTCATAATCTTTGGGGCGTAAAACTCTCGTGTAGGGATCGTCTAGAGGTCTTAACATGTCTTCAATTGCGGAATAAGCCTCTTCACTTGTTTCAATTTGTTTCTGTAATGTTTTTTGTCTAATTCTTTTCCATTGGATTTCATCAAACTTTTCTGGATCATAAAAACCTTCGTTTACCAAGGTCCAAGCATCAAGTACTAATTGCCTGCTATCACTGAGAGCATCCACTCTTTCCATCAACAAAAGATTGATAGAAAAAACGATGATCATTGATGCAGTGATCAAATTTTTGAATGTTAAAAGTTTGTTAAAAGATGAATTCATTGGGTTAAGTCTTAACACCAAGTATAAGAATTTTAAGTAAGCTCTTTATATCAAAGCTAATTTTTTTTTGGATGGCGAATTCTTCATCTGTTTATGACTGGTTTCAAGAAAGACTTGAAATCCAAGACATAACTGACGACGTAACTTCCAAGTACGTACCCCCTCACGTAAATATTTTTTATTGTTTAGGAGGCATAACTTTAGTATGCTTCCTAATTCAATTTGCAACAGGTTTTGCAATGACTTTTTACTATAAGCCAACTGTTACACAGGCTTACAGTTCAGTCAGTTATTTAATGACAGATGTAAGTTTTGGATGGTTAATAAGATCTGTGCATAGATGGAGTGCATCAATGATGGTATTGATGTTAATCCTTCATGTCTTTAGGGTTTATCTTACCGGAGGTTTTAAGAGGCCAAGAGAATTAACTTGGGTTACAGGTGTTGTAATGGCAGTTATAACCGTCGCTTTTGGAGTGACTGGATACTCCTTACCTTGGGATCAGGTGGGTTACTGGGCAGTTAAGATTGTTTCAGGTGTTCCTGCTGCAATACCAGTAATAGGTGACTTTATGGTTGAACTACTAAGAGGCGGAGAAAGTGTTGGTCAATCCACTTTAACCAGATTTTATAGTCTTCACACTTTTGTATTGCCATGGTCATTAGCAGTCTTCATGTTGATGCACTTTTTAATGATTCGTAAACAGGGTATTTCAGGTCCTTTATAAACTCTTATACTTAAACCATCACTAGTTCTCCATATGTCTACTTTAAAAAAACCAGATCTATCTGATCCAAAATTGAGAGCAAAGTTAGCTAAAGGTATGGGCCATAATTATTATGGTGAACCAGCTTGGCCAAATGATTTACTATATATATTCCCGGTAGTCATCTTGGGAACTATTGCCTGTGTAGTTGGATTAGCAGTTCTTGATCCTGCAATGTTAGGAGACAAAGCTAATCCCTTCGCAACACCCCTTGAAATACTTCCTGAATGGTACCTTTACCCAGTTTTTCAAATACTTAGAGTTGTTCCTAATAAACTTTTGGGTATTGCACTTCAAACATTAATCCCACTTGGATTAATGATTTTACCTTTTATCGAAAACGTTAATAAATTTTCTAATCCATTTAGAAGACCAATAGCAATGTCTGTTTTCTTATTCGGAACTTTTCTAACAATATACCTTGGTATTGGGGCATGCTTGCCAATTGATAAATCACTAACCTTAGGACTATTTTAAACTCAAATCTTAAACATATCTAAATCGTTATACTCATTCCTTAGAAAGTGATTCATTAATAAAAATCCAACAATTGTCCAAGTCTGATATGTTCTTGATTGTTGTCCAACCCAAGTTCCTGTAGGACCATCAAAATATTCTGCCCATTCTTGCTTAGGCAATTGATTAAGTTGACACCAATATGATTCCTCTATTAAAGATTTCATTTCTTCCATGAGGATCACATCGTCTGAACCATAATGTTTTTGATGTAATAGGACAGCTGTACCAAAAAACCAAAGTAAGCTTGGCCAATGACCACCGTTATGGTAACTCCAAGGCCAATTCTTTGGATCGGATCCAGTTTTATTTTGCCATTCCTCTACATCCATATGAGGATGACAAATTCTCATAGGCATTTGAGCCATCAAATGCTGTCTGTTATGTAAAACTAATCTAAATAAAGCTCTTTGTTCTTCAGGAGGAAGAACTCCGAACATACATGCTAAAGAATTGCCTAAACTGTAAAATCGAAAGTCAGGCCTTCCTGTCCTAATATTTCCTATTAAGTAACCGCCTCTATTCTCTAACCAATCTTGTAGCCATGAGGGAACCACTTGAGGTTGAACATTAAATTCATTGAAGTGCTGATCATCACCATACTGCTCAGTTGGCCTTCTTCTTAAAATTTGCATTGTTTGGCTTGTAACCCAATAATGCTTTAAAAGAAAACTTCCTAAATCCTTAACCCATTGATTTGTAAGAATAAGTCTTTGATCTAAAAGTCTACTAACATGATCTGCTCTACTTAATTCCATTAAGTTAATGCAACTTTTTAAACATCCATGAAGTAAAACTTCAACTTCTAGTGGTGCTCCCCATACATCCATAGGTCTATCAATCATAAATGCGCAATCTGGCACAAAAAGTACTGGAGTACCCTCAAATGTTGGATGTAGAACTAGATCTAGTAGAAGTTGAATACCTCTTTGAACGCTTTGACTTTTTCCAAAGGCATAATCACCGCTTTTATTGACATAATACCAACATAAAATGGGCCACCATAAACTTGCATCAGCTGAAGTAATCCTCCCTATTGATCTCTGACCATAGTCTCCAATGAGCTGTCCATTTTCTTCAACGAAACTAGTAGGAAATACGCCACGTGTTTGGTAGTTAGAGCTTTGTAACTCAAGGCATACACTTAGGAACTTTTTGACAATTTCGTAACGTTTTTGGGTAATGAGATAAATCATTACAGGAACATTGTCTCTTAAAAATATTTCTCCATAATTTAATTTTTTATTTTTTGTTGGATGTTCTAGTGCAGCGACGCTTCCCACTAACTCGCCTGATATCTCAACCAAAGTCTTCTCGAAGTGTTTTTTTGCATTTGTTACAATTTTTTCCTCATCAGAACTTGGTCTTACTCTTAAATTTTTTTGACTAAATCTTTCTGCCATTTCATTTATATCCCTTTATTTAAGCCTAGTTGTTTAATGAGACTTTGATCAAATAAAAAATTAATAAAAAATTTTTGTATAAAAGGTTGCACAATTACAGTGGGATGGTTTAGTATTTTCTTCTGGGCAAAAATATACTTTTTGCATTATTCATCAAATTATCTTAAATCTAATTTTTGGTAAATGAATGAATTATTTGGAGACTTGATTTCGATCATTATTTTCAGCCAGAAGAAGGTTTTTACCTTCAAAATGAGTTAATCACTTGTTGTTTAACTCTGCACCTAGAAAATTTAAAAACTTAGGAACTGATGCTTTTGTTGCGTCAAGAACAACTAAATTTTTTTTAGTCACTTCAAGATGTATATGCAATAAAGGTGTGAGGTCCCGTCAAGAATATATAAAAATGTCATCAATTGCTAACTTTTAGCTTTGATGCGAACGGATCTGAGATCTTGGAAAGTCACTTTAGAAATACTTTTAATGTGCACTCAATGTAATCCTTAAAATCTAAGGAGGCTGAAACTAAATTCAACAACTGAAGTTTTTATTTGGTTAAAGCAATTCAATTTGAGTAGATTTATCTATAAAAGGAATTGAACACAACGGAGAGTTTGATCCTGGCTCAGGATGAACGCTGGCGGCGTGCTTAACACATGCAAGTCGAACGAACCTTCGGGTTAGTGGCGGACGGGTGAGTAACGCGTGAGAATCTGCCCTCAGGAGGGGGATAACGGTTGGAAACGACCGCTAATACCCCATATGCCTACTGGTGAAACGAATTTCGCCTGAGGATGAGCTCGCGTCTGATTAGCTTGTTGGTGAGGTAATGGCTCACCAAGGCTTCGATCAGTAGCTGGTCTGAGAGGATGATCAGCCACACTGGGACTGAGACACGGCCCAGACTCCTACGGGAGGCAGCAGTGGGGAATTTTCCGCAATGGGCGAAAGCCTGACGGAGCAACGCCGCGTGAGGGACGAAGGCCTCTGGGCTGTAAACCTCTTTTCTCAAGGAAGAAGATATGACGGTACTTGAGGAATAAGCCACGGCTAATTCCGTGCCAGCAGCCGCGGTAATACGGGAGTGGCAAGCGTTATCCGGAATTATTGGGCGTAAAGCGTCCGCAGGCGGCTTTTCAAGTCTGCTGTTAAAGCGTGGAGCTTAACTCCATCATGGCAGTGGAAACTGAAAGGCTTGAGTATGGTAGGGGCAGAGGGAATTCCCGGTGTAGCGGTGAAATGCGTAGATATCGGGAAGAACACCAGTGGCGAAGGCGCTCTGCTGGGCCATTACTGACGCTCATGGACGAAAGCCAGGGGAGCGAAAGGGATTAGATACCCCTGTAGTCCTGGCCGTAAACGATGAACACTAGGTGTCGGGGGAATCGACCCCTTCGGTGTCGTAGCTAACGCGTTAAGTGTTCCGCCTGGGGAGTACGCACGCAAGTGTGAAACTCAAAGGAATTGACGGGGGCCCGCACAAGCGGTGGAGTATGTGGTTTAATTCGATGCAACGCGAAGAACCTTACCAGGGTTTGACATCCTGCGAACCTCTTAGAAATTTGAGGGTGCCTTCGGGAATGCAGTGACAGGTGGTGCATGGCTGTCGTCAGCTCGTGTCGTGAGATGTTGGGTTAAGTCCCGCAACGAGCGCAACCCACGTTTTTAGTTGCCAGCATTTAGTTGGGCACTCTAGAAAGACCGCCGGTGATAAACCGGAGGAAGGTGTGGATGACGTCAAGTCATCATGCCCCTTACACCCTGGGCTACACACGTACTACAATGCTACGGACAAAGGGCAGCAAACTCGCGAGAGCTAGCAAATCCCATAAACCGTGGCTCAGTTCAGATCGTAGGCTGCAACTCGCCTACGTGAAGTAGGAATCGCTAGTAATCGCAGGTCAGCATACTGCGGTGAATACGTTCCCGGGCCTTGTACACACCGCCCGTCACACCATGGAAGTTGGCCATGCCCGAAGTCGTTACTCCAACCCTTGTGGAGGAGGACGCCGAAGGTGGGGCTAATGACTGGGGTGAAGTCGTAACAAGGTAGCCGTACCGGAAGGTGCGGCTGGATCACCTCCTAACAGGGAGACAACAAAATGTTTAATATTATTATTTTGTCACCTTAGGTCGATCGGTATCTCACGTTCTTAATTTATTAAGAATTTCATTTCCTAAGTTTTTCTAGGTCACACCCATTATTTTCCTGGGCCATTAGCTCAGGTGGTTAGAGCGCACCCCTGATAAGGGTGAGGTCCCTGGTTCAAGTCCAGGATGGCCCATATCTCTATGTTGGGGGTATAGCTCAGTTGGTAGAGCGCCTGCTTTGCAAGCAGGATGTCAGCGGTTCGAGTCCGCTTACCTCCACTGATTACCACCTCTTCCATAATCTATAGAAAGGAAAAATTTTGAGTTGTGATCAAATTTCTGAACGAATCTAGCTTCCTAATGAAACCATTAAGATGCTGGACTCATTGAATTAATTTCATTGTTTTCAGAGAACCTTGACAACTGCATAGATTATTTTTAAAGACAATAAGCATCTTTAATGATGCAGATTTATTATTTGTGCAAATGCATTAATAACAATTCTATTAAGCTGATGCTTCAATTATGAAGTTATTGGTCAAGCTACAAAGGGCTCACGGAGGATACCTAGGCACACAGAGGCGATGAAGGACGTGGTTACCTGCGATAAGTCTCGGGGAGTTGGAAGCACACTTTGATCCGGGAATTTCCGAATGGGGCAACCCCATGTACGGCCAACTGAATATATAGGTTGGTGCGAGCTAACCCAGCGAACTGAAACATCTTAGTAGCTGGAGGAAGAGAAAGTAAATAACGACTCCCTCAGTAGCGGCGAGCGAACGGGGAACAGCCCAAACCGATAGTCTTGACTATCGGGGTTGTGGGACAGCAATATGGATCAATAAGTCTAGAAGAAACGTTTGAATGGCGTGCCACAGAGGGTGAAAGCCCCGTAATCGAAAGATAAGTTGACCTAGCTGCATCCCGAGTAGCACGGAGCACGTGGAATTCCGTGTGAATCTGCGAGGACCACCTCGTAAGGCTAAGTACTACTGTGTGACCGATAGTGAAACAGTACCGCGAGGGAAAGGTGAAAAGAACCCCGGGAGGGGAGTGAAATAGAACATGAAACCGTGAGCTTACAAGCAATGGGAGCCCGACTAATCGGGTGACCGTGTGCCTGTTGAAGAATGAGCCGGCGACTTATAGGCACTGGCGGGTTAAACCGGAAATGGTGGAGCCACAGCGAAAGCGAGTCTTAATAGGGCGTTTGTCAGTGTTTATAGACCCGAACCCTGGTGATCTAACCATGGCCAGGATGAAGCTTGGGTGATACCAAGTGGAGGTCCGAACCGACTGAAGTTGAAAATTCAGCGGATGAGCTGTGGTTAGGGGTGAAATGCCAATCGAACCAGGAGCTAGCTGGTTCTCCCCGAAATACGTTGAGGCGTAGCGTCTAGTGCTCCAGCAGGGGGGTAAAGCAACCATTTCGGTGCGGGCTGCGAAAGCGGTACCAAATCGATATGAACTCTGAATACCCTGTGTGTAACTAGGCAGTCAGACTGTGGGGGATAAGCTCCATAGTCAAGAGGGAAACAGCCCAGACCGCCAGCTAAGGTCCCAAAATTAACGCTAAGTGATAAAGGAGGTGGGATTGCCCAGACAACCAGGAGGTTTGCCTAGAAGCAGCCATCCTCAAAGGAGTGCGTAATAGCTCACTGGTCGAGCGATCCTGCGCCGAAAATGAACGGGGCTAAGCGTTATACCGAAGCTGCGGATAAATTTATTTATGGTAGGGGAGCGTTCTATGTAGGGTGAAGCGTTAGCGTAAGCGGACGTGGACAGCATAGAAGTGAGAATGTCGGCTTGAGTAGCGAAAACATGGGTGAGAATCCCATGCCCCGAAACCCTAAGGGTTCCTCCGGCAGGCTCGTCCGCGGAGGGTTAGTCTGGACCTAAGGCGAGGCCGAAAGGCGTAGTCGATGGATAACAGGTCAATATTCCTGTACCAGATGTGTTTTGAGAAGGGGGACGGAGAAGGCTAACCAGGCCAGATGTTGGTTACTGGTTCAAGCGTTCGAGGCTTTGAGAGATGGAGAAAACATCTTGAGCTAAGGCGTGAGTACGAGCTGCTACGGCAGCGAAGTTGGTGATGTCATGCTTCCAAGAAAAGCCCTATACTCGTTAAGACACAAATGCCAGTACCCGAAACCGACACAGGTGGGGTGGTAGAGAATACCGAGGGGCGCGAGATAACTCTCTCTAAGGAACTCGGCAAAATGGCCCCGTAACTTCGGGAGAAGGGGTGCCAGCGAGAGCTGGTCGCAGTGAAGAGGCGCAAGCGACTGTTTACCAAAAACACAGGTCTCCGCTAAGTCGCAAGACGATGTATGGGGGCTGACACCTGCCCAGTGCCGGAAGGTTAAGGAAGCTGGTTAGCTTTTAGTGAAGCTGGCGACTGAAGCCCCGGTGAACGGCGGCCGTAACTATAACGGTCCTAAGGTAGCGAAATTCCTTGTCGGGTAAGTTCCGACCCGCACGAAAGGTGTAACGATTTGCGCGCTGTCTCGGAGAGAGGCTCGGCGAAATAGAATTGTCTGTGAAGATGCGGACTACATACACCCGGACAGAAAGACCCTATGAAGCTTTACTGTAGTTTGATATTGTGCTCGGGCTCTGAATGCGCAGAATAGGTGGGAGACGTTGAAATAGTGCTTGTGGGTACTATTGAGTCATCGGTGAGATACCACTCTTTTAGAGCTAGAGTTCTAACGCTTACCCGTTATCCGGGAAGCGGACAGTATCTGATGGGCAGTTTGACTGGGGCGGTCGCCTCCTAAAAGGTAACGGAGGCGCACAAAGGTTCCCTCAGGCTGGTTGGAAATCAGTCGTTGAGTGCAAAAGCAGAAGGGAGCTTGACTGTGAGACCTACAAGTCGAACAGGGACGAAAGTCGGTTTTAGTGATCCGACGGTTCTGCGTGGAAGGGCCGTCGCTCAACGGATAAAAGTTACTCTAGGGATAACAGGCTGATCTCCCCCAAGAGTTCACATCGACGGGGAGGTTTGGCACCTCGATGTCGGCTCATCGCAACCTGGGGCTGAAGTCGGTCCCAAGGGTTGGGCTGTTCGCCCATTAAAGCGGTACGCGAGCTGGGTTCAGAACGTCGTGAGACAGTTCGGTCCATATCCGGTGTATGCGCAGGAATATTGAGAGGATTTCTCCCTAGTACGAGAGGACCGGGAGGAACGCACCTCTGGTGTGCCAGTTATCGTGCCAACGGTAAACGCTGGGTAGCCATGTGCGGAGTGGATAACCGCTGAAAGCATCTAAGTGGGAAGCCCACCTCAAGATGAGTATTGCCATGGCTTAAGCCAGTAAGGTCACGGGAAGAACACCCGTTGATAGGCTCTACGTGGAAGCTTGGTAACAAGTGCAGCGGAGGAGTACTAATAGACCGAGGGCTTGACCAAATAAACTTAATTTATTGTTTTTAACCTATATAATTTTCTATGCAGTTCTCAAGGTTCATACTATCCTGGTGTTCATGGCGATGTGGAACCACTCCGATCCATCTCGAACTCGGTTGTGAAACGCATCAGCGGCGAAAATATTTAGGGGGTAGCCCCTTGAGAAAATAGCTCAATGCCAGGTAAAAATATTTAAAAGGGCTTACTCTTCTTGAGTAAGCCCTTTTTTATTTTTGGCATTTAGGACACCAATGGGTACTTCTTCCAGTAATTTTTTGTCTTTCAATTAAATTTCCACATTTACGACATTCTTTTCCAGTTCTCCTATAGACATTTGTCTGCAAACCAAAATTCCCATTCTCTCCTTCCAGGTCTCTAAAATCGCTAAATGTGGTACCCCCAGAACCTATACTTTTTTTTAATACAGTTACAATTGATTCTTTGAGTTTGATTAACTCATTTTTTTTTATTGTTCGAGCTTCCCTAAAAGGGGAAATGCCAGCAGAGTATAAACTTTCATCAGCATAAATATTACCTATTCCCGCCACTATTGTTTGATCTAATAAAATGGCTTTAATAGATTTTGTTCTTTTTGAAATAACTTTCTTAAGGTAATTTGCATTAAAGTCTTTAGAAAATGGCTCTGGTCCTAATGAACCTAATCCTTTAATTATTTTGTTAAGCGATAGGTCATTATTAATCCACCACATTTGACCAAAACTTCTTACGTCGATGTACCTAAGCTCATTATTATTTTTATCGAAAAATCTTACTCTTGTATGTTTACAGGGATTACTTGAGTTTTCAATAAATTTAAAATATCCAGTCATTCTTAGATGAACTACAAGAAATCCGTTATTTTGTGAATTTTCTAGAGGAAGTTGAGTATGCTCATTTTGAACTTCTTTTAATTGGGCTATTAAATATTTTCCTCTTCTATCCCATTTATAAATAAGTGAGTTCCGAAGTCCTTTAATGAATTCTTCTTTGTTTGTTGGGAATGCAACAGTTGAATACCTACAGATTTCTACTTTTTTAATAATAAAGTTATTAAGTTTTTGCTCTAAACCTCTTCGAACTGTTTCTACTTCAGGTAATTCAGGCAATTATTTAAGCTTTTTCTAATTCACTTTCAGCGAAATTATTTGTATTTGCTCCACCATCAGTTCCGCTAATCCCAGCGTAATTTACTTTATCGAATCTGACTACACAGTTATATTTAATACCTGAGGTATCAACTGAAGCAACTTTACCTATTTCATTGTACCAATATGACTCTGGTCTTTTTACTCTTACGAGATCTCCTCTTGAAATAGCCATTACAATTAATTTAACTTTTTGTAGAATAACCCATCATTAATATTCTTAGACAAATTATTCACACATATTAATTAAAAGTTTTAACAAAAATCATTTATTAAATTATTTTCGAATTCTTCTTTAGCAGGCTTACTTCCCATCCATTTCCTACCAGGTATTCTTACATCTAATTCATTTTTTTCACAATTTATTGAAAGAATCAGTTTTTTATTTTCTTGATTTAATACATTTAAAACTTTTCTACCTTTAATATCTTTATATGATTTACTTTGGATTATTATAGGACCATAAATTTTTTTATCTAACACAAGTAAGTCCTTATTTTTTTTATTTTCAGTTGTTTCATAATTTCCTGAATTAATTGTGTTCTTTTTTCTAATAATGAGTTTTTGACCGACTTTTATTGAATCAGGATTATTGAGATTATTAATCTCTATAAGATCGATTACTGTTAAATTATATTTGTTTGATATCTCAGTAAGATTTTCACCAGTTTGAATAATATGATAATTATTTATTAAATCAGATTGTTTTGTGAGATTTTCAGAAGATTCGGAGATAATAAGATTTTGGCCAACAAAGATATAATTTTCATCTTTTAAGTTATTCAACTTAATAATTAAATCTTTATTAATTGAATAGGATTTTGAAATACTTGATAGTGTATCTCCACTTTTTACAATATGAATTTTTTTTATTTCAGTTTTTTCTTCAGTAATTGATTCTTTTCTAGCAATATTCTCAATTTTATTTTTTGATGAAAATATGTTTTCTTCTGATTTTATCAATGAGTGATTAAAAAAATTAATAAATATGGCAATTACTAAAAATGTAAATTTCATAAAACTCACTATTTATTTAAAGATAATCTTTAAATTCAAAATCGCTAGGTTTTTGAAAACAATTTAAGTAATTTAAATCTGAAAAATAAACTTTAAAAATTTCTTTACTCTTTCATAGGGGGGATATCGCAGATTTGAATCAAATAAAAAACCTTTAAAAGTAATAGATTTTTGATTTGAAAAATTTCGAAAGCCTTCTTCTCCATGAAATTTGCCAATACCACTTTGCCCAACGCCTCCAAAAGGTAAATTTGGAATAAGGACTGGTAACATCACATCATTTATACAAATTGTTCCAGAGCTGGTTACTTTTGAAATATGATTATGGATTTTTTTATTGCCTCCAAATAAGTAGATTGCTAAGGGTTTTGATGTTAGACTAATCTGTGTTAAAGCTGATTCCATACCATTAATTCCAACTACAGGAAGTAGTGAACTGAATAATTCTTTCTGCAAAATATCTTTTTCATTTAATTTAGTTCTCAAAATTGTAGGAGATATTTTCAACTTTTTTTTACTAAAAGTCCCCCCAAATAAAATTCTTTTTTCTTTTTCATATTGTTTGAGAATTTCTACAGTTGATGTAAATTGTTTTTTCTCCAATTTTGATAGGTTTTCGGAAATAATTGGATTATCTCCGTAAAAACTTATTATGTATTTCTTTAATTTTTCTATAAAAATATTTTCAATTTCTTTATCTACAAAGATATGATTCGGAGCCATGCACGATTGACCAGAATTAAAAAATTTACCCCAAACAATTCTTTTTGCAGCCACTTCTAAATTTGCATTCTTGAAAACAATTACAGGATTTGTTCCGCTTAACTCAAGAGTTAATGGAGTTAAGTTTTTTGCAGCTAATTTCATTATAGATTTTCCAGTTTTAGTACTTCCTGTAAAAAAAATGTGGTCAAAATTTTGTTCAATTAATTTTATGGATTGTTTATTATCACCCTCTACTGTCATTAGGACATCTTTACTGAAATATTTGGAAGTAAGCTTTTTAATAAGTTTTGAGGTCGCAGGACATTTCTCTGATGGTTTTATAACTGCTGTATTTCCTGCTGAGAAAATATTTACCAATGGCTTTAAAATATAAAGTAATGGATAATTATAAGGACCAAGAATTAAGACACACCCAAGAGGTTCATAAATAACTTTGGAGGATGATGGAAAAAGATAAAAAGGGGTATCAATCTTTTTTGGTCGCATCCAAGAATTGAGTTTCTTTTTTATAAGTGAAATTTCTTCTTTCACTAAAAGGATTTCTGAAAGCCCTTCAATTTCAGATTTGCCGAGATCAACAAAAAGTGATTTAATTATCTCTTTTTTATTTTCATCTAAAAGTTTAGAAACTATATTGATATGATGGATCCGCCATTTTATATCTTCAGTTTTACCAGTGAGAACTGTATTTTTTAATTTATAGATGTCTTCTAAATGAAATTTATCAGAAATTTTCATTTTTTACCTTTGAATAGTATTAAATATATCAGAGGATAAATTGTAAATAACTAAGGTTTTTAGGCAGTTAAATCAAAGCGAATGATTTATGAGAAATAATCAAATTTATTAATATTGCTTTTAAAAATTCAAATTTTTCTTGGTTAGTATATTTCTATGAGGGAAAATTTTTCAATTAGATTGATATCTATAAACGAAATACCAGAAGTCACAAACTGGGCAAGGTTAGAAGGATTTTCTCCTGGAATGGATGATTTATCAATTTATAGAAATACAGATAAACAAGGGGTATGGGTAGCTTGTTTAGACAATAATCCTATAGGCTCTATTGCGTGTATAAAATATAATTCCTCGTATGGTTTTATAGGTTTATTTATCGTTAAAAAAGAATTCCGGAATAATGGATATGGAGTGAGATTATGGAAACATGCCCTCGAATATTTGAAAAATGTTGATTGTATTGGTCTTGAGGCAGCCCCAGATAGATTAAATGATTACGCAAAGTGGGGGTTTAGAAAATCTTCCATTACAAATCGATGGAAATTAAATGGTTCTCAAAATTTGCCATTGAGAAATTTCTATAAAGATCAATTTCATTCTTTTAAAGTTGTCCCGGGTAATAAAATCTCTTCTGAAGCAGTCTTAATTTATGATGATCAAAGAGAACCTAGTCCCAGACCACATTTTCTAAATGACTGGTTGAAGAATTCTCATGGTAATGTCAGTGCAATTGTCGATAATAATGGGATGTGCCATGGATTTGGCAGGATAAGACCTTGTGTATTGGAAGATAATGAGCAAGGCTGGAGAATTGGCCCACTTTTAGCAGATACTCCACCACTTGCTGAATTATTAATAAGGGAGTTAGTTGGTGAGTTAGATGCTCAAATCTTATTGGATTGCTCTAATCTGAACCCTTATGCAAATTATCTTTTATCAAGTTTGGGATTTGAGGAAATATCAAAAACTTACAGAATGTATAAAGGCATTCAACCTTCCTGCCCTATGAATCAAGTATATGGACTTGCCTGCTTGGAACTTGGGTGATTGATTTCCTTTAAAGCGTTCATTCCCCTTTTTGTTTCTGTACTACTGAAAGAAGTTTGTTTGATTAAGATTAACTTCCAGAAGGTTTCAAAATTTTTTTTACAATATCGGCGTTGATTATAGTGATCTCTCCATTGTCAATATTGGCAACTTGAAACAAGGTCCATGAATTTGGATTTCTAGCTCCTCCAATACAGTCGATAACTTGACCGACCCAGTAATTTTTATCCTTTTCCTTAGTATCTTCGCAATTTTCTTTTTTAATTGCGACATAATCACCAGGCCTAACGAAAAGAAACTCAGGAGTTGCTGAGCTCACAATAAATAAATAAATAATAGTATATATGTACTATAGCAAGTTATTTGACTTGTTGCTGAACTTTGAATTATTTAGCAAACTAGGGGTAATTCAAAAATAAAATGGAATCAACTGAAATTGCTATATTTTCAACATTATTGGGGTTAATCCTAGCTTTAACTGACGCTTATATAGAAAGAAATATTCCTGGATAATATTCCCAGTTCATTTTTTAAATTAAATAAGATTTAAGCTGGTCTAATATGTCGGCACGGTTAGAAACTAATTTTGTAAAAACTAAATATATCAACCCTCCCATTGCGAGCCTTCCGTTAATTTTTTCTAACTGCTTTAGTTTTCTCAAAAATTACCCTTGCGGTTAATTAAAATTTAAAGGGTATAGGAAATAAAAAAGTATTAATTACTTCAAAAATAAAAAAATTTATAGAAATATTATTTCAAACACGAATTAAATTTAAAGCCAAGCTTTTTTCATCTCAAGATAAAGTCTCTCGCTCTCAGCAGAATTAATTTTGCTGTCTGAATAGGATTGTTGCTGTTGCTGTTGTTGCTGCTGAGTTGAGTTAGTATTAGGATTTTGGACTTCGCTCATTAGAGGGACTTAATATTTGTGTTTATTCTCTCATATTTAGAGCTTTTTTTGTCAACTTAAATTCTTAAATTTTATTTAAATTTTCTACGTTTTTAATTTTCCTTTTTTGAGTGAATTTATTTCGCTACAGTAGTTTTGGTATATAGGAATTTAACTTCCCAATATACAATTCCTAGGAAGATAGCACTTGCAATAATAATTTCAGAAATGGCTAACATTTTATTTTTCAATACTAATTTAATTTTGGTATCAATTTACACAGAATGCAATAGGTACTAATTACATTTTAGATTTTAAAAAATCTTATTTAATAAAATAACGCGTCGAAATAATATAAAATTTTAAGTTAGATACATATTATTTCCGTGGGAAATTTCATAAATTCAACAACTCTTATACCTTTAATACCTTTAGCAACCTCTTTATTTGTTCTTATTTTATTGGCAAGTTTTAACAGAACACTTAACAGGTTAACAAAACCAGTTACTGCACTGGTTGCATTATCTTTATTAAGTTCTGCTTTGATAAGCTTATTTGACTATTTTAAGAAAATAGAAGAAGAATTAGTTTTATCTGAATTTCTCAAATTTTTTGAAGAAAAAAATTTAGTTATACATCTCAATTTAGTAAATGAAAAAATTATAATTTTTTTCTCATTAATAATGATATTAATTATTGGAATATCTTTTTATAAATTGCCTAGAAAAAAAGGTTACGTCTCATTAATGATTAGCCTAGGATTAATTTCTTCTTCGGTGATGCTCTCAATATTGCTAATAGATTTCTCAGCACTAATCTAAACTGTTGTAAGTATTGACAAAGCTTGGTTAAGTTCTTGGACATGATTTAATTCATCTTGAGCAATTTCTTTTATTTTTTGATCATTTGGATTATCTATTAAGTATTTGGAATAAGTTTCAAATGCATGCTCTTCGATTTTTATGTTGACATCATAAGCATTAGCTGGAGAGAGGAAATAATAAAAAACCATGATCCAGTAATAGACAAGCACAAGGTGTCTAGCAAAAAATCTATCAATCCAGAACCTATCTCCTCCTCTTTTCTCCATTTCTTTAAGATGCTCAGTTTCGTTAATAGCTTGATAAAAATGTTCTTTCATTAAAATCATTGTTTTCTCATTTTTAATTCCTAGGGATTCTTTAAAATGAAGAACTGAAAGAAATGCAAAATAAGGTGATCTAGCTATAACTTCTAAAACCCAAAATCTTTGTAAAGATCTACCAGAGTATATGAAGTCTAAGAAGTTAACTGTAATATTCAAAATTAAAGAATTTATTTTCTTCATAAATTTAGTTTTTCTTTAAGTATAATTACTTAGTCTCTCGAGGGCTAAAATGTATTGAATTAATTAACCAAAAATTAATCTTTGTAGTCTAAAAATTGTTACTTCCATTGAAATATTTTTTTTTCATGCATTAATTGGATAGATAAAAATTTTATATGACAACTACTGAAAAAATTGCAAATGCCAAAAAGAGGATTGATGAATTAGAAAGGCTTATAAAATATTGGAATGATTCAGACCATGATGAGGCAAAAATAGTAAATTTTTCAAGGAATATTGAAAATAAAGTTGCTTAGATTGTGATGATTAGGGTGGATTAACTTTATCTTTTAAGTGATTTTATATCTTTGAAGTTTTGAATATTGTTTAATTTATAAATAGAGCAATTAAACCTATTCTCAAAAACGGTAAGGAAGAAATAATCTAAAAGAAAAATCAATATGAAAACCTTTTCAAAAAAATATTTAGTGCCGATTAAATTTATACCATGGGTTTTTTGGGCTTTTATATCTTTTATGAGTATATATTTGTGTAAGATAGCCTGGGTAAATTGAATAATAATGTATCTAGCTTCTCCTTAGCCAACCAGGAGCACCGCCAAACCAATCCGATATATCATCTTCACCTGGGTTGAAATGATTTTCTTTATCTAGTCCATCTATCCCAAATGATTGTAAGAGGTTATCAATCCCCCCATCATTTTTTGTACCATTCCTTCTAAAGCTGTTAGCTTTTTTCAGCCAAAGAGAAATTGTCGAATTATGGTGTGCAAATTTCTCAACATATATCCTTTCTTCTAATGTAATTGATTTATCTTGAGCAATTCTTTTAATTATTCCTTGGATTTTTAGTCTTTTTGAATTACTAAGAAGCATTTTTGATCAATTCATTAATCTTTTTATAGGAAGGATTAGTAAATATATCCTGTCAATGTTAATTTCAACAAATTAACTATTTTAGGAGGTTCTTAAGCAAGAAAAGTCTTAAGACACTAAAAAAAGGGATCAATAAGTAACCCATGATACTTTTATTCATTTATCAAACTTATTATTCCTGCAAATTAGATAAAAAAAATCAATCCATTCTTAAAGACACTACAAAATTAAGAAAACCAAACCAGTTGTTGCGCAATAGTAAATCTGTACTAGTATTAGTACAGATGTATTGTTAAGACATGAAAGTTATTTCATCTTCACCTTATGCCCCTTTTAATTCAAAAGAGTGGAATTCTCTAATAAGCAAAAATGTAAAGTTTGAAAATACTCCAATAAAGATTCAAAAAAAATTTGATAGAACTTTTACTCTAAAAAAGATTGAAAAAGATAAACTTATGCAAGATAAGAATGAATTGCACCAACAAATGCAACTTGTATTCGGATAGAAAAATATTAACTAACAATCTTTTTATTGAATATTATTTTACGATATCCAATTTTTTGTTAGATTAGTAGAAATACAAGAAGGATTTAATTTGGCTGTTGATCGAGAACTTTTAAAAGAAGTTACCCAAGAACTTTGGAATACCGTAAAAAAACTAAGACCTGAAATAGATCGGCAAACTCGACTTCAATTAGTTTTAAAGGCCTTATTAACTATTGGAGATTTACCAGATCAAATGCAAGCTGCCATGGTTGTAGGTGTTTGCGCAGAAATGGATAAAAGTGATGTTGATAATGTTGAAACTAATTCACAAACTAAAGATTCAAGCGGAGTTGATACTTCTACAGGCAGAAAAGTAGTTAGAAGAAGTTCAGCTAAATAAACCTTAAACTATCATCCTTTAATTTTCTTTGATTTGTTTTTGTTAAGTCTATTGAATAGGTAATATGAAATTACAAGTAAGAGAGGAACGAATATTGAGTGTAAAGTCATCATTAATTCGGTTTGGCCCATTCCTATAAGATTTGACTCGTTTGGCAGTTGTTCTGACCAAGTGCCAACTAAATGCCAGGCTTGAGGAATTGATAAGAAAAACATATAAGAGCTATAAGTTAAGTTTATGTTCAGATAAAGATTATCATTATTGAACGTTTTTGCTTTCTTTATTCTTATTTCTTAACTAAGTAGTATTAGAGTTATAAAAAAGAACTTGATTCATAAATTTATTTTCTTAAGAAGAGTTTTAAATTCTTTTTTTCCAATAATTTTTTCAGCTGCGTAAGCGCCACTTGCTGAAACAGCAGGAATTCCAATACCTGGAAATGTACTTGCACCGCAAGTAAATAAATTTTTCACTGGAGTTTTGCAGCCTGGGAAAAGACCTTTTGCTGCAGATAATGCAGGGCCGTAACTACCGCAATAAGTATTGGTGAATTTTTTATGAGTGATGGGGGTTCCTAGCATCTTTAAATCAATCCTTTCATCTATATCCGGGATGAATTTTCGCACTGCATTAAGGAATATTGAACATCTTTCTTCTTTCAAATTTCTATATTCTAGTTCCTTTGGATTTAGGTTTTCCCAAATTTCCCAAGGTTCATTTGCGGGAGTATATCCATGAAGAACATGTTTTCCTTCAGGGGCCATATTTTTATCTAAAACAGATGGGATTGAAAATACAGCTATATTTCTTTCTGCGGTTATACCTTTTTCCCACTCATCAACATGTATCGCATGTATTGGCAAATTTTCAAGACCATCAGCATCAAAACCTAGATGTATATGAAGGAAAGAATCACATTTATTAGGGTTCAAAACTTTTGTATTCCATTTTTTTGAAATTTCATTTGGAATTAACTTTTTTAAATTCCAAACATCAGTATTCGTGACAACAGATTCACAACTATAACTACAACCATTATTAAGAGTTATACCTGTGGCTAAATTTTTATTGAAGTTAATTGTCTTTACTCTCGAAGAAAGAATTAATTCTCCTCCATTTTTTTTAAATCCATTAATTAAGGCTTTTACGATTGATTCACTACCTCCTTTGGGGTATTCAAGGTATGAATTTGGTTCAAACCATTCGTTAAATAAAGTAGCCATCGCAGCTGTATTTGTATCATGCATTGACATACCACTTATCAAAAAGCTCAATAAATCAACCCAATTTCTGAGAAAAGGATCCTCTAGGTGATTATTAACTAAATTCCCAAAGCCTTTATTAATTTTTGGTAATTGATTGATATTAGGTAAAAATTTTGAGGTTAAATTTATTAGATCTAAGAAATTTATTGATTCGGGAGAAAATGAGAGTAGAGGTATTTCATTTATTATTTGGCTAAGAGGTTTTATCCCGGAAATAAATGATTCCCATTCTTTAACAGATTTCTCACCTCTTAAAGTTTTAATTGTCTGTTTAAAAGGTTCTTCCCCTACATCAAGATTAAAATTGCCTTCTGGGACAATTACTTGCCAACCTTTGTATTGAAATAGTTCAACTTCTTCATCAAGTAATTTAAGAATTTGACCTAGGGGATTGGTTGTCGGCCATTTACCTATTCCACTCCATAATGAGGGACCTGATTCAAAAGTGTAACCTTTTCTTTTGAAACTGTGAGCAACACCTCCTGGCTGGTTATGTGCTTCACATATAAGTACTTTTTTACCTTTTAAAGCAAGAATTGAACCACAACATAAACCACCTATTCCACTACCTATTATTACAACATCGTACTTTTTCATTAAATATTTACTTTACTTTTCTCTTAAAACTAATGCGTTTTAGACAATTGTATTAGTTGAAGTTGTAATACTTAGAACAACAGCAAGGAAAAATATGTAAGGGACAGCTTTTAAAGGTATGTACCCCTGGCTTTTAGAGATGAAATCCATTGATTAGGTTACTTTATGTAAATATATTAACGAGATCTTGTTCCTTATGTGTGCCAAAAAATTATTTTTTTGGAAATATATTGAAACAAAGAAATCTTTTTGGAGAGATTTTTTAACTAAGAACATTTTTTATGAAGTTATCTTAGTATTTGATTCTTAGATTCTTAGATTAAAATCTACTATGAAAAACTTTCCTGATATTAATGAGATAAAACTATTGGAAAAAAATTCCCAAAAAAATGGTAGCGGAATTGTATATGAGGAACTGTTAGGAATATGGAAGTTTAAGTATGTATGGGGAAAGGAGTCAGATGAAATCAAAAATATACCCAGTTCGATTCTCCAAGTATTGTCGGCAAGACTCGAATTGAAAAGTAAAAATAAAGAGGATCAAATAAATTATGAAATAAAAAATTCAATTAATTTCGGATTATTAAATATTACTTTTATAGGCATCGCAGAATTAAAAGGGATTAGACCTTTATTGGCTTTCTATTTTGAAGAATTGAAAATTAGTATTAGTAGTTTTCCTATATTTATTAAGGATTTAAAAAAACCAGAAGAAAAAAAAATGCCTTTTTTCTCACTAGTAGGAATTAGCACTAAAGATAATTGGTTATGTGCTCGAGGCAGGGGCGGAGGGCTTGCAATATGGGTTAAGTCTTAATTTAGTGGTATTCTCCGGGATGATCTACCTTTCTTACGGTAACTTTATCAACTTTTTGTCCATTAAATCTTAAGAGATCATCTCCTGAAAAGTCATAACCTAAGCGTTGACCTATTAGGGCTACATCATCTGCTGTAGAGGATGTCGTAACCTGCTTTTTTAATTCTTCATCAGATTGCATTTTAATTAAAAATTTTCTTATTTCAGAAAAACTCATTACTAGAATTTGATTGATTGATGTTAAAGAAATTTATAAAATCTTTTTCTTAGCAAGAACAAGATAAATAGATAATCATTATACTATTTTTATGACTTACTTATTCCTCTATATAGTTGGCATAATTTCAATATGGTGTATATATCGTCTCGGTTGGCTTGAGGCGCTCAAAACAATAGTTAAAGTTATAGTTCCCTCAGCGCTTATTATTTTATTTAACATAAAAGCCGGAAGATTACTTTTTAAAAGTCCTTTAGTCGGTTTATTAAGCGCTTTGCCTACTTCTATTTTTATTTTTAGAGGTTCATTGCCTTTAGTTAGTTATATAAATAACTGGATTGAAAATAAAATAAATAATTATGATGATTCGGAAGTTATAGATACTGATTCTGTGCCTTTAGATGATTAATTTAATCGAATCCAAGAAATAATTCTTTGTGCACAACAAGAACATCAAATAAAGTTGTTCCATGAATAGGACTTAATGGAATTTTGTCTATATTCAATGCTTCTGCGCAAATTAAATGAGCATCCCATTTTGTATTGTGATCACTTATTTCAATTGACCACTCAATTACTTTTTTGAAATGATCTGGCATCTCTGAACCAATTTTTCTGCAAATTTGACATAGAACTGACAAAAGAGGAGGTTTTGATGGCCTTTTTAAATCTTTAATAAGGCTAGGTTGTGTAAAAACACTTGTATAGCGTATATAGTCTATCAATTCATATTCTTCTTTAGTAAGAGCTGCTTTATCTAGTGCTCTTTCAAATTCGTCTATGGGGGTTATGGGCCTATCCAAGATATTATTTTTTGCTGTTTTCTGAATCTATTTTTTCTTGATTAATTTCATTGGTTTGATTGCTTTCTATAGATATAGGAGATTCATCTTTATCTTGTTCGTTCATAACTTGGTCGATTTCATTTTGAAATTCATTCGATGCTTTTTTAAGACTTTTCAAAGTTTTGCCAAGCTGTTTTCCTAGTTCTGGAAGCTTTTTGGGACCAAAAATTAAGAGAGCTAAGATAAGTATTACTGTAACTTCAGGTAAACCTACACCAAAAATATTCATAGCGGATAACTATTTAACTAATTAGGAAATCTATTATTAAATATAGTCAAGTCATGTAAAAATTTCATTCTTGGAAAAGCTTTATTAATATTAAAAAATTTTGAAAAATATCATTGTTATTAATACTCCTTTAAAAAAAACTAACCAAAGTAATTGATAATCACTCAATTTGAATTTTTTTTGGTACCACTTTATAAGAGTTTTATGTTTAGTTATTAATTTTTTCATTTATACCGAAATTATTTTTTACTAACTCTTATTTTATCTTAATTTCTTTTATTATTATTTTAGATAAATTCTAAATTCAACTCAAATTAGAATATTCTATAAAATTTTAATCTTTTATTGAAATTAAATTTTTCAAAATTATTGAAACTATTCACTAGATATTTAATATCTTAAAAAAAAATGAAATACCTATTTTTTGTTTTTTACTTATTTTTTCCAATTTATCCAGCTGAAGGAGTTACCACAAAAATGTTTAAAGTATTGGATACGTGTGCAAGATATAGACTTGGTGAGATTAATGCTAATGAGGCTATAGAAAAACTAAAATTAAAATTAACGAACTCTTCGACCAATCAGCCAAATGACCTAGTAAAAAAATATTGCTCAGTATTTACTCCAAATGAAAAAATTGAATTTTAATTTTAGTAATATATTTAATTATTCTTTTTTTGAATAATCTTTAGCTTTAGTTCGTATTTCTTTAACTTTTTTAAAATTAGTTATTTTTAAATTAAAAATAACTCCCAAAAAAAGAATAAAAAATAGAAAAATATAGACTATTAATTCCATAATATTGAATTAATAAATTTACATTAGTTTATTTCCATAATTTTTTAGTATCAAATTAAACATAAAAACTGACTTAAATATTAGTTATTTCCTTTGAAGGCCACAATAAAAACATATTAACCTCTAATATGGAATTTTATAAGAACTGTTGTGCAGATTGGAGATAAAATTCCAGAATTTTCTTTACTGGATCAAAATGGAGTTAAAAGATCAAATAAGGGATTAAAAAATCCCCTTGTTTTGTTTTTTTATCCAAAAGATGATACGCCAGGTTGCACTATAGAAGTTTGCGGATTTAGAGATAAATATGACTTATTTAAAGTACTAGGTGCAGAAGTTTGGGGAGTAAGTAATGGAAGTACCTCAAGTCATTTAGCATTCGCCAATAAAAATAAATTACAATATCCATTACTTTGTGATACGAATGACGCTCTTAGGCAAACTTTTAAAGTTCCTAAAGTATTAGGCTTTATGGATGGTAGGGTAACTTACGTTATCGATCGCAAAGGAACAGTTAGACATATTTTTAGAGATTTATTGAATGGTCCTGAACACATTAAAGAGGCTATTAGGGTGCTTAAGGAAATTCAAAATCAATAAATTATTATTCAAGGAATTTTAGATTAATAAGTTTTGTTTTATCATAGTTTCAGCTTTTTTAATAATATGAAGAAAATGGGAATGCAGGCTGTTGATCTTGCTATTCAAAATGGAGTGGATCTTGACGGTACTCCAATACCTCAAAAAATGCTAGATCTTTATAACAGAATTATGGATGAGGAGAATAAAAGACAAAGGAGCGGTGTTAAAAAATCAATGAGAAATAGATGCGTCAAAACTGGTTCTAAGCATTTTGATAAAGAAACATTGAATCAATTATTAATAGAATCAGGATGGGAAGGTCTCAAAGAAAAGGAAATTTTATTTTTTTATAACTAAAAAAATTTTTTATAAAATAAAATACATATCGCAATTTTTACTTAAATTAAAAAACTGAGAACTAATTAAATATTTTCTTAGATCTAATTTTTTGAATTATTTAAACCATCCTTTTTTGTCAGAGGATATTTTTTTCTCTTTTTCAGCTTTTGTTTTATTACTTGCTTTTTTGAAAGCCAAGTTGGCTTCTATAACTGTCACTATTGATATTAAAAAAAGACCAGAAATTCCAATTATTTGTTCATTTTGAGAAGGTTCAGAATCTCCTTGTAATAAAATACCTAAAGCGAACCATATAGTACTAGCAATGATTGTAAAAAAATAGGGTTTCCATCTTCTTTGATATAAGTAACCCGATCCTAAACCAGGAAGAAAATTTAAAAAAGAAGCTACCCACCCTTTTGAAGATGCAAGTATTTCGTCTCTTGAGGGATAAGACATTTATGTTAGGTATTGATTAAATGTGAATTTATATAAGCGAAAGAAATTGCTGCGCAAATGACCCAACTAAAGGGTAAGAACATTCTTATTTTTTCTTTATTATTCATGTTTTAATTATGGAAAATATTTTTAAAATCTGTGGATTTAATGAATACCTTAAAACTAAAAGAATTAAAAAAGACGGTTAAAAACCGTCTTTGAAAAAAAGTAATTTCTCAAAAAATAAATTATTTATTTTTTGAGACTGAGAGTACTTTAAGTTCTTTCTTTACTTCTTTTTCTCTCTCTTCAAGATGTTTTAGTTGAGCTTTAAAAGCATCTTCAAGTCTTACTTTTTGTGTTGTAATTTCATCAAGTTCTTCTTGATGTTGGTTTTTCTTTAACTCCTTCATTTCACTATCGGAAATAACATATACTTGGCGATATGAAGGTGTTTCAAAAATTAGATCAAACATTGAATACATAAGTGACCCTTGAATTAGTACAAATTCAATATCTGATAATTCTTTGAAATATGAAAGGATAATTACCGAAGATATTGATACGGCAAATACACCGAATTTCGGTTTACCTAACATAACCGCACAGTATTTACCGATCAAATTTCAAGATATATCTTAAAGTATTAGAGATAATTCTAAAAATCTAAATTAAGAAGAACTAAAAATGGATTTGCAAATTACTAAAACATTAGTAATACCATCCAACGAAATTAAATGGCGATTTTCCAGATCTTCAGGTCCTGGAGGACAGAATGTAAATAAAATTGAAAGCAGAGTAGAGATTATTTTTAATTTAGAAGATTCAAAAGTACTAAATGATTATCAGAAAGCAATTCTCAAGATTAATTTGAAAAAAAAATTAGTGAAAAATTGTTTATGTTTATCGGTTCAAGAACACAGAAATCAATTACTAAATAGGCAGCTAGCCTTAATCAAATTTAGTTCAATCATAAAAGATGGCTTAAATAAACCATTTAAAATTAGAAAATTTACAAAACCTACTAAAACATCGCAAAAGAAAAGAGTTGAGTTTAAGAGAAAACAAGGCGTATTGAAAAAAAGTAGGCAAAAAGAAAAAATATATCAATTATTAGAAAAATAGATATTTCCCTCGCAAATCCTAATGAAAGCATATGATTAATTTAATTTTGGTTTATTGAATTCAAATAATGATTTTTGGTTGATTGACTCCAATTTTGTAGGGGTGATGCGTTTTTATAAAGATAAAGAGGATTCTGATAAATCTATTGCTTATATGTTTATTGAAGAAGGGATCATTATGGGAATTCATGGGGAAAATCCTCCATTAATGAAAACTAGAAAAAAAATTGTTATTGAAGAAGCAAGATCATTATGGCAAAAATTGGTAAATGAAGGTTGGCAAAAAACTAGTAAAAAATGGTGAGTAAATTCAAAAATAAATTTTTTTGATTTCAGAAAATAAATGAAATTTTAGGATATAGCCTGGAAATTTTTTTATGTTTTAATAATTACTTTTTTGATGTCGTTTTCATATCTTCTCAACATCATTAAGATAGTTTGTAAATCCAAAAATTACTAAAAAGATAATCAATCTTATTCCTGCCTCAAAATTCATAGGAGGATTAAGTTTTATTTTAATCTGACAATTACTAATCAAAAATCAATCGCTATTTATCTCTAATCTTAAGAAACTTATATCTTATTTAATTAAACTTTTGATTTTTTTTCAAAATAAAAAAATATAAAAAACATAAAAAAATTAACATTGAAATACCCCAAAAACCACCTAATGGATTTGTATTTATATTCCCTGGTCCTACTAACCAAATTGGGACATCTTTTGATATTTCAAATAAACCATTATTTACTAAAAACCAACCTCCTACAAGCCCCCCATGTAATCCTATACAACCCCACAACGAGTTATTATTATTTAATCTCACAAATGCTAAAAATATACCGAGCAAAAATAATCCAGATAGTATGCTTATCATTTGCCAAAGAGGCAAATTAAAACCGATATGTACTATGCTAAATATTGATGCCTGAAAAATTAAGGCTTTTTTTAGACCAAATTGATTTTTTAGTTCTTCTATAAGCCAGCCTCTAAAGATAAGTTCTTCTGCAAATCCCACTCCAAAGATCAAGAGTAAGCTATTTATCAAAATATCTATTGATATTTCGCCTAACCAAATAACGTCATTAAAGAGAACTATAGGAATTAAAATTGCTGATAATAAAATAATTGCCCCTAATAAACCTTTTAAAAAGTAAAAACTTGATTTCCTATTTCTATTTGTTTTCTTTATTCCAACTAATTTCCAAACATTATTTATTTTCCATCGAACTTCAAACCATTTAGGTAATGAAATAACAAAAATTAAAAACGTTATAATCGTCCCGATTAAAGAAATATTTTCTTTTTCAATACTTAGAAAAATAAGAGGAATTGCTAAAATCCAACCCAGCAAATATAAAAAAGGAATGAATATAATCGTTGAGATTATTTTAGGCCTTAAAATAAAAGTCTTAAGATATAAGTATTTAATTCTCTGAAAAAATATATTCATTATGAAAATCGAGTCTTTGTTAATTTATTAAAAAAATCATATAGCTTAATTTTATGCAAAATTTGATTGTTTGAATATGTACTTACATATATTGATTAAACAATTACATTTTCATTTGGAAGAATAATTCTTTTTTCTTTTAAAGAGAAATTAGAGGGAACTAAGAATTCTTTTTTGGAATTTGATAAAAAAGATGCCCACCAAGAAAAAGTACTATTGCTCAATATTGCTAAATTGGAAGATCTAATAATATTAAAATCATTTTTTATAGAATTTGATTTAAGAATTGAAATTTTTAAATCTATAAAATATTTTTTCATTTCTTTTATAATTTCTTTAGCATATTGTCGATCTTCAGAAATCACCTTGAAAGTATTAAATCCCTTTCTAAGTGAATATTCAATTGCTTTTTTATAATAGTAATTATCGCAAATATTTAGGTGTTTTATTTTGAGGAAGTCACCTCCCCTAACATGAATAATTACATTTTCATTACAAATTTTAATATTCTCTCTATTCAAGTAAATAGGTCTTAATTTTAATTGACTAAATAATTCATTTATTTGTTCATACTTCCAGTTATGGATGAAATAACCATCGAAAAATAATATTTTTTTATTAAAAAAATAAGAATTTTTTAAATAAAAGTTCCTATCATTTACACCTATATATGGCACATAACTACCAAACCTTAGTCCTGCAGAACTTCTGGCTAAAAATCTTGTAAATAAATTTATTTTTCTAGAATTATCATAATAAAGCCAATCAGGAGTTTCAAAAATATAATCCAGACAATTTTCTCTTTTTGGGATGTGAATATCTCCTAGAAAGGAAATTATTACTTTTTCTTTGATACGCCGATATTTCAAAAATGCTGCGGTTTGAAATAATTGATTACCTAATCCCCCAACCATTCTAGAAAAAAGCATTTTTTTAAAAAATATAAAGTTAAGAAAAAGATTCTTTAGATAGTTCTGATTTTGTATTAAGTATATAATCTTAACTTAATAATATTTAAATTTTAATTGGAAAAATATCCTATTTCTAAAGAAAAAGCATCTTACTTATTTAATATAGTAGTCCCTCTATTCAATGCGGAGAAATATATAGAAAAGTGCCTTAATTCAATTATTAAACAATCCTATAAAAAATTTCATGTCCAAATAGTTGATGATTGTTCTACTGACAGTTCTTATGATATCGCTTCTTCAATATGTAATAAGCATAAGAATTTTGAGATAATTAAAAATCCTAGGAGATTAGGAGCATTAAATAATATTATTAATTTGCTTAATAAAAAAATAAAAGAACCATCTCGGACTATTGATATTTTAATTGATGGAGATGATTACTTATATAGTGGTGATGTTCTAAATATTCTTCACGAAAAGTATTCAGAAACAGATTGTTTAATAACATATGGTTCTCATTTATGCTCAAAAGGTGTTCGAGGTAAAAAATATCCAAGCCTAATAAGAAAATTTAACTTATTTAGGGAATATTTTTGGTATGCCTCCCATTTAAGAACTTTTAGACATGATCTGTGGTTATCTGTAAATAAGCATGATTTATTAGATAAAAATAGAAAATATTATTCTGTCGCTTGGGATCTAGCAATAATGTTCCCGATGTTAGAAATGGCCGCTTCACGTCAAGAGTTTGTTAAGGAAGTTTTATATGTCTATAACGATGAGAACCCCATCAGTGATCATAAAATAAGAAGAAAACAACAAATATTGACTGCAAAAGAAATAAGAAAAAAAGGAAAATATCGTAAGAAAGATTTTATTTGAAATTTCTTTTGATATCTTATCTTCTTTTGCACTAGTTCATATTAATCTGATACCTATTTTTATTTCTCATTATTTAAATGTTTTTTTTTCGTAATACTTAAAATTCTAACTATTGAAAATGCCTAAAAGTTGTGTTTATTGAATTTATATATTTATAAAATTTATGGCTATTAATCTTTCAACTTTAATTTTTACATTATTATCTCCATTCCTTATTTTTGCCGTTATAGCATCGGTTTACTTATTAGATTAGGAAGTATTTATTAAATAATCTTAATTAAGGGTGTATTATGCCTACTTTTTCTAATGCAAAAGATAAAACTGCAATAACTGCCATTAGAGTTAATATCTTGTTCTTTTTGATGAAATCCATAATCCATATTAATAATCTATTTATTAAATTCTTACATAAAATAAATAATTCAAAATATTATAACAATTCTAATGGAACCTATATGCCTTGGAGATTTAGTTCCCTCAATGGCATCTTATAAAAAAGGGTATGGAAAAATATGATAAAGGTATAAAAGAAGGTTAATTTTATTAAGAACCTCTTGTTAGAGTTTTTAATAACTCTCATAAGAGGTAGATATTCATACTACAAAAATAACTTTTGCCTTGGTATATTGGATTAGAGAGTGACGGAAGTGCCGGGATAAAAATCCTTCTATTGATTTGAGTGTAAAATTTGTAACCTGGAAATTGGAAGATTATAAACTTTCTGAAGTGATAAAAGAATAATTGAATCTTTTTTGCTTTATGAAATTGAATAACTACGTATTATAGACTTTATTTTTTATATTTATCTAAAAAAAACAAACGATCATTATAATCCTCTTACAAATTAAAAAAAAAGTAAATCAGCATATTTACGGATTTACTGAAAATATAAAAAGGAGTAATTTATAAATGTTGAGTTCGGAGGCAATCTAAATGATTGATAGTCCGCCTGAAATTTAGCAAATTCCAAAATATAGGAAGCGTATTCCTGAGAATGGGATTATTCGAAAATTTAAGTTCAATCAATTAGTCTGATAAGACTTCGCTTTATAATTACTAGCGACAATAGGGACTGAAATTATCGAGAAAAATCCCCGAATTCACGTATTCTAGGTTTATGAGTAAATAGACTTTAAAATATGTAATTTTATATCCTGTAAGAAGGAAATCAAATATTAAAAAGGACTGTTTATACAGTCCTTTTTTTGTTTGACAAATTACTTCTAAACTAGACTTCTTTTTGGATAATATAGATAAATAAAGTGATTAAAAATATTTCAAAATGAAAGATCAAGTCTTGTTCCCGAAAATTGAAGTACGTGAAAAGGGTTTTTTACAAGTTAGTGATATTCATACTATTTATTGGGAAAGATCTGGCAATCCAAATGGCAAAAAAATACTTGTTATTCATGGAGGCCCAGGAGGAGGAAGTCAACCAAGATATAGAAGATACTTTGACCCAGATAAATTCGATATTATTCAATTTGACCAAAGAGGTTGCGGTTCTTCAACTCCTTTCTCCGAATTAAAAGAAAATACGACTAATCATTTAGTAGATGATATTGAGAAATTAAGGATTCTTTTTAAAATAGATACTTGGCATTTGTTTGGTGGATCTTGGGGCTCAACACTTTCACTAATATATGCAATTAAAAATCCCTCAAGAGTTATAAGCTTAACTTTGCGAGGAATATTTTTATGTAGAAAGTTTGAATTATTATGGTTCTATCAATATGGTGCAAGTGAGATATTCCCTGATGTATTTGAAGAATATATTTCTGTAATACCAAAAGAAGAAAGAAATGATTTGATAAGTTCTTTTTACAAATATCTAACATCTACAGATTCGAATCTTAGATCAAAAGCTGCAGCAGCTTGGACAAAATGGGAACTCTCAACTAGTCATTTAATAAATAAAAAATTCGATTTTGATAAGTCCCAAGTTAATTCTTTTTCAGATGCCTTTGCGAGGATAGAATGTCATTATTTTATTAATAATATTTTCTTAGAAGATGATTTTATTTTGAAAAATTTGAAAACAATAGAATCGATTCCAACAAAAATAATTCAAGGTAGGTATGACGTTGTATGTCCTGTTAGGAGTGCATGGGATCTAAATAAGAAATTAAAGAATTCTGAATTAATTATTGTTAATGATGCAGGTCATTCAATGAGTGAGGAAGGCATTAGTATCGAATTAATAAAAGCTGTAAAAGGAATTCAAAATCTCTAAAAGAGGGAATATTTCTTCAAAAATTAAAGGCCATTATCTTCAATATTTTGTGCAATACTCCTCAGAAGTTCGACGATATCAGAATCTTCGCATTGAGTATCTTCTTTAAGAAAAATGCACTCGTCTCTAATACTTACATTAGTACTCCACCATATACCTGAACTATTGGTATCGTCCCATTCAAATCTTTCAGACATAATTAATAAAATCTAACAAATACACTAAAGCTTGCATTACTTCATCGTGGATTTATATATTGAATTTCAAAATTTACAAAACTTTCCTATACATTAAAAGGAATCTATAAATTTCTTAAAATAAAGTTTAGAAATCTAATTTCAATTCGTATTGTATTTCCTTTTCCCTAGAAATAATTTTTTTATTATTTATATTTTTTCTAAGCCTTTTTCTGGAGCCATGTTTTAAATAAATTTCTTTTGAGATATCCCAATATCCATCCTTTTTAGTTATTTCCTGAATTTTCTTCTTTGCATTTTTAGTGCTATTTGGGATATCAATTATTGGTCTTATGTAATTAATTTGTTCATATTCTTCTTTATTAAATCTAGATAATAACCATGGTTCATGAATGAAATTAAGTGATAAATCCTTTAATTCTGGTAACCATTTTTTTATAAATTTTCCTTGTGGATCATGATCTTTTCCCTGCTTAATAGGATTATAAATTCTATTGGTATTTATAGATGTAGTTCCAGATTGCATTTGGCATTGGTTCCAATGTATTCCAGGCTCATAATCTACAAATTTATTTGCTAATTCAGAACCTGAGTCTTGCCACGGTAGCCATAAATTATAGCTAGCAAAAGACATTAACATAGCCCGCATCCTGAAGTTAATCCATCCATGGAAATTTAATGAGCGCATACATGCATCTATAAAAGGAAAGCCCGTATTACCTGAACTCCATGAATAAAGTAATTCATTATTTTTTTCTCTAATATTTTTAAAAAAAGGATGGTATTCCCTAAACTCTAGTTCTGGTTCACTTTCAAGTTTCTGAATAAAATGACAATGCCAAGTTAATCTGCTTTTTAACATCCTAGAATTATTGTTTTTTGATATATTTGCCTTTTGAAAAATTTCTTTTAATGAAATGCATCCCCAACAAATATATGGGGATAGTCTTGTACAACTATCAAATGATTTTTCTGGGCTAGATATATCTTTTGAATAAGAATCTAATTTATTACTAAAGAAGTATTGCATTCTCTCTAAACCTTTCTTTCTTCCACCTTGCATTCTTCCTGGACAAGTTTCTTTTTTAAAGGAAAAAATTTCGTCTGAGGGTATTTCTCCAGTATTAAAGTTAATAGAATTAATTCTTAATGGAGCTTTAAGTAAGTTTTTTTCGGAATTTTTTTGCCACTTTTTAGACCAATTATTCCTATCTAAATTTCCTCTGAAAACTGAAAATTGTAGAAATTCCTTCCAAATAATATTTTTGCTGAAAGCCCATTCTTTTACTTTTTGATCTCTTTTATAAGTAAGCCAATCTCCGGTTTCTTGATGGCTATATATACCTTTGATTTTAAATTTTGAACTAATTGCATCAAATATATTAATAACATTACCAGTCCTAATAATTAATGGTTGTCCAATCTCAGCAAGTGCATTTCTTAAATCTATTAAACTTTCTTTGCAAAATTGCCATTGTCTATCTGAATGAGTATTTTGGCTCCAAATATCTAACTCAATAATATAAATAGGTAAAATATCATTATCTTTTATAGCCTCACAGAGAGCTTCGTTATCAAAAATTCTTAAATCTTTCTTAAACCATAAGATATTTATTTCTTTCATAATTTTTTCTTTTAATACTAGAAAAATATGATTAAGTTTGTAGGTGAAAAATATAAAAAAATTTTAGAATAACTAAAAATCAAAAAAATGAAAATAACAAAAAAACTTTGGGATGATAATTATGAGATTGCTTTACTAAGTTTAAATACAAAATTTGTTCAAGGTTTAAAAAATGGAAGTCTCCCTAAAAATATATTTCAAGAATATTTAGCTCAAGATTATTTCTTTTTAGAGACTTTTGCTAAGGCTTATGGTCTTGCTGTTTCCAAATCAAAAGATAAATACTCAATAAGGAAGTTAAGTGAACTGTTAATGGGCGTTTCAGAGGAGTTAATACTTCATGAAACGTACGCAAAAGAATGGGATATTGATTTGTCTAATAACTATATAAAAAAAGCCACTAAAAATTATACAGATTTTCTTGATGATACTTCCAAAAGACTTAGTTCCGTTGAAATAATGTTTGCAATGACTCCATGTATGCGACTTTATTCTTGGATAGGAAAAAGTTTGTATAAGGAGGATTTTGATATTAAATATAAAGAATGGATAATTACTTATTCTGCTGAGAGCTTTGAAAAGCTAGCAGATTCACTTGAAAATCTTATTGAGACTAATAAAGAAACATATGATATTAATCAGGCCAAATATTTATACAGGAGAGCTATGGAATTGGAGTTAGATTTTTTTAATGCATATTCAGATTTCTGATTTAAATTAGAATTTATTTATAGTACTTTCAAAAACAAGTTAATAAATTATGTATTCTAAAATTGCACTTTCAATAGGCGGTAGTGACTCCGGGGGTGGAGCAGGCATACAGGCTGACTTGAGAACTTTTATGGCCCTTAAAGTACATGGATGTTCTGTTATTACACGTATTACCGCACAAAATAGTATAGAGGTTACATGCGTTCAACCAGTAGAGAAGAAAACTTTATTAAATCAGTTAGATGCTTTATTCGCTGATTTTGGTATTGATGCCTTAAAAACTGGAATGTTATTAAATGAAAGGATAATTAATGATACTGCTTCAAAATTAAATTCGTACAAAATAACCAAAATTATTGACCCAGTGATGGTTACAAGAACTGGTTCTAAATTACTGGAAGATTCTGCTATTAATGCTTATAAAAAACTCTTATTGCCAATTGCTGATTTGCTAACTCCAAATATTTATGAAGCAAATCTACTTTCTGGTTTAGAAATAAGGAGTAAAGAAGATATCGAAAATTCCGCAAGAAAAATTATTGGTCTTGGTGCTAAAGCGGTACTTATAAAAGGTGGCGGTTTAAAAGATATGAAAGGGAAGGATTTTTTTCTTGACTTAAATGGTAGAAAAGAGTGGATTTTTAATAATTTTATAAATACAAAAAATACCCACGGTAGCGGCTGTACTTTGAGTGCTGCTATTTGTGGTTACAAGGCTTTAGGTTTTGATCTATTTGATTCCATACAAAAAGCGAAATTATTTGTTGAGAAATCTTTAGACAATTCTTATAAAATAGGATCTGGCCCTGGACCCTTAGGACATCATTAATTATTTATAGAAGTGGCGTTAGAACCACCATTTTCTGTAGGGCTTTTTTAAAAATAAGATTTCTTCAGTCTCCCATCCTCCCTCCAACCACTCAAGATGCTCAAGTAATAAAGACTCGCTTTCCCTTTTGCTTAATTGCCCAATTCTATTAGCAATACCATCGAACCTTACTTTCATCAATTCCTCAATCTTGATGTTATTCATAGGTTAAATAATAAATTTTTTCTACTCTTACTTGTATACATTTTCTTGTCAACGATTTAATTTTATTTGTTTACTAGCAGTTCCTAAATATGTATTAAATACAACTTTTTAAAATAGATAGTAATTAAGACTTATTCACATAGATTTAATTAAAGACTAATTTATATAAAAATAGTACAACTATGAATAAAGAAGAAACATTAAAGCAAAAAACTATTTTAAATGTAGGCTATTGTGAAACTACCTCTGAATGGCTCAATAGAATTATTACTGAACTGGCAGATGAAAATAAAAATTTTGTAGATTTGTCAATTATTTGTGCTTAATTTTTTAGAAAATATAGTTTATTTTGATTTTTTTTCATAAGATTTTAAGTATAAGAGAAACTTTAAAGATATTTGTGATGTGAATCCTAATAAAAAAAAAATAGAAATAATTAAACAATTCAATTTATCTCCTCATCCTGAGGGTGGATGGTTTAGAGAGATAGTAAGGAGTGAGAATTCTCTAATAAGGGAAGACGGCCAAAGTAGAAACTTTATTACGGGAATTTATTATCTTTTGGAGAAAGATGCAAAAAGTGCTTGGCACAGAGTAAAAAATGCTGATGAAATTTGGATTTTTTTAAGGGGCGATCCTCTGAATTTATGGTGCCTAGATAATCATAATAAGTTAATAAGAAATTTAATTTTAGATTCCAATAATCCAGTAGAAATGATCCCATCTGGATATTGGCAAGCTGCAAAAAGTACAGGCGAATTTACTTTAGTGAGTTGTTGCGTTGGCCCCGGCTTTGATTTTAAGGATTTTGAATTACTCAGAAATACAAATAATACTTCTAGATTGGATAAAGCGATTAATGATCTTATGTGAGAGATTTTTTTGTTTATATTTTTGAAATTATCCTCTAGATTTATAAGGCTAATCAATCAATCTATATTTAATGAATCACAATTCTGTCAAAACAATTGGTATTAATGATGAACCAAGAAAAGATTCATACTTAGTATATGTAAATCAGGCTGATGGATTAAAAGGCATCCTTAGTAGGGATTTTGATGAATGGTCGAATTTTGATAGTTGGGAAAGTATTTCAGTTCAGCAATGGATTTTTTCTAAAGCTTTAGAGGTTTTCAGAGGTAAGAAAATTGATATTAAATGCGACTGTTGTGAATATAATGGATTAATCCCAAATGATTTTGAGAGTATTAAAAAAGAAAAATGTTTTGGTAAAAAAAGTGCTTACATGATTGAAAAAGTTGTAGATGAAATTGTATTAGCTAAGGCAAGAAGAGAAAGTGATGGAACATATTCTGCGTAAGTTTCATAAATATCTTTGGAGTGAAAAATCTTTTATTTACCAGTGAAAATTATCAGAAGAACCAATCGTTAAATTTCTTGTGGACATCTTATGGAACTTAAAGTGTACGGAATCACTGAACTCCTTTTCATCTGAGTAATTCACAAGATCCACTGGGTCGATGTTTTCATCGAACCATGCATCATATTCAATATGGTTTGGTTCAGCAAAATAACTCATATCCAATTAATAGCTTCCAAAAAACGTATAAACGGTACATGTGATACCAAATTAAAATTCTTAATTTTTAGATAATCTATATTTAACTTTTTCATCAAGATTAGTTGCTAAAAAGATAGGAGAAATATCTGGAAGCCATTTGACAAATCATTAATGAATGGACAAACACTTTATCCAGCAGTTTTTCTTGATTCTTGACAGTCGATTTAAAATAAATAGCAATTAGCTTATTTTTATGACTATTGAAACTACTGTTTTCACCTTTAAACTTTCAAATACATTTGAGGAATGGGTAAAAATGTTTGATAGTCCAGAGATAGATGCATTTCATAAAACGGTAGGACTTACTCCTTTATATCGTGGCAAAAGTTTAATTGATCCAAAAGAAGTTATTGTTATTCATCAAGCTGAAGAAGGTGTAGCTAAGCATGTTTTTTCAGATCCTGAAACCATTAAGAATATAGAATCGGGAGGACATATTTATAGCACAACGAAAATCACAAGTTGGGTTTCTGATTAGTCGAAAAACTAACTATACAAACATATACAAGTTTGATGCGAACAGGAGTTCCATATAAGATCTTTAAAACAAAATTAGGATATAGCAGAGTTTAAGGATAAGAGTATTAACTAATTAATTTGACTAAATTATTAATAAGAATCTGAGTGCTAGAGGTAACCATAGACATAGAAGAAGCATTATTAAAAGAGTAATGGCATGGATATTTGGAATGTATTGCTCTTTAAAAATTTGTGTTTTCATGATTTATCTCGCCTTCTTAAGTTTGATTTCTCTTCTGATTAGCAAAGCAATAACTACAACACACATGTTCATTAGAAATACGTCTAATGGCATTTAATAAAAAAAGTCTCTAATCAATTAATAGCAAGATTATTGATCTATGAATCAAGAAATGATTATTAATGTTTATTAGATTAATAAAACGAATTTAAAAATTAAATTTATGCTTAAATATCTCAGTTATCCTAACTATTAAATGGCTTATTCAGAAACAAGAATATTAATAGGCGGTTTAGCTCATGTGCCTGTTCTTATTTTTATAGCCAATTTTATTAAAGGTAAGTTTGGAATTAAAACTGAAGAGATAAAAGATAATGTAGTTAAAGTAGAGCCAGTTAAAATTATTGAGGTAAGTGATACTTTAGTTAAAGAAGGAAAAGCAGAAGCTATTAAAGAAATCTCAAATAAGCTTGACAGTATTGAACAGAAGGCTGATGAGGTTTATGAAAAGGTAAAGAAGAAAAAGAAAGATAAGAAGAAGAAAAAAAATAACTAAATTGAGATCCTTTCAAGCATCAATACATCTTGAGCTTGGATTGTATCTCTCTTATCTTCGTCTTCGGGATCTTTATAAGATTCAATTTCAGATTGAATTTTTCTCTTGTAAACTCCTTTGATGTAGTCCATTTCTCTTTTGTCTTTGGCCAGAATTGAGAATGGTGATCTTTTTAAGTTCATAACTTTCTCCTAAATAAATAAAATTTAATCAGCTCCAGTTTTTATCAGATTCAACAAAGCTTTCCAATGTTTGCTGATTCCTGATTTCTTCCTCAAGAAGTTCTTCTGATCTTTCTTCAATCTCAGATTTATAATCTTCTTTCAGTGTGGATTTCGTAGACATTTGCTCATGACGACTACATCTATTTCTAACTAGTTAGAGCGGCCATTCGACTAATAAATATGTACGGTTTGAGGTACTCCCATATACGGATAAAGGATCAACAATTGAATTTAAATATGGGTAAAATGTATAGAAATTTTGATCAATTTTTGCCTTTAAGAATCATCAATAAAGGAAGACCAATAAGCATCAAACTCCCATCAATTAATAAAAAAGTATTCAGGTTCATTTATCCATTCCTACGGTGGTATCCCAATTGAGAAAAATTCCTTTTTTAATTGGTTGTTTTTTCATATCATCAATCTCTTTTCTGATTTTGTTGTAGTAGGCCAACTCCTCTGGATCATCAGAACCAAGACCATAATTCATGGTTGCTGCAATATATATTCTGTGCATCCGGTATGACGATAGTGGCATTACTAAAGGGAAACTATTTTAAATTTATTTGAATTCTAGTTAAAATGTTATCTATGATATCTCAGTTATATTTATCAATTGCTCAAGTGCCCTCGTCGGGACTTGAACCCGAGACCTCTCCCTTACCAAGGGAGTGCTCTACCGCTGAGCTACAAGGGCAATTTTAAAGTGGGCCGGGTTGGACCAATCAAGACTGCCTGCAGCACAATGATTCTGAAGTGTGCAAGATAAATTTAGACGGCCCATCAGTTGCTGTCAAATTATTGCTAGGGAGTGCTGTAACTTATCTTCAGTCCACTTATATCTTGTTCTTACACAGCTGTATCTTTTGATGTTGATATCAGCTTGAGTTCAAACTATATTGTAGAGATTCCAAGTTTAGAAATGACTGACAGTTGCGAAGCGAGATGGAAACCGACTCAGAATCAGATTGATGATTTGATCCTTCCTGCATATACAGAAATGGCTAAGAAGAGTGTCGATTACATAGCCAAGTTTCAATGTCCTCCGGGATATGTGGCGGATATGCTCAGAGATATCGCAGATGCCCTGGAATCTTCTCATCCTGAATCTGAAAGTGATTGTTCATGCTGTTAAGGTCTGCGCCACTCGGTGAACTGAAAAATCAAATAAAACCTTTTTAAAATCCAAAAGTCGAGCAGTGAAATTTAATCTTTTCTCATTATTTTTAATTGTCTTAATAGTAAAAATTAATTTAATAGATATTCCGCCTTCATTTGGAGAAACATATCCCGAAGAAAAAATAAACAATAATCAATTGGCTAAAAAATATTGTGATTCTCTAGAAAAAAATCTTTTTAAAGGTCTTGATAAAGAATCAATCTTGAAATATGAATATTTTTTTTCATCTATTCCTGATGACTACATAAAAGACAATAATAAATTTTTAGAAATTTTCAAATCTGACGTTAAATCAATTTGTTCATATGATATTTCTAAATCTAATGAAAAAGAATTTCAATATTTTTTAGACAATTATTTTAAAACCAGAAGTAATACTCCAAAAACTAAAGTAGAGGCAACAAATCCTACCCCAATTAATGCTGCAATGATTCCAGTATTGAGGTAAACCTTTACAGTAGCTAATTCTTTTCCTTCTTTTTTAGTCATAATTTTTTACCTGAATAAGCACATCCAAGCTACCAATGAGAACATCAATATTGCAAGGCTAAGAATACTTTTACTATTAGCTTTACCTTGTTTTTCTGTTGATTTAAAAGGGATTAATGCCATTAAACTTCGTAAAAATAAAATTGTTTCATGTTTTTTCATTTTTTGGACAAGTCCGTAACATCAGAAACTCTAAAGCTATTTCTTTACTACATCTCCTGAACTCCTGATATACAATCGGCTTGATTGATAGTCTTTTTAGGTTAAGAGGAAAGTAACAATCCTTTTTTTTATGGATAGATATTTAAAAAGTTCAGAAGCATCAAAGTTACTAGGAATTTCATCATCATCACTTTGGGAATTAAAAAGCACAAAAGTATTAGAAGCTGGTAAGCATTGGATATACGTTACTGGTAAACCCAGAAGCAATGTTTTATTTAATATCGATCAAATAAGGCAATGGCAGATAGATATGACTAAATATATAGAAAGTCCTGAAAGAGATATAAAGGCAGAAAAGCAGATATCAAATCTTGAAGATTGACAAAAGATCTAAAATAGAAGGCAATCAAATCATCTCTTTTATGAAACTTGAATCGATTTCAGTTGCGGGCAAAGATGCTAATCAATCAGGCGTGGGAAAAAAGTTTTTAATAATCTCCATTTCTCTTACAGTGCTCTTAAATCTTTCAATTGCAATTTGGTTTTTAATGAATGATATGGGCAGATTTCTAGTTAAATGAAATCCTTATTTATTCCATTAATAGTTTCAATAGGAATTATTTATGGCTGCGGTTTATTTTGGTTGGTTTGGCATCACTAAATGAATCAATGTCGACTTACTCCCAGTCAAACCTTTTAAAAACAGGAATCTATTGTTTTTGAAAATTGTTTTAAAATAGAATTTTATAATTTCATCATAATTTTGTATCCCTTTTTAGCTGAGATAAGCCATCCTATACAATGCTTTTTAATTTCAGAAGAAGTGCCAAGTATTTCGATTGTTTTAAAAGAACGGAGATCAAATTCATTAAAAGGATCCATTATTTCGAAGAACAATTTTAAGGGTAATTTTTATACTCATAGACCAATTAAAGATAAGCCTACAAGCTGGAGCTTTGAAAACGGCGAAACCAAATTAAATGGTGAAGCGATACTTCTTAAAGATGGAAAAATATGGCACCCATATCAAACAAAAATTAAATCACATGAAGTGAACGAGGTTTTATTTTCAGGTTTATCCTCAAAATTATCAAGAATTACTAATAACGCAGATTTACTGAAGGCTGCCTCTGGTTTTTTCAGAATTGGGAGTGGGTGTTATGGAGGAAGGATAAATAAAGTTTAGCTTTTCACAACTTTTGGAATTTTTATTGAAACAAATTCATTGATTACTTTGAAGGATATAAAATTTATCTTTTAGAAGTTCATATTTTCTTCCTATCTTGAAAATAAATCTTATTAGTTATTTTAAATTTTTAGATAAAAAAATGTTTGAAGCTCTTGTTTACCTATTGATTGGGAAAAAACAATATTTTCAAAGAGAAAATTAAAAATGGAATCCTCTGATGAAATTATTTTTATTGCTTTAGGAATGCTTATTGCAATCTTCGCAGGAACATTAGCACTAAGACTAGGGATAAGCTTAAGGGAATAAATTTTGATAAATTTCAAATCATTATTTCCGCTAGTTATTGGTTTTTCATTTTGGATATATGGAAACATCCTATTAGTTAAGAAACTACAAAATAAAACGCCTGAAATAAACAAATCAAAAAAAACAATTGAGACATTTATGGATCAAGATTTAAAAGATAAAAATAAAAATGAGAAAAAAGATTTGATCAATGTAGTCAAAAATAAGGAGAGTTTTCACTTGAATTCTCTTATCACAAAAAATATCTCACTTTTCACAAAAAATCCGAACTATAAAATGTTAGCTTGGCTTATTGTCCAGCTAACCATTTTTTCCTTATTTGTCCTTTCCGTAAACATATTTAAAAATAATCTTATACCTTATTTTAATTCTTGAAGTTCAGATGCATCAAAAAGAGAAATGAATTTATTTGATTCTTTTTAAAGGAGTAAATTTTTATCTTAATAAGGATATTTTGTTACATCAATAAAGTTTTAATTAATTTAAGATTTTAAAAATTTTTCATTTATGAGTGAGTATGAATAAGCACAATAATAAAGCATTATCAATCTGCAAATATGTATTGGATTCTATGATTTATAGACAAAAGTTACTTGGGGAAGAAGAAAATTTAAAAAATAAATTAGCATTAATAGAGGAGTATAGAGAATGGATAACTGAGGGGATTTTTGAAAGTAATTCCCTTTATCTAATTGATAAAAGATAATTAATATTTAAAAATCAAATCATTAATAATCCTAAATCTCAATTAATTAAAACTTTAGAATTATCAATTAATTATTCTCTATAAAGAAAAAATAATTTAGAAAAAAATAAATTTTATTAAAGCTAATTAGTTTAGAACTAAGCCACCATCAACTACTAAATTTTGACCAGTGACTGCCCTCGACCAAGGGGAAGCAAAAAATAATACAGCATCCGAAAAGTCCTCTGTAGTGGTAACTTTTCTTAAGGGTGTAATGCTGGAAATATATTCAAAAACACTATCTGGAGTGCCTTTGCTAGCATCAGTTACCTTTAATAAGCCTCCTGAAACCATATTTACTGTGATATTAAATTGCCCTAGATCTATTGCTGCAGTTCTTGTAAGTGATAATAATCCGCCTTTGGCTGCAGTGTAATCATGGTAAGGAATTACTGGATTTTGAAATAAATTAGTTCCAATAGATATAACTCTTCCAAAAGAATTATTTTTCATCTTTGGTGTAAAAATATTCAGCAGATTTAGAAATCCTTTTTGAGTAGTTTCAATCTGATTTTGGAAATCTTGCCACTCTATAGTGTCTATTTTTTTTCTTTGATCACCATTGAAAATAAAGTCATTTATTGCGTTGTGGATTATCGTATCCACTCTGATATTTTGACTTGCCAATTCTTCGTGCATTTTAGAGACTTGATCTTTTTCTCTGATATCCCCTTTTACTAAAATTGCATTCTCTCCTAAAGAATCAGATAAATTTTTTGCACTTTCATATGAATTTCTATAGTTGATAATTACTTTTGCACCCTCTCTATGAAATGATCTTGCGATTTCGGAACCTAATCCTCTCCCTGCACCTGTTACTAAAACGGTCTGTTTTTCTATTTGTAAGTTCATAATGCTTTGGTCAGTTTCTAAACTGCTTTTAATTAATATTTGATTCTAGAGGAAAATAAAAATATTAAATATAAAATTTTTTACATCTCACTTTTATTTATACTTGCTTTTTAAATTTTGATAATAGTTCTTAATCTAGATAATCTATGGATAAGAAAGATTCTTTTTGAATTAAAAAGGCATGATAGATCTTAAGAGAAACAATAAAAAAGAACCCGTAAAAGCTACTGGATTAAGGACTAGAGCATCTTCGTCTTACTCTCCTAATCAGAAAGATGATTTCAAAATAAGTAGAGGGAGGTTTTCCAATTTTTTAACCTGCAAGAGATGTTTTTACTTGGACAGAGTAAAAGGACTTGACCCTCCAGGAACGCCAGGATGGACTTTAAATGAGACAACTGATTTGCTCTTAAAAAAAGAATTTGATTATTGTCGAGAAAGACAAATTCCTCATAGATTATTTATCGATAATGATTTGAGTCACCTAGTTCCTTTTGATCATCCCGAAATCGACGATTGGCGTAACTCTCTGCATAAAGGATTGATGCTTCGTCATAAGAATACAAACATCATCTTGACTGGAGGAGTTGATGATATTTGGCAGCATAAGATTACAAAGCAATTAATAGTTGTTGATTACAAATCTCAGGCAAAACTTGGGAGAGTAGATAAACAAGATTATCTTGATGATCCATATCATGAAGGCTATAAAATCCAGATGGATTTCTATGCCTATCTTCTAAAAGGAATGGGATTTGATGTTCATAAAACATCTTATTTTTTAGTTTGTAATGCAAAAAGAGACGACGAGGAATTTAATAAAAGAATGAATTTTGACGAATATTTAGTTCCTTATGATTGGAATATTGATTGGATTGAAGAAGAAATAGATTCAATGGTTTCTTTGATGAATAATCACCAGATCCCGGAACCAAATTTATCCTGTAAAAATTGTGCTTATTCAGAGCAATATGCAAAGTTGGTTTGTAATCCTGTAAAAGATAATAAAGAGATTCAGGGGAATCTTTTTTAGTCAACTTTTTGTCTATGCTTTTGCTGGTATGGGATAATTTTATTGATTGACAGTCGATCTAAACTAAGAGGGATAATACCCTCTTTTTTATGTCACCTAATAAAGGCCCAAAGGTCATCAAATACTGTGTAATTACATCTACAACTGCAATAGTACTAATTTTTATCTCTTTGATACCTATTTCAAAAAAGGCATTTTATTGGAATCAATGCTTTAAAAAAACTTTTAAATGGATTGATAAATACGAGATGGAACTAAAAAATTGGGATAAAGCATCAAAAGAAAGTATTTCAGTAGCAGTTTGCAATGGTGCAGTGTACGAACCTGAACTAAAAACAAAGTAATTCGATTGACAGTCAATCAAACAACAAGGGGCAATAAGCTCCTTTTTTTATGTCAATTGAAACTTTTTTAGATTTCAAATTAAGCAATACTTTTGAAAAATATGAGGCTAATGTGAAGGCTCCTAAACAAAAGGCCATGTTTAAAGAGATCGCAGTCTAAATCTTTTTTAGATAGTTGCTTTTTTCCCCTTAGCGATCATTACTACTGGTACTAAAAGATAGGTGAAGAATGAGATTAGGAAAATGTCTATGTTCATTGATTTCACTACAAATTTTTTAAATCTTGCTCTATTTTTTCAAGTTTTTTGGTTAGTTCTGTTTTCTCCTTCAATAGAGCTTTTTTCTTTAATTGAAGTTCTCTGTTAAATGGAGAATTAAAGTACTTTTTGTAAGCTAGAAAAAATACAGCCAATGCTACAACAATCCCAATCGCGCCAATTATTAGTATGGGTGAAGATGGAAAATCGTAAAATGGTACAGAGAGTAAAAGCATTTAAACGAAACCTGGAATTATTTGGCCTGTTGTTAAGTAAGCTCCAACAGCAGCAATTAATCCAAGCATTGCGAATCTGCCATTAAGAGTTTCTGCAACAACTTTTTCTTTTTCGATTGTTTTTACTTTAGGGTTTGAATTTGTCATTGGATTTGAAGTTAGATAGTTTAAATTTTCGTTTTGAAATTGCTTGGTTAGATAAGCAACGAGGACAGCTGTTAAGGATACGATTACAACTAAAAAGCCTGAAAGAGGAGACATTAAAAGATACCTGGAATTATTTGACCTGTAGTTACATAAGCTCCCAAAAGTGCAACTAAACCGATCATTGCCCAACGACCATTAACTTTTTCTGCGTTTTGAGGATATCCATCATAAGAAACAGATTGATCAACATAAGGACGAGGCTCAGTAGGGAAAATATTTTGCCTTCCGCCTGATTCTGTAGTTATGTATGAAGAATTAGCCATTAGTTAAATAGTTTAATTGTTAACAAACGTAACATTCTTATTAACTAATGTAAAGAAAAAGGTTAAAAATATGTGTAATTCAGTACTTTTAAGGCAATATTGATACAGATCCGTAACAGTTAGTAATTTATTTTTAAAGTTGAAGCTAATAATTAAAAGATCATGGAGATATGAAAAAGCTTCCTCGGATTTGTTTTTGATTGATCAAAATTAGAGAATGACAGATCCTATTCTCTACTTATCAATGATCCTTGGGCTGGGAGGCGTTTATGTCTTAATTGCCTCCTTCAACGATGATGACGATGACAGTGATGATGATGGTGAAAAGTATTTATTCAATTTCGAATATGTGAAGGCGGGATGAAAGTTTAATAAGTTCTTTAATTCAATTTAATTTTTATCAATCCTTATTTTTATTCCCCAAATATTCTCTTTGTAGTTCATGTAATTGTTGGACGTTTGTTGTTTTAAGTCCTTTTTCAAAAACTTCTTTGGCCTTATCAGCTCCTAATTTGTCATGTACTAATCTTCTTAATCTTGGCAACATTCGACTCTGCAAAGCCATATCTTGCTGTATCCACTCTCTGCCATAAAAATGATATGAGTCATCTATGGGTGGCATTATCTCGCACTCTTTCCTCATAAAAACTTCTAATCTGCAATCTTGGTTGGAGCATACATATTTTGGTTCTGGACAATGATAATAATTGCCACTTTTGTCTCTTACTTTTTTATAGGGTGGCAAACAACAGCCCCTAATATCGTATTTATCTATTTCATCAATAACCTCATTACTTGGATAACCATAAACAACAATTAGAAAATGCCTATTACCGCACTTTGGGCATTTAGCGGGTTTAGCACATCTAATTATTCTTGCTGGTCTGCCTCTTTTCCCCATCACATAAAATCGTTCAACATACGATTCCAGTCAACTACTCCACCATCTTTTTTTGTTTCTTGATCTAGCTTTCGTAATTCTTTTCTTATCTCTTGCATTTCTTTGGAGTATTTATAATCATTCTTTGCATAAGGATCACTGGTGTAGTTTCCAATAGTTTCTCTAGTAAATAGTTCCATATTTTTTCTGATCAAGATTGTCTATTTTTGATTGTTGTGTTTAGTACTAAATCACTTTTCTCATAATACAAATATACTTCTTGCGAACAATTTTTTCATCTGGCAATATTAGTAACCGACTCTTAAATTGGCACATCTAACTTAGATGTTTCCATTAATGGCCAGATAGAAACGAAAGAATAAAAGTCAGGGATTTTCTAATAATTTTTCTTTCGGTTCAGCTGTTAAAAAGCTCCTACACACATACTGATAAACAATGAAAATTATTAAGAGACTCAGGTCGCTGCCGGGCGATTCTCTGGGCGTTATACGCCGCACTCCGCCCCTTGTTTTTGCAATGGCTGTCTTATCTCTCGGAGGATTCATAGGTGCCTCCACGGTCCTTGTGAGAGGGTTCAGAATGGTTGAAAATTCCATCACTGTTACAGGTGCAAGTACCGAAAGTTTCGAAAGTGATATTGCTAAATGGTCCGTTCAGGTAAGGGCTACGGGAAAGACTCAAATCGACTCATTCAACAAACATAAAGAGTCAATGAAAAAGACTATGAATTTCCTTAAAGCCAATGGAATCGAGGATGGTATTAAACAGGAAGTTTATCTTGGACCAGCCAGCATTAAAGAATATGAAACCAAGCATCCCAAAACTAATGAAATTATAAGAACCGAATGGATTACCTATCAGAATATTGAAATCCAGAGTAATGATGTTTATCGAATTCAAAAGACCCACAGCAAGATAACTGAACTTCTTGGAGATGGGGTTTTCGTAAAACCAAGCTCTCCGGAATTCACATATTCAAAGCTTGCTGATAAAAGAGTTGATATGCTCGCAAAGGCAGCAAAGGATGCACGGATAAGAGCCGAGGCTATAGCGCTTCAGGCTGGATCTGAAGTGGGTGGTCTGAAGAAAGTGAATACTGGTGTTTTCCAGATCACAGTTCCAAATTCCACCAGGGTCAGCAGCTGGGGATCTTATGATACAACTACTATCAAGAAAGACATAACTGCCGTTATGGGGGTGACTTTCGCAGTTAAGTAGATACTTAGGGAGTCTGTTTTTTGCCTTTCAGAATCATCAGCAAAGGTAGACCAATAAGCATCAGACTCCCATCAATTAATAAAAAAGTATTCAGATTCATTAATCCATTCCATCGGGAATATCCCAAGTAAGAGGTATTCCTTTTTTAACGGCATCTTTCTCTATCTCATTCATTTCTTTTCTTAGCTTGTTGTAATAGGCCAACTCCTCTGGATCATCAGAACCAAGACCATAATTCATGATCGCTGCAAGATAAATTTTATGCATGCGGTATGACGATAGTGACATTACTGGAGACAATCTCTGTTAAATATATCCGAATTTCAGGTAAAATGCTGACCTCTGATATCTCTGTCATACCAGTCAATTGCGCAACCCCCTCATAATACAAGGGGGGAAGGGGTAAAAGACAAGAAATTTAGACGCTACTACTTACTGGATGTGTATACATCATCATTGTAAGTAGGAGCAAAAAACCATAATCAACCTCTAATAAAACTATATAAGGTACGTGGGTATGTGTGTGAACACATAATGCACGTACTGTATATAGGTACCTATAGGGTGATGGTGAGTATATTGTTTAAAACTGATTGGTTAGATGAGTAGTGAAGTAATGCATAAGGTTAGTGAGCAGAGATCAAGAAATATGTCTGCAATTAAATCGAAGAATACAAAGCCTGAAATTGCTGTAAGAAAACTTCTACATTCAATGGGATATAGATTCAGATTACATAGAAAAGATTTACCAGGTTCTCCTGATATTGTTCTGCCAAAATATAAAACAGTAATTTTTGTACATGGATGTTTCTGGCATAGGCATGAAAATTGTAAGTATGCTTCTACTCCAAAAACAAGAAAAGAATTTTGGGAAAGTAAATTTAAAGCAAACGTAAAAAGAGATAAAGAAATTCAGAAAAAAATAAAAAATATTGGCTGGCAATCTGTCGTTATTTGGGAATGCCAGATAAAAGATGAGCAATTTCTGAATAAATTAATTTCAAATTTTTTATGATGAATAATACCAAAATTTACTTATACTTATTCCAAGACTAATTAAAAAAATTTAAATTATTTGGAATGGAAAAGATTGAAGAATATAAATTTAATAACGATAAATATGAAAGTTCTATAGAAGATTTAAAAAACTATAAAACCCTAAATAATGTTTCCTTAGATGATGCATTTTTAAAATATAAAAATGATTATATAAAATTTTTTGATAGTAAATTTATCATTGAGCTTGAAGCTGCTAAAAAATTTTTAGAGGAAGATGAAATAAAAGCACTTGATTATTCAAAAACACTTTCTTCAAGGAAGCAAGAAAGTTGGTATTTTGGACCAAAAGAAAATCATAAAAATTGGAATTCATATAAAAGCTATCTTTTAAATGTCAAAAATAGAACTAAGGAATCTGTCGAAATTTTGAATAATGAAACAACTGAAGTAGTTAATCAAATTTTGAATCCTTACGCGCCTTCAGGGAAAAAAATTAAAGGATTAGTTTTGGGGTATGTGCAGTCAGGAAAAACTGCAAATATGGCTGGTGTAATAGCAAAGGCAGCAGACTCTGGCTACAAGTTAATAATAGTGCTGGCAGGATTAACAAAAGCTTTAAGAGCCCAGACACAAGCCAGAATTCAAAATGATATTCTTCAGCATAATGATATTCTTTGGCATCCTTTAACTGATAATGAAAATGATATTGAAGAGGGCCTAGATGCTATTCCAATATTTACTAAGAAAACTACTATTTGTATTATTAAAAAAAATGTTCAAATAATTATAAAACTTATTTCCAAGATGAAAAGGATGCCTAAATTAGAGATGCAGGCATCAACATTGATTATTGATGATGAATGTGATCAGGCAAGTCTTAATACAAAAGAATATAAGGATAAAGCTAATGAAATATCAAGTACAAATAAGTTATTAAAACAGCTATTAATTGATTTTAAAAATGTTACTTATGTTGGTTATACCGCAACGCCGAACGCTCCTTTTTTAACACATCCAAAAGCACCTGATGGTCTGCAAAGTCTTTACCCCAGCGATTTCATAACCCCCTTAGAAGAACCAGCTGATTATTTTGGAGTAAATAAGCTATTTGCTAATAATATAACTAATGAAAGTGGAGAAGATCTTAGTTTACCCTTTATTAAAAGAATACCTGATTCTGAACTTGAATCTTTAACTTGTAAAAGAAAAGATCTACCTATTTTTAAACCTTCTTTAACTAATAGTTTAAGAGATGCATGCGACTATTTTTTGTTAGTTCTTTCTGCCAGGTCATTGAGAAATCTTAAAGAAGATCATTGTTGCATGATGATCCATGTTTCAAGAAGTCTAAAGATGCATGAATTATATAGAAACTTAATTTTTGAAGAATGGTTCATCCCAATAAAAATAGGTCTTGAAAATAAAGATAAAGAAATAATTGATAGATTAGAGAATTTATGGAAAATTGAGTCAAAAGCAATTAATTCATCTGTTAGATCAAATTTAAATTGTCCTCTCAAAATTGAGTCTTTTCAGAAAATAGAAAAGAATTTATTAAATGAATTAAATGATCTTTCTATAAATGTTGAAAATTCAGATGAGTCTAATTTTGATGAAAGATTAGAATTTAAAGATAAAAGAGATAAAGACTATAAAACTATTCATTCAATTGTTATTGGAGGAGACGTACTTTCAAGAGGTTTAACAATTGATGGCTTAGTTAGCAGTTTTTTCTTAAGAGAGACTAAACAGGATGATACGCTTATGCAAATGGGAAGATGGTTTGGTTTTAGATATGGTTATGAAGATTTGCCAAGAATATGGATGACATACAAAGTTGAGTTGGATTTTACTAATTTTGTTAGTGGAGAAAACTTTTATAGAGAACAAATTAATTGGATGAATAGCCAAAATCTAACGCCTTCTGATTTTCCTGTTTTAGTTCAAATGTTTGAACAAAGAAATCCCACAAGTAAAGGAAAAATATCCAAAAAAGTCAAAAAATCATCTTGGACATTTTTTGGGAGAGAATTATGGACTTTAAGGTTTAAATTAGATCAACAAATTCATAAAGATAATGAAAAAGCAATCATCAATTTAATCGATGAGTGTGAAAGTAGTACTCAATCCCATTTTGTATATAAAAAAAGGAGGAATGCCCACATAATTAAAGATATAGGTTTTAAAGTTTTACTCAAATTCCTTGATAACTATAATTTTCATTTTCACGAGGATCTTTTCAATAATGTCAAAAACTTTATAAATACAGATTTAGAAAATATTGATTCCATATTTAAAACTTGGAATATAGCTATAAAGGGAGGTTCTTATTTAAAGAGAGATATTGGAACAGTTCTAAATGTGAAAACAATGAATAGGACAAAAATACAAAATGGAACTAGCGAAGATGATTTAAAGATAATAGATATTAAATCTCTTACTAGTCCTGATGATCTACTTGTGGATATAGATCAAAAAGATATAAATGAATGGGATGAATCTGAGGAAAAGAAAAAATTTGGGAAACAACTGCGGTCTGCGGCCAAAAAATGTAGAGAAAAATATTTAGGTCCTCGACCTTTATTAATTATTTATCCAATTAGTAAAGATTCAAAACCTGATGAAGAGTCAACTACTAGATTCAAACTTTTTTCTAAAACCCAAAAAGAGGATTTAGGGGATTTAGATTATGAACCTCATGATATTTTTGGAATAGTATTAGCTATACCCACTCCTCCAAATTTTATTTCTAATAGAAACAGTTTGGGGCTTGATTTAAACAATTAAGTTATGTCTGAAGAAAAATTAAAAAAAATTTGGCAAGAAGTTGAGCTAGAAAGAGATAAATTCTTAAAAGAGTTTGCTTATAAAAATTTTTATTCGGGTTCAAAAAAAGATCTGATCTTAATAGGTATAAATAAAGATTCATCTAAAGGAATAATGATCAGAGACGAAAGTGGTAGAAATGCTTTGCCGAAATTAAGTTCATCATTTCAAATTGAAAGATCTTTTATAGAAGAGAAGAAATCATTTTTTATAACTATTTTTTCCAAAGAAACTTCTTTACATGAACCTTTCACATACCTTATAAGTTTAATTATTAAGAATATCGACTATGGTTTATCTCCAACTCTTGCAACAAAAGAGGCAATAGAGAAATTTCAAAAATTATTTAAGAGTTTTGGTAAATTACCTTCAGAGAATCAAATAGTTGGCCTTTTAGGTGAATTATTTTTTGTAGATCAAATTTTAAAAATAAAAAACGATTATTGGAAAGGCTGGCTTAAACCTGAAAAAACTATAGACTATACATATTCTGAAATTGATGTCGAAATAAAATCTTCTTCCTATTCTGGGGAAGATAAAATAACAATAAATAGGTTGAATCAGCTTCAATATATTAAAAATAGATCAAGATATTTATACTATTCTAGTTTTATTATTAATCCTGATGGTGAATTATCTGTTCCAGATTTAGTAGATAACATCCTTTCTCAAATTGATGATAAAGATGGTTTTAGAGATAAGTTATCTTGCACAAAATATAAAATGGGAGATAAATCTTTATGGCTTGAAAAAAGATATTCTCATCTAGAAACAATTGTTTTTAAGGTGGATGAAAATTTTCCTAGGATAAACTCTGATTCATTCAAAGATAATAAAATTCCTGATGGAATTACTAATATTAAATATGATTTAGCCTTAAATACTATCAATGATTTCAGAGTAGAAAAAGATCAATTTTTTAATAATTTTAAAAAATAATGAACCAAATAGATTTCCAGTCAAGTTTATATAGCGAACCAAATTCGATCAATGGAGGTATATCAGCAGATGGCGCAAGCAATCTTATGGGGGCAACTTCTTTAAGTCCAATCGAGATTGTTTTGAGAGAAACCCTTCAAAATAGTTGGGATGCATCTTTAGGCCAATTCACTCAACCAGTATTTAATATAAAAGTGAGATCTTTAAGAGAAAGTGAAGAAAATTGTATCAATAATTTTTTAAGTGAACTGCCCCCCATTGGGACAATTGATAGAAAAAGATTGGATCAATTTTTAGCAAAAGAAAATAAAGTTGTTTTAGAAATTTCTGACTTTGGTACCAAAGGTCTTGGTGGACCTCTTTCAGCTTCTGAGTCTCATGAAGATGATAAAGATTATGATTTTGTGAATTTTGTTAAAAATTTTGGTAGCCATAAACATAAGGAAAATCAAGGTGGTGAATATGGATATGGCAAGTCCTCTTTTTTTAATATTAGTAGTTGCAGAACAATAATTATTAATTCACTAACTAATTATGAAGGAAAACTTGAAAATCGTTTAATCGGATATTCTTTAGGTTCAGCTTTTAACTTTGACAAACAAAGATATACAGGAAGACATTGGTGGGGTTGTATAAAGCAATCTGAGAATATGAATTATGTCGATCCTTTTTTAGATGAATATGCTGAGAAACTTGCTGAAGATATGGGGATGCCAAAAAGAAATAACGACCTTACAAAAGGCACAACCCTTATGATTTTAGATCCTGATTTAAGTGAGCTATTAGATGGTATTGAATTTCAAAATCAAGAAGATAAAAGTAATTATTTAAATACTCGTATACAAGATTTAATACTTTGGCATGCTTGGCCAAAGTTCACACCTAATAATAATGGTGAAACTCCAATGAAATGTAATGTTTCTGTTTTTGAAAAAGCAGATTCTATTCCCGATCCACAAAATATTTATCCCTACAGTTTATTAGCTGAGGCTCTTAAAGATGCTAGAGAGAAAAAGAATAATATTTATTCAAAAAAACATAAAATTATTTTGGGTTATTCTGGAAGTCAACAGTCAGGATTGCTAGGAAGAGAATCAAAATATAAAAATTTATTAGGCGAAAATTCTAAAATTCCTGATAAGCTTTCCCATTTTGCCTTGTTAAGACCAGCTGAATTAGTAGTTAAATATTTGAAACCTTTTAAAGAATTAGATGATCGACAGCCTCAGTGGGGAGCAGTTTTTATTTCTAGTGAAAAAAAATTAGTGGAGGAGGCTTTTAGAAAATCTGAACCTCCCGCTCATGATGATTGGAAGCCGGAAGGATCTCCTTTTATTTCTGCTGATCAAAAAACCTTTGTGAAGACAGCTTTGAGAGAGATAAAGTCAGAAATGAGAAAATTATCTGGAGATACCTCAGAATTAATATTTGATACGAAGAATAATGATCAAAGTTCTTTAGCGTGGTTTGCAGGAGAGTTGGGTCAGTCAATGATTGGTAAAGGTTTTGGTGGCTCAGATGGGAGCAGAGATTCAACAAATAAAAATACAGGTACTAAAAAAAGAAATAAGACCATATTAAGCAGACCAAATTACTGCGGAACAAAATTTATTGATGGGAAAGTAGTTGCAGATTTTTCTATGGAAATATCTAGTAGTAAAGGTAAAAATATCGAACTTGAATTTTGTCCTTTGGTTATTTCTGATGGGAAAGAAAAATCAAGCAAAGCCCCTAATGGAAAAGAACTAAAAATTGTAAAATTCGAAGCAGAAAAACATTTTGTTTTAGATCAACTTAATTCTGAAAATGAAAACTTGACGTCAAAGTTAATGAAAAAATACGATAAAAATGATTTGTATAATGAAGAACTTACCAAGCCCCAACTAAAATTAAATTCAGATTCAGTAAAAATATTTGTTTCAGTTGAAGTTCCCGATAATGTAGCAGTTTCTCTTTCTGCTGAAATCAAAGATAAAGGGTTTTGATTTTGTCGAATATTGCTTATCCATATCCAAATTTGATGCCTTGGGTTAGAGGAAATTCATTATGGGAATATTCCCTAAATAAAGGAGACTTTTTTGATTTTAAAAATGGAGTTGATAATTGGGACTATTATTCATCAATAGAAATTAAATGTAAATTGATTTGGGATATTAAGGAAGCTTTTATAAATGCAAATCTATATCCTATTTTAAATAATTCCAAAGTTGTATTTCTTTTGACAACAGGATCAGGACAATATGGTATCGCAAGAAAAAAAGTTTTTGAATATCAACTTAATGAAGATATTGAATTGCTTAATACCTTCATATTTAATTTAAAATCGAATCAAATTTCAAATATAGTAAAGCTGAGGCTAATAATTTGTACTAATGAGGTTGAGATAAATGGTTTTCATTATAGAAATGGAAGTATACTTTATGATGAATCTGCAAACTTAGAATTAGAGGGTAATTTAGCAAGATTACCAGTTTCAAAAGAAGATTTAAGTCAAATAAATTTTAGATACAAGGATGCAATATGGTATGTATCTTTTAGGGCCGAGGATTTTTATGAAACTTTCACAAATACTTATCATCTATATCTAAATTCTAAAAATTTAGATATTGATTTTCAATTAAAAAATAATAAATTCCTAGTACAATCGATCAAGGCTGATACTATAGCAACCATTATTAGATCATCTTTATTAGATGATGATTTGAATTTTGATTATCAAGAAGATTATCCAGAGTTTTCATTAGGATTCGTACTAAAAAATTGGTTAAAAAACTTTATTGAAGGTCCAAGTGATTTGCAAAATTTGATAAAAAAGATCAAGTCAAGTCCTAATGATTTTAACTGTGAATGTCAAAGCATTTTTTGTGATTAGATGATCTATTTACTTCCTCAAATTCAAGATTTTACTGCAAATAAATTACTTGATTTATTTATAGAAAAAAGTTCAGTTGGAAAATTTAATCCTGAATATAAAGAAAGATTTTATACTGCTACAGGTGGACAAAGAATCCCTATTGATTATTTGTTAGATTTGCGTCGATCTATTTTAAATTGTGCAAACAAATATAATTTTCCTAACAAGCAAAAGTCTTTTCTTGATTTCGAATATGAAGTGGCAGAAATTTTTTTTAATTGGCCTTATTTATGGATTGATCAAAATAATAAAGAGCCAAATGGGGAGGCATTAAGAAATAATTTTTGGTCTTATATAACTATAATTTTAATGCCTGATATCGCCGTTTGGAGGTGGCCTATACCTTCTGAAAATGCTTCTAAAAAATCATGGGAGGTTCGGATGAAAGGTGGTGGTACAAGAAATACTTTTCAAAGGATTTTTAGAAGATTAATTAGTTTTGATAAAGGTAAAGAATATCAACTTCATGAAAGATTAAATCTGATAAAAGGTTTAAATGAGGACGAGTTTCAAGCCATTATTGAGAGAACAAGTGTAAGCTCATGCTCTAAACTTTCCATCTTGTTGGCAGAGGAAATTATTTCTAGAAAAAAATTAAATATGCAAACTGATAAAGTTAAACAAGATATTTATCGAAATTCAATAATAGATTTAACTGCCTATGGCAAAGTTCAATCATTTGATTTATTGGAAGATATAGAATTGAAAGAATTAATTGCAAAAGTTTTTGAATTAAAAGAAAGTGAAATTTTAGAATTAAAAAATTTATAGATTTTTAAATTTCCTATTTATGAGACATCTCTAAATTCTTTTGAATAAACTTGAGATATTTTTTCAATATTATTTATTTCTAGATCTTCTGTATTTATTTTCTCAATTATTTTTTCTTTATTATCTTTTTTTGATAAAGCTAAAAGAGCGCAATAGCCTATACCATCTTTATCCATTTCTAATAAATGACCTATATGTATATCTCTATTCATATTGCTGAATTTTAAAATTTCATGATCAATATCCATGATCTGAGAAATAATTCTGCTAATAAATATTGATTGTTTTATCTCTGTGGTTAATCCAACAGTAGCTAATGCACCTCTTACCGAATTCCTGGAAAACAAATCATATTCTTTTCTTGCGATTTCACTCCAATCGATTTCATCTTTTATAAGTTCTTCAGCAAACAGTTCTAATGAAGGGATATATTTTTCAAGGCTAAAACTTTTTATTTTCATTTTTCTAGCTTTATCTTGCAGAAAAATCTCAGGGGTAGGCCAAAAGTTTTTTAATCTTTGATAGGTTTCTTTCTTCCTGTTTTCAAGATCTTTATCTCCTAAGATTGCAGGTTTATTTTTTTCTTTAGTATTTTTTTTGAAAGTCTCTGGTAGTAAATTTCCAAGACATGCATTCCATGCCCTTATATTACTTGGAATTATTTTTCTTCCTTCCCTTTTTTTTGTCCATATAAGTTCAACTTCTTTTTTATTTGATTCATACCAGTTAATAAGATTTTCTCTAAGTTTGGGCACTACATCAGGTTGAGTAAATTCTTTCTCATTTTTAATTGATTTCATGAAAGATTTGCCGAGTTCAAAAGCAACAATTGGTGCAACGGCTTCTCCAATCTGGTGGAATCTATTTGAAGGCCCTCCATAAAAATTGAAACCATCTGGGAAAGACTGAACTCTTGCCGCTTCTCTAACTGATAGGGTTCTATTCTGGTGAGGGTGAATATACCAATAACCATCTTTTGACATATGCGCAGTTATTGTCAGACATGGTTCATTAGGTTTGAGGATATTATATTTATCACCAAAACTCATTTTCTGATTTTGTTTTACTTGCTTACCTTCTCTGAAAGCTTTGCTCGTAACTGAATATCTTCTTTGCTCTTCTGATAATTGGGAATATTTGATCCCGGTTGATCGCATTAATTTAAATGTCTCAAGATCATCTTCCCTTACTTTTCTTATCAGATGATCATGAATCATCTCGTCATCAATATCCAACCAATTCCTCATTAATTTCTGATAATCGTTTTTCGGTCCTTCATAGCTGTATTTTTCATCCCACTTTTCATCCCATCCTCCTTTAAGTGGAGGGAGATCTGAAATCGCTTCGTCTAAGGTGACTGCCTCTTCGAGAGAATCATATTTTGGCTTTGGCCATTTCATAGGAGCGCATTCATTTATTTTTGTTCCGGAAATAAATAATCTTGGCCTTAGTTGGGGTACTCCATATTGCCATGCATAAATCAATTTAGGATTTATGCGATAGCCAGCTTTCTCAGCTCTATTAATGATTGATCTATATATTTCCTGCTCACCTGTCTGCGCAATATCAGTAACATTCTCCATGAGAAAAGCTTTTGGTTTAACCTGTTCCACTATCGAAATAAATGATTCCCATAATTCTCTTCTATCTTCATTTAGTTCCTGATGTTGAGCAGAAACTTCTTCGTTGTGTTTTCTCCATTTGATATTTCGGGAGAAAGGCTGACATGGTGGTCCACCTGCAATAAGTGATATTTCTCCACACTTATTAAGTTGTTCTGAAATTTCATTAATAACTTTTCTTTTGCTTAAATCACATTCATATGAACATCCACCAAAGTGATGTCTGTGAGTCATTATTGAATCGTTTCTGATATCGCAGGCCAGGATTACATCAAAATTTGCACGATGCAGTCCAAGGCTTAAACCACCGGCACCTGAAAAAAGGTCAACAGCAAAATAAGGTTCTTTTTTTATAGATCGAACTTTTGCTGCATATTCAGGAAGTTCATCAAAACTGCATGAATCTACATGTGCCTCAAGTTCTGATGAAGGCCCTCTTACAGGACTTAATCTGTGTGGATCACTTTTCCCTACTGCATTTTTATGAATCATGCGACCTCTTCACTCTGAGTATCAATTAACTGCTGGAGTTGTTCTTCACTTAAAAGATCAAGACATATTGAACCTCCAAGGGAATTTAGTTTTCTTATCGCAATTCTTACTTTGCTGTCTGGTAATTCAACTAGTTTTTCAGTAAGTATTCTATTGATTTTTGGGATCAGGCCAAATTCTCGATCACTCAAACCAAGATGAAGTTCCTGACTGGTAAATAATTTTTTGACCAGGGAATAGTCAGAATGATCATTCTCCATCATCCTGTCGGCAGCAAAAAAAAGTCTCGAAAAAGTATTTCTGCCATGTCCATTTATTGATGATGTCCCAAGAAATCTAAGTGATGGAACATGTTTCTTTCCTGTTCCAACAGTAAATCCATCTTCCGGATCAACCGGAATATTACCTCTCCATCTAAGCCACGGAATATTTGGATATCTTATTACGCATAACCAGTGCCATATCCTCATATCAGTAAGAATATGAGAAGGCAGAGATTTGAATGTTGTATGAACACACTCAACTAATCTTGCATCCAGGTTTGCACCAATTACTTTTTCGAGAATAAGTTGATCTATAAGTGTTGAGAGATTCGTAAGATCAACCGTGCAGTTGACTGCCTCTACACTTACAGAATCTGGATTTCTTAAAGCAGAGATAAGTCCATTACTTATTAGAGGTGATTTCAATCTGAAGAGTTTTTCGCTCATGCAACCTCCTCTTTTTCTAGGTCTGCGGGAATATCTGATTCAAAACTGCACCCTCTTGCCATTATTTCGGCCAATTCCAGAATCTTTGTTTCCTGCTGGATTATTGAACTCATTTTTATAATGAACTTCTGAAAAGATTCGGGTGATCTAAGTTCATTAGCAAGAGCGACAACCGCCTCATGTGAAGAAATATTTGTTTCAAGAAGATTCTTGGAAAATAGAGATAGAGTCTGAAGTTGTGATGGCGGCAATTGCTCAACAATTTCTTCACTGCTCAGGTCACTGTTTGTATTCAACATATTCTGGATGGAGTTCATCGAAATAGAAATAAGCATGGTCCAAACAGTGGAACAAATTGAGGTGAAGATGATATCTCTCTGAAGGGAATTGATATCTTTCCTCAATGCCTTACTCATCAGAAGTTTTTTCAATGATGCAGTCACATCTGCATTCATTTCAATTACTGGAGGTTCACTTGGGATTAATCTCCATAACTGATCTTTGCTTTCAGGGGGAAAGGATTGCCACTTTATGTTGAAGATGGAGTCATTATTAGCTTCGGCGGTAGCAAAACGAATGGTATGAATCAGACTTCTTCCAATTATCTGACCCATTTCTGTGGCATAGCCGCTCCTTGATTTTTCTCCGGCAAATTGTTCTGTTCTTACAAGAAGTGCTTCTGCCCTGACTTCTTCTCCATTTAAAAAAGGTATATAGGAAGTCTCTGAAAAAAAGAATCCACCACCACCATCCTCTAAATCAATTATTTCTCTTCTACCTGTTGATCTGCTTATAAGACGGCATATGAATTTAACAGGAGGATTTTCCCTTTCTGTGGGATGAAGAGTTTCTTCCCATTCAAATGGTGCAGTTAGCAGTATCTCAAGTTTTGTCTTTTCAAGTTTGCCATTGAACTTGAAAGTAATTCCATTGCTTACTTCCTGAATTACCTCTTCAGAAATGCTGTCTGGAGCTGTTATTCGAAATGCTCCATCAAGATCTATTGTTTTCCAGGGGACAAAATGCATGATTAACCTACCTTCCTGAAGCCTGCAATTTCAGGGTTTACTCCGGATGGAGGTTTGACTATGCACTCAAAAGGAACTGATGAAAATTGGTTTTCGGCAGAGAATACAAATCTCCTTGAATCAGAGTCGTCATATGAAATATATTGTTCACTCCCCATAATTCTCATATCACTTATTCCCCACATTTCTCCCTGGCCACTGTCTGCAATGCTCTGGAAAGATAAATGTACTTTTGCAGTTTTGATTGATTCACCTGATCGTACTAATTTGCCGGCTATTCTCCATCCATTGGCTTTTTTAATGAAGGAGCATTGATCTCTATCTATAACAACTTCAAGTGCGGAACTTTTTGTCTTGGATAGACTTTTCTTTTCTTTAATTCCTCTGCCAAGATTAATCATTCTTTTAAGCATTTCTGGTCCTTCATCCGGCGGAGCAATAAATGAAGTCAGTAAGTTCTGAATGAGGATCTGCCTTAGTTCATATCTGATTCCTCTAAGTCTGTTGGCATGACCTCTCCAGGTATAACTTTCTCTCAGTCTTCTTGTTGTAGGCAGCCAGTCATCATGAGTCACTGGTTCACCTGCACGGAAATATTCTTCAGCGAATGCGTTATTTTCCCTGCTCAACTCTGTCTTGTCAGATTCGGCAATCTCATTCAATGATGTACCTACAAATGCAGCTGCACAATAGGAACCTCCATCACTTAACTTTGTACCTTCGGCATAATCAATAACCATTCCAGAACCCCTTATAAGTGCAATAGTTGAACGGCATGGCAGACATTCCTCTTTGGAAGAGACTCTTGTAACTCCAAGTCTGACAGTACTTTTGAGCTCATCATGAAGAAGTTCAGGATTGTCTGAGGGTTCCACTCGTCTAGGTATGGGAAACTCAACATCAATTGAGGAACTGTCGCCTGGGAATAATGATTTTGCACCTTCGAAAGGTTCTACTCTTCCGCACTCAACGAATGGAGACCATATTTCATCAGCACGGGCTTCAGATATATATTCTGCTGATTTGCCCTCTTCACGAAATACTCTTGCTTTAAAATCAAGTCTTTCCCAGCTGATTGCAGGCCAGAACCATTTTGATGCGGCTTTTGTGAAATCTCTGCAGAGCTCCTCGGGATCTCTTATCCCTGACGAACCGGTATCATCGCGATCAGGTTCATGAAAAGTTGGGATGAGGATAGTTGTTCCGCACTCAGTATTATTGTCACGATTGAGAAGAATTTTTTCTGCATCTCTTTCTTTCATCCAGGTGGATTCTGCAATAGGAATTCCATCTTTTTCACTTTCAGATCCCATGTAGGCACCATCAAGCCATGATTTCCCGTCCATTTCATGAGCGGGAATTTCGCTTCTTCCAAAAATTCTTAATTTCTTTCTGCCTTCAATTCTTGATGAGAAAAGAACAGTGAATATTCTTGAATGCATCCAGCTGACTGCCTTCCCCAGCCCAAAGCTTCCTCCTAATCCAGACTCTTTTCCGGTTGAAAAATTCTGCACACAGAGCTTACGGAAATTTCCTTTCTCGTCCCAGTCATCACCTGTCAGCCCATCAGTTCCGTAATCACTGATTTTCAGACAGACAAGATCAGATGATTTCATTGATTCAAGTCCGGCCTTCAGGGTGAGGGCAGTTCCACTTGAACCTTTCACTGATGAAAGATGAGGGATAAGAGTTTCACTGTTGATTGATTTAAGAAATTTCTCTTTTTTCTCTCCCTTCAGCACAATCAGATCAAAAAATATTTTCACTTTTTTATCCTTTCTCTGATCGAGACTGTTCTGACAGATTTCTCTGACAAGTGTTTCCAGCAGTGATCGTTTTCTCTGAGATCCACCTGCTTCAAAAATTTCACTTGCGGCATTACCACCACTGGATCTACCCTGTCCAAGTGATGGAGTACCAATCCATTTCAGTTGTGTCTTTGCTGTTTTCAATTCCCCTTCAGACACTATATAAAGCGTTAATAAATGATAGATGCCACGATCAGATTGTCATCTCAAGGCCAGAGAATTGCAACATTTAGAAGCCATATTCTAAAAATTAATCATAAATTTCTTTACAGGTTTTATACGCTCCATCACCTGCAATAACCCCCCTATGGGGGACTGACTGTTGATTTATATGGAAAGTTGAAAATGGCTGTAGCGCATCAACATTTTTATATCTCTGTGGCCGCTGCATGCACTTATCTCCAGGGCACTCATTCCCGAACGCCACATTCTGCTTATGGCTATATGTCTTAGATCATGAAATCTGAGAGTTTCAAGTCCTGCTTTTTTTCGGGCTTTATCAAATCCATTTCTTGCAGCACCTTTTGAAAGTTCTATAACTTTCCCATCTCTTCCCTGTAATTCCTCAAGGATCTTCTGCGCCTTTTCAGGGAAAGGAACAAGCCTCATTCCGGATGAATTATCTATTGCGGCACAATTCTTTCTATATATATAGAGTAATTTTTTCTTCAGATCTATATTTCTCCAGGTCAGGCTCAAAAGTTCGGAGCGGCGGAAGCCAGTTGTCAGTGCAAGCTTTGTGAGTCTCAGATGATTTTGGTTGGACATCTGCGACAGTTCAAACAGGAGTCTTTTTTCATCTTCATTCGTTAAAAAAGGAGCTCTTGCATCTCCTGTCCCTCTCACTCTCAGTTGCCTTGCGGGGTTATCTTTTATTTCCGCTCCTCTTTCATCTCTTGCCCAGTCAATCAATACTCTTAATATCCTCAGTTCCCGCATAACTGTATTCGGTTTCACCTTCAGTAATCGTTCATCTCTCCAGACTGCAAAATGCTTAATCTGCAGATCACTTAGTGGAATATCTCCCAGCCAGCTTTCTGCAGTAACCCTGAGAGGATATTTTTCATTCTCCGCACTGCGGTGCAGAAGTAATGGACCATTTATATAGTCATTGATTGCCTCTCCCAGGGTGACGGGAGTGTCATTTAAAACCTTTTTTGTTCTCTCTTCGACTGCATCTGCCCAGGATTCAGCCAGATCTCTGGAAAGAAAATTTCTGGACCTCGGGCCTACATAATTCTTCCTTCTGATAAGGACCTGCCAGCCGCTGCCGCTTCTTCTGATTGTTGCCATTTCGGTGCCATCGTTTGTGTGATGCACCTCCAGATATCCGCCTTTAAAACAGAAAAGTGGACCCGAAAACGGACGTCCACTTCTGAATAATTTTTTTGTGCGATAGTGGTAATCTCACTGATACCAAGCTATCCCGCGAGTGCCCTCGTCGGGACTTGAACCCGAGACCTCTCCCTTACCAAGGGAGTGCTCTACCGCTGAGCTACAAGGGCAATTTTAAAGTGGGCCGGGTTGGATTTGAACCAACGTAGGCAGAGCCAGCGGATTTACAGTCCGCCCCCTTTAACCACTCGGGCACCGACCCCCACTATTTGAACTTATCAGTTAATGGACACTTTGTGTGAAATTGTTTTGGTTTTTTTGTTTCTTTCTAGATAGCATTTGTAAAGAAAAGACTTTATTGATGATGAATATTTTATTGATAAATGGACCAAATCTAAATCTTTTGGGAACTAGAGAACCTGAAATATATGGTAATAAAACATTGAGTGATATAGAAAAAGATTTAACTAAAGTTGCTAAAGAAAAAAGTATTAATCTTGAATGTTTTCAAAGTAATTATGAAGGAGAAATAGTAGATAAAATTCAGGAGTCTGTAAAAAGTATCCAAGGTATTCTTATAAATGCTGGTGCTTTTACTCATACTTCGATTTCTATTCGTGATGCTTTAGTTGGATCAAAAATTCCGTTTGTGGAGTTACATATTTCAAATATTTTTAGTAGAGAAGATTTTCGTAAAGAATCTTTTCTTACAGATAAAGCTATAGGAATTATTAGTGGATTTGGGATATCAAGTTATTCCTTAGCTCTTGAAGGAATCATTGGATATTTAAGTAGTAAAGATTAAATGCTAGTCGATTTTAAAAGGCCTATTTCTCATATTAAATATTTAAAGTCATTTACCTCGGATGAATGGATCAAACTCGCATTATCTAATCCAATAGAAGTTCTTATTGATCATGCTCATTGTGAAAGAAAAGCAGCAGGAGTAGCTATTCAATTGATGTTTAGATATCCATCAGAACCAAATCTGGCAGAAGTTCTTAGTCCAATAGCGAGAGAGGAATTAGAGCATTTTGAAAAAATACTTTATTTTTTAAAGGATCTTGGATATTCTCTTGAGTCCTTAAAACCGCCTCCATATGGAGCTGAATTGTCCAAGAATATAAGAAAGGAAGAGCCCAATAGAATGCTTGATAGTTTCTTAATAGCAGGACTTATTGAAGCAAGAAGTCATGAAAGATTAAGTTTGCTTGCGCTGAATTCTGAAGATAAATCGTTTAAATCCCTTTATGAGTCTCTGCTTGAGAGTGAGGCAAGACATTTTGGAGTTTACTGGAAACTAGCGCAAACTAAATTCTCTAAAAATCAAACTTTCAAAAGGTTAGAGGAATTGTCTGAAATTGAGGCATCAATACTAGCTGAAACTTACTTATTGCCAAGGGTACATAGCTAAAGTTAATAAAATAAAAATGATTATAAACAAGTTCTTAAGCTTACTTAATCGATATAAAACTGATTTACCAACATTCACCATCGTTGGTGTAGGCCCTGGAGATCCATCGCTTTTAACAATTGCTGCTGTGGATGCAATAAAAAAAGCGAAAGTTATAGTTTTCCCAATATCAGATGATAATAAAAAGAGTTTCGCTGCGGAAATAGTCAAGAAATACACTAAATTTAAAAAAAATATTCCTATCCTCTTCCCAATGGCTAGGAAGGATTTTGATCCAGATGAAATATGGTCTAATGCTGTAGAAAAAATTGTGAAATTTATACAAAATGGCGAATCAGTTGTTTTACTCTGTCTTGGAGATACTTCACTATTTGCAAGTTCTTCTAATATTTTGAGGTTAATAAAAAATAATCATGCTGAAATTATTACCAAAACAATACCTGGTATTTCCTCTATTTCAGCAGCAGCAGCTTTGAATGATTTTGATTTGGTAAAAAAAGGCGAGACATTGATCATCAAAGAATGCCCTTCTTCAGAATTTGAATTAACAACCCTAATTAGCGAAAGTAAGGGAAATAAAACGGTATTAGCAATTATGAAAGTTGGCAAAAGATGGCATTTAGTCAGGGAAATTTTAAAAAAAGAGGATATTATCGATACAACATTAATAGCTTTAAGTGTTGGGATGCCTGATCAAATTATTCAATATGCATCACAATATAAAAAGGAATTTATGCCTTATTTTTCTTTGATTTTGATAAGGTTCGATTAATGCAAAAAAAAGAAAAATTAGTTGAAAATAAATTTACATGGCCAATATGTAAGCATCTATTATTTCTTGTTCTCGAAGATAAGGTTAGTGATGTTTTTGTTTGTGAATTGGTTTGGGAAAGACTTTTTTATACTAGAGAAAAAACTTCAAATATTTGGGTTTCTAGTGCATTAACTCCTTCTTATTGGTCAGAAAAATTTGAAAAAGCTCCTCAAATCATTTCAGAGCGGCCAGCCTCAGTACATTTGACTCGATCAATTCCAAAAGACTATAAACAGGGATTGAAAAATTTTCTTAATTTTAAAGGTTACAAGATTCATGAACTCTATCCAAGAAGAACTAGAAGAGCGACGGCAGTCAATTGGTTAATTTATTGGGCGATTGAAAATGATTGTTTTTCAGAAGATAATGGATTAATGCCAAGTCCTAGTTCTCCCCCTGCTAATCCAGTTAAAGGACATTTTGGCGATCCAGAAATTAAATAAGTTTTTTTGAATAAGGTAAATGATTCTATTAAAGGTATAGTTGTAATGGATACTATTTTCTTTGGAGAGAAGAATTGATTCTTCCTACAATAGCAATTATCGGAAGACCGAACGTTGGGAAATCTACCTTAGTTAATCGTCTTTGCCAAAGTAATGATGCAATAGTATTTGATAAGCCTGGTGTTACAAGAGATAGAACTTATCAAAATGCTTCATGGGGAGGTAAGGAATTTCAAATAGTCGATACTGGAGGTTTAGTTTTTGATGACGAAAGTGAATTTCTCCCAGAGATAAGGACACAAGTCTTCTTGGCTCTAGAAGAGGCTTCACTTGCGTTACTGGTGGTAGATGGAAATCAAGGCGTTACTGATGGTGATTTATCAATAGCAAAATGGTTAAGAAACTCAAGCTGCAAAACAATTGTTGCTGTTAATAAATGCGAATCGACTACTTTAGGAATATCCCTAGCTTCAGAGTTCTGGAAATTAGGATTGGGCGAACCTAACCCTGTTTCAGCTATTCATGGTTCAGGTACTGGAGATCTTTTAGATCTCGTTATTGGCGAACTTCCTGAAAATAATATCCAGGATGATGAAGAAAAGATAATGATGTCAATTATTGGTAGGCCTAATGTTGGTAAATCTAGTTTGTTAAATTCAATCTGTGGAGAAAAAAGAGCAATAGTTAGTGATATTAGTGGCACGACAACTGATTCAATAGATACGCTTATTAAAAAAGGTGATAATAATTGGAAAATTATTGATACTGCAGGGATTAGAAGAAAGAAAAATGTTAAATATGGCACTGAATTCTTTGGTATTAATAGGGCTTTTAAATCTATAGATAGAAGTGATGTTTGTGTTTTAGTTATAGATGCTGTAGATGGAGTAACTGATCAAGACCAGAAGCTGGCTGGGCGCATAGAAGAACAAGGTAGAGCTTGTATAATTGTTGTTAATAAATGGGATCTTATAGAAAAAAATAGTTCAACAATTTATCAAGTAGAAAAAGAACTAAGATCTAAACTATATTTTTTACACTGGTCAAAAATGATTTTTATATCTGCCCTAACTGGTCAAAGGGTTGATAATATTTTTGAGCATGCTCTTAATGCTGTAAATCAACATAGAAGAAGAGTTACAACATCTGTAGTTAATGAAGTACTAAAAGAATCAATCAGTTGGAAAAGTCCTCCAACGAAGAGAAGCGGCAAGCAAGGTAGGCTTTATTACGGTACTCAAGTAAAGAACAAACCTCCCACTTTTACTCTTTTTGTAAATGACCCTAAATTATTCGGAATAACTTATAGAAGATATATTGAAAAACAAATTAGAGTAAATTTAGGCTTTGAAGGCACACCTCTAATTTTACTTTGGAGAGGAAAACAGCAAAGAGCTTTAAATAAAGAAGTCGAAAGAGAAAATATTGAGTTAATTCAAAAAGATTAATGAATTTGCTAACCAAATTTTCTGTTGGTCAATACGTTCATGGTAATAGAAGTTGGCTAAGAATTATAGATAGTAGATTAAAAATAATTATCGTAATGATATTTTTAATCACTCCAATCTGGGCAGGTCCAATATGGAGATTGAGTTTAGTCGGTATTTTACTATTAATTACTTTTTTAAGTTTATTACCATCTAGAGTATGGTGGCGATCATTAGTTTTCCTCTCATGTTTGTCACTTTTAATTGGATTTATATCAATAATTGCCTCTTCTGATATTCAATCTCTTGATGGCTACTTGAGAAATCCCAATGAGTTGCAAGTAGTACTGGAAAGCCAAAAAGAATGGAATATTTTGCAAATTCCTTCACAGAAGATATGGTTTATTAATTTTGGTCCCTATAACTTATCAAGAAAAGCCTTTGAACTAGGAATAAAAACCTCTACTTTGATATTTACCGTTATTCATAGTGTGAATTTGATGCTTTTAACCACATTGCAGGAAGACATTGTATGGGGATTAAGTTGGTTCATGTACCCATTAAGAAAGATTGGATTGCCAACTAGTAAGTGGCTTTTTCAGTTGTTAATTGCATTACGTTTTATTCCTCTAGTGCAGGAAGAACTTCAAAATATCATTAAATCAGTGTCAGTTAGATCAATAAATTTTCGAAATTTAGGATTAAAGAAATCCTTTAATGTTTTATTAATGTTAGTGGAAAGGTTATTTCAAAATATATTTCTGAGAATTGATCATGGAGCAGAATCACTACTCTCAAAGAAAAAAATTATTATAAAAACCAACAGATTTAGGACTCTTTATCCCTCAAAATCTCTCAATGTAATTGTTAATACATTATCGATTTGTTTTATTTGCATAGCAATTTTTCTTAGAAAACTGTATGGTGCATTATAAATAACACAATATTTTAGGTTTGAGTTCTGAGCGTTATTTAAACCATCCAACATTTGGCATGCTATACCAAGTTTCCCCTGGAAATGATGGGAGAGATATTTATGCGACTCTATATGCTCAAAAAATGTTTTTCTTAGTAGAAGTTCGACAGAGAGAAGTTTTTTTGAGGTTATACCTTATTTAGATGCCCGTAATCAGGCCGAATTAAACCTTCAAAAAGCTAAAAGAAAAGGATCTGAAGAACTATCTAAATGGGAGAATTTATTTACGCAAACTTTCTTATAAAATGTGAACTCTGCAAATTATTTAAAAATAAAAAATAAAATACCATCAAATATAAATATTCTTGCGGTGAGTAAAGGATTTAAAAGTCAAGAAATCAAGACTATTCAAAATATAGGTCAGAACGATTTTGGTGAAAGTAAGGTTCAAGAGGCGTTTGAAAAACAATTAACATTAAAAGAGCTTAAACAAATAAATTGGCACTTTATTGGAAGAATACAAAGTAATAAAATAAGAAAAATAGTTCAAAATTTTAAATATATTCATTCAGTAGATTCATTTGAAAAGTTGCAAAAGATTTCTAATATTTCACGTGAAGAGAAGAAAAAACCATTCATTATGTTGCAGGTTAAGTTGAGTGATGACCCTACTAAAGGAGGCTTTAATCCTGAATCTTTAATTTTGAAATGGACAGAAATTCAAGAGTTGAAAAATATTTCATTAACCGGTTTGATGACTATCAATCCTAAAGGACTTAGCCCTAAAGAAAATTTAGGATTGTTCAAAAAATGTCGCGCTCTCGCTGATTACCTGCAACTACCAGATTGTTCCATGGGGATGTCAGGTGATTGGGAGGAAGCTATTGACGCTGGATCAACTTGGTTAAGATTAGGAGCATTGATTTTTGGAGGCAGATCCTAATTAGTTATTTTTTTATAAAAATCTTATCTATAAACTTGCAGTAAAGTTCAACTAACGTTATTTAAGTATAGGTAGTTTATTCATTTAAAAAATGAATCTAATACTTAAGGTTCTTAAACCTTAGTAATTAATTTCAAGAGGATTTAAAAGGTGTCACTTATTTCTAGATTAAAGGCAGTTGTTGCAGGGGATGAGTATCTCGATGATGATTTTGATGAGTTGGATTATCCTTCAGAGGATGAATTAAATGATATTAATAATTTCAAACAAAATCCAAAGAATTCAAATGCCCTTGCAAATTCAAATCCATTCGATTTTATGAATAACAACAGATCATCAAAAGTAGTTGGTATGCCAGGAATCTCAAATTCATCCTCAGAAGTTAGCTTAATGGAACCAAGAAGTTTTGATGAGATGCCTCAAGCTATACAAGCATTAAGAGAGAGAAAAACTGTAATTCTCAATTTAACTATGATGGATCCTGATCAGGCTCAAAGAGCTGTTGATTTTATTGCTGGGGGAACATATGCAATTGATGGACATCAAGAGAGAGTCGGTGAAAGTATTTTTCTTTTTGCTCCAAGTTGTGTAAATGTAACTAGTTCTTCCCCAGAAGAAGCTTCTCCTTCTTCTGTGTCTACAGAAAACACACCACAATATAGTTTGGGCAAAAATACTACTCCTGAACCAGCATGGGGTAATTCTAAATTAAGTGCTTATTCATGATTAATCTGTGACAGATAAAATTGCGATTATTGGTTTTGGAAATATTGCAAGCGCTATAGTTACCCCTTTATTAGATAACAAATTAATTCAGCCAGAGAATGTTTTTTGTGTTGTTAATTCAGAAAAAAGTTTAGAAAACATAAAAAAAAATTATAAATATAAAATAAACGTTTATAAATCAGGTTCTAAAGAGTCAAAAATAATTTGGGATTGTCAATATAAACTTCTTTCGATAAAACCCCAACAATTAAAAGATATAAGTGAGGCCCATCAGATAAAAAATAAGGGCAATTTAATAGTTTCAATTCTTGCGGGGGTTTCAATAAATAAACTCACTCAAAAGTTTCCTAATCATAAATGTGTGAGAGTGGTTACAAATATTCCAATAACTATTGGAAAAGGTTTAACAGGAATTTCTTGGGGTGAAGAAATTACAGAAGATCAGAAACAATTTACAAAAAAATTATTTGAAAATACTAGTAAGATTTATGAATTTACTGAAGATTACCTTGATATATTTTTAGCTTTAACCTCATCTGGTCCTGCAATTATTGCTTTGATTATAGAAGCATTAAGTGATGGAGGATTAAGTGGGGGATTACCAAAAATAATTTCAGAGGAACTTGTTATGGAAATGATACTAGGGACTATTTGTTTAATAAAGGAAAATAAACTTACTACTTCTGAGCTCAAAAATTTAGTAACCTCTCCAGGTGGAACAACTATCTCTGCTTTAAGGGTTTTAGAAAAAAAGAGTGTAAGGTCAGCATTAATTGAATCAATAGTTTCAGCTAGTAATCGAAGTAAAGAGTTTCGTTAGTTTTTTCAATTATCTTTTAAGTTCATATAAACTTTTTCAAGTGAATTTATATTTTTAGTAATTGTGTATCTCTCAAGTACACGTTCTCTAGCTTTTTCGCCAAGATCTTTTGTAAATGAAGGGTGTTCTACAAGAATTGGGATTATAGTTTTTAATTGTGCAGCCACATTATCAGTTGAAATTACTATTCCTGCTCCGTTATCTAAAACTTCACCATCCGCTCCGGCATCTGTAGCTACGCATGCAGTACCAGCCGACATTGCCTCTAAAAGTGATAATGATAAACCTTCTACTAAGCTTGGCAAGAAAAATACTTCTGCTATTTGCATTATTGCTACCCTAGTTTCTAAATCTAATTCGGCACCCCACCAAATTAATTTCTCATTACCAAGGTTAGAAAAACTATTTTCAAGTGTTGGCTTCATTGGTCCATCCCCAACAATAACTAATTTGCAATTTTGAGTTCTTGTTTGGCGCCAAGAACGTAAAAGTGCCTCGATATTTTTTTCATTTGCAATCCTTCCCATGTATAAAAAGATTCTTTCATTGCCAAGTTTGTTTTTAACCTGATTATATTTTTTACTTTTTTCGCAAAAAGGTTTCCAAATATTTTCATCAACTCCGTTTGGAATAATTATTTGTTTTTCTTTAGGTACTCCTAATTTCTCAAGAACATTTTTTTGAGGTTCAGAAAAAATAATTATTTTATGGAACTTTGCTAAGGATGGAGCATAAAGTTGATACGTTAATTGTTGCGTGCTTGCAGTTAGATTTCTATTTTTTGCATCAAATGGTGGATGAAATGTTCCTATAAGGGGAACATTAATTTTAGTACAAAGCTCTGGCAGTCTAAAGTCTAAAGGAGACAAAGTTAGGCTTGCGTGTACTATGTCAGGCTTTAGTCTTTCCAATGATAGCCTTAGCTCTTTTTCTGCCCTTGGCGAGGGTATTGTATAAACTTGAGATTTAATTAAATATGGGAGACTTACATCAGGATCATTCGCAAGAAATAATGGTTTTGATGAATTTGAAGTAGAGGGATTATCGAAATGAATAAAACTAATTTTATGCCCTCTGGCCTTTAATTCCTGAGTAGTTGAATTACCGTAAGTTACATTTCCACAAAAAGGGGATTTTTTTCCCAACCAGGCAATATGAACCAAATTAATTGAATTAACTATTTATTAAGTTAACAGGCAAAGGCGCCATGATCATATTTTTTAAATTTTTTAATGCTTCATGAAAATGCTAACTATATATTTCTCTCAACATTTTTAGTGAAGATAGCTCCTTCTCTAATTGAGTAGAGATCCATGTCTCAATAATGAACAATATTTTAAGCCAGACTTTTTTGGGACCCAACAACTCTCCATTAGATTTTATTGGTAATTCTGGGAAAAGAAGTCTCTGTAATAGAGCAACTTCAGATGCATTTATTTTTAGATTACTTTGAGGATCTTCTATGGATGAAAACCCTTCACTTGGTAAAAAATAACAACTCCATTCCCAATTTCCTATAGGTGGAACAATAGGTTCTCCAGTTTTACAACAATGATGAATTGGTAAATTAATACCCCCGATGGCTAATAGATGGATTAAAGATTGAAGACTCATTGAGAGCATTTTAATATCTTCTTCTTGAGACTCTTTAAATAAATAAATCCTATCAAGATGTGCAAGAACGCAAGATAAATAGTCATGTTGCTTGTCATTATTACCTACTAATAAAAATGTTAATTCAGTTATTGCTTGCGCGGCTGCAAGACATTCAATATTTTTACCTAGGCCAGAATAGCTTTTTAATATTTTAATTTGACGTACAGATTTAAGATTTCTTTTCCCAAAAATTTGCAGACTTAAATATGTTAAAGGAGTAGCTGCGGCAAGACTACTTTTAGGACGCCTAGCACCAGGTACCGCTAATCTAACAATCCCTTGCTCATCGGTAAGGATAGTTATTAATCTATCATTCTCGCCTAATGGAGAAGCTTTAATACAGAGACCTTTTAGTCTGCACTCACCAGAACCAGACATTTAAATTACGTTAACTTCTTCAAAAATTTCACAAAAATTGGAAGTTCCCACGCAATTAATTCCAATATCAAACAAATCAATTACTTGCTTCAGTTTTTTTATGCCACCTACAACTTTGATTTGATTTTGAGAGCCTGTTATTTTTAGTATTTCGGCGACATCATTAAATGTAAGAGGAGATCCAAACCCGTCCCCGAATTGAAAATTTTTAATACCTAATTCTAAACATATTTCTATCGCGTTAATTAAAACTTCTTCTTGTAGTTTTGATTTATTTATGATTATTGAAACTGGTAATCCAGATAATTTAACTTGCTCAATTTCAGCAGCGAAAGTTTCTAAATTTCTTTTGGATAAATTGATAAAGTTTGGGATATATTCAATTCCTTTTGCCCCCTTATCTTTAGCAAAACAAACTAATTCTTCAATAAATGAAACTGGTAAATCTGCTAAAGGGTAAGAAATAAGTGCGTTTATGTCCGCACTGTAATTACCCAAACAGTTTTTAAGGTCAGTTAAATAATTTAGTGAAGTAGAAATATTTTTGATATTGTATTTTCTTATTAAATCGCAATTCACACAGAAATCTTCCCATGATAAATAAGGGTTAATAATAATCGCATGAATTTTCTCGTTTAATTCATATTCAATATTGGGCATTTAAAACTTATTTAGATTGAATCAGTCCATAACCTCCATGATTCCTTTTATATATAACTTGAAGTTCATTATTTTTCTTGTTTCGAAAAACATAAAAATCATGATCAATTAGATCTAATTGTTTTCTTGCTTCGTCTGATGAAATTGGAGTCATTTCAAAGTATTTATTTTTTATAGATGGCTCAGGCAGACTTGCTTCAGTTCCTTCTTTAAATAAAGCTTTATCTAAAAAATTTGATTCCATACTTTCAATTGGTAAAGAATCTTTATTTTTAAATTGTTTATTATGAATTGTTTTATTGTTTCTTTCTTTATATTTGCGTAATTTTCTACAAAGTTTATTTGAAACTAAATCAATGCTTGAGTATAGATTCTCAGTTTTTTCTTCAGCTCTAATTACGGTACCATTCGCAAAAATAGTAACTTCTGCTGTTTGGAACGAGACTCTTGGATTCTTTTCGATTGAAAGGTGTATGTCAGCTTCTTTAACGATATCCTTATAGTGATGTGTTGCTTTTTCTATCTTTGCCTCAGTATATTCTTTTAATGCTCCAGTGAGCTCAAGATTCTTTCCATGGATTAAAATTTTCATAACAAATCTAAAAATATTTACTTACTTTCTAAATCTACTTAAATATGGATAATAGAACAGCAATAATTAAACAACCTGATAATATTTCTTTTTTTAATGATGTTTATAAATTACAAAAAGAATATCAAGACGCATTGATTTTAGATAACTCTAACCCTGATTTTATTTGGATAGGGGAGCATCAACTCTGTTATACATTGGGGAGAGGATCTAATTATGATAATTTACTATTTTCTCTGAATGATGCTAAATATGATGTTTTTAAGATTGATAGAGGTGGTGAGGTAACTTGTCATATGCCAGGACAATTAGTAACGTATTTGGTTTTAGATTTGAAAAATTTTAATAAAGATTTAAATTGGTACTTAAGAAAAATTGAAGAAATTATTATAAAAATCCTTGGAGCTTTTAATATAAATTGTCATTCTAGAGAAGGGTTTACTGGTGTTTGGATAGGAAATAAGAAAATCGCATCAATTGGAATTGGTTGTAAAAGATGGATTACGATAAATGGATTTTCAATCAATATTGACTGCGAATTAGAAAACTTTAATAAGATTGTTCCTTGCGGAATAGAAAATTGTCTTATGGCAAATATGATTGATTACAATAAAAATTTAAATATTCAAGAAGTCAAGAGAATTGTTAAAAAAATAATTCAGGAAGAATTTAATTTTGATTTTATATCACAATAGAAATTAAAATTTCAAAATCAATTTAATATGGGTGATTTAGCATACTGGCCTTCAGCCAAGCCTCTTTCCAAAAAAGATAAATTTGCCAAAAAAAGAGATTTTATTAAGAACCTTGATCATATAGATCAAATTTGGGAAGAATTAAAATTTAAATGTGGTGATACTTTAGCTGTTTGCGATTTAAGAGGAAAATACAAAGAAAAATTTTCTTATTCTGAGCTGGCTGATTTAATAACAAAAGTCTCTTTTTCTTTCGAAAAATATGGTTTAAAAAAGGGGGATGTAGTTACTGTAATATCTGAAAATTCTCCAAGATGGCTAGCAGTAGATCAAGGCTTAATGCGTTTGGGAGCTATAAATGCAGTGAGAGGTATTAATTCTCCTTCAGTAGAATTAGACTATATTATTAAGCATTCTAATTCAGTAGGTCTAATAGTTCAGTCTAAGGAGATTTGGCTAAAGTTAAACAACAAAGAAGAATTAAAAAAAAGACTTAAATTTATAATCAATTTAGAAGATGAACAATTTGAAAGTTTAATAAGTTGGAGTAAATTTATAAGTTCAGTAGAAAAAGAAAATTCGCAAAATAATAATCTTGAAAAATTTAATCCAGAAATTGATGACGTAGCTACTATACTTTACACTTCTGGGACAACAGGTAAACCTAAAGGTGTTCCCTTGACACATGCAAATTTTTTACATCAAATAATCAATTTAGCCTATATCGCTGATCCAGAACCAGGGACCTGTGTATTAAGCGTATTACCTATCTGGCATTCTTATGAGAGGAGTGCTGAATACTTCTTTTTTTCATGTGGTTGTTCTCAGTACTATACAATTCCAAAATTTCTGAAAGATGATATTACACAAATAAAACCTGTTGTAATGGCTACTGTACCAAGACTTTGGGAGGCAATACATGATGGTTTTTTTCAGGCGTTGAAAAAAATGCCTTCCAAGAAGCAAAAACTTATTAAGTTTTTGATAAGTAATAGTTCAGTTTTTAAAAGAAGTTTAAGAAAGATAAGAAATTTTGATATCAATAAAATAACTTTTAAATCAAAAATCCCCTTACTGGGTTCTGTGATTAGCAGATATCCTTTACATAAATTGTCGACAATTTTTTTATGGCCGAATATTCTTAGACAACTATGCGGAGAAAAACTAAAATTTCCCATTAACGGCGGAGGTGCATTGCCAGAACATGTGGATCTTTTTTTTGAATCTTTAGGAGTAGATGTTTTGGTGGGATATGGACTCACAGAAACTAGTCCAGTATTAACTTGTAGAAGAAGAGAATTAAATGTTAGAGGATCATCTGGTCAGCCTCTAGCATTTACTGAAATCAAAATAGTGAATGATGATAAAAAAAATATTCTGAAGTTCAGAGAAGTCGGGAAAATTCTTGTTAGGGGGCCGCAAGTAATGAAAGGTTATCTTAATAATGAAATAGCTACAAATGAAGTTTTATCCAAGGATGGTTGGTTTGATACTGGTGATTTAGGTTTTCTAATACCAAATGGTTCTCTCTTTATAACAGGAAGAGCCAAGGATACAATAGTGCTATCAAGTGGTGAAAATATAGAACCGAATCCCTTAGAGACTGAAATCCTTAGTTCTGAATTTATTAATCAGATTCAACTAGTAGGACAAGATAAGAAATGTTTAACAGCCCTTGTAGTTCCTAATGTCGAATTGGTTAAAAGCAAGTTTTTGGAGGAAGACATTTCAAAATTAAACCTGAATAAGAATATTGGTACATTTTTTAAATCACAAATTAATAATTTGCTTAAAAGTAGATTAGGAGCAAGATCAGAAGAACAAATATTAGATTGTTATTTTGTTGATGCCTTTACTTTAGAAAATGGGTTGTTAACACAAACTCTTAAACAAAAAAGAAAAGAAATAGAAAAAAAGTATTCATTACAAATAGAAAATATGTATGAAAACAAATTTAGTAAGAAAATTTGATTTGTTATATCTATATTAAAAAGGTAATTTAATTTTTTATGGAAACAAAAAACTCAATATCTATAAAGCGCTCAATAGCTATTAAAGCTGTAGTTACACCAACTTGGAAGGAAGATGCTGAAAAAGAATTAAGTAAGGCAATTTCAAACATTGATCAGCAATTATCGCAACTTGAGCAGGAGGGGCAGCAAATAGTAAATAATATTAGATCCCAATCGGTTAATCCTCTTGATCCAAGGGTTCAAGAACAGGTTAGTCAGGTGCAACAACAAGTCGCAGCAAAACGAAATGAAATTGAAGAACAAAAAAGAAATCTACTTCAACAACAGAGTCAAGTTCGCGAATTAAAAATGGACGAAATTGTTGATCAAGGGCAAGTGGATAGTTTCTGTGATGTCACTGTGGGAGACAATCTTATTCAAAAAATGCAAGTCTCGATTACGGTTAAAGATGGAGTTATTCAATCTATAGATAATAATTAAAGAGAAGATTTAGTATTTTTGATAAACGTAAGTAAATCTTAATTTCGAAAAGTTTTAAATTCTAATCGATCTAAATTATTACTTTCTTAAGTTTTAAGAGTTCCCACTGTGAACATGATTTCGTATAATTAAAACAAGAGTTTAAAGGGTTCTTAATCATAAAAACTTTAGGAAGTTTGTTAGAAATCCCTTGAAACTTATGCAATAACAATTTTCTTATGTCTCACGAAATATTCATGCCTGCCTTGAGTTCTACCATGACGGAGGGCAAGATTGTGGAATGGTTGAAAAATCCAGGAGATAAAGTTGCAAGAGGTGAATCTGTCTTGGTTGTTGAATCTGACAAGGCAGATATGGATGTTGAATCTTTTCAAGATGGATACCTTGCAGCTGTTTTAATGCCTGCTGGCAGCACTGCACCAGTAGGAGAGACTATCGGTTTAATTGTAGAAAATGAGGATGAGATAGCTTCTGTTCAAGAACAAAATAAAGGAAATCAACCCGAAGTTTCTAGTTCGGATCAACTTGAATTGGTAAGCAATAAAACTGAAGAAAAACCTTTGGTTCAAACTGAAATTGTTGAAAAACAAGAAAAAGAAGTTGTATTAATGAGTGAAAAGGCAGCCCCATCTTCTAATAGTGATCAAATAAATGCTGCTACGAGTAATGTTTCTTCGAGGGTGATTGCATCTCCAAGAGCTAAAAAACTTGCCTCTCAAATGGGTGTTGATTTAGCAAAGGTTCATGGATCAGGACCTCATGGAAGGATTCAAGCCGATGATATTTTAAAAGCTAATGGCCAACCAGTCTCTATACCATGGATAGGCGAAGGTGGTTCTCCTGCAAGTATCCCTGGTGTAAATTTGGGGGTTGAAAGTAAACCAGAAGCTTCAGGAAATAGTTTTGGTAATCCCGGAGAAACAGTTCAATTTAATACTCTTCAAAAAGCGGTAAATAAAAATATGGAATCTAGTTTAGATGTGCCATGTTTTAGAGTGGGTTACTCCATCAACACAGATAAATTAGATAATTTTTATAAAAAAGTAAAACAGAATGGAGTGACTATGACTGCTTTACTAGTTAAAGCAGTTGCTAAGACACTAAAGAAACACCCTCAAGTTAACTCAAGTTTTTCAGAAAATGGAATTTCTTATCCAGAAAATATAAATATTGCTGTTGCTGTAGCGATGGAAGATGGTGGACTAATAACTCCAGTTTTAAAAGAACCATGCAATACTGATTTATTTGAATTGTCTAGGGAATGGAAAGATCTCGTAAAAAGATCAAGATCAAAACAATTAGAACCCGATGAATACTCAACGGGAACCTTCACTTTATCTAACCTTGGGATGTTTGGAGTTGATAGATTTGACGCAATTCTTCCTCCAGGTACCGGTGCTATTTTAGCCATAGCATCATCGAAACCAACCGTTGTTGCTAATAGTGATGGTTCAATATCTGTTAAAAAAATAATGCAAGTAAATCTAACGGCTGATCATAGAGTGATCTATGGAGCTGATGGAGCTTCATTCTTAAAAGACTTGGCTTCCCTAATTCAAGATGAGCCAGAGACTCTTGTCTCCTAAATTTAATTGATTTCTCAAATTAATAATGAAGAAAGAGATTATAAGCTTGAAGCTTATGATTATTTACTTGATCCATCATTAATTGCTAGTAAACCTTCTGCAATTAGGCATGCATCAAGATTGATGATAGTGAGAAATAGTTTTTTAGAAGAAGACTGCTTAACTAATAAATTTACCAATAATCTTTTAGATGAATTTAGAGAAGGGGATCTTGTAGTTGTAAATAATACTAAAGTTATGAAAGCTAGGTTAAAAGTTGAATTAGAAAATAAGAAATTAGTCGAATTATTAGTTTTAGAAAGATCCCATGAATGTGTTTGGTTATGTTTGGCAAAGCCAGCGAAAAAGTTAAAAATAAATAGAAAATTAAAATTAAAATCTCCTTTAGAACAAGAGATTAATTTGATTGTTGATGGAGTTGATGAAGAAACTGGAGGGAGATTTATTAAATTTCCGGAAAATATTACTTGTCTCAATTCAATGAATGAACTTCTCGATAAATACGGGGAAATTCCTCTCCCTCCTTATATAAAAAATTCCGAAGAAGATTCTTTTCATGAGAAAAGTTATCAAACTGAGTATGCAACTAATCCTGGGGCAGTTGCTGCACCAACAGCTGGTTTACACTTAAGCAAAAGTCTTATTTCCAATCTAAAAAAAAAAGGAGTAATAATCTTACCGATAACTTTGCACGTGGGTTATGGAACATTCAAACCAATTGATCAAGAAGATTTAAGTAACTTAAAACTTCATAAAGAATGGGTAAGTGTTAATAAGGAAGTAGTGAATGAAATAAAAAGAATAAAGAAAACAGATAGAAAAATAATTGCTATTGGCACAACTAGCGTAAGAGCTCTTGAAAGTTGTTATTCTCACGAAATAAATGACTTTATTCCAATAGCTAAATATGTAAATTTAGTAATTAAGCCAGGTTATAAATTTAAGGTAGTTGATGGATTATTAACTAATTTTCATCTCCCTAAAAGTTCATTATTACTTTTAGTAAGTGCAATGATTGGTAGAGAAAGATTATTAGAATTGTATAAGAAAGCCATAAAAGAAAAATTTAGATTCTTCTCTTATGGCGATGCGATGTATATTTCACCAGATTCACTACTGGAGAAAAAATAGATTTAGGCTTTGACTGGTTCTTGAATGATTCCGCTTGGAACTTCAGTAAACATAATTGATGATAAATACCTCTCTGCCAAATCAGGAAGAACAACTACAATTGTCTTCCCAGCATATTCATCTTGTTCAGCTAATCTAACAGCAGCAGCAGCAGCAGCTCCACAAGATATTCCCACTAATAGACCTTCTTCTTTTGCTAATCTAAGAGCCATCTCGATTGACTCTTCATTTGTTACTTGTTCAACCTTATCAACAATTGATAAGTCAAGGTTCTTAGGAATAAATCCTGCTCCAATTCCTTGAATTTTATGAGGTCCAGATTTAACCTCTTCACCATTCATCGTCTGTGTAATAACAGGACTATGTGATGGTTCTACAGCGACAGAAGTAATATTCTTTCCCTTCTCTTGCTTAATGTATCTTGAAACTCCTGTAATTGTGCCGCCAGTTCCAACACCTGCAACTAAAACATCAATTTCACCATCGCAATCATCCCAGATTTCTGGTCCAGTAGTTTTGAAATGAATTTCAGGGTTTGCTGGATTATCAAATTGACCTGGCATGAAATATTGAGAAGGATTACTTTCTGCAATTTCTTTAGCCTTAGCTATTGCTCCAGGCATACCTTTAGATGCCTCTGTTAAAACAATTTCAGCACCCAACACTGCCATAACCCTTCTTCTTTCAATTGACATGGATTCTGGCATTGTAAGGATCAGCTTATAGCCTCTTGCTGAAGCAGTAAAAGCTAGAGCAATTCCTGTATTTCCAGAAGTTGGCTCAACAATAGTTTTGTCTTTTGTAAGTTTCCCGCTTTTCTCGGCATCCCAGATCATGTTTGCGCCGATCCTACATTTGACACTATAAGCGGGGTTTCTACCTTCAATTTTTGCAAGTACTGTAGCTTTCGCGTTTTTAGTAACTGATTTTAATTTTACTAATGGAGTGTTTCCAATAGCAAAACTGTTGTCCTCATAAATTTTTGCCATTTATATATTGAGAAAATATATATTAATACTAACTATTATTCAGAAAAAGAGTATATAAGTTTCTATACGGTAAATACTAGGAATTTAGAAATTATTTAGTGCTTCAGAAAAGGTTTTCCATAATTGATCTTGGTCTTCTAATCCAACTGATACTCTAATAAGGTGCGAGGGTATACCAAAACTTTCAGCCCAATCCAACTCGTCATAATGAGCTAGTAAAACATAAGGACAAACTAGAGTAAATTTTGTACCTAAACTAGGTCCTTTAGATACTTTTAGAGAATCATAAAATTTTTTAGCTTTGTTCAATCCTCCATTTAATTCAAACGATAATAAGCAGCCGTATCCCCCATTAGAAGTAAGTAAAGAATTAAAATTTGGACAATTTTCAGGATGGAAAATATTTTTAATCTCGCTATGAGTCTCTAATCTTTTTTTTAATTCTAAACATGCTTTATTTTGTTCAAAAACTCTTTGTTTTACATCTCTACTAACTTTCTCAAGATAAACTATATCTCCATCGGAAAGTATTGGAATATTAATCTCGTTCAATGCATTTCTTAACTGATCAATCCATTTGCTTTTTGGATTTAGTATTAATGATCCGGCAAGAATATCACCACTACCTGAAAAAATTTTTGTAAGTGAAGTAAAAACTATATCTGCATGTTCTATGGAATTTATATTTAAATTAGAACCAATTGTATCGTCAACAATTAAGGGAATATTTAGCTTTTTTGCAATTTTTGAAATTTTTTTAATGTTTACACATTTGAGCATTGGATTACTTGGAAGTTCAATAATTAATGCTGATGGATTTATTCTTTTGATTTCTAATTCAATATCCGCGCAATTTTCTTCTGTAATTAACTTTGCTCCGTGAAAGATTTTCATTGGTAATTTAAGTACATCTACATATGGAAAACCAACTTGGAGTGTTGGTTTAGCTGGAAATAATTTATATATGATTTCTAATGATGTATGCAATGCAGACATTCCAGATGAAGTTAAGTGAATATCATTAGAGTCAATTTTTGTAGATTTAGAAATTCTATTTTTTATTCTTTGAGAACATTCATTTACGTAAGATTTTGGAGGGCAATCTTCAAGACCTAGTTCTATAGCGGCAGCTCTTGAAGATAGACCAAGACCAGTATGTTGCCAAAAATATTTTGCATAAATACTTCCTTCTTTTTCAGTTATTAAGAAAGCTAAATTATTTCTTTTTTCTATTAACGAGAATTGTTCAGAAGTATTTCTATCAATGTATTTTTTAGCTTTAAAAGCTATTCTTTCATTCGGATATGGCCAGATACTTTTATTGTTGTAGTAATTTTGTTTTTTTACTTTTTCGCATAATCTTTTCACTATGGGGTTTAGCCCGAATCGTGGGTAAATGGACTTCAATAAATTCATGCATTCTTGATCTTTTTCCTCGTAATTTATTACATCATTCCAAGTTGGTAATGCTACAGAAACAGCATGAATACTATCAGGAATTGCATATCCCAACTCTAAATTTTTCCATATAGGTTTTTTAAGTAAATCTCTCAATTTTTAGAATTTATTTAAAGCAAATAAAATGTCCGAGATTAAATCGTTTGTATCTTCACATCCAATTGATAATCTGACAAGAGCATCATCTATCCCTAGTAGATTTTTTGTTTTGTCATCAACAGAAGCATGAGTCATCGTTGCAGGGTGACAAATTAAACTTTCAACTCCTCCAAGACTTTCTGCTAGAGAGAAATATTTGAGAGATTTGCAAAATTTAAAAGTATCCTCTTTATTTAAATTTAATTTTAGGCTGATCATTGAACCTCCAGATTTCATTTGCGATTTTGCTAAATTAAATTGCGGATGTTCTTGATTAAAAGGGTAAATTAATTTACTAATAATTTTATGATTACCTAATTCTTCAGAAATAAATTCTGCACTTTTAGTTTGTTGTTCGATTCTTAAAGGAAGAGTTTTTACTCCTCTCGTAATGAGCCAACTATCAAAAGGAGATGGTTGAAGCCCGAGAGCTTTTTGAGAGAAAAGCATCTTACTATTCCATTCTTCATTATTTGTAAGTACTGCTCCGCCAAGTGCGTCACTATGTCCATTAATGAATTTTGTGGTGCTTACAACCGATAGTGTTGCACCAAGGTCCAATGGTTTTTGAATAAGCGCTGTAGAAAATGTGTTGTCTACAACTACTGGTATTTCTAGTTTATTCGCTTCATCACAAATCGCCTTAATATCGAGTACCTTTAAAAGTGGATTAGTTGGACTTTCTAGCCATATCAAGGTTGGCTCGAAGTTTGAAATCTTTTTGACATTATTTTCGTTTGTAAAATCTGTGTATAAAATTTCTAGTCCAAATTTCTTGAAAACTTTTTCGAACATCCTCACTGTACAACCATAGAGATTTGACTCGCAGAGTATCTTGTCACCTGATTTCAGTGTTGATGAAATTGCAGTTACCGCGCTAATTCCAGATCCAAAAACTGTACAGTATTTAGAATCTTCTATTGATTTAAGGATGTTTTCTAGAATTTTAAAGTTTGGATTGCCTGATCTGGTGTAGTCGAAATTATCTTTATTTCCATGTTTGAAAGTAGATGTAGAAAAAATAGGAGGCATAACGCATCCAGTTTCTTCAGCAAATGTTTCCCCATGGTGAATAGATAAGGTCTTAAAACCTGGCTTTTTTATATTATTTTCCTTATTTCCCATTATTTTTAAAAATAAGAATTAAATTAAATCTCTCTTTTAAAAAATGAGAGATTTAATAATCCAAAGAAAAGTAGTATTAAACTTTTCTTGAATAATATTCAACAACTAGTAGTTCGTTTATTTCAAGAGCCACCCACTCTCTATCGCATTTCCCATTTATTTTTCCCGTTAATTTAGGCTTGTCTAAATCAAGATGAGGTGGGACATTTGCTAAGCCAGGGAATTCTATATTACCTTCTACAAGTTTTTTGCTTGCTTTGTTTTCTTTAATTCCGATTACATCGCCTGATTTGCATTGATAACCAGCAATATCAAGAACCTTTCCATTAACGGTTACATGGCCATGATTTACTAATTGTCTTGAGCCTGGAATGGTACCTCCAAAACCCAATCTAAAACAAACATTATCAAGTCTGTTTTCTAAAAGTCTTAGTAGGTTAGTACCTGTAGATCCTTCTTGAGCTCTAGCTTTTTTCACATAACGTACTAGTTGTTTTTCAGAAACTCCATAATTAAACCTAAGTTTCTGCTTTTCTTCTAGACGAATTGCATATTCTGATCGCTTGCGACGGGCTTGGCCGTGCTGACCTGGAGGATTAGACTTCTTTGAAGCTTTCCTGGTGAGACCTGGTAGTTCTCCCAAGCGACGCGTAACCCTTAATCTGGGGCCGCGGTATCTTGACATAATTTTAAATTAAATAGAAAATTGCAATAAATTGGATAATTGATTAAATTCAATTAAACTAATTACTACTGGAAATATTATTTTACATCATTAAAGTGTTGAAAACTATTAATAAATCAATTACTTCTATACTTCTTTTTATGATTTCGTTTTATCAAAAGTGGTTTTCTCCTTTTTTTGGACCAAGATGCAGATTTATTCCAAGTTGCAGCTCTTATGGATATGAGGCAATTACTAGACATGGTCCTTGGAAGGGAGGGTGGTTAACTTTAAAAAGATTAAGTAGATGTCATCCTTTAACTCCCTGTGGATGTGACCCTGTGCCTGACTAAATGAATGAAAATATTTATTTTTGTTAGGCAGGGATGTTGCCTTTGTGATTCATTAAAAAACAAACTGGCAAAAATAAATCTTAATGAGTTATTCCCTAATCTAGAGGAGCTTAAAGAAATTGATATTGATAGGGTCGATTTATATAAAGATAAATATAAAAAATATGATTATGAAGTACCTGTTATTGCTGTTGAAAGAATTAGGTCCGAGGAGATTATAGAATTGCCTCGCATTTCTCCAAGATTAAAAGATGATCAATTAAAGAATTGGTTTCAAAAAAATATTAGTACCATTCTGGAGAAATAATTTTTTTATATGAGATCTATAAAATTACATAAACTTTTAGATTTGGTAGGAATTATTCCTTCATCAAATCTTATCGATCAAGAAATCAATAATATTTCTTTTAACTCTAAAGAAGTACAAAAAGGAACTTTATTTTTAGGAATGCCTGGTTTAAATGTTGATGGAGGAAAATTTTGTATTGAGGCAATTGAAAATGGCGCAGAGGCCGCCATTATTGGCCCTGCTGCAAAACAGAAAATTGGATCTATTGATCGAAAAAGGATTTTGGTTATAGAGGATAATTTAGATTATATTTTTGGTCAAATAGTCGCTGAGTTTTGGAATAGGCCTTCAAGAAAACTTAAACTTATTGGTGTTACTGGTACAAATGGAAAAACGACGATTACTTTTTTATTGGAATATCTTTTAAAAAAATTAGGAAAAAAAACTGCATTGTTTGGGACTTTATTCAATAGATGGCCCGGTTTCTCTGAAGTAGCTTCTCATACAACTGATTTCGCTGATAAACTTCAAAATAAATTAAATGCTGCTCTTGAGGCAGAATCTGAATTCGCGATATTAGAGGTAAGTTCTCATTCTATTGCTCAAAACAGGATATCAGGATGCGAATTTGAGGCGGCTATTTTTACTAATTTAACTCAAGATCATCTTGATTATCACCCAGATATGGAATCATATTTTCAAACAAAAAGAAAATTATTTTTCCCACCTTACTTAAAAGAAAAAGATGGGATTTGTGTATTAAATCATGATGACCATTGGATATCTAAATTATCATCTGATCTTAAAAAAAGATCTTTATTAGTCTCTACAAAGATTACTGAAAGTGAATTTGAAAATGATGATTTTTTTTTCGTAACAGATAAAAAATTTACTGAAAGTGGTTCCACTTGTATTTTTCATACCCCTAGGGAAAAAATTCAACTTTTTGTTCCACTTGTTGGTGAATTTAATTTAATGAATACGATTCAAGCAATAACAATTTTGTATAAACTGAATTTTTCTTTAAAAGATTTATCAAAGATAATACAATCTTTCCCTGGTGCTCCTGGGAGAATGGAGAAAATACAAATTGATGATAATGACGTTTCAAGATCTCTTCCAACAGTAATTGTTGATTATGCCCACACTCCTGATGGATTAAAAAAAGTTTTGCAATCAATTAAAAAACTTTGTGAAGGGAAACTAATAACTGTTTTTGGCTGTGGCGGAGATCGTGATCGTAGTAAAAGGCCTTTGATGGGATCAATAGCTGAAGAGTTGTCTGATCAACTTTTTATAACCTCAGATAATCCAAGAACAGAAGAACCCCAAAAGATAGTAAATGATATTTTGATGGGTATAAAAAAAAGAGAAAAAATAATAATTGAAATTGATAGATTTAAAGCAATAAATGAATCTATTCAATTTGCCAATAAAAAAGATATTGTTTTAATTGCAGGCAAAGGACATGAAGACTACCAAATTCTCAATGATAAAGTTATTAATTTTGATGATAGAAAAATAGCTTATAAATTATTAAAAGAAAAAAATAAATCTCAATAAAATTTACTAATTAAATAAGAAAGATTTTTACGCAAATCACAAGAAAAGTTTCTTAGAATCAATGTAGTTATTTTTAATAAAATGAAAGGCTTAGCCTTAGTTGTAGGCGCAGGTGGAATTGGAACACAACTAGCTAAAGATCTGAATGAAAGTGAAAAAGATTTAGATGTTGTTTTGTGTGGAAGAAAAAGTGAATTTAACCCTTTTTGGGAATTAGATATAGAGGATTCTCAATCCCTTTTGCAGTTGAAAAATAAAATATCAAATCATCCTTCAAAATTAAGGCTAGTTGTTAATGCTACGGGTAGACTTCATAGTGATTCTCTTCAACCAGAAAAAAGATTACAACATCTTGATAAAAAAAATATGATTGAAAGTTTTTCAATAAATGCCTTTTCTCCTATTTTATTAGCTAAAGCGATTGAAGAATTTATACCAAAAGATTTTGATTTTAATTTTGCAAGTATAAGTGCAAGAGTTGGTAGCATTGGAGATAATCAAACTGGAGGTTGGTATTCATATAGAGCTGCAAAATCTGCGCAAAATCAGTTTTTTAAATCTTTAAGTATTGAATGGGCTAGACGTTTCCCAAAGGCTGCTATCACATTGCTTCATCCAGGAACAGTAGATACTGATTTATCTAGACCTTTTCATAAATTTGTTCCAGAACATAAATTATTTAGTAAAGAAAAATCCTCCCAATTCTTGATCAATATTATTAAAAATCAATCACCAGAATCTACAGGAAAATTTATTGCATGGGACAACTCGGAGATACCTTGGTAAACTAAATTTTTTTGTATCAATAGATCTTTAAGTCAATATTTTTTTTATTTCTCTAGCAAGTAAATCAATCTCAGCTTCTGTAGTCATTTGATGTACGCATGCTCTAAACCATTTTGGATCTTCTAAAACTCTAATCCAAATTTTCTTTTCTCCAAGTTTCTTTACATATTTATCCTTATCTTTAATATTTTCGATATTAAAACTAACAATCCCATTTAAATATTTTTTTTCTAAAACTAATTCAACACCCTTTGATTGATTTAATTCATCCCAAAGTTTTCCACTTAATTTTTTGATATTTTTGTTTTTTTCTTTTTCATGGCAGTCTTTATCCAAAAGATCTAAAGAATTCCGTAGCCCAGCAAGTAAAGGAATACAAGAGGTAGCTATTTCAAATTTCCTTGCATCATCATGAAAAAGATTATCTGAAGGCTCATAAATGCCTTGTTCTTTTTTTAATGATTTCCAACCAATTATTGTTGGATCTGTTTCACGAATAAATCTATCTGAGACATAAATGGCTCCAAGTCCTTCTGGTCCACATGCCCATTTGTGAGAAGTTATTGAATATAAATCAGAATAAAAAACTTCTTTTTCAATATTTATATGCCCAAAGGTTTGAGCACCATCAACAAGTAAATAAGAGTTTTCTCGATTATTTTTTAATTCGATAGAAATTTCTTTTAAAGGAATTTTATATCCAAAGTTCCATAAGATATGAGAAATAATTAGGATCTTAGTCTTACTATTTAGATTTTTCAAAATCTCTAAAATTATATTTTCGTCGTTTAGATTTTTAATTTTTTGGATTGGCAAAATTTTGAATATTAATTTATTTCTTCTGCAAAATTCTCGACTTGCAGCCACTACTCCAGGATGTTCACAGTCACTTATTAACAACTCTTCTCCCTCTTTTACTTTTATTCCCCAAAAGGGCAAAATCATACCGGAAGAGATATTTTCGGTAAAAGCTACATTCTTTGAATTGACACCTAATTTTTGCGCAATGATTCTTTTTGTGGTCAATATTTCTTTGTAAATAAAAGGCCACATATCATTGGTAAATGGTCCTAAATCTTGGATAATCTCCCAAGTTTTAACTATTGCTTCTAGAGAAGATTTTGGTAATGGTCCTTGACCGCCATAGTTGAAATAATACTTATTTTTTAATGCGGGTATTTGATCTCTTAGATTATTTCTCATAGAAATTTATATTATATTTTCAACTCTTGAATTTTTTTAAATATTGCCCACTAAAGTTACTGTTCTAAATTCAATATCCTCTATTACTTTCCAAGGTTCAGCACTCCTTTCTACAAATTTTAAATTTTTAAATCCTAGTTCTTTAAAATCACTTATAAACTCTGGCTCATACCATGCTCCACTAATACATCCTGTCCATAAATCATGATCATTTTGCAATCTTAAAGGAACTTTTTTGTTAGAGACGATATCGCTAATTGCAATTCTTCCATTATCGTTTAAAACTCTTTTTATGTTATTTAGAAGGTTATTTCTAGATTCTGGACTTACCAAGTTTAAAACGCAATTACTTAAAATAATATCAACTGATTTATCTGCGATTAATGGATTTAAATCTTTATCTAATTCATCAAGTTTTTCAATCGAACCTTCTAGAAATTCTGTATTGTTGAAACCTATATTTTTTGTAACTTCTTTAGATGCTGATCTTGATAAAGAAAGCATGTCAGGATTCTGATCAACTCCAATAACTTTCCCTTCTTTCCCAACAATTTGGGCACAAATGAAAGCATTTTTGCCGCTACCACTTCCAAGATCTAAGACTATATCATTTTTTTGAACATATTTTGTTGGATCACCACACCCATAGTCTCTTTCTATCACCTCTTGAGGAATTACTTCTAGTAAAACGGGATCAAACCCAACTGGTGTACAAAGACAACTTTCTTTTTCTTGTGCGGCTGAGCCATATCTTTCTTGAATCGCATCTTTATGATCGAATTGATTAGGTGCTTTATTCGATGTGTTTGTATTACAGCAACTTTCAGACATATTTTTTAAAGTACTCTTGATAAATATAGCCAAAAAAAAAGCCCCTGAAAAAGGGGCTTTTAATTTGTTTAATTAAATTATTTAGTGTAATTAACACCTCTGTAATTTAATTCTGCTTTTTCATTACTTGAAGAAGCGTCATCCATTCTGTTGGTGTATACGTTTCTTCTGTAGGTAAGTTCAACAAGTTGCTTTTTAGCAGCTTCTTTGTTTTGAACGTAGTTTTTACCTCTGTAAGTTAAAGTAGTCATGTTTCGATGTGACAACACGGCCATCCCCCGTTCCATGGTATGACTCGAACTGCGCCCTCCAAATGAGGGTGAACGAAAAAGTAGCAAATGCTACCAAATAATTATAAGCGTATTTTTGACTGCGTGTCTAGCTTTTACAAATAGAAACGAAGATTTAATGTTTTTTTAATTATTATCTTAGGTAAATTTTTTTATAAATAGTCTCTAAAAAGGTTTATGTTTATATTTGGTTTAATCTTCATGTAACTATTTATTTATGACAGGTTTTTTATATTTCTTGGGAAATACTTTAAGGTGGCCAGTGTTAAAGCCAAAAGAATTTTTTTCACTACATGCTTATTTTTCAATTATTTATTTGATAACTTTTACTTTGAGTAAATATGATGTAAGTCAATCAAATTTAGTTTTTACTTTAGGAATTCTTGCACCCCTTTTAATCGCTATTGGTCAAGGACTTCCAATTGATTGCCTTGATATGGAATCATCTTTGTTGAAGGAATTAAAAACTAAATAATATATATTTCAGTTAAAAATTTTTATAAAACTTGGACAACTTCGCTTATTTCAGGAATCATTTCTTTTAACTTTCTTTCAATACCCATTTTGAGAGTCATAGTGCTACTTGGGCAACTACCACATGCTCCTTGAAGTCTGACTTTGACAATTGGACCATCTATTTCTGCAATCTCTACATTACCTCCATCAGAAATTAAAAAAGGTCTTAGCTCGTCAAGGACTTTTTCTACATTTTCGTTTGTCAGCGAGAGTGTTTCAGTACTCATAATTTTGGATTAACTTTATAATAAGCCTAGAAAGAAATCTGATTAATTGCAAAAAAGATAATTTTCTGTTGTGACTTCATCTAAAAATCCCACTAATGACAATAGCTACTTTGATGCAGTCTTAGTAGGAGCAGGGATAATGAGTAGTACTTTAGCCCTCCTAATTTCAGAAGTTTTACCAGATATAAAATTTCTTATTTTAGAAAAATTAAATGCTCCAGGAAGTGAAAGTACTGGCGCTTTTAATAATGCAGGTACAGGACATGCCGCTAATTGCGAATTAAACTATACCCCTTTAGATGAAAAAGGAAATCTAATAATAGATAAAGCGCTCTCAATAAATCGTTCTTTTGAAACATCCATGTCTTTATGGGCCTCATTGTATGAAGCTGGAAAAATTGATATTAAGAAGTTTCTAAAATTTATTCCTCATATTAGCTTTGTTTCTGGTCAGGATAATATTTCTTTTTTAAAAAAAAGATTTCAGAAAATGACCGAAAATCCTGAATTTATCGATATGGAATTTTCTACATCTTTTGATGAAATTTCATCATGGGCTCCTCTAATAACAAAAGATAGAAATCCATCTACTCAAATTGCCGCTACCAGAATAGATAGAGGAACTGATATTAATTTTGAGGCTTTAACTAAAGAGTATTTGTCATTAGTTTCCTTAAACAAAAATGTTGAAATTAGATACAAAACAGAATTAGTAGATTTAAAGAAAATTGATAAAAAACAATGGGAACTAGAAATCAGTTCTGAAGGTAGAAAAACTTCAATTAGATCTGGCTACGTGTTTCTTGGTGCTGGTGGAAAAACAATTAATTATTTACAAAAATCAAAAATTCCAGAAGCAAAAAGTTATGGTGGATTTCCTGTTAGTGGGAAATGGCTTATTTGCGAGAAAAAAGATCTAACAGAAAAACATAACTCAAAAGTTTATGGTAAAGCTGATATTGGATCGCCACCAATGTCTGTGCCTCATTTAGACACCAGATGGATTGATAATAAAAAACTTCTTTTATATGGACCTTTTGCTGGATTTACAACGAAATTTCTAAAACAAAGTTCATACTTTGACTTATTTAGTTCAATTAAAAAGAATAATATTTTTTCTATGTTAGACGTTGGTTTCAAGAACAACGATTTAATTAATTACCTAATATCACAATCATTAAAGAACCATAACTCAAGAGTTGAGAATTTAAAGAATATGATGCCATCAGCTAATCCTTCTGATTGGTATTTAAAGAATGCTGGTCAAAGAGTCCAAATAATTAAAAAAACTGAAGGTGGCGGTTCTTTGAAATTTGGAACTGAGATTGTAAATTCTTCTGATGGATCATTATCTGCTTTGTTGGGAGCCTCTCCGGGAGCAAGTACTGCGGTTTCAATTATGGTTGAGGTTTTAGAAAAATCTGTTTTATTTTTAAACGATAAGCATAATCTTCAGAAAAAAATAAATGACTTAATTTATCCAGAACTATCAGTCTCTGAAAATTACAGTACCTTCATAAAAGAAATTAAAAAAAGAAATAATTCCATTTTTGGTTTCCATCCATAATTCTAATTAGCTAGTATTAATCAAGATGTAATAAGAGGAGAATTTTTCTTTCTATATGACTGATATATCGGTTTCAAAAATTAGAAATTTCTGCATAATCGCTCATATTGACCATGGTAAATCTACCCTTGCAGATAGGTTGCTTCAAGATACTGGTACTGTGCAGCAAAGGGATATGCAAGAACAATTTTTGGACAGTATGGATCTTGAAAGAGAGAGAGGAATTACTATCAAGTTACAGGCCGCTAGGATGAAATATAAAGCTGACGATTCCCAAGAATATGTTTTGAACTTAATAGATACTCCAGGGCATGTTGATTTCTCTTATGAGGTTAGTAGATCTCTTCAAGCTTGTGAAGGCGCTTTACTCGTTGTTGATGCAAGTCAAGGAGTAGAAGCTCAAACCTTAGCTAATGTTTATCTTGCCTTAGAAAATAATCTTGAAATTATTCCGGTCTTAAATAAAGTTGATTTGCCAGGTGCTGATGCTGAAAAAATAAAACAAGAAATAGAGGAAATTATTGGACTTGATACATCTAATGCAATAAATTGTTCAGCAAAAACTGGAGTTGGTATTAAAGATATTTTGGAAGCAATCGTAAGAAGAGTACCTCCTCCTCAAGATGAAATTAAACTACCTACAAAGGCACTCATTTTCGATTCTTATTATGATCCGTACAGGGGAGTTATTGTTTATTTCAGAGTGATATCTGGGTCTTTAAATAAGAGAGAAAAAATATTATTAATGGCAAGTAAGAAAAATTATGAACTAGATGAAATAGGAATAATGGCGCCTGATCAGCAGCAAGTTGATGAATTACATGCAGGAGAAGTTGGTTATTTAGCTGCTTCTATAAAATCAGTTGCTGATGCGAGAGTGGGAGATACGATTACTCTTTTAAATTCACCTGCCAATGATCCTTTGCCTGGATATAAGACAGCAAATCCTATGGTTTTTTGTGGCTTATTCCCGACAGATGCTGATCAATTCCCAGATTTAAGAGTATCACTCGAAAAATTACAATTATCTGATGCAGCTTTAAAATATGAGCCCGAAACCAGTAGCGCAATGGGCTTCGGATTTAGGTGCGGATTCCTAGGACTTCTTCATATGGAGATTGTTCAAGAAAGATTAGAAAGAGAATATGACTTGGATTTAATCGTAACGGCACCATCAGTTATTTATAAAGTTAATTTAAATCAGCAGGAACATATCTTTATTGATAATCCTTCTACAATTCCTGATCCACAACTTAGGGAATCAATAGAAGAGCCTTATGTGAAAATGGAAATTTATGCTCCCAATGAATTTAATGGAACATTAATGGGTTTATGTCAGGAAAGAAGGGGTGTATTTATAGATATGAAATACATAACAACAGATCGAGTTACCTTGATTTATGAAATTCCATTAGCAGAAGTTGTTACAGATTTCTTTGATCAAATGAAAAGTAGAACCCAAGGTTATGCATCAATGGAATATCATTTGATTGGCTATAGAAAAAATGACCTTGTTAGATTAGATGTTCTAATAAATTCAGAAAGAGCCGATCCATTAACTTCTATTGTTCATAAAGATAAGGCTTATGGAATTGGCAGAAGTTTAGTTGAGAAATTAAAAGAACTTATTCCAAAACAACAATTTAAAATACCTATTCAAGCATCAATAGGTAGCAGGATTATTGCAAGTGAAAGCATAAGTGCTTTACGAAAAGATGTTTTATCTAAATGTTATGGAGGGGATATTTCTAGGAAAAAGAAACTTTTAAAGAAACAAGCCAAAGGTAAAAAGAGGATGAAGGCAATGGGTAAAGTTGAAGTCCCTCAAGAAGCTTTTATGGCAGTCTTGAAATTAAACCAGTAATATCTTTTAATTTAAAATTTACAGCTATTTATTTTTAAAAGAATTGGGTATATTTCATTTATATCTGTAAAAAAAGATTTTGAATATTAACTCATTTAATCGTGTCGGCGCAAATATCAGAAAAGCTGGGTTTTTAATTGTACTTTTTTATCTTCTTGTTGTTTTAATAATGAAATTTTTAGAGGCCAATAATTTTTTTGGCTATTCATTTTCAACGTTAAGCAATGATATCTTTGCCCCTCCTTCTCTTAATCATTTTTGTGGTACAGATAGATTAGGAAGAGATGTTTGCTTAAGAACTTTGCAAGGATCATCATTAGCGATAGAAGTTGTATTCTTAGCTATTCTTTTTTCATTAATTTTGGGTTTGCCATTGGGATTATTAAGTGGATATTTTGGTGGTTTTTTTGATAAATGCTTATCACTAATAATGGATACCATTTTTTCAATACCTGTAATTTTGCTTTCAGTTGTTGTGGCTTTTGTATTGGGTAAGGGTATCCTTAACGCTGCTTTGGCATTGTGTATTGTTTACTCTCCTCAATATTTTAGATTAATCAGAAATCAGACAATATTGGTTAAATCCGAAACTTATGTGGAGGCCGCTCAAGTTGCAGGAGCTGATGTTAAAAAAATTATTTTTAAATATATTCTTCCAAATGTAATAACACCATTGCCTATTCTGCTTACCCTAAATGCTGCAGATGCAGTTTTGGTATTAGGAAGTTTAGGATTTTTAGGCCTTGGCGTTCCTGCAGATGTCCCAGAGTGGGGAAGTGATTTAAATCTGGCTCTTGCCGCTTTACCTACAGGTATATGGTGGACGGCTTTGTTCCCAGGTTTGGCAATGTTTTTTTTAGTTTTAGGTCTTTCTTTTATAGGAGAGGACCTTGAAGAAATTTTTGATAGTCAAAATTCTGTATAAATTTAGTTATCTGTAATAGGATCAAGTTCTCCTTGATCATTCAACTTTGGATATTCTATAGCTGATTTTTTATACACCTCAGCTAATTCTGGGTAACACCATTCAAAAAGTGTTTTTTGATATTCATCCATATTTAACCCTTCTCCATTAGCGGGCAATATACCTTTATTTTTTCTTTGGCGAACAGCTTCAAATAATAATATAGAAGCAGCAACTGAAACATTCAGAGATTGAACCATACCTCTCATAGGTATAAAAATTGATTGATCAACCATTGATATAAGTTCATTACTTAGTCCCCATTTTTCTGCTCCTAGAACAAAACATGTATTTTGAGAATAATCAAAATTTCTATAATCTACTGATTCACTATTAAGAGTCGTTCCATATAATTTAAAACCCTTATTCTTTAAATCAGATATTGCTGTGATAGTGTTTTCATGATTATTCAGTTTTACCCATTTTTGACTTCCTTGCGCAGTACTATTAAAAGTCTTAACGGCATTCGTTTTGCTAATAAAATTTGCTTCGAAAACTCCTGCTGCATCACATGTCCTTAATATCGCAGATAAATTATGTGGTTTATTGACATCCTCAACTAAAACAGTCAAGTTTTTCATTCTGCAATCTAAAACACTTTTGATTCGTTCAAATCTTCTTGGCAAAATTGACATTTATAATTTTTTCACACTTTTAAAGTATATTCAAAAAATATTGATTACCTATTAAATCTCTTGGTTTATAATATTTTGGTAGTTTAAATTAACTCAATGGCATACATAGAATGGGACTATACAGTAATAACAAGTATGGTAGAAAAACAAGGGTGGGATTTACCTGATCGTGAATCGGAAGAATGGAATAAATTTAACGATGAATTAGGAGAAAAAATGAGAGGTGTTGGACTTATTTTTGAAAAATATTGTAAATTTACTCCTGACGTAGGAGAAGGAGTTCATCTTCTAGATGACTGATCATAAAGTTTTAAACCATTGATGTATCCCTTAATCAATGGCTTATTAATTAATAAGATAATATAATTTCACTTAATTAGAACTGGCAATTATTAAGGCTTTATAAAGTTTGTAGTCTAAAAAAAAATTTTTATTCCACAAAAAAGTTATTTAATTTCTATATTTGAATAAAAATATGAAAAATAAATTAACATTTTTATTCGATGGTGGTTGTCCACTTTGTTTGAGAGAAACAAATTTTCTTAAAAAAAGAGATACCTTAAATAAAATTGTATTTATAGATATTAATAGTAAGGATTATGATCAAAGACTTTTTAATGACATCTCATATTCAGAAGCCATGTCAAACCTGCATGGGATTATTGAAAATGGTGAAACTATTAAGGGACTAGATGTACTTGCATATTCTTATGAATTAGTTGGTTTAGGTTGGGTTTATTATCCTTTGAAGATTAAGCTCTTATCTCCATTATTGAGATTGGTTTACAGATATTGGGCAAAATATAGACTTCAAATTACAGGTAGATCCGATATTGAAAAACTTTGTACCTCACAATGTGAACAATAAATATGGAAAGTATCGACATAGACAGAATAATAGAAATGTGTTGGGAAGATAGAACACCCTTTGAAGCTATCGAGTATCAATTTGGTTTAAAAGAGGAAGATGCGATAAAAATTATGCGGCGAAATCTTAAACCCAAATCTTTCAAAGTCTGGAGAAAGAGAGTTTCAGGGAGAAATACAAAACATATGGCCCTTAAAGATTCAACTAGATTTAAATCTACTCATAAAAGAAAATTATAAATTTTGAAAAATCTTTCTACTAAAACTTGTCCTGTTTGCAATAGGCCATTTGAGTGGCGTAAAAAATGGAAAAACTGTTGGGATGAAGTTATCTACTGTTCAAAAAGATGCAGTAACAGGAAGTCGCAAAGATGAAACAAGTATCAATTATTTTCCCGAATCAACTTTTTAGAGAAAGCCCAATCTTAAAAATAAATTGTGAAGTTTTGATTTTGGAAGACTCATTATTTTTTGGAAATGATAAATTTCATAAATTAATTAACCATAAAAATAAGTTAGTTTTTCATAGAGCATCTATGCTCGCTTATAAAAATTATTTAGAAATATCTGGCTTTAAAGTTTTGTATATCGAAAACAAGAATAATGTTTCTACAGTTGATTACTTATCGGAATTTATTAAAAATAAATATCAGAAAATAAATCTCATTGACCCTCATGATTTTTTAATAATGAAGAGGATTAATAATTTTGTTGAAAGTAATAATTTAACTTTAAATATTTTGCCTTCTCCTATGTTTATGAGCAGTGAAGATTTAAAAAATTTATTTGTATCAAATGCAAAAAAACCTCTTATGGGGAGATTTTATGAGAATCAAAGAAAGAGCCAAAAGATATTAGTTAATTCTGATGATACACCTGAAGGTGGTAAATGGAGTTTTGATGAAATGAACAGAAAAAAATTACCAAAAAAAATAAATATACCCGACACACCAAAATTACAAAAAAATAAATTTGTAGTTAATGCAGAAAGGTCATTAGCTAATTTTGATATTGAGTTTATTGGAGAAAGTAATAACTTTTTATATCCAACTAATTTTGAAGAGGCAGATGAATGGTTAAATGATTTTTTTAAACATAAATTTTTCTTATTTGGAGATTATGAGGATGCTATTTCTAAAGAAAATTCTTTTTTATGGCACAGTTTACTTTCTCCTCTTTTAAATAGCGGCTTATTAACCCCAGATGTAGTAGTAAATAAAGCATTACTTTTTGCAAAAAATAATAATGTTCCTATTAACTCTTTAGAGGGTTTTATTCGTCAAATTATTGGATGGAGAGAATTTATTTGCCTCGTCTATAAAAAGTACGGAACAAAGATGCGAAATAGTAATTTTTGGAATTTTGAAGATAAGCCAATTCCAAAATCTTTTTATCAAGGAAATACAGGAATTGAACCAGTAGACGTTGTTATAAAAAATATTATTAAATTTGGTTATTGTCATCATATTGAGCGGCTAATGATTGTTGGCAACTTTATGCTTCTATGTAGAATTCACCCCAACCAAGTTTATAAATGGTTTATGGAAATGTTTATTGATTCCTATGATTGGGTTATGGTCCCAAATGTTTACGGAATGAGTCAGTTTAGTGATGGTGGTATCTTTTCAACAAAGCCATATATATCAAGCTCTAATTATGTAAAAAAAATGTCTAATTTTAAAAGTGGTCTATGGTGCGAAATATGGGATGGCTTATTTTGGAAATTTATTAAAGATAATGAAAGCTTTTTTAGAAAGCAATATCGTCTGGCAATGTTAACGAGAAATCTCGATAAAATGTCAGCGGAAAAATTAAATAATCACTTAAAAAAGGCCGATAAATTTTTAAGAGATATTCAATAAATTAAGAGTAATAATCTACAGTTGTCTTTGAAAAATTAAAAGAATATTATGTTATGAATAAATATTAAGTACGGATGTTAACTTAGAAAAAATTAGATTTATCTAATGGAAATTGGAACACTTTTTTTAAAAAGTAATTCGACTGGAATTATTACTTTTTCTGAATTAGATTGGATAACTACCCATCAATCTAATTTCACTAGGTTGGAGGAATCCGTAGCAATTAAATTAGGCAGAATGCTTGATGCAGGATGTATCAATATTGGTTGCCGTTTGAAATCCTGAATAAGTTTTTATTTTAATAATGAAGTCTCAAAAAGAGAAAAAAATATTTTTTCGGGAAAGAATCCATTCTTTAAATATCTTTCTTTTTTTAGGATTTAATCTTTCACTTATTTCTATCTTAGGTTTTATTTGGTTTAATTCTGCAATTGAAAAAGTAGTTTAAATTTTTGAATTTTTTGTATATTAAAGTTATCTTTAAAAAATTAATTACATTTTGAGCATAGGATATTTACAAAGAAAGGCAGCTTGGGAAATTTTATTAAAAGTTAGTTCGGGTGATTTTTCTGATCATGCTCTTGAAAAGGTTTTAAAAAATTATCAATTTAATCCTCTTGATATAGCTTTTATTACGGAATTATCTTTTGGATGCATAAGGTATAGAAAATTTCTTGATCTTTGGACGGATCATACATCAAAAATTACTCATAAAAAGCAGCCTCCAAAGTTAAGATGGCTTCTACATATAGGTTTATATCAACTATTGAAAATGGATAAAATTCCATTTCCTGCTGCTATTACTACGACTGTAGAAGTAGCTAAAAAAACAGATTTAAATGGTTTAGCGGGAACTGTAAATGCGATATTGAGAAATGCATCAAGAAAATTAGAACAAAAAATATTTCCGGAATTATCATCTGATAGAAAAGAAAGAATTTCATATCTTGAATCATTCCCATTATGGCTTGTGAAGGATCTTTATAAATGGGTCGGTAATAGTGAGGGTGAAAATATCATTAGGGCATTTAATAAAAAACCATCAATTGATTTGAGAATTAACCAATTAAAAACTAATTTAGATAACTTTTTGAAAGTACTTCATGAAAATAAAATTGATGCTGAAATTATTAATGATTTAAATAATGGAATTACTTTAAAATCTAATCCAAGATCTATAAAAAATTTACCAGGATATAGTGATGGGCTTTGGACAATTCAAGATAGATCTTCTCAATGGATAGCACCTCTCTTAAATCCAAAAGAAGGTGAAAAGATTTTAGATGCTTGTGCAGCTCCAGGAAGTAAGTCTACCCACCTTGCAGAATTAACAAATGATAGTGCTGAAATAATTGCCGTAGATAGATCAGCAAAAAGATTAAAAATACTGCAATCAAATTTAGAAAGGTTAAATTTGAAATCTGTTAATACCCTTAAGGCTGATGCTACGAGGTTGATTGAATTAAATCCTAAGTTTATTTCTTATTTTGATAAGATTTTATTAGATGCTCCATGTTCAGGCATTGGAACTCTTTCCAGGAATCCAGATTCTAGATGGTCTTTAAGTAAAGAAAAAATAAAATCTTTAACTTTATTACAGGGAAAACTTTTGGAGAGTATTTTACCTCTTTTGAAAAAAGATGGCACTTTAGTTTATTCAACTTGTACTATTTGTCCCGATGAAAATAATCTATTAATTGAACGATTTATTGAAAAAAACAAAACTTTAAAATTGGTTAGCCAAAAGCAAATTTTACCTAGCTTGGATTATCCTGGTGATGGATTTTATTCTGCAATAATTTCTTATAAATCTTAAAAATATAATTTATTTTTTAATTTGAATTTTATAAATTTCAGATATGAACTTCTTCCATAAATAAGCTGCATTCCCACTAGATAATTCAGTTTCCTTGTTATCGTCATAACCTATCCAGATCCCTGTTGTAAGGTTATCAATGGAACCAATAAACCAGAGATCTTTATTCCCATCAGATGTTCCTGTTTTCCCATAAATTTTATTTCCTTTTATAGAGGCTGCTTTTGAAGTGCCTTCTTTTACAGATTTTTCAAGAAGTTTATTTATTTTCTTGTTTATTTTTAAATCTAATATTTTCTTGGAAATAGATTTATTTTCCCAAATAGGTTGTTTTTTAAATGATTCTATTTTTTCTATGATTTCAGTGCTTTGAATTTTCCCATTATTGTTTATTGCAGAATATGCATTTGTGATGTTTAAAAGATTATCTCCGTAGGCGCCAATAGCTAATGATGGGAATTCCTCAAACTCTTGCTCGTAACCAAGTCCAAATGAATTCGCTAAATTAATTATATTTTTTAAGCCGATTGTTTTTGTTATTGATATTGGAACGATATTTGATGAACTTTTAAATGATTCAATCAAAGATATTGAACCTCTATAGTCTTCTGAAAAATTTTTTGGGCAATAACTTTCCCAGCATATTGGTAAGTCTTCAAATTTATCGCTTAATTTTGTTCCTTCTATTAATGCAGCAGCATAAGGGATTATTTTAAAAGTAGAACCTAAAGGTCTTACAGATGAAATCACTCTATTGTATTCATTAATTGATGGATTTTTGCTGGTTATCATTGTCCTGATTAGTCCTGTGTTTGATTCGATAGATAACAGACCAAATTCAAGTTCTTTAGGCCCTGCGTATGTTGATATTTTTTGACCTTTTTCTTGCCAATCTTTGTTGATAGAAGATTTAATTCTTAAAAACTTATAATCATTTTTACTTCCAATTTTTTTATCTGTTTCCTGAAGAATAAATTTTATTAGTAATTTATCATCTAAAAAATTATCAGCTTTTTGATAATTTAAATCTATTTTTTCTTTAATAGCCTTATCCTTATTTGCAAGAGAAATATATCCATCAACATACATTGATTCAAGAACTTTATTTCTATTTTTAATAGCTAGTTCTAAATTTTGATAAGGTGAATAAATTGATGGAGCTGGAGCTAATCCTGCAATTAATGCGATCTCTGATAATGTCAATTCTTCTACAAATTTTCCAAAATAAACTTGGGCAGCCTCGTTTACCCCGTATGCTCCTGATCCTAGATAAATATTGTTTAAATATAATTTTAAAATTTGATTTTTGTTATATCTAAATTCAAGTATGAGTGATATCAATATTTCTTTGATTTTTCTTTGAAAACTTAAATCATTATTTAGAAAAAGTAATCTAGAAACTTGTTGTGTAATCGTACTTCCTCCCTCTTTAACATAACCACTTCTAAAATTTTGAATAAGGGCACGTGAAATACTTTTTAAATCTATTCCATTATGTTTATAAAATCTTTTATCCTCGGAAGATATAAAAGAATGTTTAAGAAAAAATGGAATTTTATCATAACTATTATCTATTTCAAATTTGCGGCTTAATTTACTTAGTATCTTATTATCAGAAGATGATATTACGTAAGAATATTTGGTTTCCTGAGACTTTTTATTTTTAGAAACGTCAAATTTTAAGATATTAAATATTAGACTAAAAAAATAAAAAGATATTCCAGAAAAAATTAATATTGGAATTATTAAAACAAAAGATTTGAATTTAATCTTTTGCACCTTAAGCAACTAAAAAACTATGTCCTATCGCTAAAGCTGTAACTAACATCCCAGTTATAAGGAACGGTTGGGCACTTGCTTGATATTTGACATCAAACTTTAGAGGATCTCTCAGTAACCACATATCTTGAAATGTAATTTGTGGAATTACCAATAAAACCAAAATTACAGAGGCTAAATGTTGACCAATAATGACTAATACTACAACCATTGCTAATTGAAAAATATCAATCAGTCCTGCACTTATTCTACTTGCATTTTTAATTCCAAATACTACTGGTAGAGAATTTAAGCCTAGCTTTGAGTCTCCTTCAACACTTTTGAAATCATTAATAACAGCAATTCCAAGTCCTGAGAGGCTATAAGCAAGTGTTAGTATCGCCGTCACGATTGTTAATTTCCCAAACAAGGCTTGTCCTGCCCACCAAGGTAAAGCTATATAAGATGCTCCTAATGCATAATTTCCAAGCCAACCATTCTGTTTTAATTTGAGTGGTGGAGCAGAATATATATAACTAACAAAGGAACCTCCTAATGCTAAAAGTAAGACGGAAGGGAAGCTGTGCTTAGCATATAAATCTAATAGAAAAGCAACTATTAAACCCGCTATAAGTAATACCCAGATTTGTATTTTTACATCTTTAATTGATATTTTCCCAGAAGGAATTGGTCTATTTGGTTCATTAATTGCATCAATTTCTTTATCAAAAAAATCATTTATAGTTTGGGTATAACCAGCCAGAAGCGGTCCACTCATCAACATACATGCTAATGAAGCTAGTACATTACTAAATGTCCATTCAAAATTCCCACTTGCAGCTGCTCCACAAATAACTCCCCATATCAAAGGGATCCACGTTATGGGTTTCATTAACTGTATACGGAGTTTCCATATACTTGATGTTTCAGAGGCACCCTTAATTCCTAATAGTTGTTTTGGATCATTCACTTTATTCTTTAACCTTTCTCAATTTCTTCTGGGAAAAACCAATTTTGCTCACCATTCTGAAATTTTGCGGTGATTCCAATACTTCTGCCGTCTGTCATTTTATAGCCAGTTATTACGGCTTTAGGACTCGAGGATATTTGATCGATTAATTTAGCTGGTAGTCTATCTTTTACTTTGTTAATGTTAATTTTGATTTTACTACCGATTTTGGGTAATAATTTTGTTTCAGCCATAAGAGGTAAAATGGAAGCTATTATGCAAGATTAACAGCATTTGGACAATTTTTACTAAAATGGTAGCTCTTCGTTTAATTCCTTGTTTAGATGTCGCCCATGGCAGAGTGGTTAAAGGTGTAAATTTTGTTAATTTGAGAGACTCAGGCGATCCTGTTGAATTGGCTTGTAGGTATTCTGATGAGGGAGCAGATGAATTAGTATTCTTAGATATTAGAGCTAGTGTAGAAAATAGAAATACATTAGTTGACCTTGTCTCTAGGACCGCAAAATCAGTAAAAATCCCATTTACAGTAGGTGGAGGAATAGATTCTGTTTCTTCAATTAATGATCTTTTAAGAGCTGGAGCGGATAAAGTAAGTTTGAATTCTTCTGCAGTTAGAAATCCAGATTTAATTTCTAAAAGTTCTAGAGAATTTGGCAATCAATGTATTGTGATAGCAATTGATGCTCGAAGAAAAGTTAATAAGTTTGGTGAGTGGGAGGTATATGTAAAAGGAGGGCGAGAAAATACTGGTATAGATGTATTAAGTTGGGCAAAGAAAGTTGAGGAGTTAGGCGCGGGGGAAATATTGCTTACTTCAATGGATGGTGATGGAACACAGAATGGATATGATTTGAATCTGACCGAATCTGTTGCAAATATTGTTGATATCCCAGTAATTGCTTCTGGAGGAGCAGGCTCTCTAGAAGATATCTTTGATGTTTTCAAAGAAGGCAGGGCATCAGCAGCACTTTTAGCATCATTACTTCATGATAAGAAACTTACTTTAAAAGAAATAAAAACTTTCCTCCTCGAAAAAAAACTCTCAATTAGACCATATGAATAAAAATTTTAATTAAATCCCAAAAAAATAAGTTAAAAATTTAAAAATGAAATTTACAAAAACTATCGAAGTCAAAAATATATTTAATAAAATTTCCTATAAATATGACTTTTTAAATAATCTATTAAGTTTTGGGCTGCACAGATTATGGAAAAGGAAATTGGTTAATTTATTGGAACCTTTAAATGGTGAAAATTGGGCTGATTTATGCTGTGGAACTGGCGATTTAGCATTCTTAATTTCTGAGAGGGTTAGTCCAAGTGGTTCAATTACTGGGATTGACAGTGCAGAAGATATTTTAAATATTGCGAAGAAAAAATCAGAGCTTAAAAAAAATAAATTTATTAAGTGGGAAATTAAAGATGTATTAGAAATTAATGATTATTCAAAAAATTTTGATGGGATTTGTATGTCATATGGACTAAGAAACTTGAATAATGTTGAAGAAGGAATAAAAAAAGTTTTTGATCTTTTGAAGGATAAGGGAAGAGCAGGATTTTTGGATTTTAATCACTCAACAAGAAATTCTTTATCCAATATTTTTCAGAAAATTTATTTGAGATTAATCGTAGTAACCATTTCGCGGCTTTTTAATTTAGGTCCAGAATACGCATATATTGAAAAAAGTATTAGTAATTTTCCAAAGAAAAATGAACTTATAAATATTGCTAAGGAAGTTGGATTTAAAAAAGCTGAATATAGGACTATTTTGGGAGGGCAAATGGGAATATTAATTTTAACTAAATAAAGAATTTAGTTTTTTATTTTTCTCCAACAAAAAGAACACTTTCCCCATCTTTTGATTTCGCCGTCAGGAGTAGGTGAATTACAAAGAGGACAAATGCACATATTATTTTGATTGATTCTGCTTGGATGCTTTGCCCAGACTATCTTTGCATTAGTAGCTTTGATGTTTTTATTTTTAATTTCATAATTTTGTATTATTTTTATTTCATTCAAAGTTATTCCAATTTTCTCTATTCTCTCTTTCAATTTATGCTTGTAATAGATTAAAGCTTGGCGCCACTGTGGATGATTTACTGCGATAGTAAGTATTTTTTTTTCAATATTTAATGGTTTACATTCTTGAAATAGTTCTAAGCCGATTAAGTTCTTCCAGTTTTTATTGATTTTAGTGAGTTGATCTAAGTCTCCGCAGGATTTTTTGAAATTATCAAGACAATTTTTTAATGGATGTGGATTCCTTCTATTCACTATTGGCAAATACTTTTTGTCCAATTTGTAAAATTTACTTATTAAGACTAAAGTTAATCTAATCTTTAAAAAGATGCTCGTTGTTTTAATAAAGAATTTGTGAAAGTTATTGGACCTGCAGCTAAAACAGTTTTTTATTTAAAAAAAATTCAGGGTCAATATCCAACCTGGACACTTCATTACAAAATAAAATGTAAAAGTACCGAAAATGAGCTAACAAACTTGCTTGAATATTCTGAAATCAAGAAAAACCACCCAGTAGCGATAATCGCAAGAGAACAATTCTCAGGAGTTGGCCAAAATTCAAAAACTTGGGTTTCTCCAAAAGGCGGGATTTGGTTAAGTGCAGCTTACCCAATATTTTTAAAAGAATTTGAATATCAAATATTTAATTTGTCATTAGGTATTAAGCTATGTGAAATGCTTAGACAAGAGAATATAAATGTTTGTTTGAAATGGCCAAATGATATTTTTTTTGGTTCAAAAAAGTTGATTGGATTTTTACCAAGGGTGATAACAAGAGGCAAAAAAATTATCTATGTAAGATTAGGACTTGGCATGAATGTTTTAAATTACACCCCATCAGAAGGTATTTCATTATCAAAAGTACTTCAAACTAAGAATATTAATCAATATTATTGGACAGCCAAAGTTCTTAAAGCCTTTTATGACTCAATTGAATGTAATAAGAAAAAAGAATATGTGATTAAATCTGCAAATAAGTTTCTTACTAAAAGTTTTTTACCTAGTGGTTATTGTCCTGATTCATGGAAAATTAAAGATATTGATTCGAATGGAAATTTAAGAATTGAAAATGAAACTCAACTGAAGGTAATTAGAAGGTTTTGAATTTAATTAACTTTTAATTCGACTATTCTTCCATCCTTAAATTTGGCTATTTTTTTTGCGCGATTTGCAACTTCATCTTCATGCGTAACCAAAACTATAGTTATTCCAGATTCATGCAGTTTGTCAAAAAGATCTAACACATCTTCAGTGGTTTTTGAATCAAGTGCTCCAGTAGGTTCGTCTGCTAACAAAATTGCTGGGTTATTGATAATAGCCCTCGCAATAGCAACTCGTTGTTGTTGACCTCCGGATAATTGGTTTGGGCGATTATTCATTCTTTCTGAAAGGCCAACTTTTTTTAGGGCATTCTTACCTCGCACTAATCTTTGCTCAGGCTCAATGCCAGCATAAATCATGGGCAAAATTACGTTTTCAAGCGCAGTTGCGTCTGAAAGAAGATGAAATTGTTGAAAAACGAAGCCTAATTTTTGGTTACGTATTTCCGCGAGCTCATCATCAGATAAATTCTCAACAGGAAAACCATTTAATTTATAAATACCTTCAGATGGTCTATCTAGACATCCAATAATATTCATAGCTGTACTTTTGCCTGAGCCACTTGCTCCCATTACCGCTAGATAATCACCTTTATAAATTTCTAAATTTATGCTGTCTAAGGCTTTGACAGTTAGATCCTCTTTACCATATGTTTTAGATATATTTTCTAAACTAGCGACTTTCTTAGACATTTATTGAAGAATTTTTCTAGGAAATATTGTTTGCTATAGCAATAATATCTTGTAAAAAAGGAGTTTCTGAAACTGCTGTATTGGCTAATTTAAAAAGAGGATTAGATAGGATTCCTCCAAGAGCAGTTACCGCTACGCAAGTGTAAAGTGCAATTCTCAAGGGAGGTAATCCTTCAATTCCCCAATTAATTTCAGGATATGATTTGACTATTTCAGAAGCTTCCTGTGGTTCTTTAACTACCATCATTTTTATCACTGAAATGTAGTAATAAATAGATATAACTGAAGTTACTAATCCAACAATAACTAGTAGATATTGATGATTGGCCCAACCTGCAAAGAACAAGTATATTTTTCCAAAAAATCCCAACATTGGAGGTAAACCTCCAAGTGATAGAAGACAAAGGCTTAAGCCTAATGTAATGAGAGGATCTTTTTGGTAAAGTCCTGAGTAATCAAGAATTCTGTCAGAACCAGTTCTTAGTGAGAAAAGTATTACACAAGAAAATGCACCCAAATTCATAAATAAATATGCAGCCAAATATAAAACAGCAGCTGATAAACCATCTTGTGTGCCAGATACTATTCCAATCATTACAAATCCTGCTTGTCCAATAGAACTGTAAGCTAGCATCCTTTTCATTGAGGTTTGAGCTAGAGCTACAACATTTCCTAGAGCCATGCTCAATATTGCCAAAATGGTAAATAAAAGTTTCCATTCTTCGTCAAAAGAAGAGAAAGTTGTGCTTAATATTCTTATCGCAAATGCAAAGCCCGCTGTTTTTGAACCAACAGATAAAAAAGCTACTACAGGAGTAGGTGAACCCTCATATACGTCAGGAGTCCATTGATGAAAGGGAACAGCAGCAATTTTAAATGCAACTGTTGATAAGACAAATACAAGTGCTAGTGAAGTTATGAAGGATGGCTTATTGATAATCTCTAAACCTATTGTCGCTAAGTTTGTTGAACCACTTAATCCATAAAGAAAAGAGGATCCATACAAATAGACAGCAGCAGCAGCTGATCCGACAAGGAGGTATTTTAAGGCCGCTTCTGAACTTCTTGGATCTCTCTTGAGGTAGCCAGAAAGTAAGTAGCTTGCTACAGATAAAGTTTCAAGAGAAATAAATACACTAATAAGGTCAGTAGATCCACATAAAAGCATTGCTCCAAGTGTGGCTGAAAGAACTATCGCAGCAAACTCTCCAATTGGGCTTCCACTTTGTTCTGTATACCGCCAACTTATAAGTAAAGAAATCAAGGTTGATAAAGAAATTATTGCTCTAAATGCGATTGCCAAATTATCTGAATTAAAGGATCCAAGGAATGCGTTTTCTACCGGATTACTCCACTGCAATGCCAAGCTAACAAGAGAGCTTCCGATTGACAAATAGCAAATTATTGGTGCCCACTTCGATGCAGTTTTTTCTCCAGCTAAATCTACAAGAAGTGTTCCAACAATACCTAGTAAAATAAAAGCCTCTGGAATAATGGCTTGAGCATTTAAATTAATTGTAAAGATTTCGTTGGGCACTTTATTAAATTGGATTAAATTAGAAGTTTGATTGTAAGAGTCTAGGAGTTAATCTTAACTTGATTATAATTTGTGGGTATGATTTTTGAAATTTTCAGAAGAAATTACTTGAAAAAGCTTCAAATAATCATAATATGCCCTAACTGAACAAAAACACCAATTTTTAAAATAAACCTTGGATCACACACTTGTTATTGTTGAAAGTCCCACCAAAGCAAAAACTATAAGAAAGTTTTTGCCATCTAATTATGAAGTTCTCGCTTCAATGGGACATGTAAGAGATCTTCCAAAAGGAGCTGCTGAAATACCTGCTTCGGTTAAAAAGGAAAAATGGTCAAGGATAGGAGTTAATACAACAGAAGATTTTGAACCACTTTATATAGTTCCAAAAGATAAGAAAAAGGTTGTTAAAGAGTTAAAAGATGCATTGAAAGGTGCGACCCAGCTATTACTTGCAACTGATGAAGATAGAGAGGGAGAGAGTATTAGCTGGCATCTCCTGCAAATTCTTAAGCCTAAAATACCAACTAAGAGAATGGTTTTTCATGAAATCACAAAAAAGGCAATTAATAAAGCTTTAGATCAAACAAGAGAAATTGATATGGAACTTGTTCAGGCTCAAGAAACAAGAAGAATCCTAGACAGGCTTTTTGGATATGAATTATCTCCTTTACTTTGGAAGAAGGTAGCCCCCCGACTATCTGCTGGTCGTGTTCAATCTGTTTCTGTAAGACTTCTTGTTAGGAGAGAGAGAGAAAGAAGATCCTTTAAAAAAGCTAGTTACTGGGGGATTAAAGCTTCCTTAGTAAAAGATAATATTACTTTCGAAACTAAATTATTCAGTTTAAAAGGTCAAAGAATTTGTAACGGTTCCGATTTCGACGAACAAACCGGTAAATTAAAAGAAGGAAACAAATCTTTAATAATTGGAGAAGAACAAGTAAATGATTTATTGAATACTTTTTCCTCTGAGGATTGGTTAGTCTCAAAAATCGAAAAAAAGCCATCCACTCGTAAGCCAGTTCCTCCATTTACAACAAGCACATTACAACAAGAAGCAAATAGGAAGCTTCGTTTGTCTTCAAGAGAAACTATGAGATGTGCACAAGGGCTATATGAGAGAGGTTTCATAACATATATGAGAACTGATTCAGTTCATCTCTCCGAACAAGCCACAAGAGCTGCTAGAGAATGTGTCAGTTCTATGTATGGGAAAGAATATTTATCTAACTCACCAAGACAATTTAATTCAACTGCAAGAAATGCTCAAGAAGCACACGAAGCTATTAGGCCTGCAGGTGAGGTATTTAAAACACCAAAGGAAACTAATTTAACTGGTAGAGACTTATCACTTTACGATTTAATTTGGAAAAGAACTGTAGCTAGTCAAATGGCGGAAGCTAGGTTAACAATGATTAATGCTGAAATTAGCGTAGGGTATGGATTATTTAAATCGAGCGGGAAAAGTATTGATTTCCCAGGATTCTTCAGAGCTTATGTCGAGGGAAGTGATGATCCAAGTTCATCCCTTGAACAACAAGAAATTATTCTCCCAAACTTAACAACTGGAACATGTCTTGAAGTTACTAGTAAGGAATCTACTTTTCATGAAACTAAGCCTCCTGCAAGATATACAGAGGCTGCATTAGTTAAAGTTCTTGAAAAAGAAGGGATTGGAAGACCCTCTACCTATGCCAGCATTATTGGGACCATAGTTGATAGAGGTTATGCGAATATATCTTCCAATACTTTGGCTCCAACGTTTACAGCTTTTGCTGTTACTGCTCTATTAGAAGAACATTTTCCTGATCTGGTTGATACTACTTTTACTGCAAAAATGGAATCTTCATTGGATGAAATATCTTCAGGCAATCTTGAGTGGCTACCATACCTCGAAACTTTCTATAAAGGTAAAAATGGTTTGGAGATAAAGGTTCAGAAAACAGAGGGTAATATTGATGGTAAAGCTTATAGACAAGTTGATTTCGAAGACCTTCCTTGCGTAGTCAGAATAGGCTCAAACGGACCTTGGTTAGAGGGTACAAAAATTGATGAATCTGGAAATGAAATTCAGGCTAAAGGTAATCTTCCAATGGATATTACTCCTGGTGATTTAGACATTAAACAAGTTGATCAAATCTTAAGTGGCCCATCGGATCTTGGAACTGATCCAAAAACCGGGGAAAAAGTCTTTTTAAGATTTGGTCCTTATGGACCTTACGTTCAATTAGGAAATAATGATCAAGATAAAGCTAAACCAAGGAGAGCCTCATTACCCAAAGAGTTGAAAACTGATGACCTAACTCTAGATGAGGCTCTTGTACTTTTAAGTTTGCCTAGATTGTTAGGAGCTCATCCTGAAGGAGGAGTTGTTGAGGCTGATAGAGGAAGATTTGGCCCGTATATCAAATGGATTAAAAATGAAAATGAATCTGAAAACAGATCCTTAAAGAAAGAGGATGATGTTTTTAGAGTTGATATAAAACGAGCATTAGAAATTCTTGCGATGCCAAAAATGGGTAGAGGTGGTCAAGAGGTACTTAAAGACTTTGGAAAACCAAAAGAATTTAAAGAAAAAATTCAAATATTAAATGGAAGATATGGCGTCTATTTAAAATGTGGCAAAACTAATGTATCGATTGCCAAAGATACTGACATAGAAAAATTTACCATAGATGAAGCAGTATCTCTTTTAGAAGAAAAACTAAAAGATAAAAAAGGTGCAATTTTAAAGAAAACAAAGATTAGTAATAAAAAAACTTCAAGGAAAAAGAAAAGTTAGAAAAAATATGATTTTAAAAAAAAAAGAACTTTTTTTATTAATTTTTTTAATTTTCTTGCAATCATGCTCTGGAGGGAGGATTGGAAATTTTCTTGAAAGTAGTTTTAATGATTTAGAAAAAACAAGCAAAAATGAAGATTTACAAAATAAATTATTAAATAAAAATGATACAAATTTAGAAAAAGAAAACAAAAAATTTGATGATAAAAAAAATAAAAAAATTAAAAAAGTTGAAAAGCCAAAAAATGTTCCAGAAAATAAAAATGATATAAATTTAGAAAAAGAAAACAAAAAATTTGATGATAAAAAAAATAAAAAAATTAAAAAAGTTGAAAAGCCAAAAAATGTTCCAGAAAATAAAAATGATATAAATTTAGAAAAAGAAAACAAAAAATTTGATGATAAAAAAAATAAAAAAATAAAGAATCTTTCAAAAAAAAGAAAAATTGAGCTTCAATCTTACAAAATAATATTCATTTTAAAAGATGTAGATCCAAAAGATCCAACTGAAGAGTTAAGTTCCATATTGAGTAATTCTGAGGTAAATTTTGAAATAGAAAAGATTGAACGTATCTTAGATTCAAAAAATAAAAGTATGAATAAAAATTAATTAAAAATATTCAACAAAAAATGAAAATAACATCAAAAACTGAAGCATTAAATATTGTCGAAACCTCTTATTTAGCATCTCTTTCGTCTTTATTATGGGTTGCATTATATTATCTGCCAATTGGGGGAGCTTTATTAAGGTTGATTTTGCCTCTCCCAATGATCTTGTTGCACTTGAGAAGAGGATCTAAAATTGCATTGGAAGGACTTTTAATACAATTTCTACTTTTATTCATAATTATGGGTCCTGTTAGAGGAACTTTATTTTTATTTCCTTATGGTATCTTGGCTTTTTGGTTAGGTTGGTGTTGGTTTAAAGAAAAGAGTTGGAAACTTAGTTTAACTGGGGGAGTTGTTATTGGAACCCTTGGCTTCTTACTAAGAGTAATAGCATTATCTACGTTGGTAGGAGATAATCTTTGGGTCCTAATTACTCGAGCGAGTTATGGTCTAATAGAAAAGTTCATTGGATTATTTAATTTACCTTTATATCCCTCAATTTTGAGTATACAATTTGGTGCAATTTTATTAATAATTTTTCAAGAAATAGTTTATGTCTTAACGGTACATGTAGTTGCCTATTGTCTTTTTCCTAGATTTAAATTAACCATCCCAGATCCTCCAAGATTATTAAATAGCTTAGTTGATTTTAATAATTAAAAAAAAGTAAGAATGTACAGTAAAGAATTAGGGATAAATTTTTTTGGTAATGAATCCAATAAAAAAAGACAACTTAATAAGATAGAAATACTGAAAAAGAATATTAAAAATTTAAAAATATTTCTTATAATTGCTGGCACTAATACATCTCAAATTCCAGGAATTTCCGCAGCAGGTATTAATGCAAAATCAAGGAGAAAAACTGCGCTCGCAGATGCCGAATTTTTGCTTGAGGGTGCTTCAAAAGATCATAAATATAAATTGCCTCTTCTCAATGCAGGAGTAACTCCGGCCCTAATCAGTCATGTTTGTTCAAAGCTTATAAATATTTATCCAGTTATTGTCCCTTTGGGAATAGGAGCAAAGCCTTATTTTAATCATTTGGATGTAGAAGATAGAAATTTGGGCCCATCAAATTGTCTTACTACTGGTAAATCGATGACTAAAGAGAGAGTTTTAAATCTCTATGAAAAAGGTCTTGCCATAGGAAAATCCTTACAACAACCAGTTTTAATTTCTGAATCTGTTCCGGGGGGCACCACAACTGCTCAGGCAGTAATGGAAGCTTTTGGTTTACAGGTATCTAATTTAGTAGGGAGTAGTTTATTTAAAGCTCCAAGAGAATTAAGAAGAAAAGTAGTTAAAAGAGGACTTTTCAATGCAAATTTCAAGGCTAATTTTGACTCTTTTGATGTTGTCGCGGCTGTAGGTGATCCTTTCCAAGCTTTCTCAATGGGTCTATTAATTGGTGCCAGGTTAGCAAAACAACCTGTAATATTGTCTGGAGGAAGTCAGATGTTAGCGATCATTTTGCTTGTCTTAGAATTTTTAGATGAAAAACACAAAGATGAATTTATTGAAGATGTTTTTATTGCGACAACTGGGTGGCTTGTGAAAGATAATTCTCTAAATGATTTAGTAAATCTAATTAATGAAAAATATGATGTCAAATTATTAGGTTTAGCCAGTCCTTTAAATTTCAAATCTTCAAAATACAAAGAATTGAGGGATTATGAATTAGGTCATGTAAAAGAAGGTGTAGGTGCTGGTGGAATATCATTGCTTGCTTTCTTAGATGGATTTAAAAATGAAGAAATAGTTTCATTGTGTCAACTAAATCTGGAAATGATGAAGGACCTAGGTCAAATTTCTTTAGAGAAGGATTGCTGAATGTTTTCAAAATTTGCAACCAGAAGAGAATTTTTAAATTGTGGTAAGCTTTCGCTTTTATTTTTCTTAAACTCTTGCAGTAATCTACCTAATAAAGTAAAAATTGCATTACAAAATTCTTTTTATCCAGAATCTTTTAAAGATACGATTCCAAAAGATTGGAAGCAGGAAAAAATTAATTTTGAAAATAATCGGCTACAAGAAAATAGAAACACAATTGTCAATTCGGACTTTACTTTAATAAATGATGGATGGATTTCTAATATAGATTTTTCAGAATTTGAAAAAATAAATGAATATGCATTGTTCGAAAATTTGGATAAGAGATCGATGGATTTTTTGGGAAGTTTTAATCAAAATCAGAGGGGTAAACTATTTCCTATTGGCGTAGTACCCTATGCAATTATCATAAAAAATGATAAAGAATTAATAAATTCAGCAAGAACTTCTTGGGATTTTCTTCTTTCTAAAAAATTAACTGGAAAAATTATTTTTCCACAAAGCCCCAGAATAATATTGTCAATTGCTCAAAAAATTAATTCATCTAATACTTTAAAAAAACTCAAAAGCCAAGCAATGTTATTTGATGATAAAAATATGCTCAATTGGTTGATTAATTCTGATGCTATTGTCGCAATAGTTCCTTATAGTCTTTGTTCAAAATATTTAAAAATGGATCCAAGGCTTTCTTTAGTTTTCCCAAGCCAAGGCGTACCTTTGATGTGGCATTTTATACTAAGTCGATTAAATGTTAATAATGCAATATTAATTAAATGGATTAAATCTTTAGAAAATAAATCAATAGTAGATAAATTAGTAAGCCAAGGCTGGTATCTTCCATTCAATAGTGAGTATTTACAAAGTAAATATAAATCTGAAATGTTCCCCATCTCAGGACCTTCTGAGAAATGTTGGGAAAATAGTTGGTCTTTCCCTCTTTTAACAAATGAACAAAAAATTAATCTTAAAAATATCTGGAATGAGTCCTTATCCCCATAATCTTTTTGTAGGATTTTCAGTTAATAAGTTATGGGCTTCCGTTAATAAATTTGGTATGTCTAATTTACTAGGACATTTAGGAACACATTCATTACATTCTTGACAAAATGAGGAATTTTTTTCTTCCCACCAGTGGCCAGCTTTTCCTATTAAATTGTATCTTTCTTTTGAAAATTCTATTTGGCCATAACCAATAGATATATTTCTTAAACGAAGTATTTCTGGAATAGGCACTTCATTTGGACATGGAAGACAAGATCTACATTGTTCACATTTGGTTGAGTTTAATCTTTCATTAGAAACTTCCTCAATTTTATTAAGGGCGCTTTTTTCAAGTTTTGTAAGCTTATCGAATGAATTTCTAAGTTTATATGCAAATTCAAAATCTTTTTTGTTTGCCGCCCCCAAGGATAAAGTTGTAACGCCTTTTGCGAGCAGAAATCGATACGCTAATTCTAATGGATGAAAAGGCTTAGAGGCCTCTATTAAAATATCACTTGGAGAATACAATTTACCACCTTTATCAGCAGGTGATATTGCTAAAACTCCCATACCTTTTTTTATAGCTTCCTCCGCTAAAGAAATCTTAGATTGATCTAAATAATGTAAGTGAAGACTACAAAAATTAAAAACTTCACAGTTAATTGCATCTTTAATTAGTGAATAACTTCCGTGAGAACTAAAACCAACTTGATCAACTAGTTCCTTTTCAAGTATCCAAGATATGAATTTCTTACCCTCTCCAACAAGAGCCCAATCTAGATGTTGTTTTAAGTTGAGTCCGTGAATTGCAAGATTATTAATTTTCTCGCGATTTAAATTTTTAAGAGACTTTTTAAAATTATTTTTTAAAAAGTCAAAATCACCCTTTGGTAAAACTTTGGAAGTAATTACCCAATTTTTTTCTTTTATATTCTCTTCTATTGCTAATTTTTTTATTGAATTTCCAATAAGTGATTCAGCATCACCATAAGAGGGTGCTGTTTCTATGTGATTAATTCCTACATAATATGCATTTTTTATTATGCTATACATTTTTTCAAGACTTTCAGTTCCTCGCATTGTCCCTAAAGTGAATAGGCTCACTTTCGCCCCTTTCCCAAATGATCTTTTTTGTGAATTAATAATCATCTAAATATGATTAATTTCTTTTTTATTTACTCTTTAATTTATTTATAGTTGAAAATCATTTAAAGTAAATTAAAGTAAATACAAAATTTTGCAAAAATATTTTTCTTAAATCTATGTTTACAGGAATAATTCAGTCAGTAGGAAAACTAAGACAAGAAAAAAATATTGTAGAAATTGAAATTATAGATAATTTATTTGATATTGCAATCGGTGACAGCATAGCTGTTGATGGAATTTGTTTGACAGTTAAAGAGATTTTTCAAAATAAATTTACTGTTGATGTTAGTGAGGAGACATTAAAAAAAACAACTTTAGGAGTAAAGTTGAACCTGAATCAGATTGTTAATTTGGAGCCCGCTCTTAGGGTGTCTGACCGTCTAGGAGGGCATATAGTTAGCGGACATGTTGATGGCCTTGGAACAGTTGAAAATATAGAAAAATTAGAGAAATCTTGGCTCTTATCAATAAAGTGGAAAAATAAAAATTTTTCAAAATATGTAGTTAATAAAGGAAGTATTTGTGTAAATGGTATTAGTCTTACGATTGCAAAATATGAGCAGGAAGGAGAAATATTTACTATTGCGATAATTCCTCATACTTGGCATAACACAAATCTGAATAAATTAAATATCGGTGACAGTGTTAACCTTGAGGCAGATGCACTAATTAAATATGTAGAGAAATTACTTTTATTTAATAAAAATAGTAATCAAGATTTATCTTCAAAAAATATTTCTTCCGAGTGGCTTAAAGAAAACGGTTGGTAAAATATATCTTTTAATTTAGTGGAATCAGATAAATTGTTTTTGATTCTTTTTTAAGATCGATTTTAAATTCCTGACCAGGTTGTAGACCTAATTTTTTGGTGTAGGCATGACCAATTAATAGGTTCCCATTGCCATGAACTTTAGTTTTGAATTCTGTCTGTCTACCTCTTGAAGCTCTAGTACCATTTTTCCCCTGACGACCATTTCCTATTTTGTAACCCTTAGCTTCAATAAGCGCCCTATAAAAACTTTTTCTTAAGATTCTTCCACTAGGACCTATATACCCACAACCTCTTGCTATCTCATCTTCAGATTTTTTACTTAATAATTTTGCTTTTTCAAGAAGTTCTTTTCCTTCTAGCATTATCTGAAAAATTTCTAATTATATATTCTTACTAAAAAGGAGAATTGTGGCAATATAAATTAATAAAAAATATATTTAATTTTTTAAATTTAGTTTTTATAAAAGATACAAGATAATAAATAAAATAACCCATATTCCATCTACAAAATGCCAGTACAATTCAACAGCTTCTAAGGGGAACATATTTTGACTAGTTAATCTTCCGCCATTGATTCTCGATTGCCAAGCAATAATTAAAATCATTAAAGTTCCTAAAGTGACATGTAATCCATGAAAACCAGTAAGAGCATAAAAAGTACTTGCAAATAAATTATCGGTTAATCCAAAAGGTAAATGAAAATATTCAAATAATTGACATATTAAAAATATAATGCCAAGAGAAGCAGTAATAAATAACCATTTTTGGGAATCAGAGTTTTTATCTTTTAAAAGTGCTTTGCCTGCTTTATGGAAAGTTGCACTACTAACAAGTAACAAAATCGTATTTAGTGTAGGTATTGGTAGTTCTAATTCATAAATAGCACCATCAGGTAATGGATTTACTGCTTTATAAGTTAGATAAGCAGCAAAGAATCCAGCAAAAGTCATTCCGTCCGCAATTAGGAAAGTTACAAGACCAAACATTCTGAAGTCTTCATGTGTTTCATTAACTTCAGAATTATTTTTTTGAATTTCTTTTGAGCTATCTAGAGTTGTCATTTATTTTTGTTCATAAATTTCTTTACCATAACCATAAGGTTCTTCAACTAATGGAGCTTCTCCTTCCCAATTTTCCACTGGAGGTGGAGAAGATGTTAACCATTCAGGTGTAAGAGCGTTCCAAGGGTTATCTCCAGCATCTTTCCCATTCCTCACGCTAATGATTACATTTATTAAAAAAGGAATTGTACTTATAGCCATCAAAAGAGCCCCAAGGCTACTAATTTGATTTACAAACTGGAATTGAGGATCATATTCTGCAACTCTTCTTGGCATTCCATTTAAACCAAGCCAATGTTGAGGAGCAAAGCACAAGTTAAATCCAATAAAGGTAATGATAAAATGTAAAATTCCTAATTTTTCATTGAGCATTTTTCCAGTTACTTTGGGGAACCAATGATAAATTGAAGAGAAAATAATAAAAACAGTCCCTCCATAAACTATGTAATGAAAATGGGCTACAACGAAATAGGTATCATGTACGTGAATATCGAAAGGTACCTGTGCCAAAGCAACTCCTGTAATACCTCCAAAAACAAAATTTATAATAAATCCGCAAGAGAATAGTATTGCACTATTGATGGAAATTTTACCTCCCCATAATGTTGCAACCCAGTTGAAAAATTTTATACCTGTTGGAACAGCAATAAATGCTGTTGCGATAGTAAAGAATAATCTCATCCAAGGGGGCGTTCCACTGGTAAACATGTGATGCGCCCAAACAACTAAACCTAAAACTACTATCCCCATTATTGAAAAAACCATTGTTGTATATCCAAAAAGTGGTTTTCTAGCATGTACAGGAAGTATTTCACTAACTAATCCAAAGGCAGGAAGGACCATTATGTACACAGCTGGATGAGAATAAAACCAAAATAAATGCTGATAAACTACGACATTGCCACCTAAAACAGGATTGAAAAAACCTGTATTAGCAATGATATCGAAGCTAAGTAGAATTAAAGTGCCTGCTAAAACAGGAGTTGACAAAACAACTAATAGACTTGTTCCAAGCATTGCCCAACAATACATTGGCAATTGCATAAGTTTTAATCCTGGTCTTCTTAATTTGATAATGGTCGCTATAAAGTTTATTCCACCAAATATAGAGCTGCCTCCAAGTAATAGAACGCTAAGAATCCAAATAATTTGTCCCGATTGAGGCGTAGTTATGCTCAAAGGAGGATAAGCCGTCCATCCAGCCTGAGCAGCACCCTCAACAAAATAGCTTGCTACCAGCATCAAACCTGAAGGAGGAATTAACCAAAAAGCTACTGCATTTAATCTTGGGAATGCCATATCTCTCGCACCTACATAAAATGGAATCAAATAATTTCCAAAAGCCCCGTTGACTACAGGAACTATCCACAGGAATATCATTATTGTTCCGTGTAAAGTTAAAACTTGGTTATAAACATCTCTTGGCATGAAATCAGACATTGGACTAGCTAGTTCAATTCTTATAGCGCTCGCTAAGGTTCCTCCTATTAAGTAGAAGAGAAAACCACAAACCAAGTATTGTATCCCAATTACTTTATGATCAAGGCTAAAACTAAAGTATCTAAGCCAGCCTTTAGGTTGAAGGCTTTCATTATTAGTTTTTTGTGGATCAATTGATATTGTCATAAATTTACCTCTGGTTTTTTATTTTTGTTAAACCATTCGTTGTAATCAGATTCTTCTTCAACAATTATTGAGGCTCTCATCCCTCCATGATATGGGCCACATAATTCTGCGCAAATTATCGGATATTTTCCTACTTTTGTAGGAGTGAAATTTAGAATAGTAGGCTGACCAGGAATAATATCCTGTTTAATTCTGAACTCTGGCACCCAAAAAGCATGAATGACGTCTTTGGATTCCATTTTCATTGATACTTTTTGATCAACAGGAACGTGTAGTTCTCCTGATATGAAATTGCCCTTGGGATAATTGAATAGAAATGCAAATTGCATAGCTGAAACTTCAATTGATAAATTATTTATTGCTATTTCATTATCAGAAGTTTGACTTATTCCAGCCCATATTTTTTCAGAATTAGAACTCATCATATCGTGGTTATGATTTAGTTCTTTCATCCCTCCCATTCGATCGTAGATGTTGTAGCTATATAGACCTATTAACAAAACAATTATTGAAGGAATTATTGTCCATACAATTTCTAAGCTTAAATTCCCCTCTAAAGCTATACCATCTCCTATCTGATTATTTCTTTTTCTGAACTTAAATAAGCTATAAATAACAGCTATAGTCATACCTATAAAAATAATTAATCCAATAATGAAAAGAATTTTAAAAAGTTCATCGTAAATTGGTGCATTAATACTTGCTTCAGCTGGAAGCAAATTTACATTAAAACCAATCCAAAAAGATATAGCAAAAACGAATGAAATAATTAGTATTAAATAAATGTTTTTATTTAACAATTGATCTCTAAAAAGTTGGATTTATATTCTCAAGATATTCAATTTTTTTAATCCTGCACTCTTTGTTAAAAGAAAAACATTTAAATTCACAACTTCTTAAGATTTATGAAATAAAAGGCGTATTATTAATAACTTTTTAGAGTTAATTGTCAGGGAAAAAAGATTAAATTAGTAAATTATTTTTTAAATTAAACATATTAATTTTTAATTAATGTTTGGTTTTTGAATCTAATTTATTATGCAAAATAATAGGTTTTATCCATTTGATTAATAACCAATTATATAAATCAAAATATCTGACAATTTTTAAAAGGTTGGGAAGTCATAGTGTATTTGCACTTATCGCACTAATCGTAATTGGAGGCGCTACGAGAGTTATGGAGGCAGGACTTGCCTGTCCAGATTGGCCATTATGTTATGGATCTTTTTTGCCTTTTAAACATATGAACCTAAGAGTATTTCTAGAGTGGTTTCATCGTCTAGATGCTTTTCTGGTTGGAATATTAATTTTTTTTAAATTTGCTCTTTCAATTATTTGGAAAAATGAAATTCCAAATTGGTTACCTAAAACTTATTCATTATTACTTTTTCTCGTTATTGTCCAAGGATCCTTTGGTGCTTTAACAGTAATAAACCTGCTTGATTCATATACTGTTACTGGCCATCTTTTAATAGCTTTTCTACTTCTCATTACAACAATTTCAATAAATCAAAATTTAGAAAATGACGACATTGAAGAGCCATTAATTTGGTGGAGATTATTATTTTTTGTTCCTCTTTTACTTACTCTGATTCAATCTTTTATAGGCGTAAGGCTTTCATCAACCTGGTCAGCACATATTTGCTTATCTTTTAATAAACAATGTTTAATTCTAGATACTCATAAATTATTTGCTTTTCCAATTGCTTTCTCAATTTTATTGATTATTGCTATTGCAATTTATAAGAGAAGTTTGCTTAATAAAAATTGGAAATATCTCACAACACTTATTTTTCTCTTATTTTCCCAAATTACTTTGGGTGTTTTAAGTCTTAAAACAAATTTGAATGAACCTATTTTTATTATCGGTCACCAACTTAATGCCTCATTATTTATTGCGATATTAACAACATTAATTTTTAGAAATCCTTTTACCAAAAAAGGTCTAAACCACTCCCTTAATCCCCAAACGGTCGGTATCAACTCATGAACAGTAGTAACTTAGAAAACTTGAACTATAAATCTTCAATTAGGGATGAAGTTGTACCTTCAAGAAAAAAATTAACTTTGCCGCCTTGGCTTGAAGTAGCAAAACCTAGATTAATACCACTTTTACTGGCCACAACTTTAGGAGGAATGGCTTTAACAGAAGAATGGCCTTTGTCTTCCCCGAAACTTATCTGCACTCTAGGAGGAGGCGCTTTGGCAGCAGCAGCAGCAGGAGCTCTTAATTGCTTGTGGGAAATGGAATTAGATAAAAGGATGACAAGAACAAGCAAAAGGGCCTTGCCAGCTGGAAAGTTGTCATCTGAGACTGTATTTTTAGCCGCCGTTTCATGTACTTTGGCAGCTTCGATGCTTTTAGTAAGTGGTGTAAATTATTTGGCTGCGGGTTTAACTCTTCTTGGTTTATTTAGCTACGTAATTTTATATACAGTTATTTTGAAACCTCGTACAACAAAAAACATTGTTTTCGGAGGAGTTGCTGGTGCGATACCACCCTTAGTTGGAGCGTCTGCTGCCACAGGGCATGTAGGTCTTAGTGGTTGGTGGTTGTTTGGTTTAGTAATGTTATGGACCCCAGCTCATTTTTGGGCACTTGCAATTTTGTTGAAGGATGATTACGCATCTGTTGGTATTCCTATGCTCCCTTCTGTTAAAGGATCTGTTTTTACTGCTAAAGCGATTTCCCGTTACGGATGGGCAACAGTTTTAATGAGTATTATGGGAGTCTTTGCTCTACCTGAAGGGGGTCTTTTATACGGAATTATGTTATTGCCATTTAATGGAAGACTTTTGCAATTAATAAATGAATTAAAGAAATCTCCTGATGATCTTTCTAGAGCAAAGTCTCTTTTTAGGTGGTCTATTCTCTACATGTTTGGCATTTGTCTTTTGTTATTAATTTCCAGAACCCAACTATCCGTAGAATTTGAGCAGCAATCTATGCAAATATTTTTATCTATTGTATCCCTGCTTAGTAATTAAATTAGATGTAAAATGTATTTTAAGTAAATAGTAAGTTTGATGAATTATATAAAAGTTAAAGGGCTCTCAAAATCTTATTCAGATATCAATGCATTAAAAAATTTATCAATAGAAATTGAAGCTGGCACGTTATTCGGAATACTAGGTCCAAATGGTGCTGGCAAATCAACGCTAATAAAAATACTCGCTACTTTAATAGAGCCTGATAGTGGAGAAGTTTTTATAAATAATATTAATCTGATAAGAAATTCAAGGAAAATTAGAGAATTAATTGGTTATGTTGCCCAAGACATTGCACTTGATAAAATATTAACCGGACGAGAGCTTTTGGATTTTCAATCAGATTTATATCACATCAACAAAAATAAAAAATTTGAAAGGATAAATAAATTAATAGATCAATTAGAAATGAATGATTGGATTGATCGTAAGTGCGGAACTTATTCAGGGGGAATGAAAAGAAGAATAGATCTGGCAGCTGGACTTTTACATTTGCCCCAAGTATTAATTTTGGATGAACCTACAGTTGGTTTAGATATTGAAAGTAGAAATATTATATGGCAACTTTTGAAAGATTTGAGAAATAATGGAATGACTATTATTTTAAGTAGTCATTATCTTGATGAAATAGATAAATTGGCAGACAGATTAGTGATAATTGATGATGGAAGAGTAATAGCAAAAGGGACTCCTGCAGAGCTCAAAAATAAATTAGGAGGAGATAGAGTAACTTTGAAAGTAAGAGAATTTAGTAATCAGGAAGAAGCAAAAAATATATGTCAAATTTTATCTTCAATAGATGGAATTAGTCAGATTATCATAAACGAAGCTCAAGGTTTCTCGGTAAATTTTATAGCAGAAAAGGGAAAAGATTTACTTACGAAGCTAAAAGTGGAATTGGCCTTTTCAAAGTTTGAAATTTTTTCTCTTACCCAAAGTCAGCCAAGCTTGGATGATGTGTATCTGCAGGCAACCGGGAAAACATTGTTGGATGCAGAAATTTCTATGGCAGGGAAAAGAGACCTTAAAAAAGAATCAAAGCAATCAATGCGATAAAAAACTTTTGGTTAAATAACTATAATGAAAATTAATTACTGCTAATTATGGAATTAAAAGAATATAATTTATTTTTTTTATATCAAGAAACATTTGCTTTAACAAAAAGATTATTTATCCAATTAAAAAGAAGACCTTCAACTCTTTTAGCTGGAATATTACAACCCATAATTTGGCTTTTTTTATTTGGGGCATTATTCTCTAAAGCTCCTGAGGGTTTTTTACCAGGAGTTGATTCTTATGGGAATTTTTTAGGAGCGGGACTTATTGTTTTTACTGCTTTTAGCGGAGCCCTAAACTCTGGCCTTCCTTTAATGTTTGATAGAGAGTTTGGATTTCTTAATAGATTACTCGTAGCTCCTTTGACCAGTAGATTATCCATAGTTTTATCTTCTTTTTTTTACATAACAATCCTGAGCTTTGTTCAGAGTATTGTAATAATGGTTGTTTCATACATTTTGGGTTATGGATGGCCCAACTTATATGGTCTAGGAATTGTTTTTACAACACTTATTCTATTAGTTCTTTTTGTGACATCAATAAGTTTATGTTTAGCATTTGTTTTGCCTGGACATATTGAATTAATCGCACTTATATTTGTGATAAACTTACCTCTTCTTTTCGCGAGCACTGCTTTAGCTCCAATCTCATTCATGCCAAATTGGCTTGGGTGGTTAGCATCACTAAATCCATTAACTTTTGCGATTGAACCTATTAGGACTGCTTACACAGAAACTATGAATTTAGAATTAGTGGCTTTACATGCCCCATATGGTGATTTAACTTGTAAGAGTTGTATATCAATTTTATTTTCTTTAACAGTTTTTTCCTTGATTATCATAAGGCCTCTGTTAAACAGAAAGTTAAATTAATAAATTTATGCTTTTAAAAAATCATCTAATAGAAGTTTTTAAAAAAGCCTCTTTAGAAAATAATATTTTGCTTAAAGAAAATATTGTTTTTAAGTGGGTCCACAGATTCGGAATTGATTCTTTAAATGATTTATTAATCCATAGTTCACTACAAAAAGAAACTCAACGTGAAGAAGAAAATCAAGAACAGATCTCTTTAATTGATGAAGTGCATGAAGAAAATCAAGAACAGATCTCTTTAATTGATGAAGTTCATGAAGAAAATCAAGAACAGATCTCTTTAATTGATGAAGTGCATGAAGAAAATCAAGAACAAATTAAGCTTGAATTATCAAAAACTTTTGAAAGTATTGAAGAAACAAAGTGGGAGTCAAATGGCCTGGGAACTTCTAGCATCAATGAAATATCTTGCAAAAATCAAAATTCTAATAAAATAAAACAATTTACTGAAACCCCAGAATTACCCCTACCTTATATTAAAAATTTAAGAAAGTGGATTAACAACGATAAAAAAGCTAGTTAGCTATTACATCATACCCGGCATTCCCATGCCACCCATTCCTGGCATTCCCATGCCACCCATACCCGGCATTCCCATGCCACCCATACCCGGCATTCCCATGCCACCCATTCCTGGCATTCCCATGCCACCCATTCCTCCCATTGGATCTCCACCTGGTCCTCCAGGGGCCGCGGCTTCAGGCTCTGGAATGTCTGCCATCGCAACTTCTGTTGTGAGGAGCATAGCTGCAATAGATACTGAATCTTGAAGAGCTAATCTTATTACTTTGGTTGGATCTAATATTCCTGAATCTTTTAAATCCTCATATTGTCCTGAATTAGCATTAAAGCCTTTGTTAAGCCTTTGAATTTCAGCGACAACTACATCACCATTAAAACCAGCATTTTTTGCTATTTGTTTGGTAGGTTCCAAAAGGGCTTCTTTAACTATATTTATCCCTGTTCTTAAATCATCTGAAGATGTTTCACTTAAATTTAAAAGGTCATCTGATATTTCAATTAAAGTTTGTCCTCCTCCAGAAACAACACCCTCTTCAATAGCAGCTTTCGTAGCATTAAGGGAATCTTCAATTCTCAACTTTTTATATTTCATCTCTGTTTCTGTAGCAGCTCCTACTTTGATAAGAGCTACTCCTCCGGCTAGTTTGGCTATCCTTTCATTGATTTTGTCCTGATCATACTCAGATTCAGTTATGTTAACTTCTCTCTTTAATTTCTCTACTCGCGCTTCAACTAAATCTTTAGTGTCTTCGAAGGCAACAATTGTAGTTTTATCCTTTGTGATAGTTATTTTTTTTGCTTTGCCTAAATCATTAATAGATACTTTATCAAGTGTCATCGATTTATCTTCGCTAATTAACTTAGCCCCTGTAAGAATTGCAATATCTTCAAGGGCAGCTTTTCTTCTCTCACCAAATAAAGGAGCTCTCACGGAAGCTACATTTAAAACCCCACTATTCTTATTCAAAACCAGAGTAGTTAAAGCCTCTCCTTCAATATCTTCAGCAAGAATTAGAAAAGGTGAGCCCGCCTTTTGAATTTCTTCAAGTATTGGAACTAGATCAACTAAAGTTGAGATTTTTTGATCAGTTATTAATATTTTAGGGTTTTCAAGTTCACAAACTTGTCTTTCTTGGTCTGTTACGAAATATGGAGAACTATAACCTCTATCAAAAGACATTCCTTCAGTTATATCTAATTCTGTTTCTAATGATTGAGATTCTTCAACAGTTATTACACCATCTGAAGTAACAATATCCATTGCTTTCGAAATTATAGATCCAATTTCTTCATCACCTCCAGCACTAACTGTTGCAACTTTTTGGATGTCAGAACCACTTAATGAAATACTTTTGGAACTTAATTTTTCTAAGACAAAAGCTAGGCCTGCTTCCATACCTTTTTTTAACTCCATAGGGTTGGCACCAGAAGCAATATTTTTTAATCCCTCCTGAACCATCTTCTGAGTCAAAATGGTTGCTGTTGTTGTCCCATCACCAGCACTCTCTTTTGTCTTGGATGCGACTTGTTCTATTAATTTCGCACCTAAATTAGCAATAGGGTTTTCAATCTCGATCTCTTTAGCAACTGTAGATCCATCTCTTACTATATCCGGCGAACCAAATTTCTTTTCTATTACAACGTTTTTTGCTTTTGGCCCAATAGTAACCTTTACTGCATTAGCTACAAAATTCACACCTTTTTCTAGCGCTTCTCTTGATTCATTAGAAAAATTTAACTGTTTAGCCATGTTTACTCAATCTTTAGTCTTATTCTAATCTCCCATAGAATCATTTTTAAGGGATATTTAATTAAGTGGGGAAAGCCGAATTTCTTTTCATGAGACATACAAATTAACTCAAATAAGAGTATCTTTAAGTTATGGAAGAAACAAATAATCTTATTTTTACTCTTACCGCAATCCTCGCGATTGCTATGACATTAATATACTTTCCTTTAAGATTTTTCTTGACATTAACTGCTAGAAGTCGAAGACTTAAACTTTTACAGAAAATTAGAAAGTTAAGAGATGAATTGGGACAACCTTACGAAAGTACATAATTAAATACTCATACCTCCGTCTATACTTATTGTTTGCCCTGTAATGTAACTTCCAGCATTACTTGAAACTAAGAATGACACTAAGTTTGCAATTTGAGTACAACTTCCTAATTTCCCTAAAGGGATAACTTTAAGTATCTCTTCAGTATTAAGTTTTTCAGTCATTTCTGTTTCTATAAAGCCTGGAGCTATTGCATTTACGTTTATACCTCTTGAAGCAAATTCTTTAGCACAAGTTTTGGTGAATCCAATAACTCCAGCTTTAGCTGCAGAATAATTTGCTTGACCGGGATTACCAATTATTCCAACAACAGATGAAATATTAACGATACTACCACTTCTTTTTTTCATCATAAATTTTGAAGCATATTTTGTACAAAGAAAAACTCCTTTTAAGTTTGTATTTAATACATCATCCCATTGTTCTGATTTCATTCTCATCAACAGTCCATCTCTAGTAATACCAGCATTGTTAATAAGAATATCAATGGAGCCATTGATTTTTATGATTTCTTCAAAGGCTGAACTTACAGAATCCTCTCTTGATACATCAAATTTTAATTTATGAGCTTTACCTCCCGAATTTTTTATTGAATTTACAACTTCTTCAGCTTTTTCATCAGAAGAAGAGTAATTAATAAAAACTTCTGCTCCTAAGCGGCTTAGTTCTAAAGCAATTTCTTTACCAATTCCTCTGCTAGCTCCAGTGATTAAAGCAACTTTGCCTGATAATGAATCTGTATTGGACATTATGAAATTTAATAATTTTCAATCGTAGTACTATTTGTGTAAAGATATTGCTTTTATTTATAATTGTCTAGAAAATATAAATCCTTCTATTGTGCACTTTTTAATACCAGCTGCAGGGAGTGGTAGCAGAATGAAAGCTGGAAAAAATAAATTACTTATTGATTTAGAGGGAGAGTCTTTGATTTATTGGACGCTTAAATCCGTACTTTCTGCAAACTCAACAAACTGGGTTGGAATAATTGGGCAACCGAAAGATAAAAATTTATTATTAAATTCAGCAAAGGATTTTGCCCAAAAAGTTCATTGGATTAATGGTGGTGACACCAGACAACAGTCAGTTTTTAATGGTTTAGAAGCGTTACCAAAAGATGCTAAAAAAGTTTTAATACATGATGGTGCTAGATGTCTAATTAATCCTGAATTGATAGACCTTTGTGCCAAGCAATTAGATGAAAATGAAGCTGTAATTTTGGCTACTAAGGTAACTGACACAATAAAGATTGTTGATAAAGAAGGTTTTATTAAAGAAACACCAGATAGAAATTATTTATGGGCAGCGCAAACTCCTCAGGGCTTTTTAGTAGATAGATTAAAAAAAGCTCATAAGATGGCAATTGATAAAAAATGGAAAGTCACAGATGATGCCTCACTATTCGAAATACTTAATTGGAAAGTGAAGATTATTGAAGGAACTTATTCAAATATAAAAATTACATCCCCTATAGATTTGAAAATAGCAAAACTTTTTGTGAAGAACCCCTAGTTAAAAAGATGTATAGATACTAAGAATGCCATCATCACCATTTAAAGTGGCTTCGTATCCTAAAGGAATGCAAGCATTTCCCGATATGTGACCTATTGGGAGGTCAAAAAGAATAGGAAAATCAAATTCTTTGAGTCTTTCAATAATGCAGTTTTTTAGTAAATCTTTCCATTCAAGGTCGTAGGAAACATTAGAAAAACTTCCGAACCCAATACCCGCAATTTCAGTAAGTGTTTTAGTCATCCTGAGGTAAGTCAACATGCGATCTATTTTATAAATATCTTCATTAATATCTTCAAAAATTATTATTTTCCCTTTGCAATCTGGAAAGTGAGGAGTACCAATTAAAAAAGTGGCAATAGTTAAGTTAGAAACGATAATTTCTCCTTTAGCTTTCCCACCTCTTAAAGGTATTCCTCTTATGTCCTCAACATATCCCTCAAAAAGTAAATTTCTTAATCTCTCAAGACTCCACTCTGGCTCTTTAAAAAGGCCAGTAACCATAGGCCCATGAATAGAACCTAAAAATCCTTGAGAATATTTAGATAGTAATAAAGAACATGTATCTGAGAATCCAAGCATTAAACCATTCTGCCAAGAAGGTTCTTTTTCTAATACTCTTGCTGAACCCCAACCTCCTTTTGCAAAAATGATTAGCTTACTATTTTGTGCTTTTTCCAGTTCTTCAAATCTAGTAGAATCATCACCTGCAAAATAACCAAATTTTTTTGACAGGGAATTATTTTCATTAATTTCCAACCCCCAGTTTTTTAAGATTTCTATGCCTTTTTGAAAATTTTCCTCTTCATCAATAAAAGAGCCTGGAGCTAAAATATCTATTAGATCACCTTTTTGTAATCTGGAAACCATATTTAGAATTTATGTGGCAATAATAATTCCTAATAGTAGGACTCCACCATAAATTGATTGATTTTTGAAGTGATTCCCAATATTTTTTATTGATTGCTTTTCCTCAGGAAATACTTTTAGTATATCTCGCTGCATTAAGATTGCCGTCGTAAGCCAAATTGGCCAGAAAATAAAATCCATTTGATTAATAAATCCGCAAAATGCGAGAAAAATAGAAGTTAAAAAATAACAAATTTGAATAGTTACTTTTGTATAGTTCTGGAGGTTAACAGCGGAACTATTTATTCCAATTTTGATATCATATTTTTTATCCGCTAAGGCATAAATCGTGTCGAAGCCAAAAGTCCAAAAAATAGTAGCTAGCCAGCAAAACAATAAAACAATACTATTCAAATTGCCTTCATTTGCGGCCCAGGGTATTAAGACAGCAAAACCCCAGCATATGGATAAGATTAATTGAGGATATTTAAACCATCTTTTAGCAGAAGGATAAATTAAGATAATAGGCAAAGATAGAAAAGCGAGTGAAATCGAAAGGATCCTGCCAGGTTGAGGTAGTGACAAAGTTAAAAAGAAACTGCATAAAATTAAAAAGAAAAGAATTGAATAAGCCGTTTTAAGACTGATTTTATTTGCAGCTAGAGGTCTATTTTTTGTCCTAATAACTTTTTGATCAATTTTTTTATCCCAAATATCATTAACTACGCAGCCTAATCCACTTACTAATAGCCCTCCAAGGATTATTCTTAACAACATTAAAAATGTTGGATTAGCACCAGGAGTTAAATATAAACTCCACCCAGCTGGTATAAGTAAGATCATTCTTCCAGTCGGCTTATTCCACCTTAATAATTCAAAAAAAGTATTTAATCTAATTTGTCGATTTTTATTCTGCATAAACCCTATTGTATATTTCATAACTTTAAATAATCTTACTAGGATTAAATGATTTCTATTATTTAATAATCAATCTTGGGTATATTTATTAATGGATTAAATATATCTGCATCTTATAAAAAGAAATGATACAGAAACAAGATTTAAGATATTTTCAAGAAAAGCAAATTTTAGTAGCTTCTATAGATATTGGAACTAACTCTACACATCTCTTGGTAGCAGAAATTAATCTAGAATTAAAATCATTTTCAATAAAATTCACTGATAAATCAACCACTCGTCTTGGAGAAAGAGATGAGGAGGGAAATCTTACTGAAGAATCAATCCAAAGAGCATTAGTTACTCTTAAGCGATTTAAAGAATATTGTAAAAGTAATGGAGTAAAACAAATAGTAACAGGAGCAACAAGTGCAGTTAGGGAAGCTCCAAATGGTCAAGATTTTATTAGAAGAGTTCTTGATGAAACTGATATTCAAATAGAAATGATAAGTGGTTCTGAGGAAGCTAGGTTAATTTACCTTGGTGTTCTCTCTGGTATGGCTTTTAAAGATCAGTCTTTTGTCATAATAGATATTGGAGGTGGATCTACAGAATTAATACTTGCAGATAAAAAAGATGCTATAGCTCTAACCAGTTCTAGAATTGGTGCTGTAAGACTTAAAAATGATTTTTTAAATAAAGAGTCTATAAATTCAGAAAGATCGAGTTTTCTAACAACTTTTATTAAAGGATCTTTAGAACCCTCTGTTCGAAAAATAAAGAGTAGATCTAAGGGAGATAAGCCTTTATCTTTGATTGCAACCAGTGGCACTGCAACCTCACTAGGAAATTTGATTTCAGATGATTTGGGAGAATCTAAACAAAAGTTGCATGGTTATAAATTTAAAAGGGAAAATTTACAAAATGTATTGGAAAAACTACTTAAATTGCCGGTTTCTGAAATCAAGAAAATACCGTCATTAAGTGAGAGAAGAGCAGAAATAATTATTCCAGGAGCATTGATATTAAACACAGCAATGGAGATGTTGAACTTTGATGAATTAATAATAAGTGAGAGGGCGCTTCGAGAAGGTTTGGTTGTAGATTGGATGCTTCGTAAAGGGATAATTAAAAATGAGTTAAATATTCAAGGCAATATTAGAAGAACAACTATAGTTCATCAGGCGAGAAAGTTTGGAGTAGATGATACAAGAGCTGAGAAAGTTATTGATATTGCCTTTCAAATCTATGATCAGACTAAAAATATCTTTTATAGCGATAATGACCCCAAAGCTAAAGAACTTCTTTGGGCAGCTTCTAATCTTTATAGTTGTGGGAAATATGTGAATGTTGGTTCATATCACAAACACTCTTGGTACCTAATAAAAAATTGTGAGTTGTTGGGATATTCTGAAGCAGAAACCAATATTATTGCTTCAATTGCTAGGTACCATAGAAAGACTCTACCCAAGAAAAGACATGAGTCTTGGCAAAATTTAATTTCCAAAGAAGATAAAACATTAGTTCTTGAAATGTCATTAATCCTGAGACTAGCGGCAGCTCTTGATCAAAGACCTGACAAGGTGATCTCCTCAGTTCAAATAAAATTGCAGGAAAATAATCTTACATTTCAACTTTTACCTTTAGATAGAAACCATGATCTTCTTCTTGAAAAATGGAACTTAGGATTATGCCGTAATGTAATAAAAGAACTAAAGAATTTGGAATTAAAAGTTATTTAGTTTTTTTTAATAAGTTCTTGTTTTGGAGTTTGATTCTGAGAAGAATCTGAAAATAAATTGAAAATTAAGGACGAGGCGATTAGTCCGAGAAAGCCTGAAATTAAAATAAATATTAGGAATCCTAGTGGATTAAAATTCTTAGATTGCTTAGATTTATAATTTTTTTTGGAAACTTCTTCAACTATTTCTTCAATTTTCACTTCTTTCCTCTCTGTCTTGAATTCATCCATTAAAAATTCTGTATCAAGTTTTAGCTTCTGTGAAATCCGTCTAATCATTGCTTTGATAAATACTTTTTCAGGTAGTTTTTCTTCATTACCTTCCTCTATGGCTTCAAGTTGATGAGCTCCAATTTTTAAATCTGAAGCCAGTTCTTCAATTGATTGATTTTTACTTAACCTAGCCTCTTTTATGAAATTTCCGATTCTCTTTAAAGAGGAATCTCCTCCTTTATTGTTGATTCCCGAAACAGATTTTATTTCTTTCAAAGCAAATTAATTTTTACTAATTATAGTAATTAATATTTTTCTATCAACTTTAAGATTATTTATTCCTAAAGAGATGCTTATAAGATGGATTATAAAGATTAGATCTTTTTTGAGAATTACTAATTGCTGGGCTAATTATGTAAATGGTTGTTCTAATTAGTTTTTTCTCAATAGAAAATTTTTCCATATCTTTTAATTCTATTAATGATGTCCAACCGTCATCCCAAGATACTCTAAATCCAACAATCACTTTAGTCTCAGGAGGGTAAAACTCTAGTAATGTTTCTTGAGACCTTTTCACATGCCTAGCACTTAGATATAGACATATAGAGGAATTGTGTTTCGCAAGATCTTTCAGAGATTCTTTTTCGGGCATCCCTGTTCGCCCTCCTGCTCTAGTTAAAATTATTGTTTGCGTTACTTCAGGGATGGTTAACTCAGCTTCATGATATGCTGCAGCAACTTGAAAAGCACTTACTCCAGGAACAACCTCGATTTCAATTTTTTCGTTTTTTAAAATTTCGATTTGTTCTCTAATTGCTCCAAAAAGGCAAGGGTCTCCATCATGCAACCTTACAACAGTTTTCCCTGCCTGAAATTTTTTTATCATAATTGAGGTGATTTGCTCTAAGTTAAGTGAACTCGTTTTTATTTTTTCAGAACCTTCTTTAGCAGAATCTAAAATCTTTTCAGGAATTAGAGAATCAGTCCAAATAATGACATCTGCAATTTTTATCTTTTTTAATGCTTTTAAAGTTAATAATTCTGGATCGCCTGGACCAACACCAATAAAGGATATTTTGTTATCCATTCTTTCTATTTTTCCCAATATATGTTCTCAATCTTAAAAAAAATATTCCAATTAAACCAGAAGAAAATAGAAAAATACTTATAAATTGAGCCATTCTTATACCGCCATCACAGAAGGGTGGAAGTCCACCAATGCATAGTGGGTCAGTTCTTAAACCTTCAATCCAGAATCTTCCAAAGCTATAACTTATTAAATAAAGACAGCTAATAAAGCCAGGCCTGAAAAAATCTTTTTTATTTTGTTTATTAAAGGTAATAATAAGGACGATGAAAATTAAAAGATTCCACAATGACTCATAGAGAAATGTAGGATGAAAAAATTCATAATTAATAAATTCTAAAGGCCTATTTTGGATAGGAATAAATAATTTCCAAGGCAAATTTGTAGGCACTCCAAAGGCTTCATTATTGAAAAAATTTCCCCACCTTCCTATTGATTGTCCAAGAATAATCGAGGGTATTAATATATCTATAAAAGTTTTTAAATTAATTTTTTTCGACTTACAGAAATAGATAATAGATATTAATCCTCCAATTAGACCTCCATGGATTGCTATGCCTCCTTCCCAAACTGCAAGAAAAGAGGGTATTTGAATTATGTTATTGAATAGTTCAAAAGAAGTAAAAAAGTTCTCTCCGCTATATAGCCTCCACTCAAAAATTACGTAATAAGCTCTAGCTCCAATTATTGAAGAGATTATTAATGATGGAAGTATTTCACTAATGTACTCTGGGTTAATATTTCTTGCCTTTGCAAGTTTTTTAGAGACAAATAGGCCTATTAAAACTGAAACCGAAATAAGAAGTCCGTACCATCTAATAGTTATATATCCTAAATTTAAAAAAGTTTCTCCTGGAGATTGTATAAAAGCCTGAAGTATGAGCATTTAGAGAAAGTTAGATACCCTCTGCTGCTTGCACTTTTTCTACTTGTTTTTTCTTTAATACTAAAAGTATTTGTGTTAACCCTACACCAATGAAGAATGCAATCAATCCAATAACTCTATAAGGGCTCTGAAGTACAACCTCAGCATCCAATTGCCCAAAGCCACCAACGTTGGGATCATTAGTAAGAGGGTCACCTACATTAATTTTGTCTTGCGCTTTTACGATAAGTTGAGGACCAACAGGGACTGCTTCAGTAGTTATTTCACCATTATCGTTTTCTATATTGACTTGATAGCTACCATCTTCAATTGTTTCTATTGAATTTATAGTTCCTGCGGTGGAAGAGGTGAATACTACATTATTGCTCTTATCTCCAGTTGGATATACCTGACCTCTACCTCTATTGCCTCCAATATGTAACGAGTATTTCCCATAGTGATATTCTTTATTAGTGGATGGGTCAGGGGAAAGTACAGGGAAAACTATTTCTTTATTGGTATCGCCAGGTAAAGGTCCGACAATAATGATATTATCTTGCTCTTCACTGTAATTTGTGAAATAAACCCCTTCTGTCTCCTCCTTTATTTCTTCGGTCCATCTTTCTTGTGGAGCAAGTTTAAATCCATCAGGCAGCATTACAACAGCACCAACTTGTAATGGGACTTCCGAACCATCAGCCCCTATCTCTTTTAAATCATTTTTGTAGGGTATTTTGACTACAGCTTTGAAAACACTGTCTGCTCCAACAGATTGTGGAACCTCTGCAATTGTGGGCATCTGAGCTAGATGACAATTTGCACAGACTATCTTACCTGTGGCTTCTCTTGGGGATTCGTAGTTTTGCTGAGCCCAAAATGGATAAGCAAAACTGATCTTTGGATAAAATACAATGCTTGAAATGAAAAGCAGAGTACAGATAAATAAACTTGTTTTTTTCATGATTTGATTTTTAAGACCTTTCATTGTTTTTATGCCCACCATGGATTTTCATTGGTTCTAAAGTCAGTTTCTGACCATTGTTTAACGAGTACAGCATCATCTTCAATATCGACATGAGCTAGAGCTAAAGATAAAGGCGCAGGCCCTCTTACTACCTTCCCGTTAGTATCGTACTGACTGCCATGACAAGGACATATAAATTTATTAGCACCACTGTCCCATGGGACAACACAACCTAAATGAGTACAAATTGCATTTAAACCAAATTCTCCTATCTCCCCACCCTCATTAACTATTAAATAAGTTGGATCTCCCTTTAGACCCTGAACTAGACTTCTGTCTCCTGCTTGATGGGTAGCTAACCAACCTGTCTTAGTTATTGGATTCCCTAATTCATCTTTAGCAGAAGTTCCACCTCCACCACCGCCTGCTCTTAGAGGCATGAAATAATTCGCTACAGGGTAAAGGGCTCCTAAAGCTACACCAGTTGCAGTACCAAATGTAAGAAGATTCATAAATTGCCTTCGACCCATAGAAGGGACATCATTGGAACTTAATTGAGTCATTCGCTACTTGGTTCTGTTATTTATTAGTTATTATGGAACAGATTGTTCAATTTCTGTTGCAAATAGATAGGACTTTTAATAATTTAAAGTAAAAGTTTAGGAAGTCTTAATTAATTGATTTAAATGAACCCATTGCTAGTTGATGAAGTTATACATTATTTGATTCATCGCTGGGGAAAAAAATATGACTTTAGACTCTTTAGAAGAGGAAAATTCGTGTATTTTCAAATGATGTGGGGATTTCTTGGACAGGAATCATTCCCTTTAAGTGAAGATGAATATAAAAAATCGATAGCTGATAAAATCGAGATTTTAAATAGATGTGGATATTCAGAAGAAGTAAGGCAATGGCTAAAGCAAGTCAATGCTAAGCCAAGGTTAGGTAGAGCTGTTAGCTTGCAATTAGATCTTAATGAGAAGATGAAAGAGTTTTTGACTTAAGATTTTCTGATAAGTAAGTTAATCCAGTACCCACAAAAAATAAAAACACAATCGATATAGATAGCAATGACATAGTCAATGGGTCAGTTGAAGGGGTAATCACTGCAGATAATATTGCAGAGGAAATTACAACTATCTTCCAATTTGAAATCATTTTCTCTGTTGTGATTATTCCAAGAGAACCAAGAATAAATTGTAATACTGGCAATTGAAAAGCTATTGCAGTGCTAGACATTAATAAGAGAACAAAATCAAAATATCTTTCTATAGACCAAGTTGGTTCAACAATATCAGCACCGAAACTAATGAAGAAATTTATTGCTGCAGGGACTAATATCCACCATGAAAAAATTAATCCTAAAAAAAATAGAAGACCTGAACCAAAAACTGCAGGCAATATAAGGCTTTTTTCTTGTTTTGTTAAACCAGGAGAAATGAATAATATTACTTGATAAAAAATATAAGGCATAGAAACTATCAATCCGCTGTAACCTGCAACTTTAATAGCGACAAATAAAAACTCTCCTGGAGCAAGTTGTAGTAAATGAATATCACCAGCTGGAATTTCTAAAAAAGATATTAATGGCTTAATGATGAGAAAACTAAAGAATATTGAAATAAGTATTGAGTAAATTGAGTTGAGTATTCTTTGACGAAGTTCCTCTAAATGATCACTAAAAGTCATCGAATCTGATAATTTTTTTTCACTTTGACCTGTACCTCTCATTATTATTTGATAAAAATTGTGTAAGAAAAAGGTTTAAAATTACTATTGTCAAAGTTCAATTTATTTTTCGATAAACTTAATTATTTGCTTAATTTAGGATTTGTTGGATCTGGTAATAAGAAAGGAGGGGCATCATTTAAAGATGATTCACCATAAGTTTCATATTCTCTATATCCACCCATTTTCCCATTTGTTTTCATTAAAGCGCTTACGAAGGCAAGTAGTAAGAAAACAGTAGGAGCTCCAATTATTAATGCAGCACCAAATAGATACCCAACAATAAATTCTGGAAAACTATGATTTCCTAAAAATTCATGAGTGCCTAAAAGAAAATCAAACATTTAGATTTAAAAATTTTTTTTATTATAAACTAAATTACTGTTTTAAGATTTTTTTTAATGTAATCTTCTCCTCTTGTAGGATTTCCCCAAATAATTTCTCCATTTTTAAAGGAAACGCATCCAGGTCCTCCGTTTTTGATTTTTTGTAAATCTTTAATCTTTACTAAATTAATTGGAACTTTAATGTTTCTTTTTGCCTTACTAAATAGAGCAGCTAAATCTGCAGCTATTTGAAGATCTTGTTCAGATGCTACTTGAGATGAAGACTTCAAAACTACATGACTGCCTGGTGATTCCTGTGCATGAAACCATAAATCGCCTTTTTTTGAGAATTTAAAGCTTATTAAATCATTTTGCCTCATATTTCGCCCTACCTGAAGCTTTAATCCTGTGGGAGTGTTAATTTGAATTGGTGAAGACTCTATCTCATATGTCCTTTTCTGATCTTCTCTTTGCTTCTTAATATTGATATTAAACTCGTTACAAATTTCTTCCATAATTTCTTCTAATAGTTTTATTCTCATAGAAAGTTTTTCATGATTTAAAGAATTTAAATTTTCTAGAAGCGTAGTGAATTCGTCTAATCTCTCTATGTTTGTTTTGTAAATATTTAATCTTTCTTTTACTAATTCTCTAGATCTCTTAAGTTTTTTTGATTTTTTATATAGTTTTTGCCCCTTTATAATGTCTTGTTTTTTAATTTCATGTGAAGCAAATATATTATCAGCTTTTTCTTTATATGTCTCGTAGTTTTCTGATTTTGACAGAAGATCATATTGAATATTTAAATTCTTTTTCTCAGTAATGGTCTGTTTAAAAATTATCCCTTCAATTTTCTTTTCCAATAATTCAAGTTTTTTTTGTTTCAGATGAAAATCATAATAATTCTCTAAGCTTGTGCATAAATCTATTTTATTTTCGGAATTAATTTCCTTATTAAAAAACCAAACGCAATAAAAATCTTTGTTGAATGTAGAAAAATTAAAGTTATTGTTTTTAAACCTGTTTATCCAAATCTTCCAATTTTTAAATATCTCCATTAAGTCTGAGTTGCTAATGAAATCAATATTTTTTCCCATTATTTCTGAATTAACAGTTGCGCTAATAACCTCTAATTGTTTTGTGAGGATAGGGCTTACTCCTTGATATGTATTTATTAAACAGTATTTCAAAGACTCAGGTACTATTGAAATTGAGTCTTTCCATGATTGAAAAGACTCATCTTCTCTAGGTTGTTTTTTAAGATTGACTGGAGGGCCAGAATAAATTGATCCTGTTGAAATTGTTCTAAAACTAGATTGACTTGATTTGATTTGTTTACCAACGGCAATTATTTTATGTTTATTATCTAAATAAAAAATATTACTATGTTTTCCCATTAATTCAAAAATTAAATACTTATTAATTTCATCTCCAGGTTTTTTCGCAAAACTAAATTTTATAACTCTCTCGAAATCATCTTGATCAATCGAAACTAAAGCCATATACTTTAATCCGTATCTTATTTGTTTAGAAAGTGTGCTTTCTCTCCCAATCTTTTCTGGCTTATTTATTTTTAGTATTCTTGGAGAGTCCCCATTCCATGAAACTTCTAACCATGTTTGAGAATCAACTCCTCTGAAACATAATTGAATTGTACTATGCTCTGGTTGTTGGGCAGTCTCAAACTTTGTAGGTAAGATGTTCTGTGTCAAATAATGCAAGACAGATCTAATAGATGTAATATCCATTATCTGTGGAACACCTTTTTGCATTATTACTTTTTAATTCGCAAGAAGTTTATTTTACTGTAAAAAATTTAATATGAAAGATCAAAAAAAACTTATTATCCTTACTGGACCCAGCGGGGTAGGTAAAGGAACAGTTGTCAAAAAAATATTATGTAAAGAAAAAAATTTTTGGCTTTCAATATCTGCAACTACTAGAGAACCTAGAGAGGGAGAGAAGGACGGAGAAAATTATTATTTCTTAAACCAAGAAAAGTTTAAAGAAATGATTGAACAAAATCTTTTCCTTGAATGGGCTCAATTTGCTGGAAACTACTATGGAACGCCTTTGTCTTCTGTTAATGAGAAAATAAAAAAGGGATTTACCGTACTACTTGAAATTGAAGTAGAGGGTGCAAGGCAAATAAAAAATAAGTTTCCTAATTCACAGTCAATATTTTTACTTCCTCCGGATAAAGAAGAGTTAGAGAGAAGAATAAGAAATAGAGGTACCGAAAAAGAAGAGGCAATTAAAAAAAGACTCTCAAGGGCTAATTATGAGATTTCAGTATCAAATGAATTTGATTTTGCATTAACAAATCACGATGTTGATGAAACAGCAAAAAAAATAATCAAGTTAATAAAAACTTGATTATTTTCTATTTATCAACTCATTGGATGGAATAATAAATCTGGGAAAAACCTATTAAATTCAATAATTATTCCAGCTGTAAGGCTTAGCCAAATTGCTGCTACCACTGGAGCAGATCTGACAAATTTTGTGTTTAGAATTTTGAACATTTGTTTTATGAAAGTTTTTTAAGGATGTTTAGCGAGGACCATTAAGTGTAATATTGTTATCTTTCTCTCTTAAATCTCCATTTCTACCTTGTTTATTAGCAAGAAGCGGCCATTGGGCTCCTTTTACAAGACATTTTCTGGCTAAGTCTAGGTCAATAATGATCTCAAGATCTGCTGGATTCTTAGTCTTTTTTGATTCAATGAGATACTCTCTTCCTGACCAACCTATAATTCCAGCAATGTAAATGAACAATACTCCGGGAATAAGTAAATCTCCTTCATGACCTCTATTTAGAAGGGCCCCCCATGGCTCAAGAGGAGGTCCAATTATTAAATGAGGAAGACCATCATCTCCGCATGATGCTTTTCCATATCTTTCAAATCTTGCTATGTCTTTTTGAGTTGTTGCAGAATTTGCTCTCTCAATGAATTTAGGATTTTCAGAGCATTTTGTGAGGGCTGAAGCGGTATATTCTGTGCTAGCTCTATCTGCGTTTAAGGCAGGCCCATTTGCAGCTAGAGCAATTGGAGTAATTCCGAGGAACAGAAAAACTGAGGTTATGATTGAAAAAAAGAATTTCATAAGTTGCAATCTTTAATTCCTTATGGTGTGTTAAGTAAGAAATTAATATTAAAATAGAACAAGTTGAATCAAAAATGCATAAAGTTTTAGCTATTGAAACAAGTTGTGATGAGACATCTGTCTCAATAGTTTCTAATATTGGCGATACTTTCAGAATACATTCAAATATAATTGCCTCTCAAATTGAAGATCATTCAAAATGGGGAGGAGTTGTGCCTGAACTTGCAGCTAGAAAGCATTTAGAATTATTACCTTTTGTTTTAGATAAGGCTCTAGAAGAAGCAAAAATTAAAATTGAGGAAGTCGATTATATTGCTTCAACTGTAGCTCCTGGATTAGTTGGTTGTTTACGAGTTGGCTCTATAACTGCAAGATCACTTTGCATGTTACATTCAAAACCATTTTTGGGAATTCATCATTTGGAGGGGCATTTATCTTCAATTCTATTTTCAGAAAACTATCCAAAGAAATCTTTTCTGACATTACTTGTTAGTGGCGGGCATACTGAATTGATAAAGGTAGATGATAGTAGGGGGATGCAAAGACTTGGGAAAAGTTTTGATGATGCTGCTGGAGAAGCCTTTGATAAAGTTGGCAGACTATTAGGTCTTAGTTATCCAGGAGGACCGGCAATTGAAAAGATTGCTAAAAATGGGGACCCAATGAAATTTAATTTACCAAAATGTAAGATCTCTGATAAAAAAGGTGGATTTCTTAAATATGATTTCTCTTTTAGTGGTTTAAAAACTGCCGTATTAAGATTAGTTGAGAGAATAAACTTGACTGGGAAGACCGTTCCAATTCCAGATATTGCTGCAAGTTTTGAGAGAGTAGTGGCAGAGGTCTTGGTAGATAGAACAATAAAATGCGCACAAGATCATAGCTTGGATACTGTAGTTGTGGTTGGGGGAGTGGCTGCTAACAATACATTAAGAAAAATGATGATTAGTGAAGCTAGTAAAAAATCTATTAAAGTTCATTTAGCCCCTCTTGATCTTTGTACAGATAATGCGGCAATGATTGGAGCAGCGGCGTTGTTCAGAATCAAATTTAAGGATCATTTTAGTTCTCTTAAATTAGGTGTCGCAGGAAGACTATCAATTGAACAAGCAGATAACCTTTATGAAGAAACCCCTCCTTTCTAATTTTAATGAACAAACAACCTAAAATCGAGATTAATGAGACAAAAAACTTCGTTGATAAAAAGGAATTGAATTTGTGGAAAAGAGGTTTTACCCCTCAAGCTGAAATATGGAATGGCAGGATGGCAACTGTTGGTATAGGAATTATTTTTATAATTATTGCTTTAATAAGCAAGTTTTCTTAATAGAAAAAATTAATTTTCTTAAAAGTATTTTTGAAAGAATTTTTTAAAATACTCTTGTTCAGCCGATGCATTAAATTAAAAAGTATTGTTTTTATTGGACTAGAGATAAGATTATTGATTTAATCAAAATAATGAATGTTTTTATTATTTATAATTTTATATGACGCCTGAAAGGCTTGGATTACTTTGGGGGATAACTGTATTTGCAGGCGCTTGCGCTCGATTATTTTCTTCTTTTACAGGATTCCCAAGTGTTGTTATTTTATTGCTTTCTGGATTATTAATTGGAAGATCAGGACTGGGACTTGTTGAGCCTTTAGATCTCGGGCAAGGGCTTGAAACTATTGTGGGGCTTTTGGTCTGTTTGGTTCTTTTTGAAGGGGGATTAAATTTAAAACTTCCTGAGGGGAATATAAGAAATACTGTTTTAAAAATTTCATTGGTAAGACTTTTTATTTCATTATCAGCTGGAATTTTCATTGCTCATTGGCTGGCTGGCCTCTCATGGCAAGTCGCAGGAATATATAGTGCCATAGTTCTAGCTACTGGACCAACAGTTGTCTCTCCATTAGTGGAACAAATAAAATTAGCTTCCCCACTCTCGGAAGTTTTAAAAGCTGAGGGGTTGCTGCTTGAACCAATTGGTGCAGTACTAGCATTACTGCTTTTAGAATTGACTTTAGGGGATCTTCGTGGGATTAACGATGTATTTATAGCATTAATGCAAAGATTAGGAGGAGGAGTTTTAATCGGATTAAATGCAGGATGGTTATTATCAGAAATTTTAAAAAAAATAAAAAATGAAGCCTCATTTGGTATAGAGCTTCAAGTTACCCTTGGATTTATTTTTCTTGTGTATGGAATTTGTGAATATTTTTTACCAGAATCAGGCTTGCCGGCTTCAGTCGCGTCAGGTTTTATTGTAGGCAAAAGAGAAGTTATAGATAAGGAGAGATTGGATAATCTAATAGGTGAATTAGCTCAATTAGCAATAACAGTTCTTTTCCCTCTTTTGGCTGCTGACGTTTCTTGGGGTGAATTAAGTCCGCTAGGGTGGGGAGGGTTTGTTTGCGTTTTTATGTTGATGGTAATTGTTCGCCCTATCTCTATCTGGATAGCAACAATGGGGAGAGACTTGAACTTAAAAGAAAAAATATTTTTAGCCTGGTTAGCCCCAAGAGGTATTGTTACTGCAGCTGTAGCTTCTCTTTTTTCTATCAGATTAGAGCAGGCTGGTATCCTTGGGGCTGGCCGTCTTCAAGGTTTAGTTTTTCTTACTATTTTGATGACGGTAGGAATACAAGGACTTTCAGCTAAACCTTTGGTGAATAGACTTAAATTAGGCCAAAAAAATAATTTTGATTGATTAAAGACATCTTTCAATTCGAGTTCTATCAGTTTTACTCTCTGCGAAAAGCTCCCAACTTTGAATTAAATCTGGCCCAATGAGAGATCCAAAAAAGGCTACTCTTAATGATTTCATTAATATCCCTTTTTTAATATTATGCTTTTTTGAGATTTCGTTTATTATTTCTTTGGCTTTCTCTTTATTTAGTTTTATAGTATTTTTCTCAATTAAATAATTTAAGATTAGTTTTAAAGATAATTTGCTTTCCCGATTTTCCAGAAAATCTTGACCTTCTTTTTGAATTGTAGGTATTAAGAAAAATGGTTTAGATTGATCAATTGAATCTTTTAAAAGAGTCATAGAGTCTCTAATCAAAATTGCTAACTTATTAGCCCATTCTTGAGATGGCGGTTCCCAACCATTTTCATCCCAGTAAGTTCTCATGATCTCAACTAACTTTATTGATTCCATATTTTTTATGTATTGAGAATTAATCCAGTTGAGTTTTTCCCAACTAAATTTGGCTCCAGCTTTATTTATTTCTGATAAGTCAAAAATTTCAGATATCTCTTCAAGTGAAAGTATTTCTCTGTCGGCAGTTTTTGGAGACCAACCTAAAAATGCCATATAGTTCGATAGGGCCTCAGGTAAATATCCCATTTCTCTAAATTCATCGATTGAAGTAACGCAATCTCTCTTCGATAATTTTTTCCCTTCGCTATTTAGTATTAAGGGTGTATGCGAAAAAGTTGGCAAATTAAAATTTAATGCGTTATAAATCAATATTTGTTTTGCAGTGTTCGAGATATGGTCTTCACCCCTTACGACGTGAGTAATATTCATGAAATTATCATCAACTACAACTGCAAGATTATACAAAGGATCGCCAATCTCATATCCCTTGGCCCTTCTTGATAAAACTAAATCACCGCCCAAATCCTTCCCCTGCCATTTGATTTCGCCTCTTATCTGATCTATCCATTTAATAACAATTTTTTCATCAATCTTGAATCTTATTACTGAAGTCCGCCCTTGGGATATGAATGTTTCTATTTCTTCTTTTGAAAGACTTCTGTGTCTATTATCATGCTTTGGAGGTAATCCTTTCTTTTTTTGTTCTTCTCTTAATTCAGATATTTCATCTTCTGATGTAAAGCACCTATATGCAGCTCCACATTCTAATAGTTTTTTGATATGACTTTTGTGAATCGAAATTCTGTCACTTTGCTTTATAGGTTCTTCATCCCATTTAAGTCCAAGCCATTTCAAGCCCTGTAATATATTTTTTGTATATTCAGATTTAGATCGAAGAAAATCTGTATCTTCTATTCTGATAAGAAATTTTCCACCTATTTTTTGTGCATACAACCAATTGAATAGTGCTGTTCGCGCTGTCCCAATATGAAATAAACCCGTTGGACTCGGGGCTAGTCTTAAACGTTTTTCCAAATTTCTTTTAGAAAAAACGGGACCGACGGGATTCGAACCCGCAACTTCCGCCGTGACAGGGCGGTGCTCTAACCAGTTGAACTACGGTCCCAGAGTTTTGTTCTAAATTTATTTAGAACTTCATTCTTAAAATTATCAGATCATAATACTTAATTTATGGGGTTGTAATAAAAAAAATTTATTAATTTGAGGATTTACAGAAATAATTAGTTTTTTAACTGCCTTAGTGTATGTAACTATTTATTTTTGAGGTCTAAAACCAGCAGGTTCTATCAACCTAACTTGATTGCCTCTAGCAGTAAATTCTCTGCCTTGGTCACTTTGTACGACAACTCTCCCACCAGATTTAACTCTGATGACTCTTGCACGAACCCATCCTAAAGCTGCTGATTCGAGGACTTTTACTACGTCCCCAGGTTGAAGATCTAACTCCATCTTATGAAAAAATAATTTACATAATGTTGATCAAACGCGTCGTGGAGGACTTGAACCCCCGACATCAGGTTTTGGAGACCTGCGTTCTACCAACTGAACTAACGACGCATTTAAATGATTATAAGCGCCTTTGTGACCAATAGGTTGATTAATTTACAACTTTATCGATCAAAGCGTTGTTTAACGCGAGTAGCTTTTCCTACTCTATCTCTCAGATAGAATAACTTAGCTCTTCTTACTTTACCTCTACGTTCAACTTTTAGAGAGGCAACCTGTGGACTATGTAGCATAAATACTCTTTCAACGCCTATACCCTGAAAAATTCTTCTAACTGTAATAGTCTGGTTAATTCCTCCATGTCTTTTTGCTATGACAACGCCTTCATAAGGTTGGACTCTTTCTTTATTACCTTCTGTAATTTTCACTCCAACTTTAACAGTGTCACCAACATAAATTTCTGGTAATTCTTTTTTTAATTGTTCGTTCTCAAATTCCCTAATAAGATTGGATGCGCTTAAGGTTTGCTTAGTCTCAGAAACCGTATTTTTTTCTTTTTGTTCAACTGCTACATCAACTGATGCCTCAGCTTTAATACCGGTTTCTAAATCCTTCTCTTGTTTCTCTTTGGCCATTTTGGTCATTATTATCCTACAAGTTCTATATCTTAACCTTTTGTCTCGCCTTTAGTAACCTTTTTGGTAAATGAAATTGTTTTTGAAAACATTTGGAATCCTGTGACGAGCATCCATAAAACTCCAAGGGAATTAAATATTACGTATATAAGTTCTCCATTATCTCCAAGCCATTCGCCCTCATGGAGAGACATTAACCAATGAACTTGTTCTTTAGAGTAACCCAGTAAATCTTTTGAAACCCTATATAGAAGACCAGTAATTGAAGATATAAATAATGGAAGAAAAATCCAGGGCGCCAAAGCCTTATGAAATTGCCTAGAATTAAATAAAGTTTTCATTTTCGTTTCTTTCCTATTGTTATTGATAGATTTAAGGTAGCCAAGATCATAAAGGCTATTTTGAAGATATTTACTTATTACTATTATTTATTCCAATGAGACATTTTGCAGATCTTTTGTTAAATAAAAATAATTCCAAAGCTAATGATCAAGTTCCTTTTATTCAGAGGAGAAGAGGAATCGAGATAAAGTCTTCACGGGAAATAAATTTGATGAAAAAATCTAGCAGAATTGTAGCTACCGTTTTGAGAGAAATTAATGACTTAATTAAACCTGGAATGAGTACAAAAGATTTAGATGATTTCGCGGAAAAGAGGATAAAAAGTTTTGGAGCTGTGCCAAGTTTCAAGGGCTACCATGGATTCCCTTCTAGTATTTGTTCTAGTATTAATAATGAGGTTGTCCACGGTATTCCAAGTAAAAATAAAATAATTAAAAATGGTGACTTGGTTAAAATTGATACAGGGGCATATTTAGATGGTTTCCATGGAGATAGTTGTATATCAATTTGTGTAGGAGAAGTTAGTCCAAAGGCTCAAAAACTTAGTGATGTAGCTTTTAAAGCATTGTATGCGGGCCTTTCGAAAATCAAAGCCGGGAATACACTTCTTGATGTGGCTGGGGAAATCGAAGACGTTGTCGTAAAAAATGGCTTTAGTGTTGTAGAAGACTACACAGGTCATGGAGTTGGACGAAATCTTCATGAAGAACCATCGGTATTTAATTTTCGGACCAAAGAATTGCCTAACGTCGTCCTTCGCGAAGGAATGACATTAGCGGTGGAACCTATTGTTAATGAAGGGACTAAATTTTGCAAAACACTAAATGATAGATGGACCGTAATAACAAAAGATGGAAAACTATCTGCCCAATGGGAGCATACAATAGTTGTTTTAAAAGATGGTATTGAAATATTGACAGATCGAGATTTCTAGGCACTAAGATTTATATTTATAGATAATTTGGCAATATAAATAATTAAAAAATTCTTTCAATGGGAAAAGTACATATGTTAAAGGGTTTGGACTAATTATTACTAAATAATTTTTTGAATTGGCTAGATCATAAATTTTTTTAGAAACAAATTTGGGACTCATTATTCCGAGAGGATTTAATTCTGATTTAAAAGGCCCTAAGATGATTTTTTTAATTATTAATTTTTTCTTTGTATTTTTATCCAGTAGATTTTTTTTGAAAGAAACTAATTGACCGATAAGGGATTTACTAATCTCATATGATGGATTTAGGGCGGGTAATATTTCTGCTTCAGATGTATTTATCCAAATCTCTTTTTTTGTTTGTGAATCATTGCTTAGAGCAATATCTTCAAATAAATTTAAAAATTTGAATTTGCTTAGTGCATTTATCTCAATTGAGTTTTCATAATTAGAATTTTCTCTACTCAAATCATAGATACCATGGTTCAAAATCAAAATGTCTATATGCTCTAATTGTTTTTTTAATGACGACTCCTTCCCACATTCCCATGTAATCCATTCATTTGGAGATTCAAGATTTATTTCATAATTAGTTTTACTATGAGTAAATCCAATCACTTTATATCCTTTTTGACGAAACAACTTTGTTAATTCTTTCCCTAGCGCACCTGAGGCTCCAGTAATCCCTATGGTTTTTTCGTTTTTGGTTAGATTTATCATTTTGCTTGATTTTTATGATATACCAAAGAATTAAAATAAATTTACCAAAAAAAGACTATTTTATTTTTTTATTTGATTAAAACTCATAAATAAATATTTGTTTAGTTCTGAAAAAAATATTATCTTAAACCTATTAATAAATAATTTACTAAATTATGAGCGATATATTATTAATCGGCTCATGTGAGCCATTTAGTGGTAAGTCTGCAATGGTTCTTGGGATAGCAAAAAAACTTTTACAGAAGAAAAAAAAAGTACGCATTGGAAAACCTTTAGCAACGTGTATTGAACTTACAAATCTTCCCTCAATGTCTTATGAAGGATTAATAGATGATGATGTTAAGTTTATTGGATCAACGCTTAATATCGAAGAGGAGAATTTAATTTCTTCAGTAGGGTTATTGGATAATATCTCAGCTGAAAAAAGAATCTTCAATAAAGACTTACTCCCAGGAAAAGGTTTTGATCAGATTCAAGAATTGGTTAATGATGATTTTGAAGGTCTTAATATTTTAGAGGCAGCCGGAAGTCTTCATGAGGGTATGATTTATGGATTAAGTCTCCCACAACTAGCTAAGGATTTAGATGCGAAAGTTTTAATTGTAAATTTATGGGAAGATTGTAAAAGTGTGGATTCATTACTTGATGCGAAAAAACAATTAGGTGATAAATTGGCTGGAGTTGTATTAAATGGAGTTTTGCCGCAAGAACTCGAAAAAGTAAAAAATGAAATAATACCCTCTCTTAAAGATCTGGATATTGAGGTGTTTGGAGTGATGCCTAAATCCCCACTTCTTAGAAGTGTCACCGTAGGCGAGCTTGTAAGAAGACTAGATGCCCAAGTAATTTGTTGCCCTGAAAAAGATCAATTGCTTGTTGAAACATTAAGCATTGGTGCAATGGGGGTAAATTCTGCAATGGAATTTTTCAGGAGAAGACGAAATATGGCTGTAGTTACTGGAGCTGATAGAACTGATATCCAACTTGCTGCTTTGGAGGCTTCAACTCAATGCCTTATTTTAACTGGTTTAGGAGATCCTTTGTCACAATTGATTCATAGAGCGGAGGAATTGGAGGTGCCAATTTTAAAGGTGGAATTAGATACTCTTTCCTCTGTGGAAATTATTGAACAAGCTTTTGGTCATGTCAGAATACATGAATCAATTAAAGCTTCTTATGCTATTCAATTAGTTCAAGAGCATGTAAATCTAAAAAGAATTCTCGAAAAGATAGATTTTCCCTGCAATTTTTCAGATAAATGCTAATTTCAAATATAGGAACTTTATTATTTTGAGTCGCTCTTTAGATCTACCAGCAACTGAAGGTGTTGATGCCTTAGCTCAAGAACTTGCAAAACTCCAAGATAATGGGAAAAGGAGAATTGCTTTTTTAGGTAGTAGACACGTGCCGGTCGTAGATATCCACTTAATTGAGTTGATAGCAAGGTCGTTAGCAGAGGAAGGACATAATATCCTTACGTCTGGATCTCAAGGTGTTAATGCAGCTGTTATTCGAGCGGTCTTAGATATTAATCCATCATTATTAACTGTTTTATTACCACAAAGTCTTGATAGACAAATTCCTGAAATAAAGGACCAACTTGAGAGGGTTATGCATTTGGTTGAAAAAAGTGAAAATGATGAATTACCTTTGCCACTTGCAAGTAGTCTTTGTAATCAAGAAATTATTACTAGGTGCGATCAATTAATATGCTTTGCCTTTCACGATAGTGAAACTTTGCTAAATAGTTGTAGATGTGCTGAAGAAATGGGCAAAGTGGTTAGTTTGTTATTTTTTGATTAAATTAACCCATTTCCCCTTAATAAAAGATGATTTATGCTAATAATATTTAGCGTATAATAATTTACTATGGCAGAAAGTTTTTCATTTGATGTAGTTTCTGATTTTGATAGACAAGAATTAGTCAATACTTTGGATCAAGTTAAAAGGGAAATTTCTCAGCGTTACGATTTGAAGGGTACGGATACTTCGGTTGAATTAGATAAAGAAAATATCTTTATAATCACCAATAGCGAACTAACCTTAAATGCTGTAAATGACATAATTAGACAAAAGGCAATAAAAAGAAACTTATCTTTGAAAATATTTGACTACGGTGAAACTGAAATGGTTAGCGGTAATAGAATCAAACAGACAATTTTATTAAAACAAGGAATTAAACAAGAAATTGCAAAGAAAATTAGTAAAAATATAAGAGATCAAATAAAAAAAATTAATGTCAGTATCAATGGAGAAACTCTCAGAGTAGCTAGTAAGAGCAAAAATGATCTTCAATTAGCAATTAAGCTTGTTAGTGAGTTGGAAGAGTCTTTGAACATTCCTCTAAAAGCTAATAACTTTAGATAATATTTTAGTAGGGTTATTTTAAGAATATGGCAGATCATTCAGAATCTCTCATTAAATCACTCATTAAGAAGGTAAAAGAATATCCTCGTTTTTCAAAAGGAGAAATAGAGAAATTTTGTTGGATGGCGGTACATGAGCATAAGCATGGTGTTTTACCCTCTGAATATGACATAAGGGAGATAGATGAGGATCTTTATTTAGAACTTTTGCAAGAATTTAAATCAAATATTCACTAAAAATATCTGTATTTAAATTCACAATTATTAAAAAAATATTTTAATTAAATGTCTTATTAATGCACTAATTAGTCTATTTAAATATGATTAATTAAAAGAAAAAATTTAATGTCAACATCCTTTAAAAATGTCACACCAACAGGTCCTGGTGGGACAGCAACTCTTTTGATTGTATTGTCTTTTACTGGCTTTCTTTTACTTACCCAATCTCTTTTTGTTGTGCCTTCAGGACAAGTTGCAGTTGTTACAACATTAGGGAAAGTAAGTGGACCCTCTAGGAGAGCTGGTTTAAACTTTAAACTTCCATTTATTCAGTCTGTATATCCATTTGATATAAAAACTCAAGTTCAACCTGAAAAATTTGAAACTTTAACTAAAGATCTTCAAGTTATTAGAGCTACCGCTACTGTTAAGTACTCAGTAAAACCTAACGAAGCAGGAAGGATTTTCGCTACTATTGCAAGCAGAAATAGCGATGTTTATCAAAAAATTGTTCAGCCATCTTTGCTAAAAGCTCTTAAATCAGTTTTTTCTCAATATGAGCTAGAAACAATTGCTACTGAATTCGCAGTGATTTCTGAGAAAGTAGGAGATACTGTTGCACAAGAACTTAATTCATTCGATTACGTAGATGTTAAAAGTTTAGATCTAACTGGATTAGAGATCGCTGAAGAATATAGAGCTGCTATTGAACAAAAGCAAATAGCTGGTCAGCAATTACTCAGAGCAAAGACAGAAGTTGAAATTGCAGAACAAGAAGCACTTAGATATGAAACATTAAATAGAAGTCTCGACGATCAGGTACTTTTCAAATTATTTCTCGACAAATGGGATGGTAGTACACAAGTTGTTCCTGGATTGCCAGGTTCAGAAGGAGGTTCTCCTCCAGTAATAGTTGGTGGTAGAAGATAATTATTTAAATATAATTATTCTAAAGTTTTAATCATTTACTTATCTTTCTTTAAAGAAAGATAAGTAGATGATTATTTTTTTATTGCATTGAAAGATTCATCAAAAGCCTCGATAGTTTTATCAATTTCTTCTTCGCTGTGAGCTAGTGATGTGAAACCAGCTTCGAAGGGACTTGGCGCTAGGTAAATTCCTCGTCGAAGCATTTCTTTATGCAACTTACCAAAAAGTTCGGCATCATTTGTTTTTGCTTCATTAAAGTTCCTAACAGGCCCATCGCATAAGAAAAATCCAAACATAGCACTTACACTTCCACCGTTGATAGCGATACCATTATTTTCTGCAGACTGAATTATCCCTTCAATTAATCTTGAAGTTATTAAATCAAGTTTATCGTAAGTACCATCTTGTTTGAGCAGTTCAAGAGTTTTTATTCCAGCAGTCATTGCGAGTGGATTGCCACTTAAAGTTCCTGCTTGGTATACAGGTCCTGAAGGCGCTACCATTGACATTATTTCTTTCTTACCCCCATAAGCTCCAACAGGTAGGCCTCCGCCAATTACTTTGCCAAGGGTGGTTAAATCAGGAGTAACCCCAAACTTTTCTTGAGCGCCTCCGTAACTTATTCTAAATCCAGTCATTACTTCGTCAAAAACTAATAAGGATCCATTCTCAGTGGTTAATTCCCTTAATCCTTCCAAGAAACCAGGTTCTGGAGTAATGAATCCAGCATTTCCAACTATAGGCTCGAGTATAACCCCCGATATGGCATCAGGATTTTCAGAAAATAATTTTTTTACTGCTTCAAGGTCATTGTAGGGTGCAGTAAGTGTGTTGGCAGTTGTTGTCCGTGGAACACCTGGAGAATCTGGTAAACCCAAAGTGGCTACACCAGATCCTGCTTTCACTAAAAACATATCCGCATGACCGTGATAGCAACCGTCAAATTTAATAACTTTATCTCTTCCAGTAAATGCTCGCATGAGTCTCAAAACAGCCATGCATGCTTCAGTTCCACTGTTAACAAATCTAACCATTTCTACAGACGGGACTGCATCTATTACCATTTCAGCAAGTTTGTTCTCTAGAACGCATGGAGCACCAAAGCTTGTCCCTTTCTCAATCGCTTCCTGTAATGCCGTTGTAACTTCAGGGTGGGCATGTCCACATATAGCCGGCCCCCAGCTTCCTATATAGTCAATATATCTATTCCCATCAATATCCCAAGCAAAAGGACCTTTGACTCTGTCAAAAACAATTGGCTGGCCACCTACAGATTTAAAAGCTCTCACTGGAGAACTAACTCCTCCTGGCATTAGTTGCTGGGCTGCAGAGAAAATTTCTTCAGATTTTGTGTAATTTAATATGTCAGTCACAATTTAGCTAAATGGTGTTTTGAGAAAAATCTTGTCATGTTCTAAATTAGAAATAAGTAAAAATTTTGTCAATCAGAATGAAATTCTACATTATGATATTTTTATTGCGATAGTTTGGATTGTAAATTATTAATTTTAAAGAAATCATGATAAAAAACAATCTTACTTACGATAACTCTTTATTAATAAGCGTTTTCAGACATTAAAGAAATTCAATTTATTTCATTTATATTTCGAAGAAATTATCCTCATCCTCAAAAAAATCTGCATTTATTTCGTTTAAGTTAAGATCTATCATTACTGGGGCATGATCACTTGGGCGTAAATTACCTCTAGGGCAGCTGTCTATGACACAACTTTTAAGTTTTGATGACAGTTCTTTGCTGATATATATATGGTCTATTCTCCAACCTTTATTTAATTCAAATGCGTTATTACGGTAATCCCACCAACTCCAATGGCCAGTATTTTGTTCATAAATCCTGAACGAATCTATTAATCTTTTTTTCAGAACATTATTTAGTGCACTTCTCTCTATCTCAGATGCCATTATTCCTCCTTCATATTTCTTTGGATCATGAATATCCAAGTTAGATGGAGCAACATTAAAATCACCCATTAGACAAATTAATGCTCCTTTTTTTTCTTGATCATCTAAAAATGAAGCTAAACAATTTAACCAATTAATTTTGTATTCGAACTTACTAGAATCTAGAGAAGATCCATTTGGAACATAGACATTTATGATTTTAATACCATTAATATCTGCAGAAATCAATCTTTTTTGATCTAGGAAAATTTCGATATTTTGATTAGTGTCATTACAACCGTAGAATCCTTTTTTAACATTTTCTGGCTTTATTTTGGAAATAATAGCCACACCATTGTATGATTTCTGTCCGTAAATCTCTACTGAATATCCTAATTTTTCAAAAGCTTCAATAGGGAAATTATCATCCACCACTTTTGTTTCCTGCAAACATAGAATATCTGGATTGGATTTATTAATCCAATCTAATATTTGTGAAAGTCTGGTTCTTATAGAGTTAACATTCCAAGTTGCTATTAACAAATTTCTCCCAAATTATGTAAAATTAAAATAGCAAAAAATTTTTGGCTTTAAAGAATTTTGAAATCAAATAAAATGAAAAATTATTTTTGCAAAAGCGTTTCTAAACCAATTTCGGTTGTAATTTTTTTTACTTTATTAATATCCTTAAAAAGTGATTGTCTAAATGCTGAATATTTATTTGAAGAATTAGAAATCGATACCTCAACTAAAACAGAAGATGATAGTTCAGCTCTTCCAACTAATCCTTTTGAACTTGTGGAAATGATTCGGAGACAGAATAGTATGAATGATGCGACTGATCCTTCTGATGCAATTGACGATGCGTTAAGGTCTTTTAATAGTTTGAAGGAAAATCAAGAAATTTAATACGATAAATTGTTATTTTCAAATTTTTAATATGTTAAAAAACCCTATCCCAAAAGTTACTAACCAATTACAGCACAGAGCAATCGGTATTATTAATGGTAAATTCACTCCCCTTAGTAATGATCAATTAAATAGAGGATTTTTAATTGACAATAAAGAAGAAAAAATTGAAACAGTAGTTCTTGGTAAAGCATTATCACTTTTAAAAAAGCATATTGATTTAAAGAAAAGTTATTATTGGATTGTTTATCCAAAGAATAAAAATACTCAAAACTTGCATTTACAGGTCGCAGGGATATGGGATCCCTATCAACTGAATGATTTCCCTAATGATTCTTCAAAAACTAACTTCTCCAAATTATTAGAAGAATTAGATCTAAAAGACAATTATTTTTCTGTTAGAGGAGAATTAGTTTTTGTTAACACTCAAAAGAAAGAAATTGTTATTAAAATCTGCCCTGCTGTAAAATCAAAAAATTTAAAAAATAAAAATTTTAAATTAGTTATAAAAGGAGAGCTTTCTCTTGAGCTTGTGCATAGTTTTGTCAGTTTAGATATCAACAGAGATGGAAATTCTTTGCAATTAATTAAGTACGAAGTGATTGAAAAAAATCTTTCTAAAAATAACTAGAATGAAAGGTTGATTTTCACCGCAATTTTACCAGTTAAAAATCTTTGATTTATGGATGATATTTTAATTGAATGTTCTCCAGGTATCTCTGGAGATATGTTGTTAGGAGCTTTTTATGATTTAGGAGTGCCTAAAAAAGTTATTGATCAGCCACTTATTGATCTTGGATTAAAGGATCTATATCAACTAGACTTTAAGGAATCAAAAAGTTGTTCAATCCGAGGCATCAAGGCAAAGGTTAATAATACTGACAGTAGTCCTATTAATAGAACTTGGAGAAGTATCAAAAAACTTATTTTAAATGGCGACTTAGAAGAGAAATTAAAAAAAATAATTTATGAAGTATTTGAATCTTTAGCAATTGCGGAAGGAAAAGTTCATGGCATTAAATCTGATGAAGTTCATTTTCATGAAATTGGAGCTTTAGATTCATTGGTGGATATAATTGGAGTATGTGCTGCATTGAATTACTTAAATCCAAAAAGGGTTTATTGTAATCAACCAATGCTGGGGAAAGGTTTTGTTCAAACTGAACATGGTAAATTATCTGTTCCACCTCCTGCTGTAATAGAGCTAATAAGGCAAAAAAATATCAAGGTTTTATCAAGCCTTAACTCAATAGAGGGTGAACTCTCAACACCAACTGGTATTGCTTTACTTGCTAACTTAGTCGATTATCTTGAACCTCCCTCAAAATATTCTATTAAATCCTATGGAGTCGGCATTGGTAATCTAAAATTTACATTCCCTAATTTGGTAAGAGTTTATAAAATTACTTCATTTGAGAATTTTCCTATTAACGATAATGAACAAATTAGTCCAAAGTGTGAAGAGATATCTATTCAAGAAGCGTGGATTGATGACCAAACACCTGAAGATATATCTAATTTTGTGGAGAAACTTAGAATTGAGGGAGCTTACGACGTTTCCTATCAAGCTATCAATATGAAAAAAAATAGAATTGGATTTTCTATTCAAGTAATCTTGCCCATAGAGAAAAAAGAGTTTTTTAGGAGATTATGGTTTGATTATTCCAACACTATTGGGGTTCGTGAAAGGACCCAATCTAGATGGATATTACTTAGACGCAGAGGAGAATGTTCAACTACTTTTGGAAATATAAAAGTTAAACAAACTTTGAAACCAGATGGATCAATAATTACGAAACCAGAAAATGATGAGGTTTTGAGATTACAACTAGAGCATAAAATATCAACTTACGAAATAAGAACAATAATAAAAGAATCAGGTGAAAAATTTAAAGCATTTGAAAACTGGAAATGAGATTTAATATAAGTAAGCAACAATATTTGAAATTCATTAAAAAAATTAATTTTGGTAATTTAAAGAGTATTTTCTTTATTTCAAGCTTGTTATATTTTTGCATCTATTTTTTTGATAATATTGATCGAATTTCTTTTGATATTAATTTAGAAAGAAATGGAATTAATCTATTCTTATCATTTTTATTTTGTGTTTTAAGTATTTACTTGAACGCTTATGCATGGAAATATATTGTTAAATGGTTCGGGAAAGAATTTAAAAGTAATAACCTAATCTCTTTTTATGTTTTAACTAATATTCTTAAATATGTTCCAGGAGGGGTTTGGCATTTTGTTGAAAGATTTAATTTTATAAAAAAAATAAGTAATCCAAAGATTGCTTTATATTCGACGCTCATAGAACCTTATTTTATGTTGAGTGGATCTTTTCTCTTGGCATCGGTTGGATTGATTTTTTCACCACTTTATTTTTTTTTAATTTCTCCTTTAGTATTCTTAAATAGGAAATTAGTTTATCTTATTTTAAAAAGAATAGGGCTTCTTAAAGGAAAAGTATTTGAGGTTTTGAGACTTCCAAATTCAAAGGACCATTTTGCAGAGAGAATAAATATAATTTCTTTTTTCCCTACTAGAGCTTTATTACTTGAAATTGGTTTTGTTTTATCTAAATTTGTTGGTTTTTATATTTGCTTAAATGCCTTTTATACAACTAATAATCTGAACATTATATTTTTATTGGTAATCTTTTCTTTGTCATGGTCTTTAGGCTTGGTAGTCCCAGCAGCTCCAGGAGGACTTGGGGTTTTTGAGGCTTGCCTCCTTTTATTTGTGGGCAAAAGTATTCCACAAAATGTAATTCTTATTAGCTTAGTTTATTATAGGGTTATATCTACCTCGGCAGATTTGTTCTTAAGCCTACCTTTCTTAATAAGAAAATTTTCTAAAAGAATTTAGTTTTTTTTCTCTAAGCTTGGTATCAATGTAATTGATGCAATAAGGCCTAAAGTCATGATAAAAATGGCTGGTAATATCGCCTCTACCATTCTTTCATCTCCAGCATATTGATATATCCTCACAGATAATGTATCAAAATCAAATGGTCTCAAAATAAAAGTTATGGGTAATTCTTTTATCGTGTCTACAAAAACTAAAAGTGATCCTACAAATATTGGTCCTTGAAGAAGAGGTAGATGAATTCTTTTGATGATTCCTGGCCAATTCTCTCCTAGTCCAAGTGCAGCTTCATCAATACTAGGAGAAATTCTCTCAAGACTTGAATCAATAGAACCCTTAGAAATAGTTAAAAATCGAACAAGATAACCCCAAATCAGCAAGCAAATAGCAATGAAATTGAATTTTGAAGAAGAAATGCTTATTAAAGACAAAGCTAATACAGTACCCGGAATTGCGTAACCTATTCCCGCAAGGTTTGTTATAAGTCCTAGTAATAAGCTTTTATTCGGACGTCTTGCTAAGGAAATTATTAAAGAGAATAACATCGTTATTAATGCTGTAAATAATCCTAGACTTATGGTCCTGAATGATAGGGTAAGTAATTCTATCGATAACCCTTTTTGAATTTGATCGATATTGAGCAGAACCCAAAAACATGGAATTCCAAAAGAGAAAATTGGAGGGAATAAAGATATTGTTATTGCTAAAAAAGCTCTTGTTTTTTTTAATTCCCACCCTTGAGAATCTTTTGATGCAGGATTTTCACTCCACCTCTTTGATTTTCTTCGCGAGATTTTTTCAAAAATAATTAAAGTAAAAATTATTAATAAAGCTACCAAAGATAGTCCAATAGCACTTTTTGGATTACCCTCAATTATCCAATTTTCGGCTATACCTGTAGAAATACTTGGAATATTTAATAAAGCAAATGTACCTAACTCATTCATTACTTCCATACACATTAAACTTATCCCTGTTATTAGTGCTGGTAACGCCATTGGAAAAGCGATTTTAAAGAAGCTCCTCCATGGCCCAACTCCTAGTCCTCTACTAGCATTGATTTGATTAACTCCAAATTTATTAAAACTTTCGTTAGCAAGAATGAATACATATGGATAAGTAGAAATTGAAAGTATTAATACGCCCCACCATAAACCGGTTACTTGATACCCAAAAATACTTCCTAAATCCTGCAAAACAGCTGTCATTAGGTATGCTGGGGCGGCTAGTGGAATGAGTTGACAAATACGGAGAACTTTTCTGAACTTAAAATCACAATTTGAAAGTAACCATCCATTTAAAGTGCCTAATCCTCCTCCAAAAAAACTTGTTAGTACTAAAACTTTTAAAGTTTCTAATATCTCTTCTGCCCCAGCAATACCTAATGAAAAATTACCACTTACAACATATTGAACTCCTTCAAGAAGAAAATTGGAAATTGGAATGATTACTAAAAATGCGACAATAAACGAAGTAAAATAAAAAAGTTTTAATTCGGTTAATGCTTTTTTAAATCCTTTAATAAGTATTTTCAAAAAATAATTAAATCCTAATATGAACTCTAATCTGAATTAAATCTACATGATGACAGTTGATTTTTAATAGTTTGGTGATCTAAGTTTTTCCCAATTAATACTATCTTGTTAGATTTTTCTTTTGTCCATTCCTCATCATCTAGAGAAAACCGCTTTCCAGATAGGTGAAAAATGTGTTTTCTTTCACTTTCCATAAACCATAATATTCCTTTTGCTCTAAATACATTTTCTGAGATTTGATTATCTAAGAAATATTGAAACTTCCTTAAAGAAAATGGTTCAAATGTCTCATATGAAACTGAGGTAAAACCCTCGATATTATTGATCAAATCGTGGGAATGAGAAGAGTGATCGTGGGAATGAGAAGAGTGATCGTGGGAATGAGAAGAGTGATCGTGGGAATGAGAAGAGTGATCGTGGGAATGAGAAGAGTGATCGTGGGAATGAGAAGAGTGATCGTGGGAATGAGAAGAGTGATCGTGGGAATGAGAAGAGTGATCGTGGGAATGAGAAGAGTGATCGTGGGAATTTTGTTCTATATTTTTTTTATTTTTCTCGAATTCAAAAGTATCCGTCTCAAATAGACCCACGCTCATTATTGTATGTAATGCAACTTCACTATTAGTTGATCTCAAAATCCTTGGTTCTTTTTTTATTTTATTTATAAACTCTTCTATTTTCTTTAATTGTTTTTCATTTACTAAATCAGATTTATTAAGAAGAAGGATATCTCCGTATAAAATTTGAGAATAGGCGATACTTGTATTATTAATTTCAAAATCAAAATTTTCGCCATCAATGACAGTGATTATCGAATCTAATCTTACTTTTTCTCTAAGATCACCAGCCGCAAAAGTCATGGCTACTGGTAATGGATCTGCTAATCCAGTTGTTTCAACAATCAAATAGTCTAATTTTTCAGCTCTTTCTAAAACTTTGGATACGGTATTTAATAACTCGCCATTGATAGAGCAACATATACATCCATTATTTAATTCGATCATATCTTCTGAGCCTTCTATTATTAAGTCATTATCTATTCCGATTTCTCCAAATTCGTTGACTAGAACAGCTGTTTTAATACCAACTTGATTTTTTAAAATATGATTTAGTAGTGTAGTTTTGCCAGAACCTAAAAATCCACTAATAATTGTAACTGGCAATAAATTTTTAGACATTTTGAATAGTTGAAAACAAGTTTATATTTTTATTGATCGAAAATTTTGTTGATTTCCGAAGCTAATGTTTGATCCAGATTCGTAATACCTCCCAGATCATGTGTATTTAATTTAATTATTACTTTTGCATAAACATTCTCCCAGTTAGGATGATGATTATATTTTTCACAGATTAAAGCAACCTTAGTCATAAAAGCAAAGGCTTCAATAAAATTAGCGAAGTTAAATTCTCTTTGGATTTGTTTAGATTTAATTTCCCAGCCAGGTATTTTGACAACTAATTCATTCAATTCTTCATCTTGCAAAATGTAGGGTTCCATTAAATAAGAAATCTGACTTATTACATTATAAATATCTTACGTTTTCTCACCAATTATATGTACATTAATGATTCTTTCTTTTTGATCAAATCGATGTTCCCATAAATAAACTGCTTGCCATGTGCCAAGCATAATTTTACCGTCTTGAAAACTCAAAGATAAACAAGTGTTTGTTAGGGATGTTTTAATATGTGCTGGCATATCGTCAGCCCCTTCTTGATAATGTTTATAGGATATTTCTTCTCTATTTTTTGATAAGGTTAAGTAGGAATTATAGGGGACTATAGATTGCATATACTTTTTTAGGTCCCTCAGTACATTGGGATCTGCGTTCTCATTAATAGTTAAACTGCAACTTGTATGAAGTGAAGTTAAATTTAAAATTCCGGAATGAAAATTATTTTTTTCAACACATAAATTTAAATCATATGTGATATCAATAAAACCCTCGCCATTGGTTATGAATTTTAATTTTGAAAATATTTGTTCCATATAAGTTAAAACTTAATTAATCGATATCCTATTATGGATAAAGATACATGTTTTACTGCAGACATTAAAATTTTTATCTTAAGATAAATTTAATTTCCATTTAAATCTTTGGCTGATACTCATTGGAATAAACTAGGTGCTTACCTTAAAGAAACACAAATATTAGGTTCAATCCAAAATACACTTTATTGGGATCAGAATACTGGAATGCCAAAGAAAGGTGCTTCTTGGAGGTCTGAACAACTTACTTATATTGCAAAAGTATTGCACGAAAGAAATTCTTCCGAGGAATTTTCTAATTTAATACAATCTGCTAAAAATGAACTAGCAGATATTGAACGAAATCCGATAATCAACTTCTCATAAAAGATAAAGAAAGAAATATTAGTCTTTTATTGAAGGAATTTAATAGAGAAAGAAATTTAGATCCTAAATTAGTTGAGTCTCTAGCAAAGGCAAAATCTAAAGGGTATGAAAGCTGGCAAGAAGCTAAGGAAAAATCAGATTTTAAAATTTTTCTCCCTTTCTTTAAAGAATTAGTTAAATTGCGGATTGAAGAGGCAAAACAAACATCAGATCAATATTCACCATGGGAAACTTTAGCCCAACCCTTTGAGCCTGAATTAACTTTAAAGTGGCTGAATAAAATGTTTCAGCCTTTGAAAGAAACTCTCCCAGAGTTGATTAGAGTTATTAATAAATCTAAGAAATATCATTGGGATTTGAGTCCAGAATCTCAACATAATTTATGTACTCAATTACTTGATGAGTTTGGCAGAGATAAAGATCTAGTTGTTGTTGGTAAATCTCCCCATCCTTTTTCGATTACATTAGGGCCTAATGATTACAGGATTACTACAAGAATTGTTGAAGGTGAACCATTATCAAGTTTTTTAGCAACTGCGCATGAGTGGGGGCATTCTATTTATGAGCAGGGTTTGCCATCTCAAAGTCATCAATGGTTTGCTTGGCCTTTAGGTCAAGCAACCTCTATGGGTATTCATGAAAGTCAATCTTTATTTTGGGAAAATAGAATAGTAAAATCTAAATCTTTTTCAAAAAGATTTTTTAACAAATTTGTTTCGGCTGGATGTTCTCTTGATAATTATTTAGAGCTATGGAAATCGATTAATCATTTGGAAGCAGGATTAAATAGGGTTGAAGCGGATGAATTGACTTATGGCTTACACATATTAATAAGAACCGAACTTGAAATAGATTTAATTGAAAGAGGGTTACCTGCTGAAGATATTCCAACAGAATGGAATAAAAGATATGATGAATTCCTAGGAATTAGACCATCTAATGATTCAGAAGGTTGTCTTCAAGATGTTCATTGGAGTGAGGGGGCGTTTGGATATTTCCCCTCATATTTGTTAGGACATGTTATAAGTGCGCAAATATCTTCTCAAATGGAAAGAGACATAGGTTTGATTGACAACTTAATTGAAAATGGTGAATATCAAAAGATCATCTTTTGGTTAAAAAATAATATACATAAATATGGCAGATCAGTTAATTGTATGCAGTTGGTAAGAGCTGTAACTAATGAAGAACTATCGCCAAACTATTTTATTAATCATTTAAGGTCTAAAATAAATGATTTTTGCTGAAACATTACTTTTGAAGAATTTGGTTAGGTGTAAGGATGTAAGATAAATAAAAATAATTTCCTGATGGCAAATCTAAATCAGCCCCCAAGCAGGGTTACTCCAAATTTATTGCACATACTAAATGCTTTCACTGATAGCTCAAATACAATAATAAACACTATTGTTGAATTGAACTCTAATACCATAAATAAATATGAATTAATTACAGAAACGGGCCATCTTAAACTTGATAGGGTAGGTTATTCATCACTTGCGTATCCTTTTGCTTATGGATGTATTCCAAGGACATGGGATGAAGATGGAGATCCGCTTGATGTAGAAATTGTTGGGGTAACTGAGCCATTGATACCCGGATCTATTGTGGAAGCAAGGATTATTGGGGTGATGAAATTTGATGATGGTGGAGAGGTCGATGATAAGGTAATAGCGGTTCTAGCAGATGATAAAAGAATGGATCATATCTCAAGTTATGAAGACCTTGGAGATCATTGGTTAAAAGAAACAAAGTATTATTGGGAGCACTACAAAGATCTAAAAAAACCAGGAACATGTACTGTCAATGGTTTTTTTGGGATAGAAGAAGCTGTTAAAGTGATTAAAGATTGTGAAGAGAGATACAAAATAGAAATTGATCCTAAATTAGTAAATTAACTAATTTTATTTTTCTCTAAATTTTTTAAATATTTCGCTTAGTATTTCTTCGGCACCTTGCTGCTTTAATTTTTTAGCTAGTTCTTTGCCTACTTCTTCGGGATCATTAATATCGCCAATATATTGATCTTTAATAAGCCTTTCTCCATCAAGAGATGCAACCATACCAGTAAGGCAAAGTTGTTCATTTTGAATTTTACTATTCACACCTATTGGGACTTGGCATCCACCTTCAAGCTCTCTTAAAAAAGCCCTTTCTGCTAGACATCTTTGACAGGTGGGTTTATCTTCTAAGATACTTATAATTTCTAAAACTTTTTTATCATCAGATTTACATTCAATGCCTAGTGCTCCTTGGCCAACGGCATGAAGGGAAACTTCACTTGGGATAATCTGGTGAATTCTTGATTCAAAGCCTAATCTCTTTAAACCAGCGGCCGCAAGAATTATACAATCAAATTCTCCTGCATCTAATTTTTCAATTCTTGTAATAACATTTCCCCTGATATCTTTGAAAACAAGATGTGGGTACTTATTTCTTAATTGTGCAAGTCTTCTTAGAGAGCTTGTTCCAACAATCGAACCTTCAGGTAAGTTTTCTAATTTATAACAGTCATTTTTCTTGTTTACTACTAAAGCATCTGCAGGATCCTCCCTTTTTGTAATGCATCCTAATTTAAGTCCATTAGGCAAATTGGTTGGTAAATCTTTTAGAGAATGTACTGCTATATCTGCATGGCCTACGAGCATTTGTGCTTCAAGCTCTTTTGTAAATAAGCCTTTGTCGCCTATTTTTGCTAAGGCTACATCAAGGATTTTGTCACCTTGAGTTGCCATGGCTTCTATAGATACCTCTAAATTGGGAATATTTTTTTCTAGTTGATCTTTAACCCATAAAGTTTGAACCATTGCTAGCTTACTTCTTCTACTAGCTATTTTTAGCTTAAAATTAGTCATTAAATATTATTTTGAGTTTGAATTAAAAATTAAGTCGAATTTATTTTAAGCTATTATTTTGCCAGTTTTTAAAGCTAATTATTATACTTAACTTTTTTTATTTTATATATTCTTTTAAAACCCCATTTCGATTTGGATGTCTAAGTTTTCTTAGAGCTTTTGCCTCTATTTGTCTAATTCTTTCTCTCGTCACATCAAAAATCTGGCCAATTTCTTCAAGAGTTTTCATTCTTCCATCGTCAATTCCATATCTCAATCTGAGAACATCTCTTTCTCTTGGACTAAGAGTGGCTAATACTCCTTCCAAATCTTCTCTTAGTAAAGTTTTGGAAACATCTTGCTCTGGATTTTCTATATCAGCCTCTATAAAGTCCCCTAGTCTTGAGTCTTCTTCTTTCCCTATTGGAGTTTCTAAAGAAATAGGAAGTTGCGCACTTTTAGCTATAAATCTTAATTTTTCGATTGTCATTTCCATACTCTCAGCGATTTCTTCTTCACTAGGTTTCCTGCCAAATTCTTGGCTAAGAACTTTTGTGGTTTTTTTAATTCTGGATATTGTCTCGTATAAGTGAACTGGCAATCTAATAGTTCTACTTTGATCCGCAATTGCTCTTGTAATTGCTTGGCGAATCCACCAAGTTGCATATGTAGAGAACTTATAACCTTTTTCATGGTCGAATTTTTCTGCTGCCCTAATTAAACCCAAACTTCCTTCTTGGATTAAATCTTGAAATGATAAACCTCTGTTCATATATTTTTTAGCAATGGAAACAACTAATCTTAAATTTGATTGAACCATTTTTTCTTTAGCTCTCCGCCCTAAGAGAAGCCTTCTTCTAAATTTGGCAAGAGGCATATCTATTAACTCGGCCCATTCTCTTACAGATGGGAAATGTCCTTTTTCTGACTCATATTGAGTTGCTAGCTCTTCTAATTGGAGTAAGTCAGCAATTTTTCTTGCAAGCTCAATTTCTTCATCTGGTCTTAAAAGTCTAATTCTTCCAATTTCTTGGAGATAAACTCTTATTGAATCTTCAGTGTAGATACCCTTTGGCCCAAGTTTTATATTCCCTAGCCCTTTATCTTCTTCTTCAGAATCACTAAATTCATTATTGTTATTTTCAATATTGCTTTCGTTTGACTCAGAAGATGTCTGTAAAGTTTGATTATTTTTATTAATATCTTCTTCAACTACTGTTTCTAAATTTGTATTCATTTTTTTATTGATCTTTTTTTTTGAACTAGGCTTGGAATTCTTTGATTCTGCTGCTACTGGACACATAATTGACTCCTTTCTACGGTGAATTTAACTAGATAAAATTTTATTTAGGGCTAATTTGAACATTTAGTAGTAAAGTCCCCTTAATTTTTAAAAACTTTTTCACAAAATGAGAATAAGAAAAGTTTTCTAAATTGTTGAAAAATTTAAATAGTGCTATAGATTACCTAAAGTAAAAAGTCTTGGGATTTCTCAGACAGGCAGATCATTTTTGAATTTTCAGTCAATGATCAGAGCTTCATGTCTCCCTTAAGAGCAGGATACTTACAATGTGCAAAAAACACTTTGTGGAATGTTCAACAATCCAATACTAAGAAAAAGTTTTGAAGCCGGCAAGTAATCAGTTATTAAATATCTCCTATAAATTGGAAATTTTGCTTGATATAGGTAGTGGTAATGAAAGCTTTTACTATTTAGATGGAAATAATCTTGGAGCAGAAGTTGGAGATATTGTAAGTGTCAGACTAAGGGGGAGATTATTGAATGGGTTGGTAATCTCCAAAAAAGACTTTTCGACAATCAATAATGATGAATCAAATATTACTGGAGGAAAAAGCATAAGATATTTGTTTGTTGAAAGTATTTTGCAGAAAAAAATAATTGATGAATCTTGGAGAGAATTGATAGACTTCCTAGCCTCTTTTTATATGGTTAGTAATTTAAAAATGTTTAAAACTGCATTTCCTCCTGGCTGGATTGGTAAATATAAAAATTTCTCTAAAGGATTAAAAGATCAAATATGGATTGAAACTAAAAAAGAATTTGATATTAAGAAAAATGGATTAACCAAAAAAGAATTTTTTTTAATGGATACTTTATCTAAAAAAGGTAATTGGCAAAGTGAATTAATAAAGTCTGGTTTTAATTACACACTAATTAACTCAATGGTCAGTAAAAATTATCTTGTTAAATCTAGAAGAAAAAAAAATATAAATAGTAAATTAAATTCCTTTTTAAAAGATCATATCGCAACGAAAAAACCAAATCTTACAAATGAGCAAAAAATTGCATTTCAAGAATTTCTAACAATGAAACCAGGAGATGCATTACTTCTTTGGGGCGAAACAGGTTCAGGTAAAACAGAAGTGTATATGAGAATTGCTGAAGATCAATTTCTTAAGAAAAAAAGTTGTTTGATACTAGCCCCAGAAATTGGATTAATTCCTCAACTTATTGATAGGTTTAGTAGGCGATTTAATAATGTTGTTTACGAATATCATAGTAATTGTTCTCCCGAGCATAGAACTTTAATTTGGAAGAAAATTATTAAATCTAATGAACCTTTAATAGTAATAGGTACAAGGTCGGCAGTTTTTCTTCCAATCAAAAATCTGGGAGTAATAATAATGGATGAAGAACATGATGTTTCTTATAAGCAAGATAGTCCTATGCCTTGCTATGACGCAAGAGAGATTGCTATTGAAATAGTAAAAAGGAATTCTGCAAAGTTAATTTTTGGGAGTGCAACCCCATCAATGAAGACTTGGAAAAAGTGTATTTTTGAAAGGAATTTTAAATTGGTAAGAATGATTCAAAGGATATCCAGTAATGAGACTCCTGAAATAAAAATTATTGATATGCGGGATGAGTTCAAAATGGGAAATATGAAAATTTTTTCCAATGAATTATTACAATTGCTTCCTCAACTACGCTTAAAAAAAGAGCAAGCAATAATTTTAATCCCTAGGAGGGGGCATAGTGGATTTTTAAGTTGTAGAAATTGCGGATATTTAATAAATTGCCCCAACTGTGACGTTCCTTTATCAGTTCATCTAGGATCACAAGGAAAAAAATGGTTAAGGTGTCATTGGTGTGATCATAAATCAAGATTGATCAATCGTTGCCCAGATTGTCATTCGACTGCTTTCAAACCTTTTGGAATTGGTACGCAAAGGGTAATAGAATTTTTAAATGAAGAATTTCCTGACTTAAGAGTACTTCGCTTTGATAGAGATACAACTTCAGGAAAGGATGGTCATAGAGATATTCTTTCAAAGTTTTCTAAAGGTGATGCTGATATTCTTGTCGGTACTCAGATGTTGGCAAAAGGTATTGACATCCCCAATATTACTCTTTCAGTTGTTATTGCAGCAGATGGGTTGCTTCATCGCCCAGATATTTCAACAGAAGAAAAATCATTACAATTATTTTTGCAAGTAGCAGGAAGGGCCGGCAGGGCACAAAAAAAAGGGAAAGTAATTTTTCAAACATATAAACCTAACCACCCGGTGATTTCGTATCTTCAAAAAAGAGATTATGAAAGATTCTTAATTGAAAACTCTAGATTGAGAAAGGATGCTAATTTATTTCCATTTTGCACAATTTGCCTACTTAAATTATCAGGAGAAAATTATGAATTAACTGAGTCAATTGCAATAAAATTAGCAAAATATCTACTCAGTTTTTGTGAGAAAAAGAACTGGAAATTAATTGGTCCTGCCCCTAGTTTAATAGCTAAAGTCGGAAAAAAATTTAGATGGCAGATATTAATACATGGTCCTGAAGGAACAAAGATACCTTTACCTGATAGATCAATATTATGGAAACTAATTCCAAAAAATGTTTTTTTAACAATAGATGTTAATCCAGCAGAGTTGTAATTAGTTTGATGGAAGTTGAGGTAAATCTGAACCTAATTTAAATCTATAGAATCTTAATAAATAAGCCAATATTATAATTATTAAAATAATAGATATCCCAATCAAGAGTTTGTTGAGGCTCCAGAAAGAAAATTCAAGACTATTTATCTGCCCTTGATTTAAATCCCAAATTATTAGATTTTTTGTGATTTTTATATTTGAATTATTTTTATCGGTAAGGATAGCTTTATTAGGGTTGATAATTTTGAAAATGAGTTCTAAATTATCAATGCCTTTAATAGAATTTAGATCCAAATCTAACTTGTAAAAGTATTTTTTAAAAAAAATGAAGTTTTTTTGAGTAGTATTAATTTCTATATTTGTTGGCTCTCCCGCTAACTCTCCAGCTGTATTTTGGGTGATTTTAAGAACTTGCTTTGTATCCTCTAAACTGAGATTTTTATGTTTCAAAGAAAAGGTTGATTCGTCTTGTTCAATTTCTGCGTCAGGAAAAATATCTTTCATCTTCTCTTCAAATTTTAATTGCCAAGGAAATTTCTTTATATATTTACTCTCTATCACTAAATTATTAGTTATTGAATCAAGTTCACTAAGATCAAGGGTATCCTCAATTCTTACGCAGCCACTTAAAAGTGGAATTAATAATAATAGTATTAAAAAAATGATCAGTGAAAAGCCTTTCTGAAAGGGTTTTGTTTCACCAGTTGGTGTCTCAGTTACATTAATAAATTTTTTTTTCTTCAATACTTCTCTTTTTTTGCGCAGTGAGTTAAGAGATTTTTTATTGAGTGATGGGTCGCTTTCAAACTGTACATTCCAATTTTCTGGCTTTTTAATATCAGGAGAGTCTATAACTTCCATCAAATATTTTGCATTTTCTCTAGTCTTATTATCGTAAGATTTTAGAAGTTCTTTACAAAACCTTTTAGCCTCCTCCCTTTTATTGATACCACATAAAGCAGTAATTAAGATTGTTCTTAAATTTACTCCCTCTTTGCTTGATAAAGGAAATGATTCGATTATGGGCAAAAGAAATTCAATGCAATGATGATACTCACCTTTAGCTAAAGCAAGTTCTACTTTTTCTAAAACTTGCTCATAAGTTTTCATGGGTTAGGCGACTATCATTGTACCTATTCCGGAATTTGTAAAAATCTCAAGAAGTAATGAATGTTCTATTTGTCCATCAATTATGTGAGCTGCTTTGACTCCTTGGGCTAAAGCTCTTATACAGCATTCTGTCTTTGGAATCATACCTGCAGTCACAATTTTTTTATCAATAAAATCTCTTGCCTCTTTGAGATTAGTTTTTGCAACAAGACTATTTTTGTCATCTTTTTCTTTTAAAATTCCTTGAGTATCAGTAAGAAGAATAAGTTTTTCTGCATTTATTGCAGCAGCAATTTCTCCAGCAACAAAATCTGCATTAATGTTATGGGAAATACCCTCCAAAGTTGATCCAATGCTAGAAATAATTGGGATGTATCCTTTAGAAATAAGAGGATCTAATATTTCAGGATTGATTTTTGTAACCTCTCCTACTAACCCATGGCTACCATCTCCTAGTTCTCTAGATTGAATTAAGTTGCCATCAAGACCTGATATTCCCACAGCTAAGGATCCAGTTTTATTAATCCCTTTTACAATCTCTTTGTTAACTCTTCCCATTAGGACCATCTCGACAATTTCCATTGTTTTTTGATCAGTAATTCTTAATCCATTTTCGAATTTAGGAGATATTTCTAATTTCCTTAACCAATTATTAATCTCTGGTCCACCTCCATGAATTACTATCGGACAAACACCAACGGTTGATAAAAGTGCAATGTCTCTAAAAAAAGCATTTTTTAAATTATCATTCTCCATAACAGAACCACCATACTTGATAACAATTTTTCTACCTGAGAAACTTTGTATATATGGAAGTGCTTCGCTTAATATTGATACTCTTTGAGAATCATTCATTATTAAAATTTATAAAACTTGATTGAATTGAGAAATTAGGTTTTTACAAATATATCCCTATATTCAATAAAAGAGAATAAAATCAAATTCTTTTTTATTATCGTCCATAATAAATTCTGATTCAAGACCTTTGACGAAAAACCTATTTAATCTTTCTTGTTTTTCAACCCATTTTTCTAGAGGAACAGCGTTTAATACGAAACGCATTCTGAGACCATTTTTTTCTTCCTTTGTAATTTCTTCTATTTCTTTTAATTGAGGGGGGTTATCCTCGTCCCACAAATTTAAAGATTCTAATGACGATTCAAGATGAGCTTTTATCCCATACCTCCATCTTGTAACATCTTTAACTAATGCTGTTAGTTCTTTTGGTCTATTAAATTTATTTGTCGCAAAATTTGTCTTGTCAAATAACTCTACAGGAGGTATTTCGGAAGTCTTTAAGCCTAAGCCAATTAGGAAAATAGGTACTCCATAAAAAAAAGTAGGTACACTTAAATTTACTGAGTCTGTAAAATAAGCAGTCATTCCAACAAAAGCTAATATACCCCCAGCGGTTACGATTAAGTTTCCAGGCGATAAGTATTTCTTCATTTTGATTTAGTAGAATGAGTTTGAATGGGCTAACAAGTATTGTGCAAGATTCTAATACTGTAAATCAAGGAGATTTAATTTTTAAACTTGATCAAGATAGAGCATGGCTACTAGAAAATCTTGATAAGGGTAAATGGCCAGAAATCAGAAGCGAACTTGCCGCGCTTGAAAGAAAAATAAGCAAATTAATTATAAGTGTTCAAGAAAATAATGTTGATATTTGATTTAAAAAGGTATTTCGTCCACTTCAGGTACTAAAGGTGAACTATCCCAACTAGATTTTTTGGCGGTTTCTTTATTTTCATATGACTCATTATTTTCTTTTTGATCAGACTTAATAACATCAACTGGCGATATTTGATGAATTTTTGAAGCTGTTAGTTCTGGTTGTTTTTCTTTTGTTCCATCTTTTCTAGTGACAGAATTCATCTTTAGACGTCCCTCAATAACAATATTTTGCCCCTCCTTTAGTTCATCTACCATTTCTTGGGCAATATTTCCCCATCCTATGATCTTGAGATTTCTGGTTGGATCTTCACTACGTAATCCTTTAAAATTAACAATCATTTCTGCAATTGGAGTTTGGTTTTCTTTGGTATACCTCATTTGGGGAGCGCTATTAATGACCGCCTGAATTAAACAATGATTCATTACTTACTATTTAATTAAAGACATACTGATGCAGAATCCAGGAAATTGCTATAAAAATGTTTGGATCCTATCAGGAACTTCGGATGGACCTGTAATAGCTAATAGGCTTCTTGAACTTAATTATTCAGTCTTTGCAAGTGTTTTATCTTATAAAGCAGGGCAAGCTTATATCGAAAATCCAAAGTTACATATCATTACGGGGAAATTAAATAATAAAGATCAAATAATTAATTTCATAAATAAAAATAAAATCACATGCGTTGTCGACGCTACTCATCCTTTTGCCATAATAATTTCTAAAAATCTTAATAATGCATGTAAAGAAATTAATACACCTCTTTTACTATTTGAGAGGAAATCTCTAATAAATAACACTAATAATTTTTTTTATATTGATCATTTAAAGGATATAAATAATGTTGATATAGCAAATAAGAATATTCTTCTTGCAATAGGATCAAGATTCCTTAACGAGACAGCTAGTTATTATATGAATTGTAAAGCAAATGTATTTACAAGGGTTCTTCCAACTTATGAGAGTATAACTAAAGCTTTTGGATCATGTATTAAAAATTCCAACATAGCGATACTTGAACCGAGTAAAAATAATAATAGCATTTTAGAAAAAAGACTTTGTGATTTTTGGGAGATAGATTATGTTCTATGCAGAGAATCTGGAAGTTATTCTCAGAAAAACTGGGAGAGTATAGTTTCTGGAAGTAAGATGAAGTTATTTTTGGTTAAAAGGCCGAAAGTTAAAAATGATTATTCTTACTCTTTTGATCAATATCACAATTTGATAAATCACATAATTAAAAAATATTGATGTTTAATTCATTATGGAAGTATTAGTTATGATCACAACTGAATCAAGTAACGCAAATGCTTTGCGAATGGCTAAATTACTAATACAAAATAAACTTGCAGCTTGTGTTTCGATAAAGCAAATTTTTTCAATTTATAAGTGGGATGATGATATTGAAGAAACTAAAGAGTTTGAAATCACAATAAAAAGTAAACTTGAATTTAAAGATTGTTTAATTGATTTCGTAAATAAAAATTCCACATATGATGTCCCTCAGATTATTTACAAAAAATACCATGCTGAGATGAAATATTATGATTGGTTGAATAAGACTATTTGATTAATCTATTTTATTAACTCTTTAAGATCAATATCCGATCTAGATCCTAATTGCGTAATTATTTGCCCCGCACAAATTGAAGCTATCTCTCCGCATTTTTTGAGGGAACAATTGTTTATTAATCCATGGATAAATCCTCCCGCATAGATATCTCCCGCTCCTGTAGTATCAATAATCTTGCCTTTCGTTATTGACTCAATTATTTCAATATTATTTTTGTTAACTATGAGAGAACCATTGCTTCCAAGAGTTACTATGACTAATTCACATAAGGAAGATAGGTCTTCTTGGCAGCTTGCTAATTTATCATTTTTAAATAGACTTAACACCTCGGATTCATTACAAAAAACAATATCTACGTATTCATAAATTAATTCCAAGAAACTCTCACGATGTCTATCTACACAAAATGAATCAGACAAAGAAAGGATTATTTTTGTACTAGATTGTTTTGCAATTTGGGCGGCTTTAATAAAAGCTTTTTTAGCTAATTCGCTGTCCCATAAATATCCTTCTAAATATAAGTATTTACTTTCCTTAATTACAGTAAAGTCAATGTCTTTTGGTTCAAACTCTACAGATGCACCTAGGTAAGTGCACATAGTTCTTTGGGCATCAGGTGTTACCAAAATGATTGAATGAGCTGTTGGAGCACCTTCAATAGTTGGTGGAGTATTAAATATAGTCTTACTTTTTTTTATATCGTCAGAAAAGAAATCCCCAAATTGATCATTTTTCACTCTCCCTATAAACTGCACATGATTGCCTAATTCTGCTAAAGAAACCACGGTATTTGCTGAGGACCCACCTGAAATTTGTTTTATCACTTTGCAATTTTCTAACAATTTCTGTGATTCATCAGAATTTATTAGATTCATTGATCCTTTATCAAGATGATTTATCTCAAGAAACTCATCTTCAATATTTACAATAATATCTACTATTGCGTTGCCCAGACCAATGAGATCAACTTTTTTATGTTCAAAATGTCTAAAGGATTCCTTCATTAATTTGGAACTAAATTACCTTAGCAGTGCTCTTTTAGGACCATGTATTGGGTCTTCAATTACAATGGTTTGATCTCTATTTGCCCCCAACGAGACAATGGCAATTGGAACCTCCATTAATTCAGCTAAAAATCTTAGATAATTCATAGCATTCTCTGGGAGATCAGATAGTTTTCTGCAATCTGCAGTTGAACATTGCCAACCTTTTAATTTTTTGAAGATTGGCTTACATTTCTTTAAGTCATCTGAATTTGTAGGAAAGTAGTCTATTTCCTCTCCATTGAGGTCATATGCAATGCAAACTTGAATCTCATCTAACTCATCTAACACATCAAGTTTTGTAACGGCTAAACAATCAAGACCATTTACAGATACAGCATATTTACCAATAACTCCATCAAACCACCCACATCTTCTCCTTCTCCCAGTAGTGGTTCCAAATTCACTGCCTCTATCACAGAGTTGATCATTAATACTCCCTTGCAGTTCTGTTGGGAATGGCCCTTCACCTACTCTTGTGGTGTAAGCTTTTGCGACACCTATGACTCTATCGATTAAAGTTGGACCCACTCCAGCCCCAATACATGCCCCTCCTGATATAGGGTTTGATGAGGTAACAAAAGGATAAGTACCATGATCTAAGTCAAGTAGAGTCCCTTGAGCACCTTCGAAAAGAATATTCTTCTTGTTTTTTGAGGCTGCATGGATAGTCCTCGTACAGTCAACAACATGCTTTGATAATCTTTCCCCATAGTCAAGGTATTCTTCAACAATATCCTCTAATTTAAGTGGTTTTATGCCATAGATTTTTTCTAGAAGACCGTTTTTTTCTCTTAATGGAATTTCGATCACATCACTTAGCCTTTCTTTATTGAGCAAGTCTCTTATCCTAATGCCATTTCTTTGTGACTTATCCGCATAAGTTGGGCCAATTCCACGACCTGTTGTCCCTATTTTGTTTGAACCTCTATCAGCCTCCATCGCCTCATCTAATATTCGGTGGTAGGGCATTGTTACATGTGATGTTGATGAAATTTTTAATCCTGAGATATCAATTCCATTATCAATTAGCATGTCAATTTCTTTAAGCAAGATTTTTGGATCTATAACAGTTCCCGAACCAATTAGACAAGAAGTATTTTTATAAAGTATCCCTGAGGGAATTAAATGTAATTTTAAGACTTTATCATCTACCACTATTGTATGACCTGCATTTACTCCCCCTTGATAGCGAACGACAACATCTGCCGAACGACTAAGTAAATCCGTTATTTTACCTTTTCCTTCGTCACCCCATTGGGCTCCGATTACAACAACATTGGCCAATTTTAGAAGAGCATTATTTTTGTGCGAATATTTAATATATTCAAAAATCTTGGTTTACTTTTAAAAAGTAAATGAATTGTATCAACTTTCTCTTAGAACCATTTTTTCAGCAAGAGAAAATTCTTTGGTTAAACGCTCTTTAAGCTTATCTGGTAAAGGTCTACTTGCAAAGTTTTTGTAATGACCTGCCATAGCATTTAATGCTGTTTGCATAGTGGTAAATGATTGCGTTTTATTTACCATTCCTCTATTTCTATATCTGGAAATATAGTCAGTTATGAGTGTAAGAGCCTCGCTTCTTACTTCATCTTTATTTGGAGAATCTTTTGGAGTATCAACAGCTGTTTGTAATGTTTTAACAACTGAAATTGTATCCTTTGTATAGTCTCCTGTCATAGCGGTTTTTGCTGCTATGGAAGGGGAACTAAATAGTGTAAAAACAACAATTAAGGATATTGCAAAAGATATAGCTTTAGTAAGATTCTTAAAAAATAATTTTGATGCCCATTTCAGTAACATAACTTAGCTCCCAATAAAAATAAGACTCAAGACTTTTTATTGTACATTATTTCAGATTCGGAAATAAATGTTTCTAACAATTTATCAGTACTTATTTTAAGCTTAGTATTATTTGTTCTGCATAAAAGTTCTACTTCTTTATTAATAGAATCTCTGCCAATAATTATCTGAAAAGGAATACCAATTAATTCCGCATCTTTAAATTTCACTCCAGCTCTATCGTTTCTATCATCAAGAAGAACATCAATTTTATTAATTAAAAAATTGCTATAGATTTGCTCAGTAAGATCACTTTGAATAGGATCTTTTAGGTTTGTGGGAATAATAATAACTTCAAAAGGAGAAATATGGATAGGCCAACAAATTCCTTTTTGATCATGATTCTGTTCGATAGCAGCTTGAGCTATTCTTGTCACTCCGATTCCGTAACAACCCATCCATAAATTTTTTAACTGACCGTCCTTATCAGAGAACTTTGCATTTAATTTTTCACTATATTTCTGACCTAGTTGGAAAATATGTCCAATCTCGATACCTTTTTTTTCTTTAAGTTCTTCATCATCATAAACACTTATCTTATCTCCTTTTTTGGCATTCCTGATATCCCCAATCAGATAGTCTTTCGAATCAAAAGAAAATTCTTGAAAAACTTTATGGAAATTAACTTTATTCCCACCACTTATAAATTTTGAAAGGTCACTTGCAGAATGGTCAATTATTCTTGTCCATTGTTTTTCCCAATTAGAAATAGCTTTAATAGTATTGTTATCTAAATCTGGACCGATAAAACCTAAGGGTAAATCAACTAGATTTTTTTCGATAGTTTTTTTGTCTTCAATCTTTTTAAGATTAAGGAGATTGAAGTGATTGAGTTTATTGATTAAGTTAAAAAGCTTTACTTCATTAATATGTTGATCGCCTCTTATGCATGCAAGAATTGGGACATTAAATTCACCTTCGAACTGTGCAAGGAATATTACTACTTTAATAATCTGACTTGGGTCTAAATTGTTATTGTCGCAAACTTCTAGAATTGTTTTTTGATGAGGTGTTTCCAACCACTCTGGAATATTATCTTTAAGTGGAATAGGTTGAGAGGGTAGAGAAACAGCTTTTTCGATATTGGCAGCATAAGAACCACTTTGAGTGAACAAAATGGAATCTTCCCCAGCATCAGCAGTGACCATAAATTCTTTAGATGAAGCACCGCCAATTGCTCCACTATCAGCTTCAACCCCTACTGTCTGAAGTCCACAAGATTTAAAAATATTTTCATAAGCATTGCTCACCTTTTCATAGAAAGAAGCTAAATCGTTTTGTGAAGAATGAAAAGAATAACCATCTTTCATTATGAATTCTCTACTTCTCATCAATCCAAACCTTGGCCTTATTTCATCTCTAAATTTTGTCTGAATTTGGTAAAAACATTGAGGTAATTGCTTATAGGAGTTTATTGTCTCTGATGCAATACTCGTGATCACCTCTTCGTGAGTTGGTGCTAAACCAAATTCCTTGCCTTGTCTATCTTTGAGATTAAACATTATTCCTTCACCTGCGGTATATCCTTCCCACCTTTCACTTTTTTTCCATAAATCTGCAGGATGAAGTTGGGGTAATAGTAATTTTGTACAACCAATACTATTAAGTTCTTTCTCTATTATTGCGGATATTTTTTCAATAACTCTAAGCATTAGTGGCATGTATGCATAAATACCGCTGTTAACTCTGCGAATATACCCAGCTTTTAAGAGTAATTGATGTGAAATAATCTCAGCTTCAGAAGGTGTGTCACGAAGTGTCCCCAGAGGAAATGAGGTTGTCACGCGCATACAGAAAAATCCTTAATAATATCTAAGTTTATCAATTAAGATGAAAAAACAATTTAAAGTGTCTTGAGTCCCTCAACCCGACTAGTCTAAGAATATTCTTTCTGCTAACTTCTTCTGTAATAAAGCTCAAACTTTTTAAAAAGTTCATTACTTCTTAATCATTTTCTTAAGTTTATGGAAAATATAGATTCAAATATTTCTAGTGAAGAGGAATTAGTAGGTATTGATGAAGTTCAAAAATTCCTAAATAGATCAAGAGCTTCTGTCTATAGGTATACAAATACAGATTTAAGAAATCTAAACCCTAGTTTTAATCCAAGAAAATTAAATCCCGAATTTAGGACTGATCAAAAAGATCCTTTAAAATTCCATCCTAATGAAGTAGCAAGATTTGCAAAAGATATTTTAAGAATAAAGGAAGTCACTGTAGAGGTCTTTAATACACCTTCGTCCGCTTCTCAAAATATACTGGCGCAAATATTAGAGGAACTAAAATCTATTAGATCTTTGCTAGAAAAAGAGTAATTAAAAAGTCACCAATCAATGTTTTGATTTATTGACATTTTGAATGTAGGATAATGATGTTTAATTATCTCCTTAATCTTTACCAATTAAGAGTTCTTGAGTTACACGAAATCAAAGCAGTTTATTCAAAGTAAATCAAGCGAAGAATCTTCTCATGGTTCTGATCGAAATGATTTTGAAAGAGATGATGATGACCCCTTAAGTATAAGGAGTTTTTCCATAACATCTTTAGGTATTATTTTTGCCTTTTTGACAATTTTTTTACCTTCAATAAGCATTTTAATTGGCAGACCTTTTTCTCAAGGAAACGAGATAATTCATAATCACGATTTTAAAAAAGATGGACCTTAGTTCAATACCTCCATCTCCAATGAAGGGAATAGTGAATATTGTTGTTGAAATACCTGCAGGGAGTAGGAATAAATATGAATACTGCTCTGATGCAGGAATAATGGCCCTAGACAGAGTATTACATTCTTCAGTGAGGTACCCTTTTGATTATGGTTTTATACCAAATACCCTTGCTGATGATGGAGCTCCCCTTGATGCAATGGTGATCATGGACGAACCTACTTTTGCGGGTTGTCTAATAAAAGCTAGACCTATTGGAGTTTTGGATATGTATGATTGTGGTGCTTATGATGGAAAACTTTTATGTGTGCCTATGGCTAATCCTAGGCAGGCTAATATAGTGAGTATTAATCAAATTGCGCCTAATCAGCTTGAGGATGTTGCAGAATTTTTTAGAACAAGTAAAGGACTCGATGGAAGAACAGTTCAAATTGATGGTTGGAGGGATTTTGATGTAGTTGAAAATTTATTGAAAAGTTGTTTGCCTTCAAAAAAGAAAAAATTTAAAGTACTTAAGAAATCAAATATTAGTAAATTAAATTGAAAAAAATAATTTTTTATAGTTATTTAAAATGCTCTACATGCCGAAAAGCTGCAAAGTGGCTTGAAAGCAAAGATTTTGAATTTCAGTTGATTGATATTGTTAAAGAACCTCCACTTGTTAATTATTTAAATCTAGCCTTAGAACAATACTCTGATGATAAGAAAAGGATTTTTAATACAAGAGGTAAAGCCTTTAAAAGTCTTAATCTTGATATTGATAGTTTGTCAAAGGAAGAAATTATTCAACTTCTTTTAAGTGATGGTAAGTTAATAAAAAGACCATTTTTGATTTACGAAGGGAAAAAAGTAATATTAGGTTTTAACGAAATTGAATATGCAAAACAATTTTTATAAGTTAAGAAAATCAAGACTTTATTAATCCTATGCCTAGTTCCATAAAAAGTTTTTTAAAAGAATGGGGTCTACTAATTACATTAACTTTTTTTGTTTCTTCTTGTAGATCATTTTTTGCAGAACCACGTTATATCCCTTCTGGTTCAATGCTCCCAGAATTACAAATAAATGATAGGTTAATTATTGAAAAATTTTCGCTAAGAAACTCTTTACCAAAAAGAGGAGATATTGTTGTTTTTAACTCACCTTACTCGTTTGACAAAAAATTAATCTCATCAAGATCTAAGCCCTTACCAAAAAAAAGATATTGTTTTTTTATGAGTTTTCCTCCAATGTCGTTTATTCCTGGTTTGAGGGATCAAGCTTGCGATGCTTATATTAAAAGAGTGGTGGCACTTCCAGGAGAAATTGTAAGTGTAAACTCTAACGGTGAATTAATAATAAATAATAAATTAATTCCTGAACCCTATGTCTCTTATAAATGCTCATTATCACGATTTAATCAATGTGGTAAATTTGAAAACATAAAAGTGCCAGAAGAACATTTTTTAGTATTAGGTGATAATAGGGCAAATAGCTGGGACGGAAGATATTGGCCTGGAAGTAAATTTCTTCATAAAAAAGAGATAATTGGTAAAGCATATTTAAGATTTTGGCCTCTTAGTCAAGTTGGCTTTTTCAATAATTAATACCCTTTTTCAGCATCTAACTTGATGAAATAAATTTTAAAAAGGGTTTTAATTTAAAGTGCGCCTGAAGCGGTTGAATCAATTATTCCTCCTAGGTGTGTTGTAATGTTTAGAGCGCTAATCACAGGGGGCTTGTTGGGATCATTAAAAAGATCGATTATAGTTATGCCACCATTCCCTTGTTTTATCATCCAAATATTTGAATAATTAATGCCAAGGATATTACAAATTAGAGTTTTATTGACTGCATCATGAGCAACTAGAAGGCTTAGATCATTATCCTTTTGAGATAAACAGATTTTGTCAAAAGCTTCTACGGATCTTTGTGATACATCTTTTATAGATTCACCTTCGGGCATTATTACTTCTTCTGGTTTATCATGCCAATTTTTTAGTAAAGCAGGCCACTCTTCTCTAATTTCTGCTTCCAGTTTACCCTCCCATAATCCGTGACTAATTTCTATAAGTGAATCTGTTCTTTCTATTTTTAAATCTTTTCTATTTTGAAGGATTATTTGTGCAGTCTCAAAAGGCCTATGCATTGAACTTGAAAATGCCTTATTGAAAGAAATATTTCTCAAATATTCAAAAGTCTTTCTAGCTTGATTTTTTCCGTTTTCATTTAAAGGGATATCAATTTGCCCTTGAAATCTACCTTCTTTGTTCCAGTTAGTTTCACCATGTCTTATTAGAAATATTCTAGAATCACCAATTTGATTTGGAATATTTTTATTCAGATGAGAAGTTTGATTTAAGCATTCAATTTGGGTCTTGTAAGAGTTATCTTTCCTTGAAATATTGAGTATTGAGAAAGAAGCATTTTCTAATCTTATTTTTCTAAAACCTTGCTTAGGCTTTCCTATTAAAAAGAGTATTAAACATCTGAGAATTGCATTATGTCCTACAACTAAAATATTTACATCATCTTTGTCTAGATAAATTTTTAAAATATTTTCTACAAAATTTGTTGCTTGCAAAAATAACTCTTGAATTGGTTTATAAGTTTTATAATCTTTTCTTTCTAAGATTAGATTTTCTGGATCATTTTTCCATATAGGGTAAATTTCTGGAAATTTCTTTTTTATTTCATCAATTTTTAGACCAGACCATTCACCAAGATCTACCTCTAGCAAATTATCGTCGAATACAATATTTTGTTCTTTTTTGAAGGTCTTTTTAATTGTTTTTGCAGTCTCTGCCGCTCTCACAAGTGGGGAGGAATAAATTTTATCGAAGTTTATTTTTGATAATGCTTTTCCTGCTTTTCGGGCTTGTTTGTATCCTTCATCGGTTAATAATGAATCGTCTGTTCTTCCTTGAATTAATCCTTTTGCATTGAAACTGCTTAGTCCATGCCTAACTAAAACTAATCTTATAGTCATTATATAAATTTGAAAATTAAGATAATTTAATCATCTCATGGCGTGATTAAAATAGATACATAGAAATAAGGAAATTCAATGATAACTAACTATAGTTTTCAAGAATATAATAAGTTATGATCTTTCAAAATACTTCTAAGTCAAAACTCACTTTAGCTTTTATTTCTATCGTCATAACTTTTTTTGTATGGCAACAAGGATTAAGAGATAGTTTAAATAGACCATCTGTTTCATTTGATATTAGTCAAAAAGAGCAAGAAATTGCTGAATTATCTGTCCAATCAATACCTGTAAATTTTAAAAAATTTTTTATCATTAATGATCCTGTTGTTCAAATAAATAAATCACTCTCTGATGTCTCATTTGAAGAGCTAACAGAAAGAAATAAATTAATTCGAATAATTACTTCAGAATCAAATGATCCTTTAATTTATAAAAATATATCCAAAGATTTTCAAGATAAAAACTATCAATTTCTGATTGATGAGATAGAAAAAAAATCTAATAACAATTCATATAAAGTAAATTCTGAAAAATTTGATTTATTTAAAGGTGATAGATTTTTATATCACCTTTTAAGCAGGAAATTTGATTTTGACGATAGTGCATTAATAACAAAATCATTTTCAAGCAAAATGTTTTTTAAAATATTAGCCATAAGACTAATACCACTTTTAACAATACTTATTGGCTCTATTCTGGCTTTAAAAATAATATGGACAACTATATCTTTGAAAAAGTTTGGTTGGAAAGAAATTAAATCCTTAGATTTAGAACTAATTGATATGGTTTTATTAATTGCGGGTGGATTTGTTGTTTTAGGAGAAGTGGTATCACCTTTATTTTCTATCAGTTTGGTCGAACTTTTTTCTAAAAATATCTCTAATGAATTGTCTCAATCTTTAAAAATTTTCTTTGGATATCTTTTTATGGCTATTCCTCCATTATGGATAGTTTTTTATCAAATTAAATCCTTAAATGGTGAATTTACTTTTAAAAAGGATTATTTACAGTTCAATTTCTTGCCAATAAAATATGCAATTATTCAGGGAATTAAAGGTTGGTTAACAATTGTGCCTTTTGTTTTATTGATCTCTCTAATTATGAATAGTCTGATCGATAATCAGAATGGTAGTAACCCGTTGCTGGAAATTGTTCTTAATAATAATAATTACTTATCATTTTTTCTATTATTTGTAACAACAACTCTATTAGCTCCTCTATTTGAAGAGATTATATTTCGCGGTATTTTACTACCAACTCTTTCAAGAGATTTTGGAGTTATTTCGGGTATCATAGTTTCAGCTTTTATCTTTGCATTAGCCCATTTAAGTTTGGGAGAAATGCCGCCATTATTTGTTCTAGGGATTGGATTAGCAATTACGAGAATTGCTTCAGGGAGTTTATTTTCCTCAGTGATTATGCATTCTTTATGGAATGGATTGACTTTCTTAAATTTGTTTTTATTGAGGACATAAAGAATTTATTTTTTTACTTGCGAATCAAACAAAAAGATGTTTATTTAATTTATAACACTTCTTTTATTTAGTAATAAATCTTAGATGAAACCTTATGGGCATCAACTTAATTTAAAAAAAAAAGGTTCATATGTAAGTAAAAATAATTCTGAAAAAATATCCAAAATTAATATCAAATTAATACATCAAATTTTTGACACCATTAATATCTCTCTTTTGGTATTAATATTCACCTTATTTTTCTCGTCTTTTGATAGTCAAAGAAAATGGTCAAATACATATAAAAACTTATCTAAAACAAGAGCTATTAACAATAATCTCATTGATTATATTTCTAAAATTGAGGAATTTTATATTAGTGAACTTGAGTCTATCAATACTTACAGAAAAACTAAACCTGAAGATTTAATCTATCTAGATAAACTTCCAGAAAAAAAAGAAAGTTTATTTAAGAAAAATTTAAGTAGTTTCATTGCAGGTTTTAGTGATAGCAAATATCAAAGGGGATATTGATGAAAAAATACAAAAAAATCGTTCGTCTAATACCCCTTGATCAAAGAAGATTTAAATTTCTCTATATTTTTAGCTTACTATTAATATTTTGTTTGTTTGGTAGGTTAGTTAAATTGCAAGTCTTTAATGCTTCTGATTTACAAAGGAAAGCTAGATTAATACAGTCTTCTAAAACTAACGCCTTAAAAAAAAGGAGAGCGATTGTTGATAGAAATAATAGACTAGTTGCTTACGATAAACCGCTCTATAAATTATGGGCCCATCCAAAATATTTTAATTTTCCTGGTGATTCAATTAATAGAGTTCGCAGTATTGAAGAAGTTACAGAAAAATTGTCATCTATCTTGGATATAAATGGTGAAATACTCTTGAGTAAATTTAATAATAAAGTGAGTGGCATCAAGCTTTTAGATAAAATTTCCGAAGAAAAGGCAGAAAAGATTAAGAACCTTCAAATAAGCGGACTTGATTTGTTTAAATATTCGCAGAGATATTATCCACAAGGGGAGCTTTACTCTAATCTTGTAGGTTTTGTTAATGATGAGAATAAGGCTTCAGCAGGTTTAGAGCTTCATCTAGATAATCAAATTAAAGTTTTTAATAAAAGTAATTTAATAAAAAGAGGAGGAGATGGAACTCCTCTACCGGATAATTCAGCCCCAGGTGATTTTATTTCTGATTACAAAAGTTTAGGCCTAACTTTAGATTCAAAATTACAGAAAGCGTCATTCAATGCATTATCAAAGCAAGTAAGTAAATGGAAAGCCAAGAAGGGATTTGCCATAGTTATGGATGTTAATAATGGCCGGATTCTTTCCTTGGTTACATTTCCGTCATATGATCCAAATAAATTTTGGCAGTATAATTCTGAACTCTTTAGAGGTTGGTATTCTCAAGATTTATTTGAACCTGGTTCAACTTTTAAACCTATTAATCTTGCCTTGGCTTTAGAAGAAAAAGTAATCCAGAAAGATGGAGTAGTTGAAGATATTGGAAAAATTAATGTTGGAGGATGGACGCTTTCTAATTGGGATAAAAAAGGCAATGGATATATTGACTATCCAAAAGTTTTGCAGGTTTCAAGTAATGTTGGGATGGTAAAAATAATGCAAAATTTAGATCCTACAATTTATTGGGATAGGCTAAAAAATTTAGGTATAAATAAAAATTTAGAGACTGACTTATTTGAATCAACTGCTGGCCAACTAAAGAGCAAAGATTTATTTGTAAATCAATCAATTGAGCCTGCTGTAACTTCTTTTGGTAAAGGGTTCTCAATCTCGCCACTTAAATTGCTTCAACTTCATGCGGCTCTAGCAAACGGGGGTTTTGAAGTGACTCCACATGTAACCTCAACTTTCAAAGAAAGAGTTAATAAAAATCCAAAGAAACAATTTTTTTCACCGGATGTCTCTAAAATTGTTCTTCAATGGATGGAGAGTGTAGTTGATAAAGGTAGTGGATCTGGAGCAAAAATCGAGGATTATAGGATAGCTGGGAAAACGGGTACTTCTCAAAAAGCCATAAATGGTTCATATACAAATAAAAAAGTTTGTAGTTTTGTCGCAACCTTACCAGTTAATGATCCAAAATTTGCTGTCCTCGTCGTTGTTGATGAGCCATCTAAATCATATGCATATGGTTCAACTGTTGCAGTACCTGTAGCGAAAGAAATTATCGAGAGTTTGATAGTAATTGAAAAAATACCTCCTAATGTTAATGATCACGGAATGATTGTTAAAAAACCCTAAAATTTTCCATTTTTATAAATATTTAGTTCATTATCTGATGATTTCATCAGGAATAAAAGCTAGTTTATGTATATATACGATTATCTAGATATGAAATCAATTTTAGAACAATTGTCCTCAATGACCGTTGTTGTTGCAGATACTGGAGATTTAGATTCGATAAAAAAATTTCAACCAAGGGACGCCACCACTAATCCATCGCTAATACTTGCTGCTGCTAAGAACCCTGATTATGTGAAGTTAATTGATAAAGCTTTAGAAAGTTCACAAAAGACACTGTCCCAAGGATTCTCTGAAATTGAATTAATTAAAGAAACTGTTGACCAAGTTTCAGTATTTTTTGGAAAAGAAATATTGAAAATTATTTCAGGGCGTGTATCTACAGAAGTTGATGCGAGACTGAGCTTTGACACTGACGCTACGGTAGAAAAAGCAAGAAAATTGATCAATCTTTATAAAAATTTTGGAATTGAAAAGGAAAGAATTTTAATTAAGATTGCAGCAACGTGGGAGGGAATTAAGGCAGCTGAAATTTTGGAAAAAGAGGGTATTAAGTGCAACTTAACTTTACTTTTTAACTTCTGCCAAGCTGTAACTTGTGCCAATGCAAAGATAACTCTAATTTCTCCCTTCGTTGGCCGTATATTAGATTGGCATAAAGCAAAAACTGGTAAAACTAGTTTTGTTGGTGCTGAAGATCCTGGTGTTATTTCGGTAACACAGATATACAACTACTTTAAAGAAAAGGGATTCAAGACAGAAGTAATGGGAGCGAGTTTTAGAAATCTCGATGAAATAAAAGAATTAGCAGGTTGCGATCTTTTAACAATTGCACCAAAATTTCTTGAGGAACTTAAAAAAGAAAAAGGGGAGTTAGTTAGGAAATTAGATGAAAGTACCCAAATAAATAATTCTATTGATTACGAATTTGAAGAAAAAGATTTCAGATTAAGTATGTTAGAAGACCAAATGGCAAGTGAAAAGCTTAGTGAAGGAATCACTGGATTCAGTAAGGCTATAGAAGAATTAGAAGAGCTGCTAATAAAGAGATATTCAGAAATTAAAAATCATAAATTGATTCCTGCTAACTAAAGTTAAGTTCGAATTGAAAAAGAATTAAGCCCCCCTTTTTGTTAATAGTCGTCTGATAACTCTTTTAGCAATATCTTCATAACTCATTTCTCCTGATAATATTTGAGCAATACGTTTAGGTGCTGTTTTTCTTTTGACACCTAATTGATATCCAGTTCTGGGAAATCTATAAAATACCTGCGCTATTCTCCTCCCCCAAGCCATTGATTTCCCCCAAATGTTGTTAATCTTCTTCGTATAAAGATTTAAATCATCTACTTTCCCTGATAGGAACTGATCTATGTATTCTGCAGCATAAAAACTGCTAATTAAAGATGGTCTAATTCCTTCAGCTAAAAATGGATCACATAGAGATGCTGCATCTCCAACCGCTAAAACTTTGTCACCATTAATTGAGTGGAAGCCATTCCATATTCTCAGTTTCTTAGTAATTGTTTTATTAGTAAAATCATCAAAACCGAAGCTTCTGATAACTTGTTTATTTATAGCCTGATTTTCTAAGAGACCATTATTTATAAAAGTACCTAAACCAATATTTAAGCTTTCTCTTAGGGGGAATGCCCATGCAAAACCATATTTTATAAATCCAAACTCAAATCTAACTGCATCTCTAGGTATTTCACCTAACCCTTTCAATCTTAATGAGATTGTGTTGGCAAATTTCGGTTTTCTTGGCCCTAAATTGAAATAACTCGCCCATTTCGATTGGGAGCCATCTGCAATTACAAGAAATTCTGTAATATATTTTATTTTGTTATTGCAAGTAATTTCCCATTTATCATTTTTTTTTATGATTTTTTCTATCAATAATGGTCTCATTATCTGAGCTCCATTACTCAAGGATTCATTAAGTAATAATTGATCTAGTTTTTCTCTTTTAACAATCCAAAATGGCGATTCACCAGTCAGATCAGCAGTTACATTATCTGCAGCCTTCCATCTGAATTCAACATTTTTAATTTTTGATTCTATGCAATCTTCTATATTTAAAGGAAGAAATCTTTGCATTGAAGATGCCATCCCACCTGCACATGGTTTGTAATCTTGGGATTTTTCTTTTTCAATAATTAAAACTGAATATCCTTTCTTTGATAGGTTAAGAGCAGTGGAAGATCCTGATAGACCTCCACCAATTATTACAACATCAAATTCTATCAAACTTTTAGAATTTCCTTCTCTTTTTCAGACAATTTAGTTTCTATTAAAGCGATATATTTATCAGTAATTTTCTGAATTTCAGATTGATTATCTCTCGATTCGTCAATTGAAATAAGGCCATCTTTTTCGTCTTTTTTTTCTTTATCAACAGCATCTCTTCTGATATTTCTCAAGGCTACTTTTCCTTCCTCAGCGTATTTAGAGGCTAATTTACAAAATTCTTTTCTTCTTTCTTCTGTTAAAGGAGGAACATTTATTCTTATTACTTTCCCATCATTATTTGGAGTAATACCTAAATCACTCATAGAAATAGATTTCTCAATAGCTTGTAAACATGAAATATCGAAAGGTTGTATTGAGATTGTTTGTGAATCAACAGTGCTTATGGTGGCAAGCGATTTGATTGGTGTTTCTGCTCCGTAGTACTCAACACTTACTCTGTCTAACAATGAAGCATTAGCTCTACCTGTTCTAATTGTATTAAAGTTTCTTTGTGTAGCTTCAATACTTTTATTCATATTTTCTTGAATTTCTTTTTCTTTCATAATTAAAAAAATTAAATGATCTTTAACTAATTAAAGAGCCTATTGGCTCACCAGCAACAGCTCTAGAAATATTCCCTTTTTTGAATATATCAAAAACCATAATTGGGATATTATTATCTTTGCAAAGTGCAATTGCAGTACTGTCCATTACTGCAATTTCATCACTAAGAACTTGTTGATAACTGAGAGAGGAATATTTTTTTGCTTCTTTAAATTGATTTGGATCACGATCGTATACTCCATCAACCTTAGTAGCCTTCATAACAACTTCAGCGTTAATCTCTGCTGCCCTCAAAGCTGCCGTAGTATCAGTTGTAAAAAATGGATTTCCGCATCCACCTCCGAAGACTACAACTCTACCTTTTTCTAGGTGCCTCATGGCCCTTCTTCTGATGTAGGGTTCGGCAATTTCCTGCATTTCGATGGCTGTTTGCACTCTGGTTGCAACTCCAACTCTTTCAAGACCATCTTGAAGTGAAATTGCATTCATTACTGTTGCTAGCATTCCAACATAATCAGCCGTCGCTCTATCCATGCCATCTGCAGACCCTTTAAGCCCCCTAAAAATATTCCCACCCCCAACAACTATTGCAAGTTGTACATTATTTTCGACTACTTTTGAAACATCCTCCGCGATTGACTGAACTATAGCAGGATCAATACCATAAGGTTTTTCACCCATTAGTGCTTCACCACTAAGTTTTAAGAGAACTCTTTTGTAAGTCATTCAATAATTGTACTTTTAAGACATTAGCAAGTAAATGCACCAAATTTATTGTTTGTTCAGATATTGCTTGCGTCTTTAAACATTTCTAAATCTGACTAAATAAAATTTAAATATTAATTTGCTTCAATTTAAAATTCAACACACTTTTGTGCTTTTATTCCTTGTTCTTTAAATGGATGCCTTATTAGTTTCATTTCTGTAACTAAATCAGCGTAATTGATAATTGAATCAGACGCTCCTCTTCCAGTTAAGACAATATGATTTTTTCTATTATTTAAGCTTTCTAGAAAAGTTATTATGTCTTCGGGTGCAAGATAACCAAGTTTTGTCGCAATATTAATTTCATCAAGAATGATAAGTTTATAAGATTCGTTCTTTATGTATTTTTTGGCTAGTTGCCATGCCTCTTGAACTAATTGTTCATCTCTTATCCTGTCTTGTGTTTCCCAAGTGAATCCCTCACCTAATGAATGCCAAGATATGTTTGAAGACAAATTTTTAAGTGCTTTCTCTTCTCCAGTGGTCCAGCCTCCTTTTATAAATTGAATTATTGCTACTTTATAGCCATGTCCTATCGTCCTTAAAGCCATACCTAAAGATGCAGTTGTCTTGCCCTTCCCATTCCCTGTAAAAACAATCAATAATCCTTTTTTTGTTTTTCTAATTTGTAGTCTTTCGGCTTGAATATCTTTTCTTTGCTGCATTCTTTTTTTATATGAGCTCTCATCGCTATCTGGTGATAATTTACCTCCCATTCCAAGTTTATTTGCTTGATTATCGAGGTTAAATATTTTCTCGGAAGATGAAGGTTTTTCTTGCATATGATCCAAATTTTTATTAAATAATTATAAATCTTTAAATATTTTTAGCTCTTTTAACTTTTAAAAGTGCATTATTTACTGCCTGTTGTTGATCTCTTTTAGTAATCCAGTGATGATAAGTTTGAGTATGTAAACTAACCGAATGTCCCATCATTCTGGCAGCAACAGTATCAGGCAAATCATAAAAAATTGTTCTTACTGCCCATGCATGCCTTAGATCATAAGGTTTTATTTGTAAAGAGTAACGCTTAAACTGATCTGTAATTTTTTTTCCAATATTTTGTAAAGTTGTAATTTTAAGGTCTGTATTAATATTTGGTAGTAGTTCTGGATTTTCACCAAGTTTTGATAATTCGAACTTTTCAACCCATTCAGGATGAAATGGCCAAACTTGATGCTCCCCAGTTTTAGTAGTAGGTAAAACTCTAATAATTTTGTCCCCAAAATTAGTTAGAGAACTTAAATCACAAAAAAATACTTCATGATTCCTTAATCCGTATGTAGCCATCAAACCAAAAACAAATTTCCAAGATTTGTTTGGGATTGTCTCCCAAAGTTTCACAATTAACTCGTCTTTAGGCAGATCCCTAAATCCTGCTTTGTTCAGACCATATCCTCTAGAATTTAATTTCCAATCCTCTGGTAGTTTAATTTCCAAAAACTTAGCCAAAACACTAAGAGAAGTAGCGCATTGTTTCCTACTTCTGCTACCTTCCTTGTAACTTTCAAGTGTTTTTTGAAATATTCTTTCTAAAGATTCATTTTCATAATCATTGTAAATATTTAGGATTCTTTTCATATATGGTTTGTAAGAACTTTTCCAAGTAGTTTTTCTAGTGCTGGTTCGAAAATCACTTTTGTTTTCTTTAAAAAAAAATTCTTCAAATTGATTTAATCTATTTGGGAATTCAGAACCATCTTTTATTTGCTTTTTATAAGGGTTGCCAATCCAGTTAATCCAATCAAATTGATTCAATTCCAATTGCAAATTGATTAATTGTAATTTTTTTTTGGCCTCCTCTAATCCAGAAATATCAGCGTTTAAACCAAGAGATATTCTTTGAATTTTAAAGTTATTGTTATCTTCTTTGGAGGGTAGTGAACCACGAATATTTAATTTCTCTCCTCTCTTCTCAATTTTAAGCTTGCTTCCTTGAGTAGCAAATTTATCATTGACATTATTAATTTCCTGAATTAAGTTCATTTACTTATATAATTGTCCATATAATGACGTTTTGTATGTTGATTTTCAATCTCCATAAATTTTAAGATGGATAAAATAGGCGTCTTACTAATGAATTTAGGAGGGCCTGAACGCATTACTGATGTAGGCCCATTCTTATACAATCTTTTTTCTGATCCAGAAATAATCAGGACGCCTTTTCCTGTTTTTCAAAAGCCCCTAGCTTGGTTAATTAGTACGCTGAGGAGTACTACTTCACAACAGGCTTATCTTTCTATAGGTGGAGGTTCTCCTATCAGAAGGATAACTGAACAACAAGCGAGAGAATTACAATCTAAATTACGGGATAAAGGACTTAATGCTACTACCTATATTGCCATGAGATATTGGCATCCTTTTACTGAATCAGCAATAGCTGATATGAAAGCCGACGGCATAGATCAAGTTGTTGTAATACCTTTGTATCCACATTTTTCGATAAGTACTAGTGGTTCGAGCTTTAGGGAATTAAAAAAATTGAGGGATGCTGATGATGAATTTAAGAGGGTTCCAATGAGATGTGTTAGGAGTTGGTTCAGTCAATCAGGTTATTTAAAGTCTATGGTTGAATTAATTTCTGAACAAATTTCACTTTGTGAATTGCCTTCAAAAGCGCATATATTTTTTACTGCTCATGGAGTTCCTAAGAGTTACGTAGAGGAAGCTGGAGACCCTTACAAACAACAAATTGAAGATTGTTCTCTCTTAATAATAAATGAGCTGGAAAAATGTTTAGGACATACTAACCCTCATACACTTTCTTATCAAAGTAGAGTTGGTCCTGTTGAATGGTTGAAGCCTTATACAGAAGAAGTGTTAGCTGATCTTGGAAGATCAAATGTTAATGATCTGATTGTGGTTCCAATAAGTTTTGTTGGAGAGCATATTGAAACATTGCAAGAAATTGATATTGAATATAAAGAAATTGCTGAAAAGGCTGGTATTAAAAACTTTCGGAGAGTTAAAGCTTTAAATACTCATCCTACTTTTATTGAAGGTCTAAGTGATCTCGTGATTTCCTGTTTGGAAGGGCCTCAAGTTAATTTAGAGGAGGCTTCTAAGTTGCCTGAAAAAGTTAAACTTTATCCCCAAGAAAAGTGGCAATGGGGTTGGAATAATAGTTCAGAGGTGTGGAACGGAAGGGTGGCAATGATTATTTTTCTTGTGCTTTTTATTGAACTTATTTCAGGCTCTGGACCTCTACATAAACTTGGCATTTTATAAAGAACAATTGATTTTTACTTGAAAAAAATTAAATCTATTGAAAGATTTTCTGAATACATTTCTGACATTACATTTCTAAATGAGGCAAAAGTATTTAATTAAGTTTAAAATTTATAGTAAATATTGAATTTCTTTAGTGACTCTTACTTCGAGATCCTTTTCAAAGGGTAGTTCAAAACATGAAAATCCAGTTTGGATAACTGGTGCAGATGCACTAATGGATTCTTTAAAAATTCATGGGGTAAAAGTTATATTTGGATATCCTGGTGGAGCCATACTACCTATATATGACGCTGTTCATAAGGCGGAACAAGAAGGTTGGTTAAAGCATTACATGGTAAGGCATGAACAAGGTGGTTCCCATGCCGCTGATGGATATGCAAGATCTACTGGTGAAGTAGGAGTATGTTTTGGTACCTCAGGTCCAGGTGCGACAAATTTGGTAACTGGAATTGCAACTGCTCAAATGGATTCAGTCCCCCTAGTTGTAGTTACAGGCCAAGTCCCAAGACCTGCTATAGGGACAGACGCTTTTCAAGAAACTGATATTTTTGGTATAACTCTTCCAATAGTGAAACATTCATGGGTAATAAGAAATCCTTCAGATATCGCGAAAGTAGTTTCGGAAGCTTTTTTCATAGCCTCCTCTGGTAGACCTGGACCTGTTTTAATTGATATACCCAAAGATGTAGGTCAGGAGTTCTTTAATTACCAAAGAGTTTTGCCTGGTGAGATTATTCCTAAAGGATTTAAAAGGAACGGAGATATTAATGATTTCGATATTAATAAAGCAATTAAACTTATAGAAGATTCTGAAAGACCTCTTTTATATGTGGGAGGTGGGGCAATATCTTCAGGAGCTCATGATGAAATAAGAACTTTGGCAAAGAATTATCAAATACCCGTAACTACAACCTTAATGGGTAAGGGCGCTTTTGATGAAAAAGACAATTTATCAGTAGGGATGTTGGGAATGCACGGAACTGCTTACGCAAATTTTGCTGTTACAGAATGTGATCTTTTAATTGCTGTTGGAGCTAGATTCGATGATAGGGTTACAGGAAAATTAGATACTTTTGCGCCTAATGCAAAGGTAATTCATATAGATATTGACCCAGCAGAAGTTAATAAAAATAGACGCGTAGATGTTGCAATTGTTTCTGATGTTTCAAAAGCTATTCTAAAAATTAATGAGCAATCTCTAAAAAATAAATTTACTTGTCGGACGAAAAACTGGTTAGAAAAAATTGATTTTTGGAAAAATAAACACCCTTTATATGACCCGCCTAAAGAAGGAGAAATTTATCCACAGGAAGTTCTTTTAAAAGTGAGGGAACTTTCACCAGAAGCTTATGTCACTACAGATGTAGGACAACATCAAATGTGGGCTGCTCAATATCTTAGGAATTCTCCAAGAAAATGGATTAGTAGTGCAGGCTTAGGAACTATGGGTTTTGGATTGCCAGCGGCAATTGGAGTAAAAGCAGCCTTACCTAATTCAGATGTAATTTGTATTGCAGGAGATGCAAGTGTATTAATGAATATTCAAGAATTAGGCACTTTATCTCAATATGGTCTAAAGGTGAAATTGATTATTATCAATAATCGCTGGCAAGGGATGGTAAGACAATGGCAGGAAAGTTTCTACGATGAAAGATATTCCTCATCTGATATGAGTTGTGGTGAACCTGATTTTGTAAAACTTGCTGAATCTTTTGGAGTTAAAGGATACTTAATTTCTGATAGAAAACAATTACAGAATGAATTAAAAAGTGCGCTTGATCATGATGGCCCTGCCTTAATTAATATTCTTGTCAGAAGAGGTGAAAATTGTTATCCAATGGTTCCTCCTGGTAAAAGTAATGCTCAAATGGTTGGATATGTTAATTGTGAAGATTAATTTTTTTTGAATTCTTCTTTTACAAAAAATTAACTTTAATATAATTCAAACCTTAGATATTTCTGAATTGAAAAAATTATCAAAATTTTTACTTATAATCTGCTTGATTGTTTTTAATCCTGTAATAGTTAACTCGGCTGAAATTCTTCAAATTAAAAGTTCAAATACTATTTTGGTGGGGGATCAAAATAGAAATTTAACGATTGGATTATTTTGTGTAGATGTAAATGAAAATGATGAGCTTGAAGCAACTAATTTACTTAAGAAAGAATTCCCAAGGGGAAGCAAAGTGAAAATAAAACCCTTTGGTTTCAAAGAGAATATTTTGTTAGCAAAAGTTTTTAATATAAAAGGGACTAAGGAGATGACCGAATTATTAGTTGCTAAAGACTTAACTGGTGAAATTTGTTCAAGTTAATTATCTTTATGAGCAAATAAGATTCCATTGTCTCGAGATTGTTTTGCTCCTTCTCCAGGAATAAAATTCATTATTGAATTTGTATGTGCATAAATTTGAGATGTCTATATTTGTATGAGGGATGTTCTCATTTAAAAGTTGTTTATAGGCAGATCTTTTTAGATCAAGTTGATCTAAGTTTTGCTCTTTGATGTGATTTGAATCACTAAAACTAAGATCTTTTTTAGTTTTAGTCAATTTGACAGTTATGTTTTTGTTTTCGGCCTTTCTATAAAATTCTTTGAGTGTCATTTTATCAACTAGATAATGTTCCTTAGAAATCGCTGGTCCTATTGCAACAAGTAAGTCATCTCTAGATGTCCCAAAAGTATCGAAAATTTTTACCAGATTTTTTATTATTTTTTTTTCTAAACCTTTTCTTCCACAATGCAAGATTGCTACATTTCTTGTTCTTTTATCTGCAAAGAATATTGGCATACAATCAGCTGTGTAAACCCATAAGTTTTGACTGCATTTATTGCCAAAAAGACCATCTGCATCAGTCTTGGTTCCTTTGTGCGAATGAGATCCAAACACTATCACATTGCTGTGCATTTGATTGGAAACACAATTTATTGAATTTTCTTTAAAGTGATTCCCTAATAATTGAAGAAATTTCTCAGAGCAAGACTTCGTGAAGTATGCATGTTTGAAATTATTTTGACTAAGAATAGGTGATGAATAATACTCAAATTTTTTGTTTTGAATATAAATTTCATCTTTTGAGAAATATATTTCTTTGTAAGGAATAGTTCCTGCTCCTAAACTGAATTTATGAAATTAATTCAATATCTCTTAAGATCCAGAATCCTGCAAATTTTTCGATATACGGCGTTGACTGTATTGAAATAAATTGATAGCCAAAAGAATTTTTTTTATTCTCCAAAAACTTTGTATTCAAAATGTTTGCATCTTTTTCTGGTAAATCAGTTACCAGCCACTTATCATCTTCTGCAGCTTCAAGTATGAGTTGGTTCTTATTTACGACTAATTTAATAGGTTCTAAACAACTAAACCATGCAGAAAGTGCTAAAGATCTATCTTTGCTAAAAAGTCTTAATCCTGGAACTAAGTAATTATCATTAACATTTTGCTGAATTGGGAAAATATCTCCAAATTCCATGGGCCAATTTTCTGCTGATTTTAATTCGCCAATTGATATTTCAGATATAGTTAAAGCATCACCCCTGACTGCTTCTGGTAGAGGTGTAGGAGGGTTTTCCATTTTAGAAGTAAAAGTAGGAGCTAGTACACCTCTTACATAACCTTTTTCCTTTGGATAAATCTCTTTTTCAAGAAATTCGATTCTATCTAATAAATTGAAAGTTCTTCTGCTTACAATAGCCTCAATACTTACGGCCTCCAGAGATCTCTTAATGATCGACTTCATTGACGACCTCCAGAATCGAACTATAGAAGGTTTCTCCCACCCTTGTTTTTTTGCCTCACTTATTGCTTCATTTAGTGCCTTTGTAAGCCAAACTGAATTAACTTCATTAGCAGGGCACTTTTTATTCCAAAGAAAAACATCTTCTGTCTTATAACTTCTCGTAGAGCAAATAATTAATTCCCACCTTTTTTTTCCATTTGATTCAATAATTGGTCTTGAGTAAAAGTCTAATTCCCAATCTGAAATTTTTAATTTAAGACTTGACTCAATTTTTTTATTACTGTTCATTTATCTTGTTCTTTTTTATCGAAGAGTGCTTTAGTTTTTAGTGCTCTCTCTGTGGCTTCTTGCATAACTTTTTGCTTATCAATAATTAATTCTCCCGCAGAGTTTTCTAGGAGTGCTGTATTGAGACCAATGCGCCCTTTTTCGAGGTCTATTTCAGATATCAAAGCTTTTATAACTTCCCCTTCTCTAAAAACTTCTCGTAAAGAACGAATCGATCCATTTGTTAGTGAGGATTGATGAAGAAGTCCACTAGCTCCCCCTAAATCAATAAAAAAGCCATATGGTTTTACAGCTAAAACTTCTCCTTCAATTAATTGACCTAATTCAAGACTTGTAAGTTTAGAGACTAATGATGCTTTCTTCTCAGAGAGAACTAATTTTCTGGATTCTGGATTAACCTCAAGAAACGCCACTTTTAGATTTTTGCCAACAAAAGATTGATAATCTTGACCATCTTCAAGTTGGGATCTGGGGATAAATCCTCTTAATCCATCTACGTCACAAGTAAGCCCACCTCTGTTAAATCCATTAATTAAAACGTTAATTAATTCTCCATTTTTTGCGGAATTTGATACTTTCTCCCAACTTTGCCTGAGAATTAATGCCCGAGCGCTCACTGTTACCATTCCATCAGCATTTTGTTCTTTGATAACCAAAACTTCCATTTCAAGGCCTATAGAAAACTTTTCTTTAAAGTTAGTTATGACACCCAAACCACATTCTTTTTTGGGCATATAACCAGGTGCCTTTCCGCCAATGTCAACATATAATCCATCACTTTCGATTGCTATAACCTTACCTGAAATTGTTTCTCCAGTAGCCCCAATTGGCTCATTTGCATTTAAAGCCTCCAAAAAAGCACTTTCATCAAAATCGAATTCATCAACTGTTCTTTCTAATTGAAAATCTATTTTTTGCTCAGAAAAATTAAGCGGTCTATTTAAATCTTGTTGAGTTAAATCTTGTTGAGAAATATCAAAATCCTTAGTCTTTTCATTACTGTCCTCAATTTCTTTTACTGAATTATCTTTAATGATTTGAGGTTTGATTGCAATATTTTCTTTTTTTATATCTTCTTGCGAATTGTTTTGCTCATTATTTATCTCTTGAGAATCTTTCTTGCTTATGTGAAGTACCTGAAGAGGTTTTTTATTGCCCTTTGGTTGGATATTATCTTGGGCATTTTTATTACTTGCTCCCATCGTAGGTAAAATAAGAATAATTAATTATTAACATACTCTAAATGTTAGTACTCAAAATTAAAATTAATGAACTTTAAACCAATATCTAATAAATTTGAATATTTAAATTGGCAAGAAATTGAGAGTATTGCAACAGAAAAAAGATCAACAGTGATTTGGCCATTTGGTGCTGTAGAGCAACATGGACCTCATTTGCCTCTTGCTACAGATAGTATTTTTGTTGATGATATCATTAGCGAAGTTTTTAAATTATTACCTGCCGATATTCCATTAAAAAAACTTCCAACTCAATATATTGGGTTTTCGCCAGAACATAAAGGTTTTGCTGGGACAATTTCACTTTCCTCAAATTTAATAACCTCAATGATTAAGGAAGTCGGAGGTCAATTATCTGAAATGGGTTTTAAAAGATTGATATTAATAAATGGACATGGAGGTCAAATCTCACTACTAAATACAGCGGCAAGAGAGCTAAGAAGTTTCTCACCAGAGATGGCAGTTTTCCCTTGTTTCCTATGGAGTGGTGTTAATGGATTAAGTCAATTGTTAACAAAAACTGAGATCGAGAATGGGCTTCATGCCTCTTTAGCTGAAACAAGTTTGATGCTCGCTTTAAAACCAGAATTAGTGGGTAATGAACGCCCAAATGAGGGCATTAAAGGACAGATCCCAGAAGGCTGGAGTCTAGAGGGGAACGCGCCAACTGCTTGGCTTACTGACGACTTCAGTAAATCAGGTGTTATTGGAGATAGTAGAGGAGCAAATGAGTCTTTAGGAAAAAATTTAAAGGAATTATTGATTAATCATTGGTTCAAATTGATTATGAATCTGATGCAATCAGATTGGCCAAACAATTCTTAAATAAGTTTAAGTAAAAAATGTGACTTAACAATTGAAACTATTTTCATGATATTTAAATAAACTCTCTATAATCATGTAATATTCATGCATAATGAGCTAAAGATTACTGACATGCAAACTCTAGAATCAAATAAAAAAACTATTGAAGAATCGATTAATCCGATTTCTCTAGATTTACCCGACTTCACCACAGATTCTTATAAGGATGCATACAGCAGAATAAATGCAATTGTTATAGAGGGAGAGCAAGAGGCTCATGATAATTACATTTCAATAGCAACTTTAATTCCAAATGAGGTAGAGGAATTAACGAAATTGGCGAGAATGGAAATGAAGCATAAAAAAGGCTTCACTGCATGTGGAAGAAATTTAGGTGTAGTAGCTGATATGGATTTTGCTAAAAAATTCTTTTCTAAATTACATGGTAATTTTCAAGTTGCTCTTGAAAAAGGAAATTTAACAACATGTCTTTTAATACAAGCCATCTTAATTGAAGCATTTGCAATTTCTGCTTATAACGTGTACATAAGAGTTGCGGATCCTTTCGCAAAAAAAATAACAGAGGGAGTGGTTAAAGATGAATATCTTCATTTAAATTACGGCCAAGAGTGGCTTAAAGAGAATCTATCAACTTGTAAAGAGGAATTAATGGAAGCTAATAAGGTTAATCTTCCGTTAATTAAAAAGATGTTAGATGAAGTAGCAGATGACGCATCAGTTTTAGCTATGGACAAAGAAGAATTAATGGAAGAATTTATGATTGCTTATCAAGATACATTAATGGAAATAGGTCTAGATAATAGAGAAATTGCAAGAATGGCTATGGCCGCTATCGTCTAGTTACATTTCTAATTAATTAAGGCTTTTTAATAATTAATCAATCCTATTTAAGTAGTTATCTCTGTGCTATTGTTCTTAACATCGTATAGAAACCATTTATAAATTTTAAATGTTTGGGTTAATAGGCCACTCAACCAGTTTTGAAGATGCAAAAAGAAAAGCTTCGATGCTAGGCTTTGATCACATTGCTGATGGCGACTTGGATGTTTGGTGTACTGCTCCTCCTCAGCTTGTTGAAAATGTAGAAGTTAAGAGTGCAACTGGAATATCTATTGAAGGTTCTTATATAGATTCTTGCTTTGTTCCAGAAATGCTTTCTAGGTTTAAAACCGCTAGAAGAAAAGTACTAAATGCTATGGAACTAGCTCAGAAAAAAGGGATTAATATTACAGCTTTAGGAGGATTTACTTCTATTATTTTTGAGAATTTTAATCTTCTACAGCATAAACAAATTAGAAATACTTCATTAGAGTGGGAAAGATTTACTACTGGCAATACTCATACCGCCTGGGTTATTTGTAAGCAACTAGAAATAAATGCTCCTCGCATTGGGATAGACCTTAAAAAAGCAACTGTTGCTGTAATTGGTGCTACAGGTGATATTGGTAGCGCTGTTTGTAGGTGGCTTATCAATAAAACTGGGATTTCAGAACTCCTTATGGTAGCAAGACAACAAGAACCTCTAGCGCTGTTACAAAAAGAATTAGATGGTGGCACCATAACAAGTTTGGATGAGGCATTGCCTCAGGCGGACATTGTTGTGTGGGTTGCAAGTATGCCTAAAACTATTGAAATTAATACTGACAACTTACAAAAACCATGTTTAATGATTGATGGTGGATATCCCAAAAATCTTGATGAGAAATTTCAGGGTGAAAATATTTATGTTTTAAAAGGAGGTATAGTAGAGTTTTTCAATGATATTGGTTGGAATATGATGGAACTTGCGGAAATGCAAAACCCTCAGCGAGAGATGTTTGCTTGCTTTGCAGAAGCTATGATTTTAGAATTTGAGAAGTGTCATACAAACTTTAGTTGGGGAAGAAATAACATTTCCCTTGAAAAGATGGAATTTATTGGAGCAGCTTCTTTAAAGCATGGTTTTTCCGCCATTGGACTTGATAAGCAGCCTAAAGTATTAACTGTCTAAATCATGGCTAAACGTTACCTTCTTGATTTTGAAAAGCCTCTTGTTGAACTTGAGAAGCAGATAGAGCAAATTAAAGAATTAGCTCGAGATTCAGAGGTAGATGTTAGTCAACAGCTTCTACAACTTGAAACCTTAGCTGCTAGAAGAAGAGAAGAAATATTTAAATCTCTCACCCCTGCTCAAAAGATTCAGGTAGCTAGACATCCGCAAAGACCAAGTACTTTAGACTTTGTTCAAATGTTTTGTGATGACTGGATCGAATTACATGGAGACAGAAATGGTGGCGATGATATGGCATTAATTGGGGGGATAGGTTCGATAAATAATAGACCAGTGTTGATGTTAGGGCATCAGAAAGGAAGGGATACAAAAGAAAATGTAGTAAGAAACTTTGGGATGGCAAAACCAGGAGGTTACAGAAAAGCTCTTAGATTAATGCAGCATGCAAATAGATTCGCTTTGCCAATTCTTACATTTATTGATACTCCTGGAGCTTATGCTGGTTTAAAAGCTGAAGAACAAGGTCAAGGTGAAGCAATTGCAAGAAACCTTCGAGAGATGTTTGGCTTGAAAGTTCCAATTGTTGCTACCGTAATTGGAGAAGGAGGTTCAGGAGGCGCACTTGGAATAGGTGTCGCCGATAGGTTACTAATGTTTGAACACAGTGTTTATACGGTTGCTAGTCCAGAAGCATGTGCATCAATTTTGTGGAGAGATGCTGCGAAGGCACCAGAAGCCGCATCGGCACTTAAAATTACAGGCAATGATTTACTTAAATTAGGTATTATAGATGAGGTTTTACCAGAACCTTCTGGTGGGAATAATTGGGCTCCTTTAGATGCTGGTAATACACTAAAAGAGGCTATTGAGAAACATCTGAATGCTCTACTTCAAATGCCTGAAGACCAATTAATTGAGGAAAGATACAAAAAGTTCAGGATTTTAGGTAAATTTATCGAAGCAAATAATATTGAAGAGATTTATAGTGAAATCCCCCAAAAAACCGAATAACTTGAAACTAGCTTTTATAACGGGTGCTACGAAAGGTATTGGTAGATCTACCGCAATTACTTTTGCCAATGCTGGCTGGGATTTAATTTTACTCTCCAGGAATATGGATTTAATGGAGAAACTAAAGAGCGAACTGTTGACCACTAAATCAAAAATTAACTTAGTAAAATGTGATTTATCTAATCCTCTAGAAATAAAGCATTGTGTTAAAGAGGCAATTGACAAGTATGGGTGCCCTTCAGTATTGATAAATAATGCAGGTTGCGCATTTAATGGCCCTTTAGTTGAAATGGAATTAGGTCAATGGGAACAAACTATTCAAATAAACCTCACAAGTGTTTTTCAAATTTGTAGTTCAATCATTCCTCACATGAGAAAAAATGGTGGTTTAGTTATTAATGTTAGTAGTCATGCTTCTTATAATGCATTCCCCCAATGGGGAGCTTATTGTGTTTCAAAATCTGCACTAGCTATGTTTACTAAATGCTTGAGGGAGGAGGAGAGGTCTAATTCAATAAGAGCGTGCACAATAACTCTGGGTTCAGTAAATACTCCTCTTTGGGACTCCGAATCAATCAATTCTGATTTTGATAGAACTTCTATGCTCTCCTCAAAAGAGGTATCAGAAACTATTCTCTACATGGCTCAAAAACCTGAATCACAATTGATCGAAGACTTGACTTTGATGCCTTCTGGCGGAGCCTTTTAAACATTCTGTCTATCTGATTAATCTTAAAACAGTGATTTTTTTTAGTGCTATTTGAACCCGATTGAACAAGCGAATGTGATATAGTATATGAGCAATTAAGCTTTTAGAAGATACAGTTAATTAAGTTGCATACAATTTTCTGTTTAAAATTTTATGACCTCTACATTACCCAACGATAATATTAGAAACTTTGACGACCAGATTACTAATAAACTAATTTCTGAAATTATTAGAGACAGAATTAAGAGTTCTGGGACAAGATTTAGTGCCAACGATAATATTGCAGATTTTATAAATCCTGGTGAATTAGAAATTTTAGAAAAAGAAGTAGCCTCAAGGGTTAAAGACTTACTAAAGTCCCTCGTAATAGATGTTGAAAATGATCATAATACTCAAGAAACTGCTGAAAGAGTTTCAAAAATGTATTTAAATGAAGTTTTCAAAGGCAGATATCATGAACAACCTAAAGTTACAAGTTTCCCTAATGACAAGAATCTTGATGAAATTTATACAGTTGGCCCAATTTCTGTCAGATCTGCATGCTCACACCACTTAGTTCCAATTCTTGGAGAGTGTTGGATAGGAATTAAACCTGGAAATAAAGTAATAGGACTTTCAAAATTTGCTAGGGTTGCTGATTGGGTTTTCTCAAGACCTCATATTCAGGAAGAGGCTGTTATGATCCTTGCAGATGAAATTGAAAAACTGTGTGAACCTAAAGGCTTAGGCATTATTGTAAAGGCCCAACATTATTGTATGAAGTGGAGGGGAGTCAAAGAGCCAAATACAAGCATGATTAATTCTGTTGTGAGAGGCGATTTTAGACACGATTTAAGCTTAAAACAAGAATTTTTTGAGCTTGTAAAACAGCAGTCCGCTACTAATAATTACTAAATTCCTTTTAACAACTTAAAAAGTTCCTCTGTTTTTTTAATATCTTTTAAACCCGGAGAAATTTCAATACTACTTGAAATATCTAGTCCATCAGGTTTGATATCTGTAAGTATTTCATTAATCCATTCAATTGATATTCCACCTGCTAACCACCAAGGTTTGCTAAATTGGAGATTCTTTAAATAAGAAGATTTTATTTTTTCCCCTGAACCTCCATAAGTTTCTTTATTCCAAGAATCAAGTAGGATAGCATCTACAAAATCCTCAAAAGGTTTTATTTTATCAATATCCTTTTCTGTTTTTATTCTGAAAGCCTTCCATAAGCCAATATTGGGAATTTTATCCCTTATTTTTTTGCAGTAATCAATATCTTCATCTCCATGTAATTGAATGATAGTTTCACTAGGGCTTCCTAAGAAATTTTTAATAATTAAGTCTATTGGACAATTCTTTACAACTGATACTCTCTCAATTTTTGGATAAAACCTTTCTAAGGTTTTAAAAATTTTTTTCTTAATCTCAGCTGATATAAATCTTGGCGACTCTTCCACTGAAATAATGCCGATAGCATGGGCTCCTAATTTTGAGACTTGAAGAGCTTGTTCTTCTGAAGTTAGCCCACAAATTTTAATTAAAGTATTAGTCTTGGGCATATGATTATCATGTATGTAAAATTAATATTATTGCTAAATATAGCGGAGTTTATTTTTGAGAAGTTGGCAAATTTTTAAAATATGGGGAATTCCCTTTAAAGTTCATCCTTATTGGTTTGCTATTCTCTTTTTATTCTCATGGAGTATAAGTAATCAGGTTAATTTGACCTCAAGTGACATTTATAATACCAAAGAAGCTTGGATTATAGGATTTTTTACTTCTTTTTTCTTATTATCTTCAATTGTTTTTCATGAGATTTTTCGTACTTTTGTTTCTCTTAATCAGGGTGTAAAAATAAAAAATATTACTTTTTATTTTCTCGGAGCAATTTTACAAATAGATAAGTATTGTCAAACTGCTTTAGGTAATATAAAAATTGCAGTTGTTAAACCTCTTTTATGTTTCGCTACAGCATTTATCCTATTATTAGTTAGTAGCAACAGTGCATCCCAAGAACAAATAGCAGTTAATGTAATTTCTAGAGTAGGTATATTTAATTTATTCTTAGGTTTCTTAAATTTGATTCCAATTGGTTCTTTAGATGGAGGAAATTTATTAAAAAGTATTATTTGGCATTTTTCAGGAAGTAAAAATAAAGGAAGAAACTTTCTCAATAAAGTAAATTTATTATTATCTTTTTTTGTTCTATTTTTTGGGATAGTTTGTTTATTTAGATTTAACTTTTACTTTGGTTTTATTCTTTCTCTTTTGGGATTGTTTGGAGTTAATTCTTCAAAATCTGAAAGTCAATTTTTTAAAATTGAAAATATACTTAAATTTAGTAAAGTTTCTGAGATTAAATTAAAGCCGTTGAGGAAAATTGAATACGATTCAAATTTCTCAGAATTTAATACACTTATAAAAAATAAAAAGGATATATCGGATAAATATTATTTTGTTACGAATAATGGTAGATGGACCGGTTTTGTTAATGAGAGTATTTTAAAAACTGTTTCCTTAAATAAATGGGAACGGAACTTTGTTGGAGATTTTAAGAAACCAATCGATAATTTTGAGAGTGTATCTTATAACGATAAATTATGGAGAACTATAGAAAGACTTGAAGAAACAAATGAAGGTTTTTTGTTGGTCCTCAATGCTGCAGATATCCCTTTGGGGATAATTGATAGGTCAAAAATTGGGAACTTTGTATTGCATAAATTAGGTTTAAATTTGCCTTCAGAGATTGTTAACAAATTAAACTTTAAAAATAACTACCCCTTAGGAATTGAATTGCCAAGAATAATTAATTCAATGAAGCAGAAAGGAGATCTTTAATAACTCTTGCATAAAAATTTTCTAATATTTTTATTATCTATCTCAATATTTTTGAAATTTATATTTGATTTATTCTTTAGGAATGAATTTCTTAAATGTTGAACTATTTCATCATTTGTTAGACCTAAATTTACTTTAGGTGGAGCTTCTTCTTTAAATAACTTGTACCATAAATCTTTTGAAGGATTAGTTTGAATCTCTCCATGTTGAAGGAATGCACCTTTTTTACGAAATTGAGCACTTCCTATTCTCTTAAACCCATCCTTATCAACTAAATCAGAAATTAATGAAGTCCCAAAACAATTTGTTTTAATGTGTGATTTTCGTAAATTACCATATTGCAAGTTTAGACCTAATTCTCTAAAACTTTTAATCAACCAATTATTAACCATTTCATAACTTAAGACTTTGTAGTATGTTTTTTTAAATGTTAATGCATATGTTATGCCTCCTGAATGCAAAACAGCCCCACCTCCAGACGGACGTCTAACAATATTAATTTCCCCATTTGATAATAAATTTTCCCAATGAATAGGAATTTCTTTTTGATGATAGCCAATTGAAAGCCAATCTCCAGTCCAATAGTAAAATCTCAATGTGAGAATTATTTCAGGATTCGAAATCGTCTGATCTAAAGAATTTAAATCTAAAGCCATTTGATCAAATCCCGGCAAATTATTTGTCGAGAAAATTAAAGCCTGATTTTCTATTCCCAAAATTAACTATGTAGATTTATTAATGATAATTTTCAATAATGTTTTCTTTCAATTTGTTAATTACGTTACATCATTTTGTAATAGTGTTTCAAATTCCCTCTTTTCGGTGGAGAATATAAGAAATAATTTTTTTACCATGGAGCCAACTCAAACAATAAATCTAATTGCATTAAGCCTCATAGTAGTTATTCATGCAGGAGTTTTAGCACTAAGACTAGGAATTAGTTTGGGTAGGAACTGAAATTTTATAGAAAAATTAAATTTATAAGGTAATAATATAATAAAACTGAATTGATTTTCAGTAAAAATATCAAATACTAAATTTGACAAAATCTTTTTATAAAAATAGTAATTTTTACAAAAAATATCTAGGGCCTGTATTTATAAAAAGACAACATAAACAGGACAATTTTGTATCTTTAATTTTTTTAATTATAAAAATATGCTTTTCCCTTTTAGCTATAATAAGCTTGATTAAACTTGGTTATAGCTCCAAAGTAAGGTTGACAAGATTAAGGGAAATTCAAGACTCATTTTCATACGAAAAATATAGATTTAATTTTTTAACAAATAAGTTTGACGATTTATTTTCTTCAGAAGGTGAGCAAAGATTTATGAAGGATCAGGATCAAATAATTTCTAGAGACATTATCAGAGTAATATGGCGTTGATAAGGCTGATTTAGAGTCAATTTTCTTATCATTTTTCTATTAACTTTTTTATAGTGAGCCAGAACAACAAAGGTCTAGTCCTAATAACAGGCACAACTTCAGGAGTTGGATTAAATTCTTTAAAACCTCTTTTAAGATTTGGATGGGAAGTTATTGCTGTTAATCGATCAAATAAACGAGCGATAACAATAGCTGAGGAATTCTTGACAAAGGACGAAATTCAAAATGTTCACTTTATAGAAATAGATCTCTCAAACTTGGATGATGTAAGAAAAGGTTGTGATGAAATATTGGAAAGATTTAAAAAACCAATAAATTCACTTATTTGTAATGCAGCAGTTTATAAGCCGAGACTAAAGAGACCTGAAAGATCTCCTCAGGGCTTTGAAAACTCCATGGCAGTAAATCATTTTGGACATTTTCTTATGATAAATCTGCTTATTGAAAATATTTTATCTTCAGAAAGAGAAATTGTATTAAATGGAAAATCTACTTTATTCAAGCCCAGAATTACAGTATTAGGAACTGTTACAGCTAATTTTTCAGAACTTGGAGGGAGGATCCCCATTCCTGCTCCAGCTGATTTGGGAGATTTATCTGGATTTAAAAATGGTTTTTTATCTCCAATAAGTATGGCGAATGGGAAGAAATTCAAACCTGGTAAGGCTTATAAGGATAGTAAACTTTGCAATATGGTTACTGTTCAGGAATTATCAAAAAGATATTCTGCAGAAAAAATTATTGTTAACTCTCTATATCCTGGATGTGTTGCTGATACAAAACTTTTCAGAAATACACCTTGGTTATTTAGATTTCTTTTTCCAATTTTTCAAAAATTCATAACAAAAGGATATGTGTCTCAAAGATTGGCAGGTGAGAGGGTAGCTCAAGTTGCGACCAGTAAAGAATTTGCTAAACCATCAGTGCATTGGAGCTGGGGAAATCGTCAAAAAAGTGGCAGAAAAGCTTTTTCTCAAAAGTTGTCAAAAAGAATAATTGATGCGAAGACCTCTCAACAAACTTATGATCTAACAAAACAATTGGTTGGATTAGGTTAATTAAAACTAATCAAATCCTAATAAATCAAAAATTTCTCTATCTTTAAGCGGATTTCCTTCTAAAGGTTCAACGTTTTCTAGCATATTTTTGGCAAGAGATAAATATTCATTTTGAACTTCAATAACATCTTCAGTTGGTTCCATTTCAAATATGGTGCATTTTTTTAGTCTTGATCTTCTAATGGCATCTACATCTTTAAAGTGAGCCATAGTTTTTAAACCTGTTCTTTCATTGAATTTATCAATTTGGTCTGTATCTTTTGATCTATTTGCTACTACCCCACCTAATCTGACTTTATAATTTTTTGCTTTTGCCTTAATAGCGGAGACTATTCTATTCATAGCGAATATTGAATCGAAGTCATTAGCAGTAACAATCAGACAATAATTTGCATGTTGTAAAGGAGCTGCAAATCCCCCGCAAACAACGTCTCCAAGGACATCAAAAATAACAACATCAGTATCTTCAAGTAAGTGATGTTCTTTTAATAGTTTAACTGTCTGACCAGTTACATACCCCCCGCACCCTGTACCAGCAGGAGGGCCTCCACTTTCAACGCACATTACGCCATTAAAACCTTCAAACATGAAATCGGTTGGCCTCAATTCTTCGCTATGAAAATCCACCTCTTCGAGAATATCTATAACTGTAGGAACCATTTTGTGAGTCAAAGTGAAAGTGCTATCGTGTTTCGGATCACATCCAATTTGTAAAACCTTTTTACCTAATTTTGAGAATGCTGCAGAAAGGTTTGATGATGTAGTTGATTTTCCGATGCCGCCCTTTCCGTATACGGCAATAACTAAAGCCCCTTCTTCAATATTTATTTTTGGATCTTGCTTTACTTGAACACTTCCTTCTCCATCAAGAGGTCTATTTATAGTACTTGTCATTTAAAGCTTAAAACACATTATTATTTATATTCTTGCAGCGCAAATACACATGAAATATATTTCTAAACAAATATGTATTTAATTGTATTAAAAGTGTGAAATATGTTCTTATAACTGAATTTTTAGGATTAAATCTATTAGATTATGAGTGAAAATACTCATGACTTAATTATAGTTTATTAGTAAAAATTAATTGAAATATGCTTTGGCATCGTAAAGAGTTTCATCGCTTATCTCTGGAATTCCTCTCAAGATTGCGTATTTTTCAGTATTTGTTTTAACTTTACCTCTTACAAAAAATGGAACTTTTGTTAATTCAGCTCTACCAGATTCAGTCCAGATAATTCCTTCTTTACTATTTTTTTCTTTTTTCTCGTCAGAATTTAAAATGTTGTTTGTGTTTGTCGCTGTATGTCCTAAATGGCTTTGATGACCGTCGACAAACTCAAAGTCATGTTTAAACATATCGATAAGATGCTCTTCTAATCCCATCATTAAGGGATGTACCCAATCATCAAAAATCACATTTGCTCCTTCCCATCCCATTTGTGGGCTATACCTTGCAGGAACATCTTGAACATGCATTGGCGTACTTATTACTGAACATGGAATGCCAAGTCTCTTGGCACTATGCCTTTCCATTTGAGTCCCTAAAACTAGTTCAGGTGCGGCTTTTTTCATTGCATCTTCTACTTCTAAATAATTATTTGTAATTAAAGCTTCTACATTTAGATCTTTTGCAGTTGCTCTTACCTGTCTTGCCATTTCCCTACTGTATGTACCAAGACCAACTACTTCAAAACCTAATTCCTCTTTGGCAATTTTTGCAGCCGCGATTGCATGTGTTCCATCACCAAAAATAAAAACCCTTTTGCCAGTTAAGTAATTAGAGTCAACTGATTTTGAGTACCAAGGAAGTTTTGATTTATTTTCTAATTCTTCTTTATTAGTCAAGGGGAGATCTAACTTTTTATGAACTTCATTTATAAATTCAATTGTATTTTTTATTCCAATTGGAATAGTGTTTGTATATTCCATTCCAAAGTTCCGTTTGAGCCATTCGCATGATGCTTCCGCAATTTCTGGATAAAGACAAATATTTATTTCAGCATCAATTAGTCTTTCAATATCATCTGGACTAGCACCTAATGGAGCAACTACGTTTGTATCGATTCCTTGCTCTGAAAGTATGCGTTGGATTTCAATTACATCATCTCTGCATCTAAATCCCAGTAATGAAGGACCCAATATATTGACTTTTGGTCTGCGACCTAACTCCTTCCACCTTAGAGGACTTATTTTTTCTGAAGAACTTACTTTCTCTTTCAAAAGAGTTCTTGTTAATTGATAAAAAGTTTCTGAAGCTCCCCAATTTTCTTTCTTGCTATAGGCAGGTAATTCAAGATTAACAATTGGCATATCAAACCCCATTCCTTTTGCAAGAGCCCCAGGTTGGTCTTGGATTAATTCTGCCGTACAACTTTCTCCGACTAAAAGAGTTTTGGGTTTGAATCGTTCAACCGCTTCCTTAATATTTTTCTTCACTAATTCAGCTGTATCGCCTCCAAGGTCTCTAGCTTGGAAAGTTGTATAAGTTACTGGAGGTCTTTGCCCCCTCCTTTCAATCATTGTAAAAAGAAGATCTGCATATGTATCTCCTTGAGGGGCATGAAGAACATAATGAATATCTTTCATTGAAGAGGCAATTCTCATCGCACCAACATGTGGCGGTCCTTCATATGTCCATAGAGTTAATTCCATATTCTTTTAATGAGTTACTAAAGTTTTTGTAGTTAGTATTTGATTCCTTCTTAAAGGTTTAGAGAAGAGACCTGCTAAGTCTGCGGCTTGATCAATTCCATGAATTGGACTGAATACCATTTCTATGGACCACTTAGTACTAATTCCTTCGGCCTCCAGTGGGTTAGCTAAACCCATTCCACAAACTACTAAGTCTGGATTAGATTCCCTTACTCGATCTAATTGTTTTTCTACATGTTGTCCTTCGACAATTTTTGTATTATCAGGTAATAAATTAATCTCCTCTTTCATTAAATCTTTATTTAGGTAAGGAGTGCCCACCTCTACAAGATCCATTTCGCATTCATTATGCAAAAATCTTGCCAAAGATATCTCCAGTTGCGATTCAGGAAGAAGAAATAATCTTTTCCCCTTAAGTATTTCTTTGTGAGATTCAAGAGCAAGTTTTGCTCTATTAATTAAAGGCGAAAGAATTTCATGAACTTTAAGTTCATTAATTTTGAAAGCTTTCGCTGCAGCTAAAAACCATTCAGTACTTCCTTCGATACCAAGAGGAAATGGAGCAGAAATTATTTCACAACCACGATGTTTTAGGTCTCGAACGGTATCACTTAAATAAGGCTGAGTTAATAAAACTTTTGTATTTTTGCCAATCTTTGGTAATTCTGTTGATTGACGGGGTGGGAAGCTCTCAATATTTGAAATTCCTAAATTTTTAAAAATCTTTTTAAACCTATCCTCTACATTATTTGCAAGAGTCCCAACTAATAATAATTTCTCCTCATTTGATGACTCCATTAATGGAATTAAAGCTTTTAAGGCGCCATCCTCACCTTGGGTAAAAGTTGTTTCTATCCCACTGCCAGAGTAATTAACGAATCTCACTTGACCTAAAAATCTTTTATTTAATTTCTCTGCGACAGTGGCAAGATCTAATTTGATTACCTCACTTGGACAAGATCCAACTAGAAAAAGAGTTTTTATTTCTGGTCTTCTCGCAATAAGATCATTTACCACTCGATCTAATTCTTCATGAGCGTCAGCAAGACCAGCAAGGTCTTTTTCTTCGAGAATAGCTGTCCCAAATCTTGGCTCAGCAAAAATCATAACTCCAGCAGCGCTTTGAATTAAATGAGCACATGTCCTTGAGCCTACAACTAGAAAAAATGCATCCGGCATTCTTCTGTGGAGCCAGACTATTGAAGTTAACCCACAAAAAACTTCCCTGGGCCCAGTTTCCTTATTAAATTCAACTTTACTCATTAAAAATTTTCAAGAGCTTATAGTTCAAGCTTGCATACACTTTTTAATTTAAGAAAGTAATTAATAAGTTCTCTTACAAAATGAACACATTTAAAAAACTTATATGATTGTTTAAATACTTAAATGGGAATTATGAAAAAAACTTTTGGAGCGTATTTTAATTTCTGTAGAAGGAATTTCCTTGACTTATTTTTGAAAGCTTCCACACATTTCTAGCTATTTTAGTTGCTAATAATCCTGCTCTTTCTAACTTAGATTTCCCGGGCTTTGCCCCAATTAAAGCTGTTACTTCTGAAGTGGTTAAAGGTGCTCCAGTATTTATAGCCAATTGGGTTAACTCCAATCTATCTCTAAGGTTCTTAAGATTTACTTTTTCAATTTTATCTTCTTCTAACCAACTAAAAGATGGGTCTTTCTGAGATAGTTTTTGCATCAAGCTAAGGCTAACTAATCCAAGAGTTTGATCAGGAGTTAATTCCTTTTCAGTACCAGAAACATTTGGTTCTTTTTTTTGAGAAGTTCCCATAAAAATGCATATCTTTTACTTGAAGTTATCGTTTTGTTGGAAGCATGCAAGTAAATTTAATAGAAAAAATGAACCATTATCCGTTATAGTCGCGTGAATGGAACCAACTTCTAGTTTAAACAGAGGGGAACGAAAAAAAGGAAGTTCCCTAGTCACAGGATCTGAGGTGCAATCTCAGGCCAGTGGTGCAAGCTGTTTTATTACAACTGATTCAGAAAAGTCTTTGGTGTCCAGACAAGCAAGTCAAGTTGAGCAAATTGAGTTGAGAACATATGTTTTTTTAGATTCTCTTCAACCTCAATTAGCTGCATATATGGGGACGGTTAGTAGGGGTTTTTTACCTATACCTGGAGATTCATGCCTTTGGATGGAAGTTTCACCAGGGATGGCCGTTCATAGAGTCACTGATATTGCCCTAAAAGCAAGTAATGTAAGACTTGGTCAGATGATTGTTGAAAGAGCATTTGGCTCTCTTGCTCTTTATCACAAAGATCAAAGTACTGTTTTACATTCTGGGGATGTTGTTCTAGATGCTATTGGAAGTGAAGTTCGAAAAAGAACCAAACCTTCAACAAGTTGGACAGAAGTTATTCGAGCTATTACTCCAGATCATGCTGTTTTAATAAATAGACAAAACAGAAGTGGATCAATGATTCAATCTGGAATGAGCATGTTTATATTAGAAACTGAACCGGCTGGGTATGTCTTAAAAGCAGCAAATGAAGCAGAAAAAGCATCAAATATAACTGTTGTAGATGTAAAGGCAGTTGGCGCTTTTGGTAGATTAACTCTCGCTGGGAAAGAAGGAGATGTAGAAGAAGCAGCAGCTGCTGCTATAAGAGCAATTGATGAAATTTCAAATTATTGAGAATTTTTTAATTTAAACCAATTTCTTTTTTGAGGTAAGGTGACATAATTCTGGCGGCTTTACCCCTGCTTCCTAATTTACTTAGTTGTGATTGTGATAGCTCACCGTATACACAATTAGCTTCTTTTACCCAAAAAACAGATTCGAACTCCCCATTTGGATATTTTGGAGTCTTAAGAATTTCTCCCCAGCATATTCCAGTTGTATCCTTCACTAAGTTTCCTGAGGGATCACATAAAACCATACAACTTATAAATCTCGCGCTCCTGTAAGGACTATCAGAAAGTTCATTAATTAATTTTTTAATTTTTTCAGCGTTATTTTTGGCATATCGAGCAGAATATATGCCTGGTCGACCATCTAAAACATCTACTTCAAGTCCCGAATCGTCAGCTATCGCCCAGGTTTTTGTCTCTAAAGCAGCTGCTTTTGCTTTTAAAAGTGCATTCTCAAAATATGTGTCTCCAGTCTCTTCGACATTTAAATATTCTGGTTGCTTCTGAACCCTTAAAGACAAAACATCCAGCATTGCCGAAATTTCAGAAACTTTAGTTTTGTTGCCACTCGCAATAGTTAGGACTGGAAGGTTCAAAATAATAAATAAATTTAATGAAAATATTATCTTACTTCAAAGCTAGATACGGAGACAGGAAAGGTTGAACATTCCACACCTGTGTAGACAGGGCCTGCCTCGTACGGAAATAACATAATGTAAATTTTTTCTTAACACAACAGTATGTTTTGATGCACTAACTAATTTGCATAAGTATTGACATATCAATAGTACCAAGGGTGATAAGTTTAACTTATGAATGATAGAAAAAACATTAATGGAGATTTTATCGAAAACGCTTGACTTATAAGTACTTAATGAAGCATTCTTCGGATTGAACATTCCACATTTAGTAATTAGTAGACAATGGCTACAGAAACAATGGGTATCGCTCTCGGCATGATCGAGACACGCGGACTTGTACCTGCAATCGAAGCAGCTGACGCAATGACAAAGGCTGCAGAAGTTCGCCTTATTGGTCGTGAATTCGTAGGTGGCGGTTATGTCACAGTATTAGTTAGAGGAGAAACAGGAGCAGTTAACGCGGCTGTAAGAGCTGGTGCTGATGCTTGTGAAAGAGTTGGTGACGGTTTAGTTGCAGCTCACATTATTGCTCGTCCTCATAGAGAAGTTGAACCTGCTCTTGGTAATGGTGAATTTCTTGGTCAAAAGGACTAATAAATAAAGCAAGATTAATAAATTTTGCACAATAATTATTTTCCCTACACAGACCTAAATTTATCCTTATGAGTAAGAAGTATGATGCAGGGGTAAAGGAGTACAGAGATACCTACTGGACTCCAGAATATGTACCCCTAGACACCGATTTACTAGCCTGTTTCAAATGTACAGGTCAAGAAGGTGTCCCCAGAGAAGAAGTTGCAGCAGCTGTTGCCGCTGAATCTTCAACAGGTACTTGGTCAACAGTTTGGTCCGAGTTACTTACAGATTTAGAATTTTATAAAGGACGTTGTTATCGAATCGAAGACGTTCCTGGAGACCCTGAAGCTTTTTATGCTTTTATTGCATATCCTTTAGATCTTTTTGAAGAAGGTTCTATTACAAACGTATTAACATCTCTTGTAGGAAACGTTTTTGGATTTAAAGCTCTAAGACACTTACGTCTAGAAGATATTAGATTCCCAATCGCTTTCATCAAAACTTGCGGTGGTCCACCAAATGGAATCGTAGTTGAAAGAGATCGTTTAAACAAATATGGAAGACCTCTACTTGGTTGTACAATTAAACCTAAATTAGGATTATCTGGTAAAAACTATGGCCGAGTTGTATATGAGTGCCTTAGAGGTGGTCTCGATTTAACGAAGGATGACGAGAATATAAACTCTCAGCCATTCCAACGTTGGAGAGAAAGATTTGAGTTTGTTGCAGAAGCAGTTAAGCTTGCTCAGCAGGAAACTGGCGAAGTTAAAGGTCACTACCTAAACTGTACTGCCAACACTCCTGAAGAACTTTACGAAAGAGCTGAATTTGCAAAAGAGCTAGATATGCCAATCATCATGCATGATTATATAACTGGCGGTTTTACTGCAAATACTGGATTAGCAAACTGGTGTCGTAAAAATGGCATGCTTCTACATATTCATAGAGCGATGCATGCTGTTATTGATAGACATCCAAAACACGGTATCCATTTCAGGGTTCTAGCAAAATGTTTGAGACTCTCCGGAGGAGATCAACTACATACTGGAACTGTTGTTGGAAAACTAGAGGGTGATCGTCAAACAACTCTTGGTTACATTGACAACTTAAGAGAGTCATTTGTTCCCGAAGATAGATCAAGAGGTAACTTCTTTGATCAAGATTGGGGTTCAATGCCAGGAGTATTTGCTGTCGCATCAGGTGGTATTCACGTATGGCATATGCCTGCACTCCTAGCGATTTTTGGAGATGATTCTTGTCTTCAGTTTGGTGGAGGAACACATGGTCATCCATGGGGTTCAGCTGCTGGAGCTGCAGCCAACAGAGTTGCTTTAGAAGCTTGCGTAAAAGCACGTAATGCTGGTCGCGAAATCGAAAAAGAGAGTAGAGACATTCTTATGGAAGCTGCTAAACACAGTCCTGAATTAGCTATCGCTCTTGAAACTTGGAAGGAAATTAAGTTTGAATTTGATACCGTCGACAAACTAGACGTTCAAGGTTAAACCAGATTTCAACATTGAGGAGATTCTTCTCCTCAAACTTCTACAAATCTCGTTCTATTACGAGTAATTTCATTCACATTTAAATTAATTATGCCTTTCCAGAGCACAGTAGGCGACTATCAAACAGTTGCAACCCTGGAAACATTCGGTTTCTTACCACCGATGACCCAGGAGGAAATATACGATCAAATTGCATACATAATTGCTCAAGGCTGGAGTCCTGTTATTGAGCATGTTCATCCAAGTGGAAGTATGCAAACTTATTGGTCTTATTGGAAGCTCCCATTCTTTGGGGAAAAAGACCTTAACTTGGTTGTAAGTGAATTAGAGGCATGTCATAGAGCATACCCTGATCATCATGTAAGAATCATCGGATACGATGCTTACACTCAAAGCCAAGGAACAGCTTTTGTAGTTTTCCAAGGACGTTAAATCTACTTTTATGTAGTAAATAACTTTCTCCAAAAAATATTTTTGGAGAAAGTTTTTTCAAAAGAGTTTCACATTTGAAGATTATGTCAAAAAAAACCAGTAGAGAGATTGCATTAGAGAGAAGAAAGGCGATGAGTGACAGCGGTAAAAAAGCTGCTGCTTATTCTTCAACTACTCAAGATAGAGTTCGATCCTCTCAAGATATACAGATTTCTGGTACCCAGTCTTCTTCAAATAATCAAAATATTACTAAACCAGTTACAAAACATATCACAAAAACACAGGTAAGTAGAAAGTCTTCTTCAACAACTTTATCTAGTAAAGAGTTAGTAATAGAGAGAAGAAAAGCAATGTCTACTCATGGGAAATCAGCAATAACTTCATCCGATAGAACTCGTACTGATGTTAAAAAAGAAAGTCCTGTAAATACAGTTAAAACTTCCACAAGCAAAAATCAGGAAGTTCAAAACTTACATAATACAGAAGTTAAAACATCAAAACCAAGCGTTAAAAGAAGAATTAATCAAAAGAGAAAGCCTATTACTAATACAAGTAGAGATATTGTTTTGGCGAGAAGAGAAGCTCAATCCAAGCATGGTAAATCAGCAACTAAACAAAATAACAGTGCAGCTTCTTTAGCTAGAAGGGGAGACCCTGATTTAAGTAGTAGAGAGATTTCCCAGAGAGTGAGAGAGCTAAGAAGCAAAACTGGTGCCACAGGCAAAAAAGGTAATGGTAAATGTAGACCATGTGGTCCAAATAAGAATGGAGCCAAACAAAATATTGCAGATGCTAGCTGGAAAGTTAGTAAAAGTGAAACTGATTCAGGTCAAATAGTTACTGGAACACAAGCTAATAGATCTGTAAAAACTACAGGTAATGAAGCAAGTACATGCAGGACTGTAACTGGTACTCAATATATGGGATCTGAAGTAGTTGACCAATTTTGTCAAGATAGACCAAGTTATAAGCAACCACTTAGATCTACTGTTACCTCTACAACATCAGGTAATAAAGTAACTGGAAATGAAGTCGGTAGATCTGAGTGGGTCACAGGCGATGAGCCTGGGACTTGTAAAAACCTTACAGGAACTGAATATGTATCTGCTAATCAATCACAGAAGTATTGTGGTGATGTTCCAAAAAATCCTTCAAAGGTTAAACATAGTACTACAACTGATGGATTAAAAGTATCTGGATCACTTCCTGGTAGATCAACCCTGGTTACTGGAGATGAATCAGGTTCTGGACATCAGTTAACTGGAGATCAATATCTTGGCTCAGAGCCAAATCCAAAAGGTAAAGCATTTGAAAAAGTTGGCAGTTACAACACACTTAATGGGAATAATGTAACTGGTACAGGGGTAGGGAGATCAGACCATATGACAGGCAATGAACATGGGAGTTGCAAGAATGTAACTGGTGATGAGTACATAGGATCTCAACAATATGAGAAGTTTTGCGGTTCAAAACCAAAACCAGAAGCTAGAAAAGTAGGTTTAAGCCTTTCTTCAAAGTCAAATTTAATAAGCGGGACTATGACAGGAAGATCAAAAATAGTGACTGGAGATGAACCAGGTTCATGCAAAGTGCTTACAGGAACACCATACGCGGGCTTAGATCAGATAAATGATAATTGTAGTACAGAGATTTCTGAAGATATGAAATCCCGATCAACAGTTAATTCAGGAAATAATTCAAATGCCAGACTTACAGGACAACAACCAGGAATTGGCGGAGTAATGACAGGTGCTAAGAAAGGTGCTTGTAAAAACCTAACAGGAACTCCTTATGTTGGCGGAGATCAGTTCTCACAAGCTTGTGATAATCCTCCACATGATACTGCTTATGCTAATCCGGAAAAGTCAGCAGGTAACTCTTGGAGCGAATTCTCTGTTAACTCACCATCAAGAGATAAATATTCTGAAAAAAATACTCAAGGTGTTACGGGTAATGAATATGAAAATGGTTCAAAGGTAACAGGGCCTTTTGATATGGCAGTTGATAAGGTCACTGGCACTGAAAAATTTAGATTTGAACCGAATAAAAATATTACTTATAAACAAAAAATGGAAATTGAAGAGGCAGACCGTGCTGCAAAGACACCAGAAAAAAGAGTCGCATCAAGGATTACTGGCGAAGGACAATCAGTAGGAAACGTAACTGGTGATGATTGGGATCGCGGCGATAAGGTAACAGGTACAGAGGGAGCTTCTTCTAGAAAGCGAAATCCATCAAGAGCAGGATTTATGAGCGCAATGCCCCCTATGGAAGTTAAAAGAAATGAGGAAACAGAAAAACCAGATTTCTTGATAACTGGATCTAGTGGAAATACTCGTGAGGGACAACTTGTTACCTTTTCAGGTGGTGCAAGAGGTTAAGTAAATAATGCCTTTAAGAGGACTGGCTAAAGCCAAGAACTTCACATTGGGGCCAACAGCTCCATTGAAAACTTTTACTGAAAATATCCATATACAAACTAAAGAATCAAATAATTTTCGAAATTCTGGAAAGTCTCATAAATTAACCAATAATATACAAAATGAAAATCTATTTAGCTATGAAAGCAAAATAAAAAGTGATTTTGATGAAATTGTTCCAACTCTAAAGGAAATTGCTCGAATTCAACATCACGAAGATTTTATAAATAAGGCTCAGAAAATATCAAGAAAAAATTTGGGGATAGATTTACCCCTACATATTTTAGATAAATCTTGGGTTAAACCTCTTGATATGAGAGCTTTATATGCATGGTGTGCTTTCAAACAGCATGAGAAACTTAGCGATAATTTTTTTAAAAATGATCCACTTGAAGGTGCATCTGGAAGTAAGGATGCGGAAGACTTTGAAAAATTTCTTTTAGATTGTGGAATACATTTACTTGATATAACTCCTTGTTCAGATGGAAGATTAGCCCATTCAGTTGCTTATGTAATGAGAATACCTTTTAGTTCAGTAAGGAGAAGATCCCATGCTGGAGCACTTTTTGATATTGAAAATACCGTTAATCGATGGGTAAAAACTGAACATAAAAGATATAGAGAGAATGTTCCTAATGAAGCTCATAAAGATACCAGGTACTTAAAAGTTGTAACTTATCATTTTAGTTCAGTAGATCCATTGCATCAGGGATGCGCAGCTCATGGGAGTAATGACGAGTTAGCTGCAGCAGAAGGTAGAAATAAATTATATGCTTTCAAAGAGGCTGTAGAGAATAGCTTTTGCTGCGGAGCTTCTGTGGATTTAATGTTAATTGGACTTGATACAGACACTGATTCTTTAAAAATACATTTGTCAACAAGAGATGGCGGTATAGATTTAGAAAAAACTATTTCTACATTAGAAATTTATAACTCAACAATAAATTTTTCAAAAGAGGATGCGGAAAGAGAAATTTGCCAGATAATTTCTAAGCAATCTTCAAAAGATAAACTCAGTGGACTGGAAAAATTTACGTATAAATTAATTGCCAATAATATTTCTCAAATTGATTATGTTAAGAGTTTTCATAATGGTTCTTATGAAGATATTGGACATGCAGAGAGGTTTATTGGAGTAGGTATAGGTTTTAAAGAAGTACATCTAAGGAATTTAACTTATTTTGCTCATTTAGATACAGTCGAAGAAGGGGCTCCAGATTTAGATGTAGGAGTGAAGATTTTTACAGGATTAAATGTTTCTCAAGATCTACCTATTCCGGTAGTTATAAGATTTGATTACTCTGGCAAAGTACGCGGAGCAAAAGAGAGGGCAGTAAATGATTGTGAAAGAGTTAATAATGCGATATCAATTAGATATAAAAATTTAGTTGATCAAGGTTTGTTACATACTTGCTCTACTATTAGAGATAGAGACAACATTCATTCCGCCCAAATTATTGGAATGTCTTTAGATAAAAAAACAGAGGAGGCTCACTAATTATGTTAATTTGCAAGGTTGTAAAACCACTTGTTTCTACCAATAGGATTCCTGGTTTTGAACATAAACATCTGCAAGTTGTATTAGATGGTTCTTCTAGTAAAGTTGCAGTTGATGCTGTTGGCTGTAAGCCAGGAGATTGGGTTATTTGTGTCGGAAGTTCTGCTGCTAGAGAAGCTGCGGGAAGTAAATCTTATCCAAGCGATTTAACTATTGTTGGAATTATTGATCATTGGGATCCTGATAAGTCATAAAAAAGGAGGATATAAATTGTGGAAATTATGAAGGTATTAGGAAGGATGGTATGCACTCAAAGAGTCGCTGGCTTAGGTCATATGAATTTACGAATTTTAGAAAATAATAAAGGAAAGAAATTAGTTGCAGTTGATCCTGTTGGAGCTAGAGAAGGTAACTGGGTTTTTACTGCTAGTGGCTCTGCCGCAAGATTTGCATGCCCCAATCCAGAAGTTCAAACCGATTTAACAATTGGCGGTATTATTGATTATTGGGAGAGTGACTAAAAATTTTACCTTCAAAAATTTATTGAGAAACTTTGTTGAAGGTATAGTGTAATTAGTCTTGAATAAAGAATGTAATGTGGAATCAAAGAGAATCACCTTTGAGGATTGAAAAAAGATTTGAATTTGATCAATACTCAAAAATTAGTAAATTCATGGGGGAAATTGAGAAATTATGTAAAAAAAAGGATATCTATCCAAATATCAGCTTTGGTAAGAATTTTGTAAGTCTTTCAATATTTTTAGATAATAAAGAAATATCAGACAAGGAAAAAGACTTTTCAAAGGATATAGATAAATTTTATTTGGAAGATTAGTTCTTTTTAATAATTATTAGGCTTATCAATATCTCTTTTGATTAAAGCCATTAAATATGTGGGGGCTTTATATCTACCAGGTAGGCATCTATTTAAAGTTTCAAGATGACCCCAACACACTGTTTTTTCTATATCTTTAACTGAGTTGCCTTTTAAAATTAATAGTCTCAGAGCTTTGCAAAATAAAGGATAACCTGCTTCTAGTTCATCTATATTAAGCTTTGCTGCTGACATAGATCAAAGATGAATTATCAACTAATAATCTATACAACTATGGTGCACAATTGGTTTATATTTCAAATTTCTCAATAATTAGAAATTAATCTAGAAATGCGACGCAATCGATCTCAATTAAAACGCCTTTTGGTAGAGATGAAACTTCCACACAGGCCCTTGCTGGAGGATTATCTATATTAAAAAAATCACTATATATTTTATTGACAATTTGAAAATTACTTAAGTCCGTTAAGTAAATAGTTGTTTTTATTACATCCTCTATTTTGGCTCCACCAGCTTTAAGAACTTCTGCAAGATTTTTTAAAACTTGAATAGTTTCCTTCTCTATATCACCTAAACATGTTATTTCATTTAAAGCCGGGTCTATAGCAATTTGACCAGAACAATAGATAAAATCCCCAGCTTTTATTGCTTGATTATAAGGTCCTACTGGATCTGGAGCATTTGATGTTTTAATTACTTGTTTTGAGGACATTTGTTTAGGAAGATACCTATCTATTTAAACCCATAAATCTTTATTTGCTCTTAAAAAAGTAAATTCTTCTAAATTTTTTGCTCTTAAGAAAAGGTTTATTTTCATCTCTTCATCTAGTAAAAATGGAATTGTCAATTCGTTAAGTGAAAGTTTTTTTTCAACTTCCGAAAGTTTATTTTTTATATCTTGATCTTTTGGCTTTAGATTCAATGCCCACAATATATTTGCCTTTGTATATTCATGTGCACAATATATGAGAGTATTTTTTGGTAAAGATTTGATTCTTTCTAGTGAAGAATACATTTGTTGATAAGTTCCCTCAAAAATTCTTCCACATCCTCCAGAAAACAATGTGTCACCAATAAAAAGAACAGGATTTTCCCCATTCAAAAAGAAGGCAATATGTGAGCTTGTATGTCCTAATACTTCAATTATTTTTACTTCTTCCCCTAAAATGTTTAAAGTTTCTCCATCTTCAACAGATACATTTTGAAAAGGGATTCGCTTTTTTTCTTTGGAGGAAGCAATCACCTTTACATTTGGCCATTTTTCAATAAGAGACTTCGTCCCTCCAATATGGTCTGAATGATGATGAGTTTGCAAAATAGCTTCTAAGTGAAAATTGTTTTCATTTATATATCTAATAACTGGTTCGTGTACAGATGGATCTATAACTACAACGGATTTATCTTTTGCCATCAACCATATGACGTTATCACTTAAAACTCTAAGTCCGATTATATTTCGAGCTTTATTAAATTCCATTGTTAAATTAGAATGAAGAATCCTTGGAAGAAATTGATCTATGATTACTATAGCTTTACCAAAAGGAGCTCTGTTAAAAGATTCAATTTCAACTTTTAAAAAAGCTGGGTTAGATTTCTCTAATGCGTTGGAAGAAAATAATAGATCATTAACCTTTGAATCAAATTGCAAACGGGCAAAAGCTCTATTAGTAAGAAATGGAGATGTTCCTGTTTATGTAAGTTATGGTCAGGCTGATTTGGGTATTGTTGGGTATGACGTTTTACGAGAATCTGAATTAAAAGTCGCAAAATTATTAGATTTAGGATTTGGGGGTTGTCATATGTCGTTGGCGGTTAAGAAAAATAGCAATTATTTAAAACCAACCGATCTTCCAGCGAATTGTAAAGTAGCAAGTAAATTTATAAAAACAGCAAGATCTTATTTTGAAGAATTAAATATTCCTGTAGAAATAGTACATTTGACGGGATCAGTAGAGCTTGGTCCTATTACAGGTATGGCAGAGGCAATAGTTGATTTGGTGGCAACCGGAAAGACTCTCAAAGAGAATGGTTTAATTAAAATAGATGATCTTTATTACTCGACTGCAAGACTAATTGGAAATCCTTTATCGATGAGGTTAGATGATAATCATCTCAGAGATACAATTTTATCAATAGAATCAACTAATGCTTTATAGAAGATTAGCTAAATGTTTTTTAAAGATTTTAGAAGGATTAAAAAGTTAGGTAAATATTTAACAAAAGATAAAAAAACAATCTATCTAATCTTGATAGTTTTGTTACCTGTTTCTTTTTCTGGAGCTATTCAACCATTATTAGTTGGACAAGCAATTACTATTCTAAAGAAAGAAACTACAGATGTTTGGCTAAGTAAAACTTTCTTTGGGCAGTCGATAAATGCCATTATCGTAACTTTATTTATAACTGTTTTATTCAGATTAGTTCTGCAGGGATACCAAACTTACAATATCCAAGCAGTTGGACAACGTTTGACAGCAAGAATAAGAAGAGAACTTTTTGATCATTCAATATCTTTATCTCTTAAGTATCACGATAAAATGCCTGTGGGGAAATTATTAACAAGATTAACAAATGATGTTGATGCTTTAGCCGAGGTTTTTGGTAGTGGGGCAGTAGGAGTCATTGCTGACTTCGTTAGTCTGATAGTAATTTCTTTGACAATGCTGTCAATTGATCGGGGGCTTGCCATTTTATTACTTTTGACTCAAATCCCAGTTTCATATTTTATTATCTGGCTTCAAAAACGTTACAGAAGAGCCAATTATCAAGTAAGGGAAGAATTGTCTCAACTAAACTCTGATTTTCAAGAGAATCTTCAAGGTTTAGAAGTCGTTCAGATGTTCAGAAGAGAGGCTTTTAATAGCAAGAAATTTTCCAAAACTGGAGATGCTTATAAGAAAGCAGTTAATGGAACAATATTTTATGACAGTAGTATTTCAGCGTTTATAGAATGGATCTCTCTTGCTGCAGTTTCCTTGGTTTTGGCAGTTGGAGGATATCTTGTTACTTCTGGAAATATTGGTTTAGGAACATTAACAACTTTTATTTTATATTCCCAAAGACTTTTTGAACCTTTAAGGCAGCTTGCAGAAAGATTTACTCAAATACAAGGAGGTTTAACAGCTGTAGAAAGAATAAACGAATTATTGGACGAAGAAATACAGATTAAGGACTCTGCTTCCGCAAAACATTTTTTAGAAAATGCTAAAAATGTAAATAAAAAATTTAAGGGCAAAATTGAGTTCAAAAATGTTAATTTTTTCTACAACGAAGGAGAACACATTATAAAGAATTTATCTTTCAAGATTAACCCTGGAGAGCATGTTGCTTTTGTAGGTCCAACTGGTTCAGGTAAGACAACCATAATAAGACTATTGTGTAGATTGTATGAACCTCAATCGGGTCAAATTTTAATCGATGATATAGATATCAAAGATATTCCTATTGCAACTCTTAGAAATATGTTGGGAGTAGTTTTGCAAGATACCTTTATCTTTAGTGGAAATGTCGCAGATAATTTAAAACTGAATTCGAATCTAGACAATTTTGTATTAGAAAATCTTTGTTACGAATTAGGGTTAGATAATTTGCTAAAAAAATTACCAGAAGGTTTGAACACCTCACTAAGAGAAAGAGGGGGAAATCTCTCTTCTGGAGAGAGACAACTTCTTTCCGTAGCTCGAGTAGCGATTAGAAATCCTGTTGTTTTAATAATGGACGAAGCAACAGCGTTTATGGATCCCTCAACAGAAGCTACTTTGCAGAAAGATCTTGAGAGAATTCTGTCAAAAAGAACAGCATTAGTAATAGCTCATAGATTAGCAACTATTGAAAGTTCTGATAAGATTTTAGTCTTGAAAGGGGGATCATTAGTTGAGGAGGGAACGCATAGTGAATTAAGACTTAAAAAGGGTTTATATTTTCAGCTCTCTGAGCTTCAACAAAAGGGATTCGTGAATTTTTAATGATTTTTAGAAACCAAGGATCGTTAATAAAAAAATCAAACAGTATATCAAAGGATGAGCTGATAGATCTCTATGGTTTAAATTCTTATGAGTTCACTCAAACAACTAAAGAAGAAATATTTGTATGTAGTAAAAATAAAGATTTAGATCTAATAGAACTAGATCAACTTTTGCAAACTGTTGGTTGGAGCAGAAGGCCAATAAGGAGAGTAAAAAGAGCTTTAGATTACAGTATTTTGGTGGTTGGGTTATGGCGTCATGATGATAAATTTCCCAGACTAGTTGGATTTGCAAGATGCACTGGCGATGGAATTCTAGAAGCAACAGTTTGGGATGTGGCTATTAACCCTGTCTATCAAGGACTTGGATTGGGGAAAGAGATAATGAGATATGTCCTAAAAGAATTGAAAAATATTGGCATTTCTAAAGTAACCCTTTTTGCTGATGCTGAAGTGGTTTCATTTTACAAAAGACAAGGTTGGATTTTAGAACCTAGAGGGTCGAAATGTGCTTTTTGGTATGCAAATTAATCATTTTTTGTAGTAGTCAGAATATATAGATTTTAACGATTCGCCTTTTAACCATCTTCTTCTAAAGTGCCAGTTCTTAATTGCTTGGAGAAAAATATTAGTTCTTTCCCATTTCCTTGAACTTATAAAAATAGGAAAATTTAATTGTTTTAAATCTTTTTTTTTGTTTAATCTCATTAAAAAATCTACATCTTCCATCAAAGGTATATTTCTAAATCCATTATTCTTAAAATAGATCGTTCTATGAATTATTAAACCTTGATCACCATACGGTTGTTTAAAAAATTTACTTCTAATATTTACGAGAATTTCGAGAACTCTATAAATTATATTTTTGTGATTAATTTTGAATTCAAAATAGTAAATAATATTCTTGTTTCCCTTTAAAAATGAGTTTATTTTTTTAAACCAATCATGAGTTAATCTTGTGTCTGCATGTAAAAATATGAGCCACTCTCCTTTTGAATTTTTAGCTCCAATATCTAATTGTAAACCTCGATTCCTTTCTTTGGATATAAATACTTTTGCTCCATAAATATTTGCTATATCGATAGTTTTATCTTCACTTCCAGAATCAACAATTATGATTTCGCCCTCTTCCTGAATACTTGACAAGTCTGAAAGCAATAATGGCAAATTACTAGCTTCATTAATAGTTGGAATGATAATTGAAATTTTTGACAAGTCGATTATTTTCTATTTTCAATATCAATAATTGTATCTATATCTATTTTTTTATCTAGAAACTTGTATTTTAATTTTTTAGAAGCAAAATTATCAATTGTATTTTGAAGAACATTTTCTGTTCCCCACTTTATGTTGATAAAAGGTAAATATGAATGTGATAACATTATTTTTTCTGATAAACCGATAAGCCAATATCCTCCATCGTTAGATGGTCCTAAAATAAGATCATTATGTTGAAGCTCTTTTAGAGTATTCAATAGATCTTGATGGCATAAATCTGGAAGGTCAGTACCAATAAAAATAATATTTTTGATCTTATGCTTTGCACAAAATTTTTTGTTGATAGTTATTTGCCGTTTCATTTTTTCTCCCAAGCAGCCTTTCCCCTGCAAATTAAATTTTTTGATGCCTAATTCTCTAGACCATTTTCTACAATTTCCTACTCCCAAACCAGTTATGGCAATAGAAATATCAAGCAGTTTATTTTCTTGAAGAAATTTTGCAACTGAAATAGTGTGTTTGGTCATTACACTTTGTATTTTCGCCGAATTACTTTTACCTATATCTTTTGATAATCTTGTTTTGCATCTTCCAAAACCATGCCATTTCGCCATGATAATAAGTAATGCTTTATCCAATAATTTAGAGAAATTTAAAATAATTATATGCCTATTAAAAAATATAAAATTTATTTTTATAAATTTAGTCGATACTTTGTTAAATAATTTTAAATTTGTCGTGATCTTGTGATTTGATAATGGCCAATTATTAAATTCCAACTAGATTGATAATCTAGAGAATAAAACTTTGCAAGCAACTAATCCTATTTGGGCGGAAGTTCAACAATCACTCCAAAAAACTTTAAGTAAGCCTTCATTTGAGACATGGATAAGGCCTGCTAAGTTTAATTGTTTTGAAAATGGCTTATTAACTTTAATCGCCCCAAATACATTTTCTAGTGATTGGTTGAGAAAGAATTATTGTGAAACTATTGAAAAAGCTGCGAAGGAAATCTGCGGTCATGATGTAAAAGTTGTTTTTAAATCTGAAACGAATACCAGCAGCGATTTATCAAATGAAGATAAAGCTAACGAAAAGAATGTTCATCATAAAACAAGATCTTTTTCTAGTAATAACCAAAATAATTCTTCAAAAAATCAATTCAAAAATCCTAATGGTTTAAATTTACGCTACGTCTTTAAAAGATTTGTTGTAGGTCCAAATAGTAGGTTGGCTCATGCCGCAGCTTTAGCCGTTGCCGAATCTCCTGGGAGAGAATTCAATCCATTATTTATTTGTGGAGGAGTAGGCCTTGGTAAGACTCATTTAATGCAAGCAATAGGTCATTATCGAGTAGAAATAGATCCAGAAGCAAAAGTTAAATATGTATCTACAGAGACTTTTACAAATGATGTTATTAGTGGTATTCGAAGAGATGGAATGACAGCTATACGAGATAAATATAGAAATGTAGATTTGATTTTAATAGATGATATACAGTTCTTAGAAGGCAAAGAGTATACACAGGAAGAATTCTTTCATACTTTTAACGCACTTCACGAATCAGGAAGTCAAATAGTTATTGCAAGTGACAGACCACCAAATCAGTTGTCGGGAATTCAAGAGAGATTAATTTCTAGGTTCTCAATGGGTATGACCGCAGATATTCAACCACCTGACCTTGAGACGAGGACAGCCATCCTTCAAAAAAAGGCAGAACAAGAGAGGATGAGTCTTCCAAGAGATTTAATTCAATTTATAGCAGGAAGATTCACTTCGAATATTCGAGAATTGGAAGGAGCATTTACTAGAGCTGTTGCATTTGCATCAATAACAGGCTTGCCAATGACAGTTCAATCAATTGCTCCAATGCTTGATCCTAATAGTGTTGGTGTAGTCGTTACTCCAAAACAAGTTATTAATAAAGTGTCAGATTTCTTTAAAGTTTCTACTGATGAATTGATCAGTTCAAGTAGGAGAAAACCAGTAAGTCAAGCTAGACAAATAGGTATGTATCTTATGAGACATGGTACGGATCTAAGCCTACCAAGAATTGGAGATGAGTTTGGGGGTAAGGACCATACAACAGTTATGTATGCTATTGAACAAGTTGAAAAAAAGTTATCTATTGATCCAAATATTGCAAGTCAAGTTCAAAAAATAAGAGATTTACTTCAAATAGATTCGAGAAAAAATTTATAGTTTTACTTATAACTAGAAATGAAATTTATTGGATCTTGATCATATCGATGCCTAAAAGGTATCTTATCTATTTCATTGATGTTACTAAGCGATTCAATTTTATTTAATGATTGCCTTAATAACCTTGCTGAAATAATTGGCATATCTCTTGGAACTGAGATTCTGTTTTTTAAGTATCTTAGAGAGATTCCTGAAAGTTTTTTAGGGATTAATACTTCACCTGTGATCATATGGCTCAAAGCTGATCTCAATGATTCGTCAAAGGATTCTTTATTGTATGGATTTACCTTTAGTAAATTGTCTTTATGCTTTATCACTCTTTTAAGAGCAATTGTTGCATAATATTTTGACTCATAATTTTGGTTTAATTCATAATTACCTAAACCCTCCCCAGTATCTATTAGTTTAGAGAAAGTAATCTGTTGTTCATTGCTTTCTTTATAGCATCCTCCCATTTGTGGAGGTAAATCATGAGAATGAGTATGAAAATCTCCTTGAGTGCCTCTATAAGCACTTGTCCCCTCAAAAAGGGTAAGCCAGTTATCTACATGACGATAATTAGATCTTAAATTAAACCCTTTGTAATAAATAAGTGATGCATTCATTCTCTCCATATAGGGAATAAAAATTATATCTCCAACACCAGGCTCTAAATCACCCGTGTTAGAAACTGATGGATCAACAAACCCTGATTTTGAGCTACTTAAGATTTCATCGAGTTTAGAAATGGATTCTTTAAATCTTTTTTTTCTAAAAGAGTTATCTATAAAATTAAAGCTTTCTCGGCAGAGCCAATCACACCAGGATCTGAAAATTTCTCTTTCTAACTCTCGAATTTTGATGAGGTGACTAGATGTTATAAAAGATCCAAGTGCTCCAAATTCATTTTCTAAAAAAGCTATGATATCGTCGCTTTCAGTGATAACTTGCTCTTTAAATTCAATTGCAGGTAATTTCCCCGATCTGACTTTTTCAAGGAACCAACTTTCTTTTTGGCCGTAGCAAAACATATTTATTTTCTTGACTCTGTATGGAATTTTCTTAAATTCAAGCCATAACCATATCTTCTGACAGTAAGGACACCAAGAATGCCTATCCCTATAAAGGGTAACTAATACATCATTTTCACTATGCCCAAATAATCTTAAATTTGCGTAGGAATTATTTATACCATTGACTCTATCAAGATCTTCGACTTCAAATTTATTTAAATCATCCCATGTCAAAATCCCATTCATTATTTGAATTAAAGCTATAAACTAACGTTATAATAATTGATTAAAAAAAGTCTTGGAATTTGAATTTGATTTAATTGTTGTTGGCGCTGGATCTGGAGGACTCGCAGCGGCTAAACGTGCGGCTAGTTATGGAGCAAAAGTCGCAATCATAGAAGCAAATCAAATAGGAGGAACTTGTGTGATAAGGGGATGTGTGCCCAAGAAATTAATGGTTTATGCAGCTAAAAGTAAAAAAAATATGGATTCTTCTGAAGGATATGGATTAAAAAATGAAGGTATTAATTTTGAATCAAATATTTTGTTGAAGAATGTTAGAGAGGAGGTTTCTAGATTAAGTAATTTACATAGAAGTTCTTTAAAAAAGTTGAATATAACTATTTTTGAAGGCTTAGGAAGATTTATTACTCAAAATGAATTAGAAATTATTTGTTCAAACACAAAGAAAATTAAAAATAAAATAAGTTCAAAAAAAATTCTTATTTCAGTTGGAGGTAAACCAAAGAAATTAAATATTCCTGGGGTTGATTTGGCATGGACTAGTGATGATATATTTGAATTAGAAAAGTTTCCTAAATCAATATTAATAGTAGGAGGGGGATATATTGCTTGTGAATTTGCTTCTATTTTCAGGAATTTAGGTACTGAAGTAACTCAATTAATTAGAGGTCAACATTTACTTAATGGTTTTGATGAGGATCTTTCTTCATGCCTAGAGGAATCACCTACTTTTGCTGATATCAATATAATCCCCAATACTCAATTAAATTCTATCAAAAAAGTAAATGGAAATCTGGAATCTACCTTAGACTCGGGAGATAAACTCCTAACTAATAATATTCTTATTGCTACAGGAAGAGAACCAAATCTTTTGCCTTTAAATTTAGATTTTTTAAATCTAAAGATGGATGGCCAATATTTAGATGTCGATGAACTTAATCAAACAAGCAACGCAAATATTTTTGCAGTTGGCGATATTATAAATAAGCCAAACTTAACTCCAGTAGCAATAGAACAAGGGAGAGTTTTTTCGGATAATTTTTTTAATGACCAAAAAAGAAAAGTGAATTATGAATATATCCCTAAGGCCGTTTTTACTATTCCAGAAATTTCAACAGTTGGCTTAAGTGAGAAAAGAGCTAAAGAGATTTACTCTGAAAAAAATATAAAAATTTTCAAATGCAAATTTACCCCTATGTCTAATACCTTTAAAAAGAATAAATCAAAATGTATGTTGAAGATTGTAGTTCATAAGCTAACTGACAAAGTCCTAGGATGTCATATGTTTGGAGAAACATCGTCTGAGATTATTCAAATGGTATCAATTTCATTAAATGCAGGGATAACAAAAAAAGACTTTGATATTACTATGGCTTTGCATCCAACTATCTCAGAAGAATTTGTGACTATGTATGGATAAAATTATGAATTAGAAAATTTTAATTTTTCTTGAAGAATCAGAAATGTTATAAGTAATGCAAAGTAAATAAATAAACCTATCCTTAATTCAGAAAGGAAGTTAAATTCATTCAGGAAAAGTATCTTATCGAGAATGTAGAAAATATAAAGATTAAGCAAAATAAATCCTTCAATTCTTGTGATTTTCCCTTTGCTCCAGAAAATTGGTAAGCATGCAAAGGTAGTTAAAACCATAAAAGGTAAGTCAACTTTTATTAGACTCTGTTCAATTACTAAACCTTTAAATCCTGAAAAAATACTGCAACTTCCAAGGATTAAAAGTTGATTTAGTAAATTACTTCCTATTACATTCCCAATTGCAAGATCTGTTTTGCCTTTAAATGCAGCAATTATTGAAGTTACTAATTCTGGTAAAGATGTCCCAGTGGCGACGATAGTTAAACCAATAACAATTTCATTTACACCCAAAAGAGTAGCAAGCGTTTGAGAACCATTTACTAAAATATTTGAACCAAAGCTTAAAAGAAATATTCCCAATATTAACTTTAGTAAAATATTAAGCTTCCCTTTATGGTTATCTTTTAATTCTTCTATCTCAGGTTCAGCGTCTTTTGTCTCCTCTCCTTTCTCATTCATAGTATTTATTTCCCATATTGTATTTAAGATTAAACAAAATATTAGAAATACCCCTGCTTGCAATGTTAATAAGCCTGTTGATGACATGGCCCAAACTGCACAAGAAATTGCCATTAAAAGAGGCACATCTCTTCTTACTATTCTGCTTTTTACCTTAAGAGGTGTTATCAATGAGCTTATGCCCAAAACAATGAGAACATTAAAAATATTGCTTCCAATTACATTGCTTGCCGCAAGCGAATCACTGCCTTTTAAAATTGAACTCAAACTTACCAACAACTCAGGAGAGCTTGTCCCTAGAGAAACAACTGTCAAACCAATTACTATTTGAGGTATTCCTAAAATTAAAGATAAAAATATGGCTCCTTGAATAAAAAACTCCCCTCCAGAAAAAAGTAGAACTATGCCTAAAACTATTTCTATTATTGGAAATAAAAAATCATTCATATTTAGGGTTTTTATTTAGATAATAAAAATTTTCTTAATTGGTTAATAACTATCCTCGAATATCTATAATTGATTGTCAATTTTAATTTGCTGTTAAAATTGATTAAATAGAAAAAATCTTGAAGACTTTAAACATAATAAAACCTGATGATTGGCATTTACATTTAAGAGAAGGTCTTGTATTAAAAAATATTATTCAGTTTACTTCGGAATATTTTGGAAGAGCGATTGTCATGCCAAATACAAAAAGTCCCATAACATCAATCAATAGAGCTATTTCTTATAGAAAATCTATTGTTGAAGCGTTACCAGAAAGTTCCAAGTTTGAACCATTAATGACAATTTATCTTACAGATGAGACTGATAAACGGGAACTAATTAATGGTTTTAAAAATAATGTTTTTTTTGCAGCTAAATTATATCCTGCTAATGCCACAACAAATTCCAGTCATGGAGTTAGGAAAATAGAAAATTTATATAAGATCTTTGAATTAATGCAAGATTCTGGAATGCCTCTTTTAATTCATGGAGAAGTGACTGATTCTGAAGTAGATGTATTCGATAGAGAAGAAGTTTTTATAGATAAAGAACTTTCTCAAATAACCAAAAGATTTCCAAAATTAAAAATCGTTCTAGAACATATAACCACCTCTTATGCAGTGGATTTTGTTCAAGAAAATAATATTGGGGCTACTATCACTCCGCATCATTTGCATATAAATAGAAATGCAATGTTTTTTGGAGGCTTAAATAGTGATTTTTACTGCTTACCAGTTGCTAAGAGGGAAAATAATAGACTCGCTTTAAGAAAAGCGGCAACAAGTGGGAAAAAATGTTTTTTCTTGGGGACTGACTCTGCTCCACACCTTAGGAAGTGGAAGGCTTTTTGTGGATGTGCAGGCATTTTTAATTCGCCAGTAGCATTAGAAAGCTATTTAACAGTTTTCGAAGAGGAGGATGCTTTAGATAATTTTGAAAAGTTTGCAAGTTTGAATGGCCCTAATTTTTATAATGTTCCCCCAAACAAAGAGAAATTAAAATTAGTTTCTAGACCTTATAAAATTAAAGAATATATTGATGTTGTTGAAGAAAAAAATATTGTCGGACAAATAAAACCATTTCATGCAGGTGAAACTTTACAATGGCAAGTAGAAGGAATAGCAAATTAAAAAATTATATTTAATCTGACAATTAAAAGTGTAAATATTCCAATTTTTCTTGGTTAAATGGGTTACTTTCAGCTACGATTAGAAAGCGCAAATTCCTTTGGGAGTGTGGCGGAATTGGTAGACGCGCCGGACTTAAAATCCGTCGAGCGATTTAGCTCGTGGGGGTTCAAGTCCCCCCACTCCCATTATTTAATTATTTATTTTTAGTTCTGACGATAACTTTCAATAGTTGTTATGTTTTAACTAATCAACCATAAATTAAAATGGAAAGTTTTTTCAATAATACATTTGCTACTTTAATTGCTTATATCGGAATTATTTTTACCTATTTATTGGTTATCCCATTGTTACTATTTTACTGGATGAATAATAGATGGAATATTATGGGCAAATTTGAAAGATTAGGAATTTATGGCCTTGTATTTCTTTTCTTTCCAGGTTTAATTTTATTTTCTCCATTTTTAAATCTCAGACTAAAAGGAAGTGGTAAAGGGTAAATAATTGACTAAAGGAAAAGTTATACAAATAGGTTTATTTATTTCATTAATAGGATTAATTAGTTATAAATTTGCACCGCAAATTGGTATCGATAATTTTACAGCGACTACTTTATCGAGTTGCATCTTGATTTTGATTGTTATTACTTGGGTAACATCTTATGTTTATAGAGTTGTGAATGGGAAAATGACTTTTATGGAACAAAGGAAGCGTTATAGAAAAGAGTACGAAAAAGTTGTTAATGATAAACTAGAAACCAAATTCAATTCATTGTCAAAGGAAGAGCAGCAAAAACTTATGGAAGATTTAGAGAAAAATCCATAAATTTTTCATAGAAAAATATCTAAAAATTATGAAAGATAACAAAATGCAAATTAATAAAAATGAATCTTTATCTAAGGTAGATGAAATGTTTAGTGAGTTAAAAAATAAAAAAAAATTTGCTTTAATGCCTTTTATAATGGCTGGGGATCCCAATATTGAAATAACGTCTGAGATATTATTAAAGTTACAAGAAAATGGAGCTGACCTTGTTGAATTAGGCATCCCGTATAGTGACCCACTTGCAGATGGTCCTGTTATTCAATTGGCGGCCTCTCGCGCCTTAAAGTCAGGTACTAGCTTAAGAAAAGTAATTAAACTTTTAGAGTCTTTAAAAGGTAAATTAAATATTCCCATCATCCTTTTTTCTTACTTGAATCCATTACTATGTTTTGGCTTTGAAAGGTTTTGTGAGATGGCATCTGATGCTGGAGTTTCTGGACTAATAGTTCCTGACCTCCCTTTGGAGGAAGCTTATAAATTTTCTAAAATAGTTAGTCACCATTCTATGGACTTAATTTTATTAGTAGCGCCAACTACTCCTTTTGAAAGAATGAAACAAATATCAAATCATACAAAAGGCTTTACTTATTTAGTAAGTGTTACGGGTGTCACTGGTGAGAGAAATAAAATGGAAAATAGAGTAGAAAATCTTATTGCTAAATTAAAAGATGTAAATAGCAATCCAATTGCTGTTGGTTTTGGAATATCAACTCCAGAACACGTTAATAAAGTTCGTGAGTGGGGAGCAGATGGAGTAATTATTGGGAGTGCATTTGTAAAAAGAATCTCGAGCTTAGGTGAAAAGGATGTTGTCGATCACGTTGGTGAGTTTTGTAAAGAAATGCGTTTAGCTGCGGATCAAAAAAAATAAATACAAATATAATTTATTAATTAAAAGAATTATTTATAGAAAATTAATTAAAATTTTATAACCAATTTATTTTTTTTATCTTTAAGATTCTTCTGTAGGTAACAATCTGATTTGTTTTCTTCCTAGCTTTATTTCGAATTCATCACCTGCTTTTAAATCAAGAAGTGCTGTATATGCTTTCCCAATCAGAAGATTTCCATTGCCTTGAACTGTAGCAATATAACTAAGTTTTCTTCCTCCTTTTCCAATACCTGCAACTCCGGAATCACCAAGATTAACCCCTTTTGCTTCTAAAAGTGCTTCATAAAATGCGGTAAAGTTTAAGCGCTCACCTCCGTTTTTCTTAGTGGAAACATATCCACAGGCGCGAACTAGGTCAGATTTGCTAACATCACCAAGTTCTTTAACTTTTGCAAGGAGATCGCTACCAGTTAGCATAATTAATTTAAAAGAAAGTTGTATTAAATAACATAGCAATCTGCGTGTAATATATGCAATTATTAAGTATCTATTCTTTTTATTATTTATATTTAAAAATGGAAAAGTTTGTAGTTTTTGGAAGATACTGTGAAGATGCAATTATAAAAAGGGAACCATTTCGAGAACATCATCTTAAGAGACTTAAAAACTTAAAAGATAGCGATATTTTAGTTACATTAGGGCCAACAAAATGTACCAAATATTTGTTTGGAATTTTTAATGCTAATGATGTAAATGAGTTGAAAGATCTCATTGAGGAGGATATATATTGGGAAAAAGGTATATGGATTAATTATGATATTTATCCCTGGATTCAAGTATTTTAAATATGATTTACGAAAAAATTTAGTAATTATTAGCTATTTATTAAAAGAATTAATTTAACTTAAAAATACATAATGTTTTTGTTTAAATAATTCAATTATTTATCTTATTTATGAATTAAAACGATATTTATATAAACGTTAGTTTTAAGAGGTTATATCATTTTTAATTCAAAATATATTATTTTAAATAATATTTATTTACTAGTATCTTGATTTATCTGGTTTACTAATGAGTCGATATCTAATTGATTATATGGTGGTGTTTGTTTTGTTTCTAGATAATCGTTCTTGATATTGTTTAACCATTTTTGCTCAATCTTTATAAGATTTTTTGCAATATTGAACATGCCGCCTTTTTTATATAATTCTTTAATTTTGAGAATAATCTCGGAGGTTCTACTCGATTTAATATTTAATTCATTTGCTAAGTCTTTTTGGGTAAATCCATGCGTTTTTAACCAATCTTTAATAAAGGAGACGAGTTCTTTTTCTTCCTGTATAGATAATTTACTCATTCAATAAAAAGGAAATAACTTATTAAGCTTATTCTCTGCTCTTGCTCTTATTGAAGGAGTCATGTATTTGCTCCATATACTGAGTACTGCTGTGAGGGCTACAAAATCATCACTAAAACCAACTAAAGGCATAAAGTCAGGGAAAAGATCAAATGGCATAATCAAATATGCTAAAGCAGCCATTAATGAAACTCTCACTTGTGCAGGAGTATAAGGATCTAGTGCCATCTCCAAAACTTCTAGGGCAGGCTTGGCAATTGTTCTTCCCGCTTTAATAAGAATCTTGATAATGATATTTTCATCAAATGTTGAACTTTCTAAAACTTCAGCATCATAGATTTTTTCTTGAGTTTTGTAATTCTCTTTCATCCTTATAAATGAAATTTAAATATTTTTAATGGAATTTTTAGCTAATACTATCAACTAATCCATTCTGAATACCTGCTTTTCTAAGTTTTCTTAAAGCACGTTGAACAACTTGTCGGCAATATTCCCTGCTACAACTCATATGTCTTGCAACTTCAGCTAAAGTTCTCCATTCATTTGAGCCGTCTAAACCAAATCTTAAGCTTACTATCTTTCTTTCTTTCTCAGTTAAATTTGCTTTATCTAATAACTTCCAGGCCGAGGCTGTCCTTTCGGCTAATTCGGCTAACTCCATTGGGGGAGTTTGATCACTTGGAAGAATATCAACTAACTCGGAAGGATCTGATTTTGATTTAACGGTACCTTGGAGACTAACAGTGATGCTTCTCAATTCACAAGAAAGGAGTTCGTCAACTTCCTCTTTGGTTATTTTCATTTCTTCAGCTAGCTCATCACTAGTAGGTGGAATACCCTTAAGTTGCATAAGCTTTGATTTTGCTGATCTTAGTTTTGTAAGTTTTTCATTAATGTTAACAGGGATCCTTATCGTTCTACTTTGAGTTGACAATGCTCTATTTAAACCTTGCCTAATCCACCAATAAGCATAGGTGGAAAATCTATGTCCTCTAGACGGATCATATTTTTCTACGGCCCTTGTAAGACCTAATGTACCCTCCTGAATTAAGTCCAGTAATTCTAATCCTTTCCCTTGGTATCTCTTGGCGAGGTTGACAACTAGTCTTAAGTTGGCTGTTATCATCTCGTTTTTAGCTTTTTCACCAATTTTTATCTTTTTTCTCTCTGCTTCGGAGTATTCACAAGCCGGACCTTTCCCTCCTGCCTCTTGACATCTATTAACAAGTACAACCATCTCTTGGACTTTTCTGCCCATTGTGAGTTCTCTTTCGGGAGTCAAAAGTTGATGACGACCTATTTCACCAAGAAAATCGCTTAATGAACTCACGATTTACCTCTTTGTCAATATATTTAACTTATAGTCAATTCAGTAATAAGCCATACATGTAATAATTAATTAATAATTAATTAATAATTATTAATTAGTTAATCAACATTATTTTTTAAACTTTTAGGTTAAAAAAATTAAAAATTAAAAATGAAAAATTATAAATTTTAATTTTTTAATTTTTTCTTCTTGATTCCAGAATAGCAAGTACATCTCTCCACTCAACCCCTTTATGCATAAGGGCAACTTGCAGATGATAAATCAAATCAGCAGCTTCATTTGAGATTGATTTTTTATCATTATCTTTGCAAGCCATTATAAACTCTGCAGATTCCTCTCCTATTTTTTTCAAAATAGTATTACTACCTTTTGTTAATAAATGATTTGTGTAACTTTTTTCTGATGGATTTATTGATCTTTCGATAATTGTATTGAATAATTCAGAGCAAATATTTGAGAAGGGAGTTGTTTTTTTCTCTTTTTTATCACTTTGATTTATTTTGATTTCGTTAAAAAAACAACTTTTTTCACCAGTGTGACATGCTCCTGAACCATTTTGTTCAATCAAAAGGATTAGTGCATCATTATCGCAGTCGAATCTTATCTCCTTCAGTATTTGGGTACTTCCACTTGTAGCTCCTTTTCTCCAAATTTCGGATCTTGATCTACTCCAATAATGAACGTTTTTGGTTTCTAGTGTCATTGTCAAAGATTCTTTGTTCATCCAAGCAAGCATAAGAATTGATCCGTCAAGCCAATCTTGTGCTATTGCAGGGATTAATCCATAATTATCAAAGCGTAGATCCTCTATCGAAAAATTAGCTGAATAAGTCATTATGTTCGTTATGTAATCCTACTCAATGTGTTTTATTAAAAATTATCCTAACAGTTAATTGATGTATATTCATTCTCTGAAATTTTCATGCAGCAAAAGTTACGACGATTTTCCCTGTTCACATAGGCAATGGCGCCATGAAGGCCACTGCAGATTTGTGCATGGATATTCAAGATCATTCACCTTTTGGTTCACTGCAAAAAAATTAGACCTAAATGGTTTTGTTGTCGATTTTTCAAGTTTAAAGCCTCTAGAAAATAGATTAAAGGAGCAATTTGACCATACTTTTCTAATAAATAAAGATGACCCTTTGCTGAATTACTGGGAAAAATTACATGACTTAGATGCTTTAGATCTGAGAATTATGGACAATGTGGGAATGGAGTTCACCTCTGAATTAATTTGGAGATGGGCTAATGAATACTTACAGGATAAGGATAAAGGCAGAACATGTTGTTGGAAAACAGAATCAAAAGAAAATAAATCGAATAAAGCAAGTTATGAGGAAATTCCTGATTGGTTCAAATCTTAGATTAAAGTTGTTAATTTTAAAGTCACATAGGATTCTTTAATTAGATATTTAATCGACATTTATCTCTCCATCAACTAGATAAATATTAATCTCGTCTTTATTAAGGTAATGATTATTCAATATATTATTTGAAATTTTTGTCTCAATTTGTTTTTGAATAATTCTTTTTAAAGGCCTTGCACCATAGGCATGATCGAAACTATTTTCGACAAGTTGGTTAATTGCCTCATCCGTAATTTTGAATTTTAAGTTTTTTTTGTTAAGTCTTTTTTCTAAATGTTGAAGCTGTATTTTTGCAATTTCTTTTATGTCATTTAATTCTAAATTATTAAAAATAACTATTTCATCAAGTCGATTTAAAAACTCAGGCTTGAAAAATTTTTTAATTTCATTATCTACAACTTTTTTAATTTCATTTGCATCTTCTTTTCTAACTGATAAATCATTTATTGATTGACTTCCTAAATTACTTGTGAGAACAATGATTGAATTTTTGAAATTGATTGTACGACCTTGACCATCAGTAATGATTCCATCATCAAGAACCTGTAAGAGAATATCTAAAATATCTTTGTGAGCTTTCTCTATTTCATCTAGGAGTATTAATGAATAAGGATTTTTGCGTACAGCTTCAGTTAGTTGACCGCCTGATTCGAAACCTAAATATCCAGGAGGCGCACCTATAATTTTGCTCACTGAATGCTTTTCCATATATTCAGACATATCCAGTCTTGTAATTGAAGAATTTGAATCGAATATTATTTTGGCTGTTACTTTACTTAGCTCTGTTTTCCCAACACCAGTTGGACCTAAAAAAAGAAAACTGGCTAATGGTTTGCTTGGATCATTTAGACCAGTCCTTGATCTCTTAATGGAATCTGCAACAGCCCTAATTGCACTATCTTGACCAATAATTTTTTCTTTAAGGATTGACTCGAGGCTCAAGAGTTTATCTTTTTCTGACTGGTTTAAGTTCTGTACTGGAATAGAGGTCCACTTTGAGACAACTTCTGCAATATCATCAAAAGTTACCTCTTGTCTTAAAAGACTTGTATCTCCATTTTTTTGGGAATTTACTAAAGACTCACTTTTTTCTTTCAATTTTTTTTGCAAAGAATTTAAAGTTCCAAATTCTAATTCTGCTGCTTTGTTGAGGTCAAAACTCCTTTTGGCTTGGTCTATTTGCAATTGAACAGATTCAATTTCTTCTTTTATGGTGCTAATCTCGTCAATTTCATCTTTTTCTTTTTTCCATTGAGCGCCTAATTCTGCCTGTTTATCTTTAAGGGATATAAGTTCATTATTGATTTTTTTTAATCTTCCTATAGAAAAATCATCCGTTTCTCTTTTTAAAGATAATTTTTCCATCTCAAACTGTAGAACTTTTCGATCAATTTCATCAATTTCTTCAGGTTTGGAAGTTATGACCATATTTAATCTTGAGGCTGCTTCATCGATTAGATCTATTGCTTTGTCAGGAAGAAATCTATCGTTAATATATCTTTCGCTAAGGGTTGCAGCAGCAACTAAAGCATTATCAGAAATTCTCACACTATGATGAACTTCGTATCTTTCTCTCAATCCTCTTAAAATTGATATAGTGTCATTTATTGAAGGAGCATCAACTTTTATCTTTTGAAATCTTCTTTCTAAAGCAGGATCTTTTTCTATATTTTGTTTATGTTCATTAATAGTTGTAGCACCAATACATCTAAGTTCTCCTCTCGCAAGCATTGGTTTTAATAGGTTGCTTGCATCTAAAGAACCTCCACCAGCGCCAGCGCCAACTACCGTATGAATTTCATCAATAAAAAGAATAATCTTACCGTCTGATTTTTTCACTTTCTTTAGAATATTTTTTATTCTTTCTTCAAATTCTCCACGATATTTTGCTCCAGCTAAAAGTGAACCCATATCTAATGAAATTAGTTTCCTATCTTGTAGCGCAGAGGGCACATCGCCATTAATAATTCTTTGAGCTAAACCTTCTACAATGGCTGTTTTGCCAACCCCAGGTTCTCCAATAAGAACTGGATTATTTTTTGTTCTTCTACTCAATATTTGAATTGTTCTTCTAATCTCTTCATCCCTACCAATAACTGGGTCTAAAATTCCATCTCGTGCAGATTGAGTTAGATCAATACCATATTTTTCCAAAGACTCATTAGAACTGTTAAATTCATTATTTAATGCCGGATCTGACTTCATTTTCTTTATAATTTCAAGAAATTCTGGAATACCTTTTTGATTTAAAATTTGAAATCCATAATTATTATCATAAGTGAAACAGTAAACTAAGTGTTCTGTTGATATCACTACATCATTTAAAGTATTTTTGATATCATTCGCCTTCAAAAATATTTTGTGAAGAGTCTCACCAATATATAAATTATCTTGTTTATTTTTCATTTTTGCTTTCGCATTTAATGAAGAAATTATTTCCCTCTCAAGATCTTTTAGATTTACATTATTTTTTTTTAAAATATTTTTTGTAATATTGTCCTCTTTAATAAGAGCTAATAATAAATTATCAGCGTCTACATTTTGTTGATAATTTTTATAAGCAATTTCTTTGGCGACAATAAAACAATCCCAAGCAGAATTTGAGAATTCGCTTGGAACTATTTTCATCAATCAAAATTTGAATATGACCGTAATAAATATTAAGTCAAAAATGGTTTTAACTATTTAGAGGATTTATTCAACAATAACTTTACCTACCATTCCAGCGCCTCTGTGTGGCTCGCAATAGTAATCATAAGTTCCAGCAGTATCAAATGTCTCTCCCCAAGACTCTCCTGGAGCAAAAGCTAGGTCCGCATGACTTAATTCCTCATGCCCATCAAAAACAGCATTGTGAGGGGCAAGTTTATTATTGACGAATTTAACTGTATCACCAGCACTAATGGTTACTGTACTTGGTTCAAATGCAAGCATTCCAGCATCCGTTCCGAGTTTTACTTCAACAGTCTTAGCTGAAACTGATGAAATACCAAGACCTAGAGTTAAAACTATTGCAAATAACCCTGCAAAGATTGAACGTAACATAATAAAAATTTGCTTATCTTTATATATTACAAGGCTTTGGTGACCTAACTGCGAGAATTTTAATTGTTATTACAGCTTGGTAACTTTGATAATCTTAAAATATCATTCAGTGACTTGGCATAACTTTTAAGTTTGAAAGTCTCAGGATTAGTGATGGGGACATGATTAAAGTCATATTTTTTGATACTGAAGCTATCCCAAGGAGTAGTTTGGATCGGGAGAATTCTTAATAATATTTTTAGAATTTTTTTTGTAAGCGGTATCGCAAAAAATCTCCTCATATTATGTCTTTTTAACAGTGTAATTATGGCATCATCAATTGAAATGAATTTTTGACCTAGCACAAATTTTCTAAAGCCTTTGTATTGCTCTTCTTTATGATTTTTAATTAGAAATCCGCAAATCTGGGCAATATCATTTGCGTGTATAAAGTGAAATTTAGAATCGAGTTTTAAAAATCTTGCTAACCAAAGCCATTTCCCAATTTCTTTCAATCCACTAGTTAAATAACTCACAGGATATTTACTTTTTTTTCCAAGATTCCCTCCAAAAACCAGGGTAGGGAAAACAGCGAATGTTTTTTCTGCAAATGAGCTTTCTCTAAGTCTCTGGAAACATTCGTATTTTGTTTGAATGTACTCTGTTCCATAAATCAATGATTCCCTCATTAATTCTGTTTGGGTATCAAGAATACTAGCTGTTGAAAAATAAATAATCTTTTCTAACTTTTCAATATCAAGCATTTCTAGTAATTCTTCAAAAGCTTTAATATTTACTTCATATGCTCTTTTTGGATCTCCCCAAGCTGTAGCAGTATGTATTAGGTAATTAATTTGACTAATTTCCTTTCTATACCTATTTGATTCCCTAATATCGCACACCATTAACTTGACTTTTTTATTTTCTTGAAAAGAAATTGGTAACTTATTTTTGTCTCTTACCATAAGATAAAGCCTGAATTTTGTGTTTTTCAAAAACCAATCAACTAAATATTGGCCAACACATCCATTAGCGCCTGTTATTAATAAGTTTTTATATGCCAAGACTTTGACTAGTAAGTGAGTTTTTTCCCATGTTCAAAAAATGTTTGAGCATTTTCTTCTGGAGTCCCAGGTAAAATCCCATGACCCAAATTAAGAATATATTTCCTGTCTTTAATTTTATTGAAAGTATCATCTATCCTTTCTTTTATTGATTTTTTGTTTCCGAATAAAATGCCAGGGTCAACATTACCTTGAATTCCAATTCCCCTGGGGATTCTTTTACAAGCCTCTTCAATATCTACTGTCCAGTCTAGTGAAATTATATCTACTCCAGTTTTTGCCATTCTTTCCAGTACCCCAGCACTTCCTGAAATGTAAAGAATTATTGGTGTTTCAGGGTATTCCGCTTTTACAATTTCAACAACTTTTTTTTGATACGGCCCAGCAAACATATCATAATCTTGTGGGCTTAGTTGGCCTGCCCATGAATCAAAAATTTGTACTACTTGCGCTCCAGATTTTATTTGATATTTAAGATATTCACCAATAGATTTTGCAAAATGATCAAGAAGTTTATGAAGTAAATCTGGTTCATTAAAAGCCATTGATTTTATTAAGGAATAATTCTTACTGCTTTTACCTTCAACTACATATGCAGCAAGAGTCCAAGGTGCGCCAACAAAACCTAAAATAGTTGCCTCGTTATTTACATCTTTTTTTAGTGAAGAAAGAACTTGCCCAACAAAGCTTAAACTCTCGCTTGGATTTAATTCTCTTAAATTTTCTACCTGATTAAGAGTTCTTATTGGGTCCTCAATAATTGGACCTTTACTTTCTATTATTTCAAAATTTATGCCCATCCCTGGAAGAGGTGTGAGAATATCTGAAAAAAGGATCACACCATCCGGTTTGAAAGCATGAAAAGGCTGCATTGAAATCTCATATGATAGTTCTGGATTTTCAGACCTCTCTCTAAAGCTTGGGTAACGCTCCCTTAAATCTCTATAGATTTTCATATATCTTCCTGCTTGCCTCATCATCCATACTGGAGGCCTATTTACTTTTTTACCTAATGCGGCAGAAAGTAGTAGCGGTAAATCTTGACCCATTTTTCAATTCGATATTTAAAAAAAAATTAAAATCCAACTTAAAAATCTTACAATGTAAAGCAGAGCAAAAGCGTTATGTGAACATTTATATGAAGCACTAAGTTAAATGAGCCTTCTTATTTTTTTGATTGATGTTTGAATATACTCACGCTTAATGGGGGCAAAGCAAGTTCTAGAGCATTTTGATAATCATGAATATTGTAATTTATAGTTTCTTTACCCCCCAAATTTCCTTTGTTACTGCCCCCGTATCTAGAGCCATCTGAATTAAATATTTCTCTATAGAATCCTTCCATAGGAACACCTACTTTGTATGACTCATGAGTATTAGGTGTAAAGTTAGCAACAACAACAAGCCACTCATTAGTATCGTTTTCTCTTCTCATGAAACTTATAACCGAATTAGATTTGTCATTACAATCTATCCATTGGAATCCATAAGGATCAAAGTCATTTTTCCATAATGCAGGTTCATTTTTATAAAGAACGTTTAGGTCATCAATCAAGTTTCTGATACCTTTATGGGGTTCAAATTCTAGTAACTCCCATTGCAGATCATCCCAAACATTCCATTCTTGTCTTTGCCCAAATTCCATTCCCATAAATATTGTTTTTTTACCAGGGTGGGTCCACATATAAGTTAGTAACGCTCGAGTATTTGCATATTTCTTCCAGTCATCGCCAGGCATTTTATGCAAAAGATGACTTTTCCCATGGACGACCTCATCATGACTAAGTGCAAGCATAAAGTTCTCTGTATAGTTATATGTAATTGAGAAAGTCACACTATTTTGATGGAATTGCCTAAACCAAGGATCTATTTCAAAATAATCAAGCATATCGTGCATCCATCCCATATTCCATTTCAAGTTAAACCCTAACCCTCCCATGTCAGTTGGTTTGGTTACCATTGGCCAAGTTGTTGATTCTTCAGCGATAGAAAGTGCACCTGGGAAGTGTTGGAAGAGTACATGATTAGCCTGTTGAAGAAATTTAACGGCTTCTATATTTTCATTCCCACCATTTTCATTGGGTATCCATTCTCCATCAGGACGTAGATAATCTCTGTAAAGCATGGAAGCTACAGCATCTACTCTTATGCCATCAATATGAAACTCTTCAAACCAATAAACGAGATTTGCTACTAAGAAATTCCTTACTTCGTTTCTGCTGTAATTAAATATTAGGGTCCCCCATTCTTTGTGTTCTCCTATTCGTGAATCTCCATGCTCATAAAGATGGCAGCCATCAAAAAATGCTAAACCATGTTTATCTTTTGGAAAATGACCGGGCACCCAATCAAGAATTACGCCTATGCCCTCTTCATGACATTTATTTACAAACTCTCTAAATTCATTTGGGGTACCAAATCTACTCGTTGGTGCATACCAGCCTGTAACTTGGTATCCCCATGAACCATCGAAAGGATGTTCAGATATTGGCATTAGTTCAATATGAGTAAATCCTCTTTCTTTTACGTAAGGGATTAGTTTCTTGGTTAATTCTGGATAAGTTAATAATCGTGTTCCAGGTTTTAAATCGGCTGCAGGTACCGGGTCTCTTGGATCACCATTGTTCTCCAGATATTTATTATCTGTTGATTCATGGAGCCAACTCCCTAAATGCATTTCATAAACTGAAATTGGCTTGTTAATTTGACTAGAAGAATCTCTGTTTGAAATCCAAGAACTATCATTCCAATTAAAGTTTTTTAACTTTGAAACTATTGAACCATTTTGAGGTCTGATTTCATGAAGGAAACCATATGGATCAGCTTTCTCATAGATATGACCTTGTTGTGTTCTTATTTCGTATTTGTATGTATCGCCCTCTTGCATTGATGGCATGAATAGTTCCCAAATTCCCCCTAATCTTTTTTGCATTGGATGATGTCTTCCATCCCAAGAATTTATATCTCCAATTATCGAAATTGATTTTGCATTTGGAGCCCAAATGCAAAACATAACCCCTTTTTGATTCTTTTCTTCAATGAGATGTGCTCCCATTTTTTCCCAAATATGATGATGATTACCTTCTGCAAAAAGATGTCTATCAACTTCTCCCATCCATTCTTCTCTATATGACCAAGGGTCATGTTGTGTATGTGTGACCCCTCCTCGTAAAATATTTATTTCGTAATTGTGATTTGGATTTTCAGGCAATATAGCTTCAAAAAGCCATTTATGGTTTATGCTTTCCGCCTTATAGGTATTGTTTTTAAAATTTATTTTAACTTCGTCGGCTTCAGGCATCCATACCCTAATTACCCATTGTTCTTCATAAAAATGAGGACCTAATATTTTTAATGGATTATCATTGCAACAATTTTCTAGGTTGATAGCTTCTGATTTAATCCAGTCTGCTTGAATTGTCTCGATCATGACTGGTAGATATTAACGATTAATAATATCAAATGATTAACCAAAAAATTAATTATTTATAAAAAAAAGGGGTCATTTTCATAAATGTTTTATCAAGGCTAAAACTTAGAGTAATAACTCTATGATTTGCTGAAGGAGATCCAATATTTCCATCCCCAAATCCCGGATTAACTCCAATAGCGGGATAAGCTGCAGCAGATATAGATAAGCGAAGCTTGCTATCTTTAATCAAACAAATATTTGTTGGTTGCATTGTGATTTGATAAATGCATTCTTCATTTATTTTGGAGTTTTTAACCCTTAAGAATCCGGTTGAAAATTGATTCACCTTTTCATTACCTTCTTCAACTAGAGATAAAGCAAGGCAGATATCGAAATTGGGCTGATCACTTTTTACCTGGATTTCTAATGTGGGTACTCCTGTTAAATATTGATCTTCTTCAAAAGAATTGGTTTGAAAAACACCTACATCCAGTCTTTTATCAATAATACTTCTATTAAACTTTCCTGGATTTTGACCTAAATGTCCACCGTCTGATGGAGTAGGTCTCCATGGGTCATGAACAATTGTGAACCATCCTGATCCTTTTGAATTTATGGTCAGACTTCCATCTTCAACCTCTACATTTGCGGTACCATCGCTTTTGAGTCCAAAAATAAATTCAGGATTAAATTTATTATCTAAATCTTCCCATTTATTTAATGAAATATTCCATATTTTTTTCTCGTCTTTTAAATTCTTAGAATTAAAATTTTCATCTAATTTTAAATGTTTATCAAAAAAATTTAATAAAGATTCTTGTGATCCCTCCCACCAATTTAGATGTGTTGCATTCCCAATAATAATCTCTGGGCTTCCACCCGCTTCTTTAGATTGTTGATAAAGATCAAAGGCACCTTTTAAATGTGGATCCCAAAGTCCTCCAATAATTAACATAGGTTGTTTAATCCATGTTGAAATTGGTTTAAATTCTTCAAATGGGTGAGCATTATTTAAATTTTTAAGCCATTCCAAAACAAAGCTATTAGGATCATATTTTTTTAAAATTTCAATTCCTTCCTTTAAATAACTTTTATTTTCTAGGGCTAATCTTATCTTTCCCCACTCAAGCAATTTATTTTCTTTTTTCATTTTTAGTGCCGCAATTTGAAGTCCCCATGCAATATTGTTATGCCACCAATATGCTCCTCCATCTGAGCACCAATGATCCTTAATATTCATCCCAGTCATTGCTGGAGATAAACAATCGGGCGGCTTTGAATATAATTCACCGGTTAGTTGAGTAAATCCTTGATATGAAAAACCATATAAGCCAAGTTTCCCATTACATTCTTTTAGAGACCTTACCCATTCATGAGTTTCTGAAGTATCGCTAGCTTCTTGAGAAAAACCATTAAAGACTCCTTCAGAAGAACCCATACCTCTAACGTCTTGAATTATGACCATATACCCTTTGGAAGCCCACCATTCAGGATGAGAATAGGTGATAGTTGAAGCAATTTCCCTGCCATAAGGTTGTCTCATTAATAATGCAGGCCATGGCCCATTGCTATTAGGTAACCAAATCCTTGATATAAGTTTTACTCCATCTCTAAGTATTAGAGACTTGTCAAACCATCTAGAACCAGACATTTAGGCTTTAGATAATGTCTGGACAGTGCAGCCCAATGACGTAAATAGAAAAGATCTCTGCGTTAACGGGAGTTAACTTTTTTTTGTTTGATACATACTCTATAGCTTTATCTGAACTAGCAGAAATACCTTTTGAATTAAACTCTCTAAACTTATTACATAAATTCCTAGCTTCGTTTGGATTCTTTTTTACATTTTCCAGTAGGTTAGACTGACTAAAAACAGGGTATAAAGAGTTGGAAAACAAAAATAATAAAAATATCAGGGGTTTCATTTTCACTAACTTTTTCTAAATTCTACATTAAAAAATTTTTTTTAACCAAGTTTTCAAATAGATTTGTAGATTTGACTAGCTTTTTTAATCCATTCTTTTAAGAGAGCAAAAGTTGTATATGTTTCAGTTTTTACTCTAAGACTTCTTTCTAATCTACCAATTTTGCGCTCTAATTCGTAAGGAGTAGATAGTGATAATGATTTAATAGAAGATATGCCGCAATGCAAAAGTAGATATGCTTGCGGTGGAGAAATTCCAATTTCTTTTTTAAAAATAGCTATAGCTCTAATTTTCTTTAGATTATTCAATGTGCATAGTGAATATTTTCTTTGAATCTCATTTATTTCTTGGTCAGAAAGATTACTTAATTTTTCAATGTCAATTAGATTATTTTGAACAAAAAAATATTTCTCATGTCTAAAATTATTTGGCAAAATATCTAAAAAGGTTTTACTTTCCATTGTTTAAGAGACTAATTCATTTTGACATTTTTCTGAACTTGTCCAATAACCACTGGTTTACTTACGCCATCTGAAATTTTTTCAAGTTTTCTTATCTTTATTGTTACATTCGCACCAGATCTGCTACCTTTCCTTAAGTTTTCCGATAATTGTTCTAAAGTTGGGTCAATAGATTCTTCTGGAAAGTCATCATCTGCTTTAGCAATAATCAAATCGAACCCATTGTCATAAACAATTGGAACATATTTTGCACCTTCTATTACAACCTTTTCGGAGTAACTTTGTATAAATGCCCAACTACTCAAAGAAAGCAATAATGAAAAGATAGTTGCTCCAATTATTCGAAATTTAAAACCAAAATCAAATATAAAAGCTGCTATTGTGCAAATGAAAAGAAATATTCCAAAGAATCCAAAAATTTTGGGTGTGTTCTCTAATAGTTCAAAAAAAGACATTTAGTGGCTTTGACCTGATTAATTTCTTATATTTTGTAAGCCTACTCTATTTTTGGGCTCTAACTTGAAAAAAATTAGATCTCTAAATTTAAATACTAAGATTCTTTTGGTAGGGATGCTTTTACCTTTAGGTTTTTTAGGCACTTTTTTATTAAATAATTTTTTAAAAGACACTTATAGTTCTAGGAAATTAGAACTAGAAAAAAGTCTTGAGAATCTTTTAGATAAAAATGTTGATTTAGGTGATTATGTTGGGATTAGATATCTAGGTATTTCTTTGGGTAATTCAAAAATTAATGATAAAAACAATTTAGATTCTGAAATTACAGCCAAAAATGTATATGTTGGCATTATGCCTTTTAGATCTTTTTTAAAACAAAAATGGATTGTAAAAATAAGTCCTAAGGAAGCTGCCATAAATATAGATAGAGATTTTTTTAAAAGGGACGAATCTTATAAAGATAATCGAATTGCAAAAAAATCAAAATCTAAGTATGAGTTGATCTTTAACTTAAATAAATATTCAGATCTGAAGTTTAATAATGCAGGATTAAAAACAAAAGTAAAAGGTAATGTTATTTACAAGTCAAGAAATAGACAAATCATTGCAAATGTAAAATCAAATTTTGATGAAAAGGGATTTTTAAAATTTAAATTTAATACAAAATTAAATCAAGACTTTTTAAAACTGGATTTATTTTCTAAGGGTTTAGATCTTGATAATTCTGAATATATAATTGGCAATAGAAAAATTAGCTTTAAAAAAGGTACCTTTAAATCTAACTTTAAATTTAATAAATCATCAAAGCACACATTTTGTGAAGGAAGATTTTCTTTTACTAATTTAAAAATAAAACCAGAAGATTTAGCAGAGAATATAAATTCAGATTCAACTAGGTTTTTTTGTAAAGATAATAATTTTATTGGTAATACAGAAAAATTAAATTATGGAACTTTGACTTCGAATTTTAATCTAAATATGCCCTTTAATAGAAGCTCCAATAATATTGATCTAAAAGGAAGTATTGGATACATTAATAGCCTTAATCCAGATATCCAATTATCGGGTAATATGCCCTTTTGGTTTGATAGAAGAGGTATAAATTTTGGTGATATAGATACTAGTTTTAAAATAAATAGAACTCAATTATCTAATTTAAATATTTTCCGAAAAAATGATATAAGGGGTTTCATTACTGCTAAAGGTGAATTAAAAGGAAAAATTACTGATCCTGATATTTCGATAAACTTTAACCTTGATTACCCGCACTTTAAAGGTATCCGCATTAGAGAAATATGGGAGGGAGATATTAAAAATGAAAATAATGAATTTCTTCTTAATATGAAAAATAGATATTCTCCAATCCCTTCATTTCTTTCAATCAACTTTAATTCTGATCTTAAAATAAATAATGCAAATTTCATAAGAGTTTTCAATTCAAATAAAGGTACTATAGGCATACTGAAACAGGATGATGGTTATAATTGGCGAGCGGATAATTTTCCTCTTGATGAGCTTGAATTATCTATAGACAAAAATCAATTCGATAGAATTTATGGAATTATTAATGGTAAAGGATCAATTTCGTCAGACCAGTCATACCTTGATGGGCGAATTGCTTGGAGTCTAGGTAAATATAGAAATATTAATCTAGCCAATTCATTATTTGATTTCCGCGTCAAAGATAATTCTTTTTATATAAACTCCTCATTGTATCCAATTGATGGAGGAATAATTGAAGTCGAATATGATTCAAGTAAAAATAATTTTATTAATTCAGAATTCAAGGATATAAGCACTAGTTGGACTATCCTTACCGCTGTTGATATTTTTAACTTTGATAATAAAAAAGTGATTCCTATAAGTAAATCGAATATTTTGGATGATTTGGAAATAAATAAAGAAAATAAATCACTTAAAGAGAGGATCGATTTTATAAATAACTTTATTGAAAATAGTAATTTGTTAGAGGACAAATTTAATTTGCAAAAATATTTAAATAAATTTAGAAGTAGATACAACGGAAAAATTACTATTCAGGGCGATAGACCAGTAAATTATAAATTAAATGCAAAATTAAAGGGCTATCTTGATGTATCTAGAGACGTCTATAAGAATAATAAAGAGGAATTTTCTATTGATTTGGAAGGGGGATTATTAACAGGGAAAGGTTCTTTAAGAATTAAAAAATTTCCATTAAGTGCAGCAAATATCTTTTTAAATAAACCAAGAGATTTTCTTGGAGGGTTGGATATGAACTTATTTTATGATCTCGATACAAAATCTTTCTCTAGCGATATTTTGTCCAATGGTTCATCAATTAAAAACAACATAATAATATTTGATAAAGGACTAATTAAATTTAATAATTCTATTTTTGATATTGATTTTTCCCTTTTAATAAATGATTCTGAAATACCAATTAATATCGAAGGTTCAATACCTATAAATAAGTCTGATAACTTAGATCTAAGATTGATTGGGAATGGAAAATTTATTGAGTTAATAGATATTTTTGCTGATGAATACTTTACATTTAAAGAAGGAGATTTAAATCTAAGAGTGATTCTAAAAGGAACCTTAAATAAACCTCTATTAAATGGATTTATCGTAGTTAAAGATTCTGAAATTAATTTTTCAAACAATATAATAAGAGATTTTAATAGTACAATCATCTTTGATTTTGACTCTTTAGAGATCAATAATCTACAAGCGAAGACTCAAGATTCTGGTGAAATTTTTGTAAAAGGCACTTTGCCTTTTTATAGTCAGAATGATTCTGAAAAGTCAGAAATTAATTTGATAACGAATAGATTTTCATTAAAGAAAGATAATTTTAATTTTTTAATAGATTCAGATATCGATTTAAGTGGATCATTTGAAAGTCCTGTTTTGGGAGGTTATCTATCTTTTAATAATGGATTTATTAATTTTAATAGCACCAATCAAAATAATAAAAAAGAAAATAATCTTATAAGAAAAGAGGATAAAAAAGATTGGCCAGAACTCTATTGGAATAATAAAAAAAATATTGAAATAATATCAAATGAAACAATTTTGAATTCAGTTCTTTTAGGAGAAACTTTGCCTAATTATCTAGGTAATTTGAGTTTTAATAATCTTAAATTAAAACTTGGACCAGAATTTAAACTTCAATATTCAGAAATAGTTCAAGCTTATTTAGATACCAAATTAGACCTTACTATAAATGGTGAGATAGGAAATGATTTAAATGCTAGGGGTCTTATTTACCTTAAGAAAGGAAGAGCAAATCTATACACTACCCCGTTTAAACTTAATAAAAATAAAGACAATTATATTTTATTTGCATCAAGAAGTGGTGTGGTTCCTTTTATAAATTTTTCTTTAGTCAGTAAAGTTCCAGATTCTATAATACCTATAAGTGAAAACAATCAGGATTTAAATGTATCAGGTGATGTTGCTGTCGACGCTAGTTCAAGCGGTTATGGTGCATTTGGAATTGGTAATACTAGGCTTATCAAAATTGAAGCATCTTATGAAGGATTTTTAGATCAATTATCTTTCGCTGATGAAAATAGAAGAATCCAATTAAGGAGTACGCCAAGTTACAACAGATCACAAATAATTGGTTTAATTGGAGGTAACTCTGCAAATTTAATAAATAGAGCATTTATTTCTCAAATTAATAATGCTGATGCATTTAGTGAAAGATTTCAGTTTTCTTTATATCCAGCGTTAATAGAAAATAATGATTCATTAAATAATATTTTTTCCAATGAAAATTTAGATATAGAAAATGATGATCAATCCTCTTCTAATGAGGAATTTTCTTCTCAAGCTTGGGTAGCCGAAATAGGGCTTGATATTACTGATGCGATAAATTTTGCCTTTCAAACAGTTCCAGGTAGAGATGATATTTCACCTTTAGGAATTTTGACTTTTCAGGCAAATCCAAACTTAGAATTATTAGGTTCTTATGATTCCAATGGGGATTGGAAAAGTCAAGTTCAGTTATTTTTTAGATATTAATTTACAAAGAAATTTACTTTAAAGAATCTTTAATTTGAATTATTATTAAATTAACTAAAAAATATTATGGCTAATATCTTTGAAGTGCCCCAACCAGGTAATGATCTTTTAGAAAAAGCTAATAAAGTTCGTTTGGCATCAATAGAAATAAGTCAAACTGAAAACCAAAATCGAATTAAAGCCTTAAATTTTATGGCTGATTATCTAGAAAAAAATTCTTATGAAATATTAGATGCTAATAATGCGGATTATTCAAGTGCACAAAAAAAAGGTATTTCTAGGGCTTTACTTTCTAGATTAAAGTTATCAAAATTAAAATTAAATTCAGGAATTGAAGGAGTAAGAAAAGTTGGAGACTTAGCTGATCCTGTAAATCAAGTTCAAATAAAAAGAGAGCTTTCAAAGGGATTATTCTTAGAAAGAAAAACTGTACCAATTGGTGTTTTAGGGGTTATTTTTGAATCAAGGCCAGATGCCGTGATGCAGATTAGTTCATTAGCAATAAGATCAGGTAATGGAGTAATGCTAAAGGGTGGTAGTGAAGCTAATTTAACAAATACAGCAATAGTCAAGGCATTGCAAGAAGGTTTAAATGCATCAGGTCTTGATAAAAATGCAATATGTTTACTAACAAGCAGAAAAGATAGCATGGCAATGTTAAATCTTGAGAAATACATTAATTTAATAATTCCAAGAGGAAGTAATGAATTAGTTAAATTTATTCAGGAGAATACAAGAATTCCTGTGTTAGGTCATGCTGATGGAATTTGTCATTTGTTTATAGATATTGAGGCAAATCTAGAGATGGCTTTATCAGTTGCTTTGGACAGCAAAATTCAATATCCTGCAGCATGTAATGCTATCGAAACTTTATTACTCCATAAAGATATTGCACCAACTTTTTTAGAAAAGGCCATCCCTTTATTTAAATCTAATGATGTTAAATTAATTGGAGATATGAGATCAGTTGAATTAGGGGTAAAGTATGAGGCTAGTCTAGAAGATTGGAAAACTGAATATTTGGATTTAATTTTGTCGATAAAAATTGTTGATGATCTCGAGGAGGCAATCACACATATTCAAAAATATAGTTCAAAACATACAGATGGAATAATTACTGAAAATTCACATACTGCCAATAAATTTATGAATGTAATTGATAGTGCAGGTGTTTTTCATAATTGCTCTACTAGGTTTGCAGATGGCTTTAGATATGGATTCGGAGCTGAAGTTGGTATATCTACTCAAACTCTTCCACCAAGGGGACCTGTAGGTCTAGAAGGTTTGGTAACTTATAAATATTTCCTAAAGGGTGATGGGAATATAGTTGATGATTTTTCATCAGGAAAGGCTATCTATACACATAAAGATCTTTAAAACTTTTAAAGATGGAAACTTTTTTAAAAATTGAGAATATTAAGCTTTGGGCTAGGGTTGGCGTACTTGATGAAGAAAGGGAATTAGGACAACTATTTATTTTAGATATATTTTTGTGGACTCATTTTGAAAAATGTACAATAGATGATGATATAAAAAAAACAGTTGACTATTCAAAATTAGTTCAAATTTTACAAAATCAATCAAAGAAAATATATTGTTATACAATCGAAAAATATTCGAACGCAATTTTAGAAATCATTGATCAGGAATTTAAAATTTCTAAAATTAAAATTATTTTGACAAAATGCAACCCTCCAATCACAGGTTTCGATGGAAAGGTGTCAATAGTAAGAATTCTTGAAAACAAATAAAGTATTGGAAAGAAGAAATCCTATCATATTGATTCATGGCCTTTGGAATACTTCAAGTATTTTTTCTTCTATTACCCCTAAACTTGATAATATTGGCATTGAATATTTTGCCCCAACTCTTGAACATTCATATGGAATGACTTCAATACTTGATTTGACTAATAAATTAAACGAATTAATTTTAGAGAAATACGGTTTAGAAAAAGAAATAGATATTTTGGGATTTTCTATGGGAGGAATAATTGGTAGGCACTGGCTTCAAAAATTTAATGGATATAAAAGAACAAGAAGATTAATATCTATAGGGTCTCCTCACAAAGGAACTTTGATGGCTCAATTAATACCTAAATACCCTTTTAAAGGTATATCAGAAATGAAAATAAATAGTAAGTTTTTGAGAGGACTCGCGAATAATGATTTTTTTCTTGAAGATATTGAGTGTATAAATTTTTTTACTTATTGGGATATAATGGTTTTCCCTGGCTGGTGGACAAATTTAAATTTTGGAAAAAAAATATCTGTAAAAGTATATAAGCATAGAAATCTTGTAAGAAATAAATCTGTGGTGGATAAAATAGTCGATGAAATTATTATGTAGCTCCAGATAAACCTAAGTGTCTTATCAATGAATCTGTTTGTGGCTCTCTTCCCCTGAATAGTTTGAATATGTCTAACGGAGGTAAGCTCCCACCCAAGCTTAGTATAGTATCTTTGAATTTTTTACCTATTAGCTTTAAATCTTCAGAGTTTTCTAGATCAGCTTCTTCGAACATTGAAAAAGCATCAGCACTTAGAACTTCAGCCCATTTATAAGAGTAGTATCCTGCAGAATATCCGCCTGCAAATATATGACTAAAACAACAAAGAAAGTGATCTTCTTGAATTGGTTCAATAACAGTAGTTTGTTTTGCAATTTCTCTTCTTATTTCATCTGCTGTTTTACCTTCGTTTTTATCAATACTACTGTGCAATCTGAGGTCTGTAATTGCAAAATGTAGTTGTCTAAGAGTAGCCATACCACAATTAAAAGTTCTATTCTTCAAGAGCTTCTCAAAATTCTCATCGGATAATTTTTCTCCTGTTTTGTAGTGCTTAGCAATATTCATAAGTGTATTTTTATGAAAACACCAGTTTTCCATAAATTGACTGGGAAGTTCGACTGCATCCCACTCAACGTTGTTAATGCCCGCTGCTTGAGGAAGATTTACAGTAGTGAGCATGTGTTGAAGACCATGACCAAATTCGTGGAAAAGAGTCTGAACTTCTTCAAAACTCATCAAACTAGGTTTGTCTTTTGATGGTGGGGTCTGATTACAAACGAGATAAGCTACAGGGAGAGTCTTTTTGCCAACATTATTTTTATTCAAACATTCATCCATCCAAGCCCCTCCTCTTTTTGATTCAGGCCTAGAATATGGATCTAGGTAAAATGATGCAATTTTTTTATTTTCATTATTAAGGATATTAAAAAATAAAACGTCATCATTCCAGAGAGGTGCCTCATCAGTCGCCTCAACTACTTTAATTTCAAAAAGCTTCTCACTTAATTTAAATAAACCTTTCAAAACATCATTTAGTGGGAACCAAGGTCTCAAAGACTCTTGATCTAAATTAAACTTTTCCTTTCTAAGAAGTTCAGACCAATAACTAATATCCCATGGTTCAATATTCTGCGATTTTGGAAATCCATTAGCTTTAGAAAACTTATCGAGCGTCTCTAATTCAATTTTTGCAGCTTTGAATGCTGGTTCTCTCAATTCTTCTAAAAGGTTTTCTACATTTTTAATTTCTTTCGCCATTTTCGTTGACAAACTTAGTTCTGCCCAACTTTTATAACCGAGAAGATTTGCTTGTTTAGTCCTGAGAGATAATATATCTTCAATGATTTGAGAATTATTTTTTTCTCCTTGAGACGCCCTACTAACGAACGCCTTGTAAAGCTTTTCTCTAAGATTACGCTCTGTGGAATATGTCATGAACGAAGTATAAGTTGGAATATCTAGACTTAATTTCCAAGGACCATTTTTAATATCAACTTCTTCATCTTTTTTTAAGTGATTGTGTGCAGAAATTGCCATCAATTCAAGTACTCGGTCAGGAAGACCATCGACTTCGGATTTTTTATTTAAAATTAAAAACCATTCGTTAGTTGCATCAAGAACATTGTTACTGAATTCAGTTGATAGTTTTCCAAGGGTTTCTGAAATTTTGTTGAATTCTTCTTGATCATTCTTTTGCAGTGAAATACCTCTATGTTGCATCTCAAGAATTTCTTTTTCTAAAATTCTGTTTTTAATTTGATCAAAGTTATTTGTTTCTTTAAGCTTGACTAAAGAATTGAAAATTATTTTGCTTTGCCCGAATTTATTACTCAAGCTAATAATCTCTGGAAGAAATTTTGAATAAATATCTCTTAAACTTTCAGAATTATTTACAGCATTTAGGTGACTTATTACTCCCCAACTCCATCTAAGAATTTCATTTACTTCATTTAAAGGATTTATTACCTTATCCCAATTTAAATCATTTTGAATCAAATAATTAGATAAATTTTTTTCTATGTTTTTAAATTCTTCAGCTATCTTTTCTAATACTGAGGGAAATTGTTTACTAATGCTTTCAGGAGTAAATTTTTTAAATTCTGGTAACTCTCCATATTTAAAAATTGAGGTATCCATTTATTAAGATAATTTAATTAACTAAAGTGGGTATTATTCCAATCAATTTAGCTAAGGTAAGCTGCTGACTGAGAGCATTGGTTGAAGATTCGTATAAATTAATAGCGATTTTGGGCCAAAAACCTATTACCAATGTAGGCAACAATAAACTGAAACCAATAGTCAATTCTCTACCATTCATCTCTTTAACTGTAGCTAGTGCTGGAATTCTAGGGCCAAAAAATACTCTTCTACACATTGATAGTAGATATATTGGTGTTAGAACTAATCCTATGGCTGCAATTAGAATCGTGATTGATCTAAAGATAGAGCTAAATCCCTCTTGACTAGTGATACCTAAAAATACAGTTATTTCACTTATAAAACCGCTCATCCCTGGTAGTGCTAGAGAGGCCAGTGAGCTTGCTAAGAAAAAAGCAAAAGTTATTGGCAAGACCTTTGCTAAACCGCCCATATTTGGTATGGAAAGAGTATTTGTTCTTTCATAGAATGAGCCCGTAACAAAGAACATAGCTGCAGCAATAAGTCCGTGACTGATCATTTGTAGCATTGCTCCGCTAATTCCTAGAGCATCTACTGCTCCAATACCTAATAGAACAAAACCCATATGACTCACTGAGCTACATGCGATTCTCCTTTTAACATTATCTTGTGCGAATGCATTTAAGGCTCCGTAAATTATATTAATGATTCCAAGAATAATTAACGCAGGTGCAATTTGAAGATGTACTTCAGGTAGTATTTGAACGTTAAATCTTAAGAGGGCATATCCTCCCATTTTTAAGAGTATTCCAGCAAGTAACATTGAAACTGGTGCATTGGCCTCTCCATGTGCATCGGGTAACCAAGTATGTAGTGGAAAGATAGGAAGTTTTACTCCAAAACCAATTAAAAATCCTAAATAAGATAATAAAGCTAGGCTCCCTGTTACATGTTTATTGGTTAAATCGGTAATATTTAGAGTAAAGGTATCACCACTCAAGGCTAGTGCTAACCCGCTTATGAGTATTAATAAAGAAGCTAAAGCTGTATAAAGAATGAATTTAGTGGCCGCATATAATTTCTTTTTACCTCCCCAAATCGCAATAAGAAGATATACCGGAACTAATTCAAGTTCCCATGCTAAGAAAAACAATAGGAAATCTTGAGAAAGGAAAACTAGTGCCTGTGCTGATGCTTGAACTAATAAAAGAGCAAAATATAGATTAGATTTTTTCTTAATTTTCCAACTTGCAGCAGCTGATAAAAATGTAATTAACCCACTCAAAGCTACTAAAGGAGCAGATAATCCATCTACGCCAAGAGACCACTCTAAGCCTATTGAAGGTAACCAGGAGGCTCTTTCTACCATTTGCAATGAGCTATCTGAAGTATCAAATTTTTGAAAAAGGACGCCTATTATTAGTAAAAAATCTATAAATAAAAAACTTAATGAGATATTTCTAGGGAGTGTATTATCTTCTCCTTCTTTTGAACTCAAAAAAGGCATTATTAATGCCCCAACTAAAGGCAGTAAAATAATGGATGATAGCCAAGGAAAAGATTCTAGATTCATTTATGTAATGAATAATTTTTTTATTCTAGTTGAAGTTGTACTAGCTTGAGACTATAACATTAAAGTTGCCTAAGTAAAACTACTTACCGGAGATATTGCTAAATTGGCTACCTGTTTTTTGTACGTTTAAGAATGGTGCTCTGCTAGCTACACCTATCTTCTCCCAAGCTTTCACCATGGCTTGACTGACGTTTTTACCATTTTCTTTTTTACATAAAGCTAATATACTTGGTCCAGCCCCACTAATTGCGCATCCTAAAGCACCTGCATTAAGTGCAGCATCTTTGACTTCTAGTCCACCTTTAATAAGCTTCCATCTGTAGGGTTCATGTAACTTATCAAACATTCCTTCTTTTATAAGTTCCTCATTTCCTGCTTTTAAGCCATTTAGTAACAAAGTAAGTGCCCCCATATTTGTCACTGCATCAGATATAGGTACATTCTTGGGCATAACCTTTCTTGCTTCACTTGTGCTTAGACGGATTGCTGGTATTGCCACCACAGCTTTGATTGAATCGTGCCAATCACATCTAATAATTCTCCATCTTTGAGAAGCCGACTTGGCTGTCAAGCAAAGCCCACCCAGGAGAGAAGGAACGACATTATCTGGATGACCTTCTATATCAATGGCATGTTCAAGAAGTTTTTCTTTGGACAATGGAGAGTTCATGATTGCATTTGCTCCGATTAGTCCCGCCACTATTGCTGTAGCACTACTTCCAAGTCCGCGTGCAGGTGGAACTGCCAACTTAACTCTTGCTTCAAGTGCAAAAGGATCCATATTTGCGCTTTCCCATACTTTCTGTGCTGCTCTAAAAACTAAGTTTTCAGGTCCTCCTCTTAAATGATTACCATCTGTACTTTCCATTATTAAATCAAATCTATCTCCACCACCTTCAATTCTTGTAAAAATAAACTCATTATATAAATCTAATGCAGCTCCAAGGCAATCGAATCCAGGCCCTAAATTGGCAGTTGTGGAAGGCACTGTTACCCTTATTTTTTTACCTACTTCAGGAATAGACATTTTTTGTTTTTAAGTTTTTAAAAGCATTTTTGCTCTGCAGGCTGCACTAAAAAGTCCAAACTCTTCATCTAAAATTACTTTTATAGGTATTGTTTTAAGAATATCTTTTAATCTTCCCTTGTCGAAAAATTGTTTTAAAAATAAGTCTGATTTAAAGTTTTTGAAATGTTTTGACGCTGTTCCTCCAGAAATCCATAATCCACCAAAGCACAATTCTTGAAGAGCAACATCTCCCAATAAAGAGGCATAAGCACCTAACCAAATCCTCTCAACTTCAATCATTACCTGATCACCTTCTTTAGAAAGATTACAAATTTTTTCAGGTAGTTCTTTTCTCGCTGCATCAAAAATTTTAATTTTTTTTAAATATTTTTGTAAAGGATGGTTTTGGGCATCAGGTTTGCTTAGTCTCCATTCGGCAATTCTTGATAAACCAGTGCCGCTAATAATCCTTTCACAAGATATCCTTTCAACTTTTAGGTAATTCTTAAGCCAAATTTTCAAATCCCATTCTAATTTTGACTTTGGGGAGTACTCTACATGACCACCTTCACTAGCTAAAACTTTTACCTTTTCCCCTGATATTATTCCTCTTGCAATCCCCAAGCCAGTCCCCGCTCCAACAATGGCATGCAAATCATTATTAGTATTTTCAGAATTGGATCCATTTTGGATAGTAGAATATTGATTTTTTTTTAAAAAAGGTATTCCATAAATTTGTACAGCGAAATCATTTATTAGCTCGCAGTTTTTAAAATTAAATTTGTTCTGTAAATCATTTCCAGAAATATTCCATGACAAGTTAACGATTTTTGCGTTGTTTTTAGATAAAGGACCAGCTACAGCGAAACATGCAGAAGAAGGATGAGTAATATTCTTACATTCTTTTTTGATAAAATCTTCTAGGATTAGTTCAAAAGAATCCCAATCAGACGATATATATTTCTTTTTAAATATTAACTTAGGCGAATTATTATTTGTTCCTTTTTTGAAAATTCCTAATAGAACCTTTGTACCTCCTAAATCACAAGCGAGAAAATTCATAAATAAGAAATTATTCCGTTCTCCCTTTTTTTTCTATCAATTCATCCATTAATTTGAAAAGATTTGGTAAATTGAAAATTCCTAAATTTTTTCCATTCAAAGCTCTTAAGGCGACTGAATCAATTTCCTCTTCTTTATCACCAATAACTGCAATTAAAGGAACTCTACCGAGAGTTGCCTCTCGTATTTTATATCCTATTTTTTCATTCCTAATATCAACTTTTGATCTATAACCATTATTATTTATTAATTCATTAAACTTTAAACATTTTTCAATATTTCTATCAGTAATGCTTAATAAAATAATTTGATAAGGCGCAAGCCAAATTGGGAATTTTGCCTCATATTGTTCAATTAAGATTCCTATGAATCTTTCAAAGGATCCTAAAATTGCTCTATGCAGCATAACTGGATTTCTTTTTTCATTGTCTATATCTACATAAGTTGCATCCAATCTAATAGGCATTGAGAAATCAACCTGAATAGTTCCGCATTGCCAAACTCTATTAAGACAATCCTTTAACGAAAATTCTATTTTTGGACCATAAAAAGCACCTTCTCCAGGTTGTAGTTCCCATTTTAGATTCTTATTATCGAGCGCTTTGGTAAGAGCCTCCTCTGATTTATCCCAAATATCTTCACTACCTACCCTTTTTTCAGGACGTGTTGATAATTTTATAATGATTTCATCAAAACCAAAAGTTTTATAAACTTCGAAAACAAGATCTATAAAAGTAGATACCTCTTCTTGAATTTGCTCTTCTGTGCAGAATATGTGTGCATCATCTTGAGTAAAGTTTCTTACTCTCATTAAGCCATGTAGTGCACCTGAGGGCTCGTTTCTGTGACAAGAACCAAATTCAGCAAGACGAATTGGTAAATCTTTATAACTTTTTAAACCTTGATTAAATATTTGAATATGGCATGGACAATTCATTGGTTTAATCGCATATGTTCGATTTTCTGATGCAGTAGTGAACATATCGTCTCTAAATTTCTCCCAATGACCGGATTTTTCCCAAAGAGATTTATCAACAGCTTGTGGGGTTTTAATTTCTAAATAATCATTTTTTTTGAGTATTTCTCTTATGTACTTTTCCAGTACTTGGTAAATTGTCCATCCATTTGGATGCCAAAAAATCATTCCTGGAGATTCTTCTTGTATATGAAATAGTGAATGTTTTTTACCAAGTTTTCTATGATCTCTTTTTTCCGCTTCTTCAATTCTTGTTAAATAATCTTTGAGTTCTTTTTCTTTCGCCCATGCAGTTCCATATATTCTCTGTAATGATTCATTCTCACTATTACCTCTCCAATATGAACCTGATAATTTAAGTAATTTAAAGTGTCTCAAATGTCTAGTGTTAGGAACGTGAGGCCCTCTACACATGTCGATGTATTCTTCGTGTTTATATAAATTGATGAGACCTTCTTCAGGAATTTCTTCGATTATTCTTAATTTAAAAGTCTCATCTCTTTCTTTAAAAGTTTTAATTGCCTCTTCTTTAGAAACTTGTAAAATTTCAACGTCATAGTTTGTTTTTATTAATTGATTAATTCTATTTTCGATTTTTATTAAATCTTCAGGAGTAAATCTGTATTCAGAGAAAATATCGTAATAAAAACCATCCTCAATTACAGGCCCAATCGCCATTTTAATATCAGAGTAAATTTGTTTAACTGCATGACCAATAAGGTGAGCGAAAGAATGTCTTATTATTTCAATTCCTTCTTTATCTTTTGATGTGATGATTACAACTTTGGAATCTTTATTTATAGGAATTGTTGCATCAAGAAGAACATCATTTACTTTCCCAGCAATTGTTGCTTTAGCTAATCCAGCGCCTATACTCTGAGCAATTTCTAGAATAGTTACAGATTTTTCGAAAACCTTTTTTGAACCATCAGGCAAAGTAATTATTGGCATAATTTATTTCTCCATTTCAAAAAACCCCAATTTTGATTTAACTCTTTTTAAAGTCTGATTCGCTAAATCTTCAGCTTTTTCCTTCCCTTCATTAAGGATTTTATTTAGTTGATAGGGATCATTAATTAATAATTTATATTTTTTCTGAATAGGTTCTAATGATTCAATAAGTTGTTCAGTAATTAATTTTTTAAATGTCCCCCATCCAGTCTCTAAGAATTCATTTTCACATTGAGAAATTTCTTTGCCAGATAATATTGAATAAATCATCAATAGATTTTTAGATTCTGGCCTCTCAGGGTTGTTAAATTCAATTCCAACAGAACTGTCACTTTTTGCTCTTTTAATTTTTTTTGTGATTATTTCAGGAGGATCTAATAAGTTAATGCGACTGCCCTCATTGGGATCACTTTTGCTCATCTTTTTTGAACCATCAATTAAACTCATTATTTTTGAACCATTCTTCATGATGATTGGTTGAGGGATCTTTAAAATATTTTTATCCTTACTAAATCTGGCATTAATTCTCTGTTGTGCAATATCTCTCGCAAGTTCAAGATGTTGTTTTTGATCCTCACCTACTGGTACGAAGTCAGCATTATAAAGAAGGATGTCTGCCGCCATAAGTATTGGATAGTCAAATAATCCAATAGATACATTATTACCTTGTTGTATGGATTTTTCTTTAAATTGAATCATTCTTTCCATCCAATTTATTGGGGTCATACAATTTAATATCCAACAAAGTTCTGAATGCGCTGAAATCTGACTTTGGACAAAAATTGAGCATATATTGGGATCTATACCACAAGCGACGTACAAAGCCGCTGTAGAGATCGTGTTTTTAGATAATTCTTTGGGATTATATGAGGCTGTTATTGCGTGCAAATCAACTACACATAAAAATGTTTCATATTGATCTTGAAGCTCAACCCAATTATTTATGGCCCCAAGCCAATTCCCAATATGTAAATCACCAGTTGGTTGAACTCCCGAAAGAATTCTTTTTTTATTTGCCATCCTCTTCTACTTCGCTAGATTGGATCTCTTCAGTTGATGTACTTTTTACAGGTCTTGCAAAAGGGTCAGGTGCTGTTTTTGTCTTTTCTTCATAAGAATTTTGTGATTGTCTACTGGGAGAAGAGTTTTTATTATTTTTTGCATATTCTTTGATTGATTCAATCAGTTTTTCGTCCTTGATCATTTCGCTAAGTGTTCTAACAGAGAAACCCAGAACTGCAACGGTAGATCTTAATTGGAAGGTCTCTTGTATTGATTTAACAGCTTTCATTTCGTTATCACTCAATCTTATGCGGAATCCTCCTCCATCTCTTCTGCCGCCCGATCTCTCTCTGAAATTAGGTCTTTCATTGTTAGAACGACCTCTGTAATTTTCTTGTCCAGGATTATTGCTGAAATTTGAATTAGACATCTTAATGTTTCTTAAGTTATTTAAATAGTCTATTAACTTAGCATCTTGTTATGCAATAAGTCTTTTTAAAAGGCTTAAATTTTTATCTTTTGATTAACGACTTATGAAATTTTGCTTTTCTCATTCACAACTTGCATTAAAATAAAATTAGAAAAATAAAGTATTGTGTTTGATATTAGCAAAGAAAACCTTTTAAAGGATTTCATAAAGTTTCCAAAAAAAAATCTTCTTATTATTTTATTATTGTTAGGTTTTGGGGAATGGTTTGTCAGTGACTTAATTCATTTTGCAGGAGGCTCAATAGGATTTTTTGCGTTGTGTTTGGGAGGATATTTTTACTTGAAGAATGATAAGCCTAAATTTAATGAGCCAAATAATTTAGATGGTTGGATAAATCTATGTAATGAAGATTTAAATTTTTTTGAAGAACTTGAAGCAACAAATGAATTAGAAAAACAAAATTCAAAAAGACAAAAAACACTTGAATCTATTCTTAATAGATGTGAAAAAGAAAAAATAAGTTGCATTGGAAAAAAAGATTATCAAAGTTTTCAGTCTGTTTTGAAAAGTAATTTCAAAGCAGATAAGTTTGACTTTGATTTATACGAAAAACTGCCTAAATACAATTCTTCTCAAGTTATTCCAGAAGAAGCTTTGAAAAGTGATGCAATCTTGTATTTTATAAATTTGCCTTTGTCGGCAAATGATTTTTTGTGGCTGGAAAAGTTTCCTAAAAATATGCCAATCTGGTTGGTGGCTTTAACTTCCAACCAAATAGAAGCCAAAAATCAGATAGAAGAACTAAAGTCTCAAATTTCAAGTGACTTTACAAACAAAATTATTCCTATTGATGTGAATAAGAGTGAAATAACAAATATACCTTTTTCTTTAAGGAAGTTTTTCATAAGTTCATCTAAAAATATTGAAAATACAAAAAAAAGGCTCTTGAAAGAACTTCATGCTGCCTGGCAATCTGAAATTGAAGGTATAAGAAGAATGCAGTTAAAAGGTATACAAAGAAAAAATCAAATCTTTGTCGCAACAACTGTTTTCTTATCTCCTATCCCATCAATTGATGTTATGGCAATGACAGTATTAAATTCTTTAATGATTAAAGAAATTAAGTCTATATGGGGATGTAATTGGTCTCCTGAAATTTTAGATAAAGTATCCAAAGAGATTTTAAAGACTGCAATTGCACAGGGAGTTATTGAATGGAGTGGACAGACTCTAATTGGCATAACAAAATTACATGGCCCAAATTGGCTTGTCTCTGGAACATTTCAGGCTGTCAGTGCTGCTTATTTAACAAGAGTAGTATCAAGTTCTTTGGCTGATTTTATGGCAATAACAAAAGGAGTAGAAGAACCTGATTTGGATTTTATAAAGAAAAACTCTGAGAAAATTGTTGAAGAAGCTTTTGAAAAAGAAAAAATAAATTGGAAAGGATTTATTTCTGATCTTAGAAAACCACTTATGAAACTATCTTTTAGTTCATAATCTAAGGATGAATTTTAAATATGAAAAAAAATATTCTTTTTTTAAGTTTGATACTTCTGCTTTCGCTTGCTTCAGGCTCATGTAAGAGAACATCAAATAAAAATGAAACTAAAGAAGTAATACTGGCAAGTTTCACTGTTTTGGCGGACATGATTAGCAATGTCGCTAAAGATGATTTTATTGTTAGATCAATTACGAAACCTGGAGTTGAGGTCCATGGCTACCAACCAACTCCAAGCGATTTGGTAAACGCCTCTAATGCTTTTGTTTTTATTGATAATGGATTTGGATTTGAATTATGGGCTGAAAAATTTGTTTCTAATTTAAAAGTTAAAAGAATTACTGTCGCAGAAGATTTGGATCCTATTTTTATCAGTGAAGATTTTTATAAAGGGAAACCAAATCCTCATGCTTGGATTTCTCCAAAAAGAGGGATCAAATACGTAGATATTATCGTGGATTCTTTATCAGAATTGAGGTCATCCAAAAGGAAATTATTTAAAGAAAATGGAAAAATTTATAAAGATAGACTATCTAAAATAGATAAAGAATTCTCACTTTTTATTAATAACTTAAATAAAGACAGGAGGTATCTAGTAAGTTGTGAAGGGGCTTTTTCATATCTAACAAATGATTATGGATTAGAGGAAGTTTATTTATGGCCAGTTAATGCTGAGAGTCAAATTACTCCCAAAAGAATGGCAAGAACAATCTCACTAGTTAAAGAAAAAAATGTTCCATCTGTATTTTGCGAAAGTACTGTAAGTAACGAATCTCAAATGGTTGTTGCGAAAGAAACTGGGGCTAATTTTGGAGGAAATCTTTTTGTTGATTCATTATCTGATGATAGTGGGCCTGCTAGTTCCTACATGAAAATGCTTGAGCATAATTTGGAATTGATAAAAAAAGGGCTTTTTTGAATTATGGAAACAATCAATTATCAAAACTTTAGGATTGAGGCAGAGAATATTTGCGTAGATTACAACGGTAAGGTGGCTTTGTATGATGCCAATTTAAGATTGAAACCTGGCCAGATTTGTGGGTTAGTAGGGATGAACGGTGCGGGTAAAACAACTTTTTTTAATGCTTTAACTGGCTTTGTAAATATTTCAAAGGGAAAAATTAGAATAAATGGAGAGTCTGTAAGATCTGCTCAAAAAGATCAGACAATTGCTTATGTTCCTCAAAATGAGGGAATTGATAGTCAATTTCCAATCAGTGTTTGGGATGTAGTGATGATGGGAAGATATGGTTCGATGAATATTTTTAGGTGTCCTAGAGAGTCTGATGTTCAGGCGGTTAAAGATGCTATTGAGAGAGTTGATCTTACTGATCATTTATCTACACCTATTGGAAACTTATCTGGAGGTCAAAGAAAACGAACTTTTTTAGCTAGAGCAATTGCGCAAAGAGCGTCAATACTTCTTCTTGATGAGCCTTTTTCAGGTGTTGATATAAGAACTGAAAAACTTATCTCGGAATTATTTATTCAATTTAAAAATGAGGGGAAAACCATATTATTATCAACGCACGATATGATTCATGTCCGTGAATTTTGTGACTTGGTTCTTTTAATAAATAAAACAGTTGTAGCTTATGGCGAGACCTCTGAAGTATTTACCCCTGAAAATATTACAACCACTTTTGGAGGGATCTCACCGGATTTCTTGTTTGGACCTGAATCCTAAATTTTAAAATATATGGAGCTCTATTCTTTTTTAACTTTAGATTCATTTATAACAGATCCTTTGACTCATGACTTTATGAGAAAAGCACTCTTTATGAGTTCATTAGTTGCAGCTGTTTGTGGTTTCCTATCAAGTTATTTGACTCTTAAAGGATGGGCTTTAATGGGAGATGCAGTGTCACATTCGGTAATGCCTGGTGTCGTTGTGGCTTATGCATTAGGTCTTCCTTTCTCATTGGGGGCATTTATTTTCGGAGTTGGTTCTGTAGCTTTGATAGGGTTTATTAAACAGAAATCTAGAGTTAAGGAAGATACTGTTATTGGGTTGGTATTTACAGGATTTTTCGCTCTTGGAATTGTATTGGTTTCTAAGATTAAAAGTAATATTGATCTACACTCTATTCTTTTTGGTAGTCCATTAGGAATATCACTTTCAGATGTAAAACAAACTATATTTATTTCTATATTGGTAGTAATCCTTTTATCAGTTTTTAGAAAAGATTTAATGCTTTATTGCTTTGATCCTAGGCATGCAAAAACAGTTGGGATTAACGTATTTTTTCTTCATTATTTACTCCTCACATGCCTATCTTTGGCTGCAGTTGTGGGTTTGCAGTCTGTTGGAATTATTTTGGTAGTTGCAATGTTGATTACACCAGGGGCTACAGCATATTTACTTACGGATAAGTTCGATAATATGACAGTAATTTCAGTATTAAGTGCAATTATCTCAAGCCTGATAGGAATATATGTTAGTTTTTGGTTTGATCTTGAAACAGGTGGATCAATTGTTTTGGCACAAACTTTTATATTTTTATTTGCTTTTTTATTCGCTCCGAGATACGGAATATTTAAGTTAAAGAAATTATTTGCTGGGTATAAATGATAGTGTTGGAAGAAACTTTAAATAAAAAGTGGAATTGGTGGCCATTATTCCCCTTATATCCTTATGGAAAAAAGAAAACAATTTTAAGAGAATTAATTCCTGATCAAATATGGTCTTTGGAACAAATACAGGGACTATATTATGTTGCGGTTCCAATAAGAATGACGGTAATAAAGGTTGATAATGGATTAATGCTAATAAATCCGCTGCCACCGACAAAAGAATTAATAAATGAGTTGGAAAAATTAGTTGCGATTCACGGCAAAGTAAAAACAATAATTCTACCGAGTGCCTCTGGACTAGAACATAAAATCGGACTGCCAGCTCTTTCAAGAATTTTTAAAGATGCAGAAATTTGGCTTTGTCCTGGGCAATGGAGTTTTCCCATAAATCTACCACTAGATTTTTTAGGAATTCCATCAAAAAGATCAAGAATAATGTTTGAGGAAGGTGTTCCACATGCACACTCATTTAAATGGTCTTCATTAGGTCCACTGAATTTAGGACTTGGAAGATATCAGGAGATAAGCTGTTTCCATTACCCTACGAAAACTCTTCATGTAACAGACGCAATAGTGGGGATAGACTCCGCACCACCTGAGATATTTAATTTTGATCCAACTCCACTTATTTTTCATTCTAGAGAGAGAGGAGATGAACCTTTGATTGACTCCATAGAACAAAGAAAAAAAGGATGGAAAAGGTTAGTCTTATTTTCATCTTTTTTGAAACCAGGTAAATTAAATATTCCACCTTTAAAAAAAATATTTAAGTATTCATTCAAAAAAGATCTTAGAAATTGGAGATCTCATTTCGGCATTTATCCCTTTCTATGGGACGAAGATTGGGAATCCTCTCTTGTTGAAATTATGGGTAAAGATACTCCTAAGATTCAAATTGCACCAGTTTTACAAAAATTAATTTTCCCGCGTTCAAAAGAAGTTTTACTTAAGTGGTTAGAAAATATAAAGTCTCTTGAAGATATGGAATATCTAATCCCAGCTCATTTTACAGCGCCTATAAAATTTACAACAGAAGATTGTCAGAAATTAATAAATGAAATTAATTCCCAAAAGTGGGACAAACTTCCTGAGGATAATAAATTCTTGATGGGTTTATATAAAAAGTTGCTTGAATTAGGAATAATTCCTAAAGAAGTAAATCTTTAAAAACTATTATTCTTCTATAGACATGTTTTCATCATTTTTAAGAGTTTGTTCCAACTCTTTTCTTTGCTCCATTTGTCTTAAGAAATAACCTGTCATCATTGCGGAAGATAATAAATTAGCAATGTTGTCTTTTGAAGATGTTATTCTTACATCAAATTGATCTGAAGGAAGCATTCCAAGAAGGCCTTGAACATTATGTCTAATAATTTCTTGAATATCTTCACTGGCTGATTTTGCTACTCTTTGCAAAACTTCTGGAGATTGTTTTTGTAAATATTGGATTAAATCATTTTCATCGTTTGGATCATTATTTTCAGTAGCAAGAAATTCTGGATTAAACATTTCTACAGCTTCAAGATATAAAAACCCTACAACATCAAGTACCCATTAATTCAAATTATTAAGGGCAGGGAACCGAATAGGTCCAATTTTATTTAACGGCCAATATCTAAAAATAGCTTTACCAACAACTTTTTCATAGGGTAAAAATCCCCAAATATGAGAGTCCATACTGTTATTTCTATTATCACCCATCACCCATAATGACTTTTCTGGGACAATAAAAGGCCCAGTTGAATAATTGATATTTTTATCAAAAATGTAATTATTTTGAGCGATATCATTTAAGTAAAGGTTCCCGTCTCTTACTTCTACCTTATCTCCAGGTATTCCAATTACTCTTTTTATAAGTGCAGTATCAGCTTCATAACCAGCATTAATTAATGGTTCAGGAGCATTAAAAACAACTATTTTGTTTTTTAATTTTGAAAGATTTGATTTGGATGTTATTTTAGGGGTTATTTTCTCAACAAGAATTTTATCTTGTATTTGTAGAGTTGGAAGCATTGAACCAGATGGGATCCATCTTGGCTCTATAACCTGCCATCGTATAATTAAAGCAATAGATATCCATATTAAAAGATTTTTTAAATCCTTTAGTATTGAATTTCTTTTTTCTTGAGTTGTAGACATGTTTTATTTAATTCAGTTATAAAGAAAATCCCAAAGCATTTATATAAATTATGACATCATCTATTGAATGCAAAAATTTTCTTAGAAGTTTACAACTTTTAAATCTTCTTATAAAAATAGGAGTTAAAAATTTAATACTATGTCCAGGAAGTAGATCAGCACCTCTAGCAATAGCGGCTGGAGAATTAAATAAGCTAGGACTGGTAAATATTTTTAATTCAATAGATGAGAGATCTGCTGGATTTCACTCTCTTGGGATTTCTGCTGCATCAGGTCATCTTTCTTTAGTTATTACCACTTCTGGAACTGCGGTAAGTAACTTATTGCCAGCAGCAGTTGAGGCAGACAGATCTTGTAAAGGTATTATATTTCTTACCGCTGATAGACCCTTAAGATTAAAAGATTGTGGCGCTAATCAAACAGTAAATCAAGAAGATTTTTTGAGTTCAGTCTGCAGAAAAGTTTTAAGTACAAATCTAAATGGAATCCATGAAACAGAAGAAAATGAAATCTTTAATTTAGTGCGAATTTCTGAGAAACAAATGTCAACCTTCCCTGGACCTATACATTTAAATGTTCCTATTGATAAGCCTTTAGATATTTCATTCTTAAATAAAAAAAATGTTTTAGAGGTTTTTGAGAGAATTTATTTAAAGAAAAAATATGTCTTTCAGGAAGTTGACATAAAGTCTGATAAAAAAAAATTCTTAGAAATTTCAAAAAATTTAAATTTAGATGAGTCTGGCATTATTTTGGTAGGTCCCTATCAAGGTTCCATAAATGACTTGCCTTCTTTTAATAAGTCTTTAGGACAATTACAAGAAATTACTGGTTGGCCAGTATTTGCTGATCCTGTTTCAGGCGTTTATTCTGATTTGAGAGGGTTAATTGTAAATTGGGAATTAGTCTTAAGGAAAAATAAGAATTTAATAAATTGTTATCAACTTTTGAGGCTTGGTCCTATGTCATCCTCAAATGATTTGGAAAAGTTTTTAATTAACTTCCAAGGGGTACAAATTCTTATAAAGGAAAAAAACCATAGAAAACTGGACCCTATAAAAAAATCATTTGAATACGATTTTGGGTTAACAAATTTTACTTCTCTATTAAAAAAAGAGTTATCAATTAATGAAAAAAATAAAAAGTCTCTTACTCCGTTAGCCCTAGATTTACTAGAGGAAGGTAAGCAAGTTAAAGAAATTTTAAAGGGGAATATTACTTATGAGAATCAAATTACTGAGTATAGGCTTGCAAATCTTGTACCAAAACTTTGGCCAGCTGAAAATCCAATAATGCTTTCAGCGAGTAGCCCGATAAGAGATTGGCTTACATTTTCTGAGAATGGTACTTTAACAAGAAATTGTTTCAGCTTTAGAGGAGCCTCTGGCATAGACGGTACTTTATCCCTTGCATTAGGAATTTCTAGAATTAAAAATCCTCTACTTCTCGTTACAGGAGATTTGGCTTTTCTGCATGATATAAACGGTTGGCTTATTGAAAACTCAATCGACATGAATTTAACAATTCTCCTAATAAACAATAATGGCGGAAACATATTTAATCGTATTTATAAAAAAAATTTAAAAGAAGATGAATTTAAAAAACTATTTCTTATGCCTAAAGAAATAAACTGGCCGAAACTTGCCGAGGGTTACCAAGTAAACTTTAGAAGTGTGGCAAATTTTAAAAAATTACGAGAGGCATTCGATTGGAGCATTTCTATCGAGAAATCTGCAATAATTAAAGTTGATATTGATCCACAAAATGAAATTTGTGAAAAAAATTCTCTGCTAGAAAAAATAATTGGCAGTTAAATTTATGATTTTTTATCTTTGAATAATTAGAATTCATGAAAGTATTACCTGGTAAAACAAATTTAAATTGGTCAGAATGCAAATCTTATGAGGATATATTGTTTCATAAATCTGATGAGGGAATTGCGAGAATTGCAATCAATCGGCCTGAAAAAAGAAATGCATTTAGGCCACAAACTGTAGATGAACTTATCAATGCATTTAATATCGTAAGAAATGATGAAACTATTGGCGTAGTTCTCTTTACAGGTGCGGGACCTGACAAGAAAGGTATTTATTCTTTTTGCTCTGGAGGTGATCAGAGCGTAAGAGGTGAAAATGGATACAAAAATTATGAAGGGAAGCAGAGATTAAATGTACTTGAACTTCAAAGATTAATAAGAAGTTTGCCTAAAGTGGTTATTGCCTTAGTCCCTGGTTTCGCAATTGGAGGAGGCCAGGTGCTTCATTTGATTTGTGATCTAAGTATCGCCTCTGAAAATGCAATATTTGGTCAAACAGGTCCCAGAGTTGGTAGTTTTGATGCTGGATTTGGATCTAGTTATTTGGCAAGACTTGTTGGTCAAAGAAAAGCAAAAGAAATTTGGTTTTTATGTAGAAAATATAATTCTGAGGAAGCACTCGAGATGGGCTTGATAAATGCAATTACAAAGATTGAAGAATTAGAAGCTGAGGGTGTAATCTGGGCAAGAGAGATATTACGAAATAGTCCAACTGCTATTCGTATTCTTAAAGCTTCATTCAATGCTGAGAATGATGGGATTGCAGGTATTCAAGAATTATCTGGATACACAACTCAATTATTTTATTCCACTGAAGAAGCCCAAGAAGGTAGAGATGCCTTTCTTGAAAAGCGTCCTCCAGACTTCTCTGACTACAAGTGGACACCCTAATTTATTTTTCAAAAGAACTTTATTAAATAATTATCAATGAGAATTCTTCTTGCCGCTGCCGAATGTGCTCCAATGATCAAAGTTGGAGGTATGGGAGATGTGGTTGGTTCTTTACCTCCATCTTTGATAAAACTTGGTCACGATGTGAGAGTAATAATTCCAGGCTATGGGAAATTGTGGAGTCTTTTAGAGGTGTCGAATGAACCAGTCTTTAGAGCAAATACAATGGGAACTGATTTCGCCGTATATAAAGCAAAACATCCCATTCATAATTATGTGATTTACCTAGTGGGTCATCCAACATTTGACTCTGATCAAATATATGGAGGGGAAAATGAGGACTGGCGCTTTACATTTTTTGCTAGTGCCACTGCAGAATTTGCCTGGAATTATTGGAAACCTCAAGTTCTCCATTGCCATGATTGGCACACTGGAATGATTCCTGTTTGGATGCATCAGGATCCCGAAATTAGTACTGTCTTCACAATTCATAATTTAAAATACCAAGGCCCTTGGAGGTGGAAACTTGAAAAAATGACTTGGTGTCCTTGGTATATGCATGGAGACCACACAATGGCTGCGGCAATGTTGTACGCAGATAGGGTCAATGCTGTTTCGCCGACTTATGCAGATGAGATTAAAACCCATGAATACGGGGAAAGCCTCGAAGGATTACTTAATTACATTTCAGGTAAATTAAGGGGAATTCTTAATGGCATAGATCTTGATGAATGGAATCCAGCCAAAGATCCAGTTTTACCAGCAAAATTCAGTATTAAGAATTTAGAAAATAGGCTAGAAAATAAAAAAATTCTGCAGAGAGAGATGGGTCTTGAAGTTAATTCTAAAAAATATCTTTTAGGTATGGTCAGTAGGTTAGTCGATCAGAAAGGGGTTGACTTACTTTTACAAGTTTCAAGAAGACTATTAGCCTATACAGATTCTCAAATTGCTGTTTTGGGAACTGGAGATAGATATTTAGAGTCAGGATTATGGCAACTGGCATTAGATTACCCAGGAAGATTCTCAGTATTTCTTACCTATGATGATTCTTTATCAAGGCTTATATATGGTGGCTCAGATGCATTCTTAATGCCAAGTAGATTTGAACCTTGTGGGATTAGTCAACTCCTCGCGATGAGATATGGCTCTATTCCAATAGTAAGGCGAGTTGGAGGTTTAGTTGACACAGTTTTACCTCATGACCCAGAAAATAATATTGGCACAGGTTTTTGCTTCGATCGCTTTGAACCTATAGATTTCTATACATCTTTAGTAAGGTCATGGGAAGCATTTAGGCACAAAGATAGTTGGGAATTACTGCAAAAAAGAGCCATGAGCCAAGAGTTTAGTTGGCAAAGATCAGCTCTTGAATACGAAGTTATGTATAAGGATGTTTGCGGAATAAAAGAACCATCACCAGATGTTGCTGAAGTTGAAAAATTTTCTTACGGACAATCAGCTGATCCATCTTTAAAAAAAGTATGACTTAATTTTTTAATGGAATTCTCTATATCAGAAATAAACAATGTTTTGGGAGATATTAAAAATCTGAGCGAGGGGAAAAAAGATTTTTTAAATTTTAAGAATATAAGTATTGATAGTAGAACTTTATTAAAAAATGATCTTTTTATAGCCATCAAGGGTAAAAATTTTGATGGACATGGTTTTCTTTCAGAGGTTTTAAATAAAGGAGTTAAATCTGTCGTAATTAAAAAAGGGATGCAGAAATTACTTCCTAGTAATTTTCCTTATTGGGTTGTAAATGACACAACAGAGGCATTTCAAAAATTAGCATTGCTAAAAAGAAAAAAATTAAATATTCCTATTGTTGCAATAACTGGCTCAGTGGGTAAAACAACTACAAAAGAAATGATTGGTGGAGTTTTAAATAAACTTGGAAGAATTAAATTATCTCATGCAAATTTCAATAACGAGATTGGAGTTGGTCTTACTATTCTTGCTGCAGATATAGAAGATAAAGTTTTAGTTCTTGAAATGGGGATGAGAGGTCTTGGACAGATCGAGAATTTATCCAAATATAGTGAACCAGATATTGCAGTTATTACTAACATTGGCACAGCCCATATTGGATTGTTAGGTTCAAAAGAAAATATTACTCATGCAAAGTGTGAAATTAGTAAGTTCTTAAATCCAGAAGGAGTTGTAATTATTCCAGCTAATGATCCATTCCTAGAAAAAACTTTAAAAGAATTTTGGAAAGGTAGAGTTATAAAAGTAAGGCTATTAAATATAGCAAATCAAAAGGAGAGTATTAAGAAGGATGATAATTTGCGAGGATTTTATAATCCTTCAAATAAAACAATTTTAATTGAAGAAAATACCTTTGAAATTTCATTTGAGGGATTTCACAATGCTTCTAATTTCTTATTTGCTTATGCAGTTGCTAAAGAGCTAGGCATTGATTTTGCAAGTTCTAATAAATTTGATTTTGTAAGTTTAGATGGAAGGAATAAAATTCTTAAATCAGTAAAAACAACAATATATGATGAATCATATAATGCTTCGCCAGAGTCAGTAAAAGCATGTATTAAAAACCTCCTTGAAAAACCGAGAAATAAATTTTTCATATTTGGAAGCATGCAGGAATTGGGTAAAGAATCTGAAAAATATCACAAAGAAATATTCAACTTAATAAATAATTCAGATATAAAAAAGTGTTTATTTATTTGCGAAAAAGAAAATGAAAAAAATTACACCAATTTTTTAAAAGATAAGAAAAAATTCTTAGTTTTAAATAATATCAAAGATGTACCTCAAGAGATAAACAAATCTACAAAAAAAGGCGATTCTATTCTTGTAAAAGGAAGCAGATTTTGGCAACTTGATAAAATTATTGAATTAATTAACTAGATCAGGATTTCTTCTTTTTCCAATTCTCTATATTTACTTGCTTAGTTCTTGATATCGCTAATGAATTATCTTTAGAGTCCTTTGTGATCACTGAACCAGCACCTGTTGTTACTGATTCCCCTAGATTTATTGGTGCTACAAAAACTGTGTTTGCTCCAATACTGGAATTTTTACCAATTTTTGTTTGATATTTTTTCTGTCCATCAAAATTTGCAGTAATAGTTCCTGCTCCAATATTTGTAGATCTTCCAATAATGGAATCACCAATATAACTTAGATGGTTTACTTTAGTTTCTTCCTCTAGTTGACTATTTTTGATCTCAACAAAATTACCAATTTTGCTGTATGAAGATATTTTGGAATTAGGTCTTATATGACTATAAGGGCCAATTTTTATATGATCCATTACCTGAGAATCATAAACAGTAGAGTTTGAAATTTCACATTGTAATCCCACATTGGAATTTTCAATAAAAGTATTTGGACCGATAATGCAATGACTATTTATTTTTGTATTTCCTCTTATATGTGTATTAGCCTCTATGATTACATCCTTTCCAATTTCAGCTTCTTCACTAATTGAACAACTTGCTTTATTTATAAAAGTTACACCATTAAGCATATGCTTCTCTTTAATTGAATTTTGAATACATTCCTCGCACTCTGATAGATGAATTCTGTTATTAATTCCTTGAAGCTCTCCATTATCCTCCACCTCGAGACTTAAAGAATTTTTTAGCAAAGAAATTGTATCTGTTAAGTAAATCTCTTTTTGATTATTATTGCTTTGCAAGGTATTAATTATTTCTGATAAGTTACCCCAATTAAAACAGTAAACACCTGCATTTATTAATGGATTTTCTCTTTCTAGTTCATTGCAATCTTTTTCTTCAACAATTCTCTCTATAAAATCCCCATTCAAAAAAACTCTGCCATATCCATGAGGATTTGTTTTCTTTGTGGTAATTAAAGAAACATCAGCATTTTTTGAATCGTGTAAATACAAAAGTCTCTTTAGAGTAGTAGGCCTAATGAGTGGCACATCACCGTTAAGTACCAAAAGTTTTCCTTCATGTTTTTTTACTTCACTACAAAGAACCTGGATAGCATGACCCGTTCCTGATTGAGGTTCTTGAACAACAACATGGATTTTTTTATCTTTTGGGATTGACTTTTGTACTTCTTTTGATTTGTGTCCAGTGATAACGAAAATTTTATCAGGTTTTAATTCGGCACATGAATCAATTACTCTTTGTAGAAGACTTTTGCCGGAAATTTTGTGTAAAACTTTTGGTAATGAGCTTTCCATCCTAGTGCCCTTGCCTGCCGCTAATATCGCAACACTTAACATGTTTATTTGAAATCCTAATTTAAATCTAACTCTTAACGGATAACTTCGTCACATTCCCCACTTCTCCCTCCATTTATTTGTAGATAATAGATTTGAGAATAATTGCTCATCTAATCTTCTCCTGATTATATCGTTCTTACTTGAGTTTAAATCTTGATCTCTATATGGAATACTAGCTTTAGTTAACAGATGTTCTTCTTCCATTAAAGATAACTTTTCAAAATTGAAATTAGGTTTCAATTTATTCTTATCAAATTTTGATATTGCGACAGTTCCCTGACTCCAAAAAGTTCTGTTTTTAAAACTTGGCTTAATAGTAAAAATTTCTAATCCTAGATTTCTTAAGGTATTTCTTACTGCTGCTGATGAAGAATAAGTTATTAAATAACCATGAGGATTAAGTTTTTCTGTGACTTTGGATAAAAATTCAATCGTCCATACCTGAGGGCATTTTTGAGGAGAAAAACCATCCAAATAAATCAGATCGAAATTAATAGTAGAAGGAATAATGTTGATTTTTTCTCTAGCATCACCCCATAAAATACTGCATTTAAAAAATAGATCCTCAAAGTAATCTTTTCGATAAAGTGATTCAAATATTTTTTTGACTTTTGGGTCCCATAATTTAAGGAAAGATTCATTCCTAAGCGAATATTCAAGGGGATTTTTATCAATCTCCAAGGCATATAAATTTAAATATGAGTTTTGTTTAATTAATTCATTTAATAAAGAAGCGGAATTGTATCCTAAACCAAAACATATATCCAAAACATTAAGAGATTTGCCCTTAAATCTTTGCAAATTAGAAGTAGCTGTAAACTTTGACTTTGTTTCCTCCAATGCGCCCAATAAACTATGGAAGTTCTCTTGAAAAAACTCACTTCTTAAAGAATAACTGCCATCTTTAGTTAAAACTTCTATTAATTCAAACAAAAACTTTTCAGGCTAGTTAGTTAGTGTGGCAAGGTCTTCCCAAAAAGTGGGATACGAGACGCTAGCAGCATCTGCTCTCATGATTTTTGAGGTACCTTTAGCAAGAAGTGAAGCAATAGCAAGACTCATTGCTACTCGATGATCTGTCTCACTGTCTACTTCTGCAGAATTAAATTTTGATTGCCCATTAATAATTAACCCATCCTCTTTCTCTGTTACTTCAGCACCGAATTTTTGTAACTGTCGTGCCATGACTTTTAATCGATCTGTCTCCTTAACTCTTAATTCTTGGGCATCCTTAATTTCAGAAACTCCATTACAAAAACAAGCAGCCACAGTAAGAATAGGAATTTCGTCTATAAGTTTTGGGAGGATATCACCTTCAATAGTGAATGATTTTAAATTATTTGAAGACTTTACTTTAATAGATCCAATAGGTTCACCTGCAATGGTCGATTTATCTAAAATCTCATAATTGCACCCCATTGAATCCATTACATTTAAAATTCCAGTTCTAGTAGGATTTAATCCGACATTCTGAATTAAAACCTCCGAATTTGGAACAATAGATGCGGCAATCATCCAAAAAGAAGCAGAGCTTATGTCTCCGGGAATCAATATTCTCTGGCCAATTAACTTCCCCCCTGATTTGATGACTACATTCCTTCCTAATTCTCCTCTGACGCTGATATCTGCTCCAAAAGCTTTTAACATCCTTTCAGTATGATCTCTTGAAGATGCTGGTTCAATAACAGAGGTGGTCCCAGAAGCTTTGAGTCCTGCCAATAAGATTGCAGATTTTACTTGAGCACTCGCTACTGGTGTACCAATAACACAACCTTTTAGTTTATTCCCATCAATTGAGATTGGAGCTTTGTTTCCTTTCTCTCTACCAAAAATCTTGCCACCCATCAACGATAATGGTTTGCCCACTCTCCCCATTGGCCTTTCATTAAGAGAAATGTCACCTGTTAAGATAAAATTCTTGTCTTCTTGACCGGCAAGTAACCCCATTAATAATCTCATGGTGGTTCCCGAATTCCCACAATTTAGAATTTCTTTGGGCTCTTTTAATCCATCAAGACCCAAACCTGAAATCGTAAAAGGCTCATTTTTCTTTATTTCTGGTATGTTTACACCTAATTTCCTAAGACAATCAGCAGTTGAAAGTGGATCTTCAGAATGTAAAAACCCCTCAATAGTCGTCTCACCATTAGCAATACTTCCTATTATTAAAGCTCTATGAGAAATAGATTTATCTCCAGGTACTTTTACTTTTCCTTTTAAATTAACTCCACCTTTTATTGTGCGGATATTATTCATTTTCAAATTAAATACTTGATAAGATTTCTGTAGAAACAAATTATTTATATATTATCAATAAGTTTGTTTTAAAAAAAAAATAATCAAATTAAGTAACTGTTTTCTATAATAAAATGAGACAAAAGGACTTGGTTATTAATCTTACTTATTATCACGTTGCAAAGGATGTTCCAGAAACAAGCCCAGACATTGCAGTAGTTATTGATGTTTTAAGAGCTACAACAACAATTTCTTGGGCTTTAAAAAATGGAGCTGATTCAATACAAGTTTTCGCAGATTTAGATTTATTAAAAGAATCTGCAATGAAGTGGCAAGTTGAAAAGAGACTAATGCTTGGAGAGAGAGGTGGAAAGAAGATTGAGGGCTTTGATTTAGGAAATTCTCCTTTATCAGTTACGAAAAAAGTTGTTAATGGTAAAAGATTATTTATGAGTACGACTAATGGGACTAAATCATTGCAAAAAGTTCAAAATGCACAGCATTTATTTGCTATGGGTCTCCCAAATAGGAAAGCAGTTGCCGAAAAAATCATTTCATTAAAAAGTGAAAATGTTTTAATACTTGGTAGTGGTTGGGAAGGCTCTTATTCACTTGAGGATTCTTTAGCTGCTGGTGCATTGGCCACTTACCTAAAACAGAACGGTGATTTCGAAATCAATATTCTGAATGACGAATTACAAGCTGCTTTGGCACTTTGGGATTTCTGGAAAAATGATATTTTGAAATGTTTAAAAACAGCAACCCATGGCAAAAGATTGACAAGTCTAGGAGATTATGAGGATGATTTTAAATGTTGCTCTGAACTTGATTGCTTAGATATTGTTCCAGCTCAAGTTGAAAGAGGTGTGATTCGTGCCTCATGATCTACGAATTGGTTCATTAGGAGTAAAGTCTTGACTGATTTTTTGGTAGCTGCATTACAAATTACGAGTACTTCAAATGTTGAAGCAAATTTTACTGAAGCAGAAGAACAGATTGAATTAGCTGCTAGAAGAGGTGCTGAGTTAATAGGATTGCCTGAGAATTTTGCTTTTTTAGGAGGAGATGATGAAAAACTTAGATTAGCTTCTGAATTATCAGTGAAGTGTACAAATTTTCTAAAAACCATGTCACAAAGATATCAAGTATTTCTATTGGGAGGAGGGTATCCTGTCCCTGCTGGTGATGATAGTCATACTTTTAATAGGTCAGCTTTATTTGGGAAAGATGGACAGATTTTGGCAAAATACGACAAGATTCATTTGTTTGATGTTGATTTGCCAGATGGAAATCTATACAAGGAATCATCCACTATTTTATCTGGAGCAGAGTATCCACCTGTTGTAGATGTCCCAGGTTTATGCAAAATAGGATTATCGATTTGTTACGACGTTAGATTTCCTGAACTCTATAGATATTTGTCTTCCAATGGTGCAGAGCTAATTATGATTCCCGCAGCTTTTACAGCTTTTACTGGAAAAGATCATTGGCAAATCCTATTACAAGCAAGAGCAATTGAGAATACAGCATATGTAGTCGCTCCAGCTCAAACTGGTATTCATTATGGAAGAAGGCAAAGTCATGGCCATGCGATGGTAATTGACCCTTGGGGTACAGTTTTATCTGATGCCGGAAAAACTCAGGGGGCTGCAATAGCACCTGCTGATAAAGAAAGAGTAAAGAAAATTAGGGAGCAGATGCCAAGCCTTAAACATAGAAAAAACAAATTGTTTTCAAACTAATGATAAAGTTTTTAGAAAATAAACTTCTTCATTATTTATCCGTTTTTTTATTTTTAAATTCTTCAATCTTTCCAGTTAAATCTTCAAGTGCACTTGCGGCATGGGCTATAAATAATAATGGGGTTTTAGAATTAAGAACTAAATCAAATACTAATTTAAAAGCATACTTTCAGAAGACTAACCAAATATCGGGAGATAGATTCTGGGTAGATTTTCCAGGAGAATTAAAAAATCCCAGAACAATAAAAGGTAATGGCCCAATAAAAGAAATTAGATTAGGTAAACCAGACAAGGGTAAAACAAGACTAGTAATTGAATTTAAGGAAGAGACTTATTTGAACCCTTTGACTTGGCAAATGGTTGGCTTAGATCAAAATAGATGGAGAATTAAACTATTTAACCCAAAATATTCATTCAAAAAGATTGGTGAAGGTTTAGTTGAAAAGAAAAGAGAAAATATCAAAGCAAATCAAAATTTAATTCATAAGAAGAAAAACAATTATGGTTACTTGAAACTACCAGAGTTAAAACGAAATAAGTTTGAGGTTGTAATCGATCCAGGGCATGGCGGACCTGACCCAGGAGCAATAGGTATTGGTGGTATTAGAGAAACAGATGTTGTCCTAGAGGTTTCAAAAATAGTTAAAAATTTACTTTCTGAGAAAGGTGTCAAAGTAATGTTGACTAGAACAAATGAAGTTGATTTGGATTTGCCTCCAAGAGTTTCCATTGCTAATAATACGAATGCAGATATTTTTGTAAGTATTCATGCAAATGCCTCAAGAGGTAAAAGAAAAGACATAAATGGATTGGAAACATTTTATTACAGAGGGTGGAGAGGAAGATTACTCGCGAAAAGAATTCAAAAACAAATTTTAAGAGTTTCCCCTGGTAGTCCTGATCGAGGAGTTAAACAAGGTCGATTTTATGTAATTAAAAATACTAGGATGCCCGCAGTCCTTGTAGAAATTGGATTTTTAACGGGAAGATTGGATGCAAGAAGATTAGAAAAAATAACCCATCGAAAAAGATTAGCCTATGCAATTGCAAAAGGCATCCTCGAATATTTAGATAAAGTAGGGTGATACTTAAAATAGGTATATTTGATAGCGGAATAGGTGGTTTTACTATCCTTAATTCTTTACTAAAAACACGTAAAGATGTAAAAGTTTTTTATTTGGCGGATACAAAAAGAATACCTTATGGGAACAAAAATTCTAAAGAGATTAGATTAATTGCAAAGGAGATTTGTACATTTTTTGTTGATAAGAATTTGGATGCACTTTTAGTTGCTTGTAACACTACAAATGCGTGTGCGCTTGATATTCTAGAAGATAATCTAAAGGTCCCTTGTTTTGATCTTATAAATTCAGTATCTGAAATAGTTGATAAACAAATAATAGGTGTCCTAGCAACACAAAGAACTGTTCGATCATCGTATTACAAGAAAGCTATAAATGCTAAAAAAGGAAATACGATAATATTTCAGCAAGAATGTCCAGAATTTGTATCTGAAATTGAAAAAGAAAAATTAAATCTTGATAAGTTAAATAGCCTTTCAGACTTATACTTAAGACCACTAATAAACAAAAATATTGAAGAATTAATCCTTGGATGTAGTCACTATCCTCTAATTTATGACTTTTTTAGAAAAAAATTAGATTCAAATATAAAAATTATTGATCCATCTGTAGCTTTAATAAAAAAATTTAATGAATCTTTTGCTATTTCAAAAACTACCAGCTATGAAAGTCTTTTTTATGAAAATGTAGATTTCTTTGTTACTTCAGAAAAAGATAAATTTTTAAAAAAAGTAAAATTTTGGTTTGAAATTAATAAAGAAATTAGGTTAGTAAACCTCCGAAGCAATGTTTGATTCCTTAATATATATGTGAGGTCAATCATGAATACAGTAACAGAACTACTACAACCAGTTGAAAATGATCTTGATGATCTTATTCTTGAACTGAAAAATTTAATTGGAGCTGGTCATCCAATTCTTCAAGCAGCAGCTGAACATCTTTTTAGTGCTGGGGGTAAAAGACTTAGACCCGGTATCGTCTTATTAATTTCAAAAGCTATATCTCCTGAATTTTGCTTGACAACGAAACATAAAAGACTTGCAGAAATAACTGAGATGATTCATACAGCCTCTTTAGTCCATGATGATGTTGTTGATGAGGCATCTACAAGAAGAGGAGTTGATACAGTTCATAGCAGATTTAATACAAGAGTAGCTGTTTTGGCGGGTGACTTTTTATTCGCTCAAGCAAGTTGGCACCTAGCAAATCTTGACAATGTAAATGTAGTTAAATTACTTAGTAGAGTAATAATGGATTTAGCAGAGGGTGAAATCAAACAAAATTTAAATAGATTTGATTCGGCTCAATCTTTTTCCAAATACATAAACAAAAGTTATTGTAAAACAGCATCATTAATAGCCAATAGTTGCAAAGCAGCTGGAGTTTTGAGTGGGATTAATGACGAAAACTTAACTTCGCTGTACGATTTTGGCAAAAATATTGGTTTAGCATTCCAGGTTGTAGATGATATTCTTGATTTTACTGGAAATGATAAACAACTTGGAAAACCTGCTGTAAGTGATCTAGCTAGTGGTTATCTCACCGCCCCAGTTTTATATGCTTTAGAAGAAAATAAACAATTGTCAGTTCTTATAAACAGAGAACTTGCAGAAAAAGATGATTTAGATGATGCACTAAGTATCATCATGAACTCTAAAGCTATTGAAAGTTCTAGGAAACTAGCTGAGGATTTTGCAATACTTTCTAAAGAAGCTATAGTCTGGCTTCCTGATTCAGAATATAAAAGAGCTTTAATGGCTCTTCCAGAATTTGTTCTAAGCCGTATTTATTAGATCTTTTAGAATAAATCTTTGAGCTAAATTAATATTAAAATTTTTGAAAACCTTAATTTTTTCGACTAAATTTATTAAGCATAGATTTATTTAATGTCATTAGATAAAAAAAATTCAATCAATAACATACTTGAAGAAAAGAGAATTTTCCTTCCATCAAAAAAATTTGCAGAAAACTCAAATATTAGTACTCAAGAAGAATTACTAAGTCTAAAAAAACAAGCATCAAATAATCCTATTCAATTTTGGGAATCTTTTGCAAAATCGGAACTAGATTGGTTTGAGCCATTTCAAACTGTATTAGATAACGAAAATGCGCCCTTTTTTAAATGGTTCAAAGAAGGGAAACTCAATATTACATATAACTGCTTAGATAGACACATTAAGAGAGGGCTTGGAGGAAAGACCGCACTTATATGGGAGGGCGAACCCGGAGATAGCAAAAAATACACTTAC